>JALONQ010000047.1 GCA_025454835.1 Bacteroidota bacterium | reverse complement strand
CCGCCCATCGTCAGGCCGTTGATCTCGTTGTTCGGCTGGAACCGGTAGCCCGGATACTCGAGCCGCACATACCGCATCACCCCGCTGTTGTCCGTCGGGTTCGTCCCGCCGTAGGCCGCCTGCGCACCCGCCGCTCCGCCCAGCGTGTTCGTGCCACCTTCGATCACCGGTTCGGTCGCACGGTTCGTCGGAGCCGAGCCCAGCAGCACGATGCCGCCCCAGTCACCCGGAGCCCGCTGGCCCGCCGGACGCATCGACGTGAACACGATCGGCGCATCCTTCGTCCCGTCGGCCATGATCTTCGCGCCCCGCGAGATCAGCAACGTCGCCACCGTGTCGCCCTTGATCAGCGTCCCCGACTCGACCGTCAGCGTGTACGTCGAGTCCACAATGTAGATGCCCGTCAGGATGTACACCGTGTCACGGTCCAACGTCCGGTTGAACGCCTGCGTATACGCCGTCCGGCCGCTGTTCAACCCGGGTCCGATCACCACTTCGGGCTTCTGGGCGAACATCGAGCCGGTCAACAAGGTGAGCGCAGCAATCGTCGGGAGGTAAGCCTTGCGCATACGGATGACTCCTGATAATGGTTGAATGGATGAAGAACGGGCCCATCGAGAAGGCGCGGTAGGTGTGTCATGGTGCCGCATCCCGCCGCGCTCCGTGTCGCAATCTAGCAGAGCCTGTTACCGGGGCATGACCCGAGTATGATGATTGTGATACTTCAGAAGGCGTACGAGAACTGGAGGCCGTAGTTCGCACCGACGAGCACATTCTTGTACACCTGGCCGGTCCGGAACTCGTACCGCCGGACCGACGCGCCGACGTCACGGCCGGTCAGCTTCATCTCGAGCGACGACGTCAATCGTTGGGTGACGGAGACATCGACCGTTCCGCGCGGGAGTTCGAAGATGTCCTCATCGCGAATGTCTGCCACGGCATCCACACGCACGCCAAATCGATTATACATCATGCTGATCGACGTACCCCAGTCCGGCTCGGTGAAATGGATGCCGCCGTTGAGTGTGTATGACGCCTGGCCCTGCATCGAACGAATGTCCGTGAACGTCTCCTTGATCGGCACATAATCCGGCGTCAGTCCGACGATCCTGACCTCGCTGAACTGGACCTCGGAGATGATGCGCGAGTAGTTCCCGGTGACAGAGAACCGCTCCATCCAATCGTCCAAGAAAGCGAGCGACTTGCGGAATTCGAGTTCGAGGCCGTAGTTCTCGGCCTGTGGCGTGTTCACAAACCGTTTGCCCGGGTTGGAGGACCATACGACCTGCTGTTCAATGGCGTCGTAGATCTTCTTGTAGAACACGCTTACGGCCAAAATCTCGCCGACATTGGGGTAGAACTCGAAGCGTGTGTCATAGTTGTCCACCCAAGCACGCTTCAGACTCGGATTGCCGCGAACCTCTTCGTAGTTGACGAAGTCGTAGTACGACACGTTGGCGATCTCGCGGAGTTCCGGCCGATTGACGGAGTTGCTGTATGCCAGCCGGAGATTCATGACCTCGTTGATCGCATAGGTCAGGTTGACCGACGGGAGGACATCCACATTCTCGAGCAGGGCCGTGTCGGGCACGAAGGTCGAAGCGCCGTTGGCATAGGCCGGCTGATAGGTGAAGGCACGAAGGCGGGCATTCTCATACCGGGCTCCGCCGACAAGCCGGAACTGTTCGCCCAGCAACGTGAAAGGAATGTCTCCCATGGCGTAGACGGCTGTCACTCGCCGGTCGGCATCGTATTCATCCGAACGACTCGACAAGGTCCGCACCACCCATTTGTTGGGCCCGAAATTCTGAGGAAGGAAGATGCTGTCGGCCGGCAGGGTCGTGAGGTTGAAGTCACTGCCAAGGTATTCAGCCGACGTAAACAACACTCCGTAGGAACGGTTCGACGACTCCAGGGAGCCGCCGAACTTGAGCTTCGCGCGGCCCATTGGCACGTTGATGTTCAACGCCCCACCACGCGTGTGCTCGTTCAATGCGGTCCACGCCCGTTCGTTGTTCTCCGTTCCGACGATGGCGAACGGACCCGTGTCGCCGACACCGCGCTGGTACTTCAGACGACGGCGGTCCGGTTCAGAAGCCCGGGTGGCGCCGTAGTACCACTTCCAGTCGGCCAGCGACCCGCCGAGGATCCCCAGCGCGTGCTCGCCCGAGACCTGGCCGTTATACAGCGATCGCTCCATCCACTGCGTGCTGATGCTGCGGATCTCGCGGTCCTGGAAATCGACGCCGGCGCGCTCCTGGACCTTCTCATCGGCGCTCCGGTTGTAGGCGTGACGCGTCGACAGCTTGTGCGATCCGCCGCCAAACTTGGCGTGCAATTCGGCGATGCCGCCCCACAGCACGTCGTACTCGTCATTCGTTCCCGACATGCGGAGCGGGCCCGAACCGATGACGAAGTCTTGAACCGTCTCCGTTCGGGTGGCGCCGCTCTTGTACGACAGTGCGGCGACCATGCCAAGGTCAAAGTCGTCGTACACAAAATGGTCGCCGTAGGCCACCGAAAGGCTGCGATTGACCGGAGCCCGCGACGAACGGTTCATCCACGAGTTGGGCAGACCACCCCAGATCGAATAACCGTCAAGACCTTTGGCAGGAGCCTCCCGCAATCCGTCGTCGAACGCGAGCCAGTCGGTCGAACTTCCGGACGTCGCCGAGATCACCCTGCCCGTCGTCATCGTGTTCATGGAGGACCCGACCGAGACCTTCAGCACCTGCTCATCGGGGAAGTCCATCGTCTTGAGCTCAACCAAACCGCCGGTGAAGTCTCCGGGTTTGTCGGGTGTGGCCGATTTCACGACAACGGTATTGTCGAGAAGGTTTGACGGGATCATGTCGAACGCGAAACTGCGCTTGTCAGACTCCGTGTCGGTGCTGTTCATCGTCGCCCCGTTGAGCGTCGTCTGGTTATAACGGTCCGAGACGCCGCGCACGAGCACATACTTGTTGTCCATGATCGACACGCCGACGACACGCTTGAGCGCGTCTGCCGATGTCGCGTCGGGAGCACGCTTGATCATCTCCGCACTGATGCCGTCGCCAATGGCGGCCGACTGCTTTCTCATCGAGAGGACTGATGCCTCCGACGACCTGATCGCTCGTGCCGTGACGACCACTTCCTCCGCCTTGAGCGACTCCTCCGACAGAAGCACGTCCAGCTTGGTCAATTCACCGTCTTTCACCACGACGTCAGAAACGCGACGAGCGGTGTAGCCGATGAAGCTGACGCGCACGGTGTAGTTGCCGGGGGGAACGTTGCGGACGAGAAATGCGCCTTCGATATCCGTGGCAGCTCCGAGAGCCGTGCCTTCGAGAACCACCGTGGCTCCAATGAGCGCTTCGCCGGACGTCTGGTCGAAGATCGCGCCGCCGATACGGCCGCCGGATGTCGACGTCTGCCCAACGCTGCTGGCAGTGAGACCGATGAGGGAGAAGAGAATCAAGAGCGGTGTGAGCCGCATGGACAACCTCCGCAGATAATGGGTTCGTGGATCGCAGTGTTCGGCCGGTATCCCGGTTCACGAACGCCACAAAGGTATCAAGAAGGCGTAAATCCACTGTTATCGGTGTATTACCGTACGATGAACCGCCGCGTTCGATTGTTCACGATTTGGTAACACACGCTTCGATTGCACGCTCGGCCACGCTGTGCTAAGTTGCAGATGTGCGATAACCATGGGAAATGAGAATCCATCCGATCCGGATGTTCGGAGCGTTGCCCTCAGCGTGTTACGTGAGCGGTCGGCGGCCATGGAGCGCCTTTGGGCGGGGGCGGTCGAGGGGACTGACCCTGAGTCGCTGCACGACCTGCGCGTGAATGCCCGGCGAGTCCAGGCAGCGCTCCGGCTCTTTCGCGAAGCGCTGCCGAAACGGAGCCGGCGTCAAAGCGCGGAGATCAAGCGTCTCATTCGATATATGGGGCAGACCCGGGAACTCGATGTCTTCCTCGAGTCGGTACGAGAGGCGATGCAGCGTGCGACGGGCGACCGTCGAGCGCTGGAGTGGCTGGCCGCGCACGTGGAAAGCGAGAGAGCGGAGTGCCAGCGGAAGCTGGCTCGGACTCTGCAGTCGAGCGACTGGTCCTCGTCGTTCCGTCGTTTCCTGAGCGATCTCCGATGAGCCGACGGAATGCCGACAATACGGATTTCCGCGGATTCGCCCAGCGGACCCTCCCCGAACTTCTTGAGCAGTTCTTGGAGCACCGGGCGATGGTCGTCGGGCATCCGGCGCGGACAGCAGCCTTGCATGACATGCGTCTCGCCGGAAAACCGCTGAGGTATATGCTCGAGTTCAGTCGGCCGCACTTCGGTGAAGCGCTTGCCGCCGACCTTGAAGACGTGAAGA
>JALONQ010000041.1 GCA_025454835.1 Bacteroidota bacterium | reverse complement strand
GATGGAGATGGAGCTGGCGTCGCAATTCGACCACACCGTTGTGAACGATGACCTGCAGCGGGCGTCCGACGAAGCCACGGAGATCGTCCGACGGGCGCTTCGTCCCGGGGTGAGGGAGCGTTCCGCCGCTGATCAGGCGGCGCTGCGGGTCCCTGTCGAGAGGCGATTCGATCGATGGGCTTCTTCACCGCAGCGTGAAGACGCGGGTCCGCGGGGATCGCAGCGCCGAGCCTTTGAGTTCAATCACGTACCACACACCATTCTTCAAGGAGCAACACGTGCCGATCAAGCCCATCGATATGGAACAGTTCTACCAGAGCGCCGGCAACATCTACGAGGCGATCTCGGTCACGGCCAAGCGGGCCCGCCAGATCCACGACGAGATGAAGATCGAGCTCAACCAGCGGCTCGAGACGATCAAGCAGCTGACGCAGGTGACGACGGAGAACGAGGAGGACCTCGAGAACGTCGGCGTCAATCCCGATCAGCTGAAGATCAGCATCGAGTTCGAGATGCGGCCGAAGGTGACCGACGTGGCCCTGGACGAGATCCAGCAGAAGAAGTTCACCGCCAAGTACAAGGACGAACCCGAGCCTCCAGTGGTGTGACGGAGAAAACGGGGCCTCGAGAGGCGACGACAGCGCAGAACAGGCAGCGCCTTTTCGTGCCCATTCATGACGTTTAGAACGCACATGCGCGGTACTAAGATCCTCCTCGGTGTCACGGGCGGCATTGCCGCCTACAAAAGCGCGTATCTCGCGCGTGAGCTCGTGCGCGCAGGGGCCGATGTACATGTCGTGATGACCGAAGCGGCCGCGGAGTTCGTGCAGCCGCTCACGTTCTCGGCCCTGACGCGGCATCCGGTCGCTCTGGAGATGTGGCACAGAGACCAGTCGACCGAATCGGAGATCGGGACCCGCCACATTCATCTGGCGACCTGGTGCGACATCATGCTCATAGCGCCCGCCTCGGCGAACACGATCGCGAAGGTCGCGCATGGACTGTCGGATAACCTTCTGACCGTGCTGGCGTTGGCGTGCCGTCGGCCGCTCGTCGTGGCTCCGACGATGGACGCCGACATGTACCTCAACGATGTGACGCAGCAGAACCTCGGCGTCCTGCGGCAGCGGGGGGTGGACATCATTCCGCCCGCCATCGGCGAGCATGCCAGCGGCCTCATGGGCCCGGGACGACTGCCGGATGTCGAAGTGATCATCGAGTTCGTGCGCAAGCTGGTCGACGGCCGACACGAAGACCTGCGCAAGAAGCGGGTTCTGGTCACGGCCGGACCCACCTACGAGCCGATCGATCCGGTGCGGTTCATCGGCAATCGTTCGAGCGGAAAGATGGGCTTCGCCATTGCCACCGCCGCGGCGAAGCGGGGCGCCGACGTGACGCTCGTGACGGGTCCCGTCCACCTCGAGACACCCCGAACCGTGGATCGCATCGACGTCGAGACCGCGCACGAGATGCATCGGGCGGTGCTGGCGGCCGCGAAGAAACAGGATGTGATCATCATGGCCGCCGCCGTGTCGGACTACCGACCGTCGAAGCCATCCGGCCAGAAGATGAAGAAGATGTCCGCGGAGGCGGCGCTCGACCTGCATCTCGTCACGACACCGGACATCCTCGCCGAGGTCGGCCGCGTACGGCGTCGTGGGTCGGTGCTGGTCGGGTTCGCCCTCGAGACCGAGAACGCGCTCGAGAACGGGCGCGCGAAGCTGACCAAGAAGCAGCTCGACCTTATCGTCGTGAACGCCGCCACGAAGGACAACCCTGTCTTCGGTTCGGACCGGAACACGGTCGCCTTCATCGACCACGCCGGTCATGTCGACGAGTTGCCGGCGATGGAGAAGATCGAGGTCGCACACCGATTGCTCGACCGGATCGTCGCCCTACGTGCTTGAGGTCCATGCCCGGCTCCCTTCATGATGATGCCCGACGATTGCTCGACGACGTCGAACGCTTCCTGCGACAGGACGAAGAGCTCAACGGTCCGTTGCTGCTCGACCCGCGTCGACCGGAAGCGTCGGTGACCGCGAAGCGGTCAGACCGCGCCGCAATGGCTCCCAAGCTGTTCGGGGCGTCGCCGTCGCTCCCCGCGTACCCGCCGGAGCCATGGACCGCTTCGTCGACGCTCGAGGAGCTGCGCACGGCCATTTGCGAATGCCAGAAATGCCCGCTCGGGAAGACCCGCACCAAGTTCGTCTTCGGCGTTGGCAACCCCCGGGCGGATATCGTGCTGATCGGTGAGGCGCCGGGCGCCGACGAAGATCTCCAGGGCGAGCCGTTCGTCGGCCGGGCCGGGCAGTTGCTCAACAAGATCATCGAGGCGGTGCAGTTCAAGCGCGAGGAGGTCTTCATCTGTAACATCCTCAAGTGCCGGCCGCCCAACAATCGCCAGCCGGCGCCCGAAGAGATCGAGCATTGCGAGCCCTATCTCTGGCGGCAGCTCGAGTTGCTGCAGCCAAAGCTCATCCTCTGCCTGGGGCTGACGGCGGGGCAAGCGTTGCTCAAGACCAAGGAATCGCTCGGCAAGCTCCGCGGACAATGGCATTCGTACTGCGGCATCCCGACCATGGTGACCTTCCATCCAGCGGCGTTGCTGCGCAATCCGAACTGGAAGAGGCCGACGTGGGAAGACGTGCAGGCCTTTCGCAAGCGATATGAGGAGATGGTGAAGAAGTAAGCGAGAAGAGTGAGGTCAGAGGCATGCCCCGAGCGAAGCGGGCGAAGGCCGCGGAGTCGAGGGGTCAGACGTCAGAGGACAGAGGTCGGTGATCAGTAGTCAGTGATCAGTAATCAGTGGACAGTGGTTGGCACCCAGCGAGCCCGTGGTCAATCATCAGCGGTCAGGGAAGAGGACGGCGGTTGGGAGAGCAGCGGCCCGAATGCGATTCCAATGACACCTAATACATCCTTCCTCCGCACACCTATCACCTATCGACAGACTTCTTCAGCCTCATGGCCGAACCCCGTCGCTTCAACGAGATCTTGACCGGCGCATCTGCAGAAGGCCGCGTACCACCCCAGGCAATGGATGTTGAGGCATCCGTCCTCGGAGCCATGCTCTTGGATAAGGAAGCGCTGGCAAAGGCCTTCGAGGTGCTGGATCCCGATGCGTTCTACAAGCCGGCCCACGGGCTCATCTTCAAGGCCATGACCGGCCTCTTCGAGCGATCGGAGCCGGTCGATCTCATCACGCTGGCCGAAGAGCTTCGCCGCCGGGGCGATCTCGAGAAGGTCGGTGGCGAGGTGGTGCTGACCGAACTGACCACGCGCGTGGCCAGCTCCGCGAACATCGAGTACCACGCCCACATCGTCCTCGAAAAGTCCCTCATGCGCCAGCTCATCGGCGCCTCGTCGGAGGTCATCAACCGCGCCTACAGCGAGACCGAGGATGCCCTCGGCTTGCTCGACCAGGCGGAGGCGAAGATCTTCGACATCTCCGAGCAGCGGATGAAGAAATCATTCGTCACGATGGGAGCGGCCGTGACGAAAACGATGGCGATGCTCGAGAGCATCCACGGAAGTCACAGCGGCGTGACCGGCGTCCCCGCGGCGTTCACGGACCTCGACAACCTGACGGGCGGCTTTCAGCCGTCGGACCTCATCATCGTCGCCGGCCGGCCGTCGATGGGCAAGACGGCCTTCGTCCTGTCGGTAGCGCGCAATGCGTCGGTCCTGCACGATGTGCCGATCGCGTTCTTCAGCCTGGAAATGTCGGTGCAACAGCTCGTGATGCGACTCATGTGCGCCGAAGCGCGCGTCGATGCGCACAAGGTACGCACGGGTCGGCTGCCGGAGGACGAGTGGCGCAAGCTGAGCGTGAGCGTCGGCCGGCTCTACAAGGCGAAGATCTTCATCGACGACACGCCCGGGCTCGGGATCCTGGAGCTCCGCGCCAAGTCGCGACGCCTGAAGGCCGAGCACAACATCGGGATGGTGGTCGTCGACTACCTCCAGCTTATGCAGGGACCCCGCTCGGCCCAGAGCCGTGAACAGGAGATCTCGGCCATCTCGCGATCGCTCAAGGCGCTGGCGAAGGAGCTGAACATTCCGGTGATTGCCCTTTCGCAGCTCAATCGCGCGGTCGAAGCGCGCACGGACAAACGACCCGCTCTGGCCGACCTGCGCGAATCGGGAGCCATCGAACAGGATGCCGACGTCGTGATCTTCGTCCACCGGCCCGAGATGTACGGGATCGAAGCGGAGGACGGCGAATCGACCGAAGGCGTGGCCGACATCATCATCGGCAAGCAGCGAAACGGCCCGGTAGATTCTGTGAAGCTGCAGTTTGTGAAACAGTACGCGCGGTTCGAGAACCGCCTGCAGTATCCGCGCGAGCAGTTCCTCCCGCCGCCACCGGAGCCGGGCGACAGCCCGTTCTGACGATGCGCGTGCGCGCGGCCCTCAGCGTCGGCCTCGTGATCGGCCTGCTCGGTCCGTCGTCCTCGATCATCGCCCAGGAAGGTACGTGGACGCTGACGGCCTCGGCCGGCATCGCGCTGCTGCAATTCGACGCCGTCGACGAGGACGGCCGCCGCGACATCGCCGCCATCAATGCCCTCGGCATTCCCATCGGAGATTTTCCGGCGCTGCGTTGTGCTCCGCTCGTTGAGATCTCGGGCAAGTACCGATACGAACGGGATATGGCGGTGGCGCCGTTCGCTTCCTACCAGCAGGCCCGGACGAACGTGGCGCTGCACGACTCCGCACGGTTTCTCTCGCTGGACCGCCGGTTGACCTCGGTGGTCGGGGGGGTCGACGTCCTTTACTATTTCCCGCCGATCACCGGCGGATCGGAGATCAGCGTGTCTGTCGGCGTGGCGAATCTGTGGGCAACGGCCGACCAGATCACGACGGAGACCGAGACCGTGAAAGCGGGTCCGTTGACCGAAGAGCGGGTTCTGCAGGATGCCTACGCCATCTACCGCAAGTCGAAGCTGATCGTGCGCGCGAGCTTTCGGGCCGACGTTCCGTTCAGCGAACGGGTCTCGCTCACGGCGATCGCGCACTACCAGCATGCGCCGATGGGGACGATGTCGGGGACGCTCCGGGAGTTCAGCCTGGAGCGGGCTCATGATACGACGATCGAATTCAACTATTCTGCCGTCCAGCTGATGCTGGGTTGCCAGATCATCATCTTCTGACGCCTTGAGGAGTCTGCCATGGATCGCCGAGCCTTTTTGAGCGCCGTTCCCACACTCTGGTCTGCTGTCGCCCTCAGCACTCCCGGTCCGTGGCTCCGTATGCCGCAGGAGCCCGGCGACGAGGAGATCTGCCGGTCGAAGTTCGAGCTGGCCGTGAACAAAGATCTCTCGTCCGCGTCGATCGGAGACGCCATGGTCGAGATCGGAAGATCGTTCATCGGCACGCCGTATCTGGCGCACGCGCTCGAGGTGCCGGGCGAAGAGCGGCTCGTCGTGAACATGCGCGGCCTCGATTGCGTGTCGTTCTACGAGAATGCCCTGACGTTCGCCCGGTGCGTGAAGCTCGGCCGGACGACGTTCGAGGACTACCGGGAGCAACTCCAGTGGATCCGGTATCGCGACGGGAAGATCGACGGGTACGCCAGCCGCCTCCACTACACGTCCGACTACTTCTTCGACAATGCCCGACGCGGCACCTGGATGGACGTCACGAAGGACCTGGGGGGAGAGGTGTTCGTCAACAGCGTGTCCTTCATGTCGAAGCACCCAGATTCCTACCGCCAGCTCAAGGAGAAGCCGGAGCTCGTGGCCGTCATCGCGGCGCAGGAGAAGGCGATCAACGAACGGACACGGTATTACATTCCGAAGGGGAATATGAAGGCGATCGAGGACCGTCTGCGGAACGGCGACATCCTCGGCACGACGACCGATGTTCCGGGACTCGACACGTCGCACACCGGGATCATCGTCAAGCAGAACGGGGTGACGAAGTTCATGCATGCCCCTCTGGCGGGGAAGAAGGTGCTCATCAGCGACAGGCCGCTCCACGAATACCTGGCGGGGAACAAGGGCCAAACAGGCATCATGGTCGTACGGCCGCTGGAGCCGAAGAAGGGCTGAGTCGAGGCCTTCACACCGTGCTCTGAGCCGCAGCGGCTGCGCGGTGTCGTCAGGCTTCATACCATGGCGCAGGAGAAAGAACGATGCTCTCCATCATCCGAGCCGACATCACGACCTTGAAGGTCGACGCCATCGTCAACGCGGCGAATGCCACATTGTCCGGCGGCGGCGGAGTGGACGGCGCCATCCATCGGGCGGCCGGACCGGAATTGTTGGCCGAGTGCCGCACGCTCGGCGGATGCCGCACCGGAGAAGCCAAGGTCACCAAAGGATACCGATTGCCGGCGACGTATGTCATTCATACGGTCGGTCCGGTGTGGCACGGCGGGACTCAGCACGAAGAAGAGGACCTGGCGAAGTGCTACCGGTCATGCTTCGACGCCGCGCAGGAATACGGGGTCCGTTCGATCGGTCTGCCTTCGATCAGCACGGGGTCGTACGGGTTTCCGCTGGAGCAAGCGGTCGCCATCGCTCTGCGCGAGATCCAGGGTGCGTTGCGCCGAGATCCGTCACTGAACGTGACCGTGACCTGCTTCGACGAAGAGACGCTCAAGGCCTACGAATCGGCACGAGGAACATGAACGGCATCTTGCGCCGTCAGTCAATATTCTCTACCCTGTCATCAATGAAACGTACGACCATTCTCTTACGCCCGATCTTCGTTGCCCTCGCCTTGGCTTGGCCCGCTGTCGAGGCGGCGTCGCAACAGCCCATCCTGAGCCCGCGCGATTCCGTCCAGGTGCGCTTCAACGGCAAGCCTGCCCGCCAAAGCGGATTCCCAGCGGCAGGCGGGCGCATCTTCGTCGACTATGGACGTCCGTCGATGCGCGGTCGCGTGATCATGGGGGGCCTCGTGCCGTACAACAAGTGGTGGCGGACGGGCGCGAACGAGGCGACATCGTTCATCACCGACGTGGACCTGCGGCTCGGGGACACGCTGGTGCCCAAGGGAGCCTACACGCTGTACACGATGCCCTCGCCGAAACAGTGGAAGCTGATGGTCAATCGGCAGACGGGACAGTGGGGAACGGTGTATGATCCGTCGCTTGACCTCGTGCGCATCCCGATGAACCAGCGGACCCTGCGAAGCCCGGTGGAGAGGTTCACGATCGTGCTGGAGAAGACGGGAACCCGGAGCGGCGTGTTGCGTCTGCGATGGGAAACAACAGAAGTGTACGTGCCATTCACGATCATCTCAAACACCACCACCCCTCAACGATAGCGCCATGCCAACCAAGATCACGGTCAAACCGAACGGCAGTCTTCGCGTCGAAGGCGATTTCGAGATCGTTGACGGTCAGGGGCAGGCGTTCGACCTCGCCGGCCGTACCGCCGTTTCACTCTGCCGTTGCGGTCACAGCAAGGACATGCCGTTCTGCGACGGGACGCATAAGACGTGCGGCTGGCAGTCGGTCGTGGTCGCGCGCGCCTTGCCGCCGCCGAAGCCGTAGGCGTCGTTTCAACGCGCTCCATCGGCCGCGAAGCGCGTTCGTTTGCTTGCATGGCACCGGGTCACTCCATTCCTGAGGGGGAATGATGGTCATCTCGCACAAGCCGCATCGGCTTCATGTGGACCATGCGGCCTACTTCCTGACGCTGGTCACCTACCGTCGACAGAAGATCCTGCTGCTGCCTGATGTGGCGGCGATCGTCATCCACGATCTTGGGTTCTATGCACGACGCGTGGCTGCGTTACTTGCGTATACGGTTCAAGCGGACCATCTGCACGTGATGGTAGAGGTCGAACGTGCCGAGGACCTGTCGTCGTTCCTGTGTGACTTCAAGAAGCACACATCGCGACTCATCGGTCTCGCCGGACGCCGGCTTGAGGAACATGTCTGGTTGTTGGGCACGTGGGATCACTGGATACGGCCAGACCGGAATCAGCGGGACTTCACAACGCACGTTCGCTACATCTACTCCAACTGCTGGAAGCACCAAGCTATCCTGCCGAAGGACTATCCGTACCACAACTTCTGGGAAGGGGTGCGCCGGGGGTGGGTGGATGCGAGCTTCTGCGTAGCTCCACCGGGGAAGGCGGTGGGGTCTCCCCCGGTCACCGATGATGGCGGAACGCCGGGTCCGTGACCCGGTCGGGTCACGGACCCGGCTCTACGCGCCGCGGGATGACCGCATGGGGACCCGGCTCTACGCGCCGCGGGATATCCGTTGACGGCGTGCCTCGTACAACACCGCCGCGCTGGCGCTCGCCACGTTCAACGAATCAACGCCTTCCTGCATCGGGATGAACGTACGCTCGTGACAGCGCGCGAGCACGTCGGGGCGAAGACCCATCCCCTCGCTTCCGAACACCACGCAGACATTTCCGCGCAAGTCGCATGACGGGAGGGGCGTGGCTTGTGGGTCGGCATCGGCCGCAATGATCCGAACGCCGTGGTCGTCACGGAGGTCGTCGATCCACGCCGACAGCGAAGCGGGATGGAGGACGGGGATGCGAAAGACGGTCCCCATGGAATTCCGGACGGCGCGACGCAGATACGGGCTGCTCGAGGTCTCGCCGGCCACGATGGCTGTGGCGCCGAAGGCCGCTGCGTTCCGAACAAGCACGCCGACGTTCTCGGCGTTGGCCAGTCCGTCCAGTGCGACAAGTAGCCACGGCTTGCGCGCCTCGGCGAGGGTCTCTTCCGTGGCACGGGACCGTGGCACGCGTCCGAGGGCCATGATGCCCTGATGGAGCGGAAACCCGACGATCTTCTCGACGACTTCCTTGGGTGCGACGAAGACCTCGGGTGCGGGAACGAGCGCTTCGATGGTGTGGCGGTGCTGCTCGAGCCAGGCGGGGGTCAGAAGGATGGAGACGACCTCGAGACCGCTTTCGAACAGTCGGAGGGCCACCTTGTCTCCCTCGGCGATGAACAGACCTTCCCGCAGATGCTCCTCGGGTCGGCGAAGTGTACGGTACGCACGCAATTCCGGCGCATCCAGATTGTCCAGACTCCGTAGACGCATAGATGGAATGTACTCAATTTGTCATCCGGCTCAATTCTTCCTACGTTGACCACCCATGAGCCCACCGACGAGGACATCCGCACTGCTGGTTCTTTTGGTCCTGCTGGCCATGCCGGCGTTCAGCCAGACGGGCGACGTGCGGGGCATCGTGGTCGACAGCACCACGGGCGAAAAGATACCGTATGCCTCCATCATGGTCCTGAACACGCCGCGAGGAGCGTCGTCAAACCTGCAGGGGTTCTTTCTCATCGGAGCACTGCCCGAAGGCACGTATGACCTCGCGGTCAGTTCCGTCGGCTATGTGAGAAGCGTGAAGCGGATCTTCATCCGGCGGGGGATCGTGCTGAATCTGACGTTCCACCTGACCCCCGAGGCGGTGAAGATGGGCGAGGTGGTGGTGACCGAACGGGCCAAGCGCGAGCTCAAGGAGATCCAAACGAGCGTGCAGGTCCTGGACCAGAACGACCTGAAGCTTGTTCCTGTGACCGCGCAGGGGGACGTCTTTCGCAGCATCGCGGTCCTGCCGGGCATCGTATCAACGAGCGACGTCAGCGCCCAGTTCTACGTTCGCGGCGGCGCGGGCGACCAGAACTTGATCCTGCTCGACGGCATGCGGATCTACAATCCCTACCACGCGCTCGGCATCTTCAGCATCTTCGACCCGGACCTCGTGCAGACCACCGAGGTGTACACGGGCGCGTTCCCTCCCGGCTTCGGCGGGCGCCTTTCCTCGGTCGTCAACCTCAGTACCCGCGACGGACGGACGTCGGGCATCGCCGTCCGATCCAACCTGAACCTGTTGTCGGGTAAGCTGCAGCTCGAAGGTCCGATCGGCGAGCAGTTCCGCTTCTTCGTCAACGGCCGCCGGTCGCTGACGTCCGGGACCTACGACCGCTTCGTCAGCCAGGATGCTCCGCTGTCGTTCTACGATCTCTTCGCCAAGGTGACGGTCGATGGGCAGGGGGGGCAGGCTCGGTACTCGGGCTCGACCTTCCTGAGCGGTGACCGGATCTCTTTTGAAGAACCGGGCGCGTCGGACTATGCCTGGAGCAACAAGGCCCTGAACGTCACCGGCTCGGGCCTGCTCGATCAGCGACTCTACGTATCGGCCGTCGCCTACGCTAGCGGGTTCGAGGGCACGCGCACGCCCGACGCCATCAGCCGGGAGACGCCCGCGAGGAGCAGCGTCGAGGATTTCACCGTACGACTAAACGCCACCCTCTACACCGACACGCGCACGCTCTACTTCTTCGGGTTCGAATTCAATTTCGCGACGCTGGAATATGAGCTCGTAAACAACACGGGGACGAGGCTGCGATTGACCGAGACCGTGCCCGACATCTCCACATGGTTCCGGTCACAATTCACGATCGATCGCATCAAGGTCGACGGCGGGCTGCATGTCGACCTGGGGGCCCTGTTCCGCTCGCGCGGCTCGTCGTGGCTGCAGCCGCGGTTCACAGCATCGTACGCGCTGTTTGACGACTGGCGCATCAAGGCCGCCTTTGGCCGGTTCACCCAACACCTGATCACGGTCAACAATGAGGACGACCTCATCACGCTCTTCGACGCATGGATCGCCGTGCCGACGAGTCTCGAACCGGAGCGATCGGACCATCTTGTGATGGGTGTCGGCGGATCCGTCTCCGATCGGTGGGGGATCGACCTGCAGACCTACCACAAGGAGTTCCATTCGTTGGTCATGTACAACCGCGACAAGCTTGTGCCGGCCGACCCTGACTATATCAGCGGCAGCGGATCGGCCTCGGGAGCGGAGGCGATGGTGCGGTTCCAGCACGCGGATGTCGACATCATGGCCTCGTATGGTCTCGCCTCCACCTCGCTGAGCCAACCGGGACTCACCTACCGGCCCCGGTATGACCGGCGGCATTCATTGAAACTGCTCTCGGTTGTCCGCCTGCTGCCGGGCCTGGAGGCGTCGGCACGGTGGGACTATGGTTCCGGCCTGCCCTTCACGCCGAGCGTTGCGTCGTATCGGAGGCCCACGCTGGCCGAGTTCGTTCGCGACCCGTCATCCATCGACCTCGGTCAGCCGTATCTCGCCCTCGGCGCGAAGAACAGTCACGAGCTTCCCGATTACCATCGCATGGACCTTGCACTGACGTACCGCATCGAGATCGGAAGCTTCCGGGTGGGCATGGGGACCAGCATCACCAACGTGTACGACCGCAAGAACATCTTCTATTACGACCGCCGGAACGGGCGACGCGTGAATTCGCTGTCGTTCTTCCCGTCGGCCATGCTGACGATCGAATACCAATGACTCGCCCGCTCGATGTGATGGCGCTGGCCGCGATCATCGTGGCCGCCGGTTGTTCCGAAGCGTTCGATCCGACGGTGGCGGGTCCGAGGCCGTTCGCCGTGTTCGCCCCGCTCCACGCGGGGTCCGATACGCAGGTCGTGCGGCTGACGGCGACCTTGGCCCCATCAGATCCGTCGCCGGTGATCGCGCCGGTCTCGGGGGCCGTCGTCACGGTGGCCGGACCGGGAGGTCCGGTGGTGTTCCAGCCGGTGGCGGTGCCGGGAGAGCCGGGAACCTCCGACAGCGTCATCGTGGAGTACCGGGCCGCCGGCTTCCGGCCTGCCCGCGGCGGTGCCTACACGCTGCAGGTGCAGACGCCCGCCGGCACGGCCACCGCGGCGATCGTGGTGCCCTCCAGCATCGGCACGCCGCTCGCGGTCCGGGACCCATACGTTCTGAGCCAGCCGCACAGCTACCCTCTGGAGACCCCGATCGTCGTGAACGTCGCCGTGTCGAACGAGGCACTCGGGTTCATGGTCCGCCTCCTCATCGAGTACGAAGTGTACCGCAACGGCGTGTGGGAACGGGAACTCGCGGAGGTCCCGCTGGCGTACACGGGCATCGCCAGCGGCGACGCCCTGGAACCGATCCTGCCCACGCTCGTGCGGCGGGCGAGCTCCGTCTCCGTCGGCGGCGGACTGCCACCGCCCGAGCCGGTCTTCTTCAACAACCTGGCCTACGAAGAGACGATCTCGCTCATCTACGCACGCCACGGCAGGCCGAACGTGCAGATGCGTCGCGCTCTGTTCGTGTTGCTGCAGGTCGACCGGCACCTCTTCACGTACTTCGCTTACGCGAACAGTTTCGAAGATCGCTTCACGATCAGGCTCGACCAGCCCGACTATTCCAACGTTCGCGGCGCGCTCGGCATCTTCGGAGGCTTGGCGAGCGACACGCTGGCCGAGTCCATTACCACCATTCGGCAGCCTCGGTGACCGATCCTTCCGGTCGGCCGCGCCTCCTCGTCCTCGGCGGTGGTCTCTCGTCGTTCGGCCTGCTGAAGCGCGTTGACGCAGCTCGCTTCGATGTCACAGTCTTCAGCCCGAGGCCGTTGCTTTCATCCCCGCTCGAAAGGTCGTCCGTTGTCGTTCTGAACACAAGCCGGAGCCGTTCGAGCTGCCGTACGATCTGTTGCGGCATTGTGTCGTCGTAGGCGGAGGCGCGACGGGGTGGAGTTGGCGGCCACACTGCACGACCAGATCAAGAGCAACCTGCGGAGGACGTTCGGAACGGTGGGGGAGAGAAAGCGGACGCCGCATGGCCGGCTCGCGCTGTTGGGCGCCCCCGGGGGACGCGTTGACATTCCCCATAATTCGGCCTATCATCATACGGCTCAAGATAATTATCAACCTTCTGCAGGAGGTCCCGTGACGATCAAAGAGAAGATGCATGGCAAGGTGGCCGTTCTCTCGCTGAAAGGTGATCTGATGGCGGAGCCCGAGACCGCTGACCTGCGCCTGAAGATCAAGACCCTTCTTGATGCCGGCACGAACCACGTCGTCGTGGATCTTTCGAGCGTTCGGTACGTCAGCAGCACCGGGCTCGGAACGCTGATCGCCGCGCTGACCTCGGTCAAGAACAAAGGCGGAGACCTCCGGCTGGCGGCGGTGACGGAGAAGGTCGAAAGTCTCTTCGTCATCACTCAGCTTGTCAAGGTCTTCAAAGAGTACGAGACCGTCGAACGGGCCATCGAGAGCTTCTAGCAGGATGCTGAAAAATGGTCGATTACCAACTTCGAGTTGAGTTGGGTGCGTTTGAACGAAGCTGCGGCACGCTGAGCGCGTCCCTCATCGT
>JALONQ010000009.1 GCA_025454835.1 Bacteroidota bacterium | reverse complement strand
TGCACGATGAGGGACGCGCTCAGCGTGCCGCAGCTTCGTTCAAACGCACCCAACTCAACTCGAAGTTGGTAATCGACCATTTTTCAGCATCCTGCTAGATCCAGGCGGGAAGCGTAGCAGTAATCGAACTACTAACTGAGACATCATCTTGTCCTACAACACGGCGGCGCAGCTTAGCTCCCGCCGTTAGGCGGTTGCCTTGTCAGCTTGCGCAATCATTGCCATGAAGAGTTACATCATAGTTCTGATCATTGCCCTCGGTATCGGATGTCGGGATCTCGGTCAGGATCTTGGTGAACCGGTGCACGTCGTTTTCAGATTTGAATCTGGCCTAGACGATGATTCTATGCTTGTCGAACTAGACGGAAACCAACTGTTCGGAGCAAGAGTATTCAGTGGCAACTCGCTTGGTGTCGTCGGGCTAAACTTCCAGCTCCCCATGGGTCCACACAACCTGCGGTTGAGTCTTCCACTCGAGGACGCACACGGGACTTTAGCGTTCTATGTTCCAAACGCCAAGTCGATGTGGATAGGAGTCCACTACTTTCGCACTACGAAGCAGTTTGCGTTCAGTCTATAACGGCAGGTATTGTCAGTCTGAAATGACGGCAACCGCCTAACAAGTCGCTGAACCTGCGCTCGCGCCTTCGCAGTGGCTTCGTAGAAAATGACGGTAGTAGAGTAAACAGCTCAAGCTAGCAACAACCAGCCTGGTACTTTATGGTCGGCGCGGCGCAGGTTAGCTCCCGCCGTTAGGCGGTCAAAGCGGCTAGGGGATCAGCGGCCCGAAGCAGCGAGAAATTCTTCGACCGTAATCCCAGCCTTCGAGATCAGGCTCCGAAGAGTTCCACGCGCGACTTGCGGGTGGTCGGGGACCGAGAGGGTTGCGATGTTGCCAGGTTTGGTGAGAATAATGTGACTTCCGCGTTGGCGGGCGATCGACCATCCGAGCTTCTCGAACGCTTTGATGACTTCGGATGGTCGAAGGAGCGGAATCGGAGGCATATTAGACGGCGATGTCGACTTGACGCGTAGCAATCGTGAGCGGCATACCGAGTTCAGATCGCGCGATCAAAGACTCTCGAATCGCGTCTTGAACGTTGCGTTGAGCTTCTTCCTCGGTCTTGCCTTGACTCACGCAGCCAGGAATTGACGGGCATTCTGCGATGAACATGCCGTCTTCGTCGCGCGTGATTGTGATGATGAATTTCATACCGACATCTCCTTGGTGAGTATAATATGCTTCGGGCCGCTGTCAAATGCAATCACCAGCGCTTTGCCCGCCTAACAAGTCGCTCAAGCTGCGCTCGCCGTTTCGCGGGTCCATTGTGGAAGGCAGCGGACTAGAAGAGAGTTTTCAGGCCAGCAAAAACGTAACAGCAACTCCAACGTTCATCTTATCCTCGAACACGGCGGCGCAGGTTAGCTCCCGCCGTTAGGCGGCGGCTACCGTCTTCCATTTCGGCGCCAGTCACTCGCAATGCCAGCCACAAGACATAGCCATATGAAGGCAGTGGGCCTTTTCAAACGTGCAGGGAATTCATTCGTGACACTCGCTATTTTCCTCCTCTTGGCGGGCTGCACAGATGAACCGACCGACCCCGAGACCGACAATTCGCTTGCTTCGATCCCAGTCCCTGAACTCAATTCCCCTGAGGACAACTCCTTCCTTCAGTCAACAACCACAGCGCTTACATGGCGGGATTCCTCGATCTACATCGCATTCTCATTTGAGTTGGCGACGTATCAAGACTTCAGAAACTCTGACACAAGCGGCACACTTACAGACACATCGGTGGTCGTTACTCCTCGCTCGCCATTGCTGTGGCACTATTGGAGAGTGCGAGGCAGAGACCTTCACAACACTCCAGGACTTTGGTCCCAATCAAGGCGATTCTACAAATGGGCCGCGTACGGTGGAAGTGGTAACGATGGCGGAAACGCTGTCCAACTGGCTGTCGGAGGCGGATACACGGTTGTCGGATATACCTCGTCCATCGGAGCAGGCGGCTTGGATGTCTTTCTATTCAAGACCGATTCCGGCGGGAACCTCGTCTGGTCGAAGACCATTGGCGGCAGCGGTGATGATGTTGGTCGATCGTTCCAACAGACCGCCGACGGAGGCACCATTATCACCGGTTATACCAAGTCAAGCGGCGCTGGCGAGGCTGATGTATATCTCGTCAAGACTGATGTCAATAGGAACGTGTTGTGGTCGAAGACGTACGGCAGCAATCTAATTGACGATGGCGCTTCGGTCTACCAAACGACGGACGGCGGGTATGTCATCGTCGGAACTACCCAGCACGACCAACAGAACTCCGATGTGTATCTCATCAAGACTGACGCTGGTGGCGACGCACTTTGGACACGGACCATTGGCGGTGATCGGGCCGAGGGGGGGTCTTCAGTTCTCCAAACTACCGACGGAGGTTACGTGATTGCTGGGTGGGCATATCCAAGCGCCGCGAGTTTTGTCGATGCCTATCTGATCAGAACGAACACCAATGGCGATACGCTTTGGACAAAGACCTTTGGGGGGAGTGGCGAGGATGGGGGACTTGATGTTCACATGACAACAGACAATGGCTTTGTCGTCTCGGGCTATACCAACTCCTTTGGGGCTGGTCCGCGTGTCTATCTCATCAAGGTGGATTCCGTCGGGAATACGTTGTGGACGAGAACGCTCGGCGGCACGTACGATCTTGGATACTCCGTCCGACAAACCTCTGACGGAGGTTATGTCGTAGCCGGGTCCTCGTATGTCGGGAGCTTCACCTCTGCCTTTCTTCTTAAGACTGATGCGGGCGGCAACCTAGTCTGGAGGAGGACCTTTGGTGGACGCCAATACGACTATGCTCAATCTGTCCTGCTAGCGCCCGACGGTGGCTATGTCGTGACTGGCTATGGGTCGTCATTTGGCGATGGCTCGAATGATGCTTTCGTGATCAAGACGGACGCAGATGGAAATCTGTGGAGTCGGTGAATCATATCGCACCCCCTTCGGGACAGTGCTTCATTTCCTGAATGCCGCCGCCTAACAAGTCGCTCAACCTGCGCTCGCCGCTTCGAAGGGTTTTTGTGGATACGGGCGGAAGTAGAGGAAGGTGTTCAGGCTAGCAACAGCCATTGCGGTACTTGAAAGTTCATCTGCCGGAGGCAGTTGGTATCGCTTCGCGATACGTTTTGGGCCTCCGGCTCCTACAACGCGGCGGCGCAGGTTAGCCCGGCCGATAGGCGGCGCAACTCAGCGGAGGAGTCGCTCTTGGAGGATGGTTTGCATGTCCCGACGGCCGTCAAGCACACAGTGGACGTTCACCGTGGAGCCTTCAATCGAGTAGAGGATTCGGAAGGGTTTGTAGCGGATTTCGCGGAATTCGACCACGCCGATCTCGAATAATTCGGGTGGTACGTTGCCGCGATAAGGCAGGGTCTTCAACTTCAGACAAGTCCGACGCAGCGACGCGAAAAGCTTGTCGGCTTTGTCTGTTAAGTCATTGACAGCCACGTACGCGTAGATGTCGAAGAGATCATCTTCCGCGTCCGTGTCGAGGACTACGTCATACTTTTTCATTTTTGAACGCGGCGATTCTCTTGTCCAGGCTATCAAACGCTGCTTCGATCGACTTCGACTTACCGCGGCGGATGTTTTGCTTGCTGCGGGTCAGGATCTTGAGCAGTGCGAGTGTTTCCTGCATTTGCTCGTACGATCGGATATCCTGAACGACCACCTTCGCTTCGCCGTTGTGCGTGACGACAAGCGCCTGGCGAGTGGTGGTGATGTCCCGAATGAGCTCCGAGGCGTGAGCTTTCAGGTAGCTAATAGGCTTGACGGCCGTGCTCAGTTTCATGGCGGTGATTCTCCTTGACCACAATATAGACTCAATAACGGTCGATGTCAACCGCACCATCCGGGGATCTACGCCGCCTAACAATTCGCTGAACCTGCGTCCGCCTGCCGCTGGCAGTCGGGCAGGCTCGCACCTTCGCAGTGGCTTCGTAGATAATGACGAAAGTAGAGTAAGCGGCCCAGGCCAGCAACGACCATTGCGGTACTTGAAAGTCCATCTGCCGGAGGCAGTTGGTATCGCTTCGCGATACGTTTTGGGCCTCCGGCTCCTACAACGCGGCGGCGCAGGTTACCTGCCTGCCGGCTTGCCACGTGCGGAGGTGGACCCTTGAACGTGGCAGGGAGGGCTCCCGCCGTTAGGCGGGCAGGCTAGGCGGCGTGACCAAGACGCTTCTGAGCGTCGTACAAGTCGCAGTTCATTTGCAGGTTCATCCAGTACTGGGAAGTCGTCTTGAGAACGCGAGAAAGCAGAATTGCCGTCTCCGGACTCATGTCCCGCTTGCCGTTGATGAGCGTATTCACCCGCTGAATGGGTACACCCATGCGGCGTGCCAGCTCCATCTGACTCATGCCCATCGGTTTCAGGTAGAGTTCCAGGAGGATCTCACCCGGATGGGTAGGACGGCGGTTCTTGGGAATCATGATGTGCTCTTTAGTGATAATCTGTAATTTCAACGTCGTGGATATCGCCTTCGACCCAGCGGAAGATGATCCGGAATTGATCGTTGATCCGTATTGAGTGGTATCCCGACAGATCACCTTTCAATGACTCGAGTCTGTTTCCCGGAGGAAACCTCAGGTCTTGCAGTTGCTTCGCACCGTCCATGGCGTCGAGTCTAAATCTGGCTGCTTTCCAGATCGCTTGAGGAATGCGGCGCGCCGCCTTCGTGTCGTAACCGTTATGCAGGTCTTCGGTGCCTTTATCGGCGAAGTTGATGATCACGGTACAACATACGGTATTAACAGCATACGTGCAAGTTCCAACTCACGCCGCCTGCCCTCCTAACAAGTCGCTGAACCTGCGCCCGCCTGCCGCTGGCAGTCGGGCAGGCTCGCACTTTCGCAGTGGCTTCGTAGATAATGACGAAAGTAGAGTAAGCGGCCCAGGCCAGCAACGACCATTGCGGTACTTGAAAGTCCATCAGCCGGAGGCAGTTGGTATCGCTTCGCGATACGTTTTGGGCCTCCGGCTCCTACAACGCGGCGGCGCAGGTTACCTGCCTGCCAGCTTGCCACGTGCGGAGGTTGACCCTTGAACGTGGCAGGCAGGGCTCCCGCCGTTAGCTGGCACATCATATGCAACCAGCTCCAATCAGAATTGTGCCTGTCATCTTGATGCTTCTGAGCATCGGCCCAACTTCCCTTTCGCAGGAAGTTGGCGTCGAGCCTGATAGGCTTCATGCGGGCCTTTCAGTTGGGATCAATCCGTCAAAAGACCATTTTGCTTCAATTGGAACCATAGACTTCAACTTCTCCAGCGGGCAGGAGCTCTATGGAGTCTGCTTCTTCTTTGTCATGGAAATGAAGTCGTTTGGTGGATATCATGGCCCTGATGATACTGAAGAGTTCATGGCCGGAATTGCCGTGACATATGGTCGATCGTATGCATTCAAGCTCTCCCGACCACTGTTTCCGTTGTTTCCGATACCCCTTTTGGTCAATAAGGAAACAGAATACCGGGTGTCGGCGTCAATTGGTGCCAGTTTGAATCGAAGCGTGTTGCGCGATGGACCGATTCGATATTTCGTGTTTGATGGCGTGAACTCATCGACCCGTGATGGGATAGCCCGTGTAGGTATCGGTATTCCAGTCCAACTTGAATTGGTCCAGATGCTTTCACCTTCAATTGGCTACGTGCATCGCATTTACGCCAACATCAATGCTGCGCGATCCTTCTGGTCGGTAAGTTGGGCCGTCCAAGTCGGCTGGTGAATGTGCCAGCCAACAAGTCGCTCCCCGCCAAAGAGCGGCGGGGCAGGTCAGTAAAACCATTACGGTATTTTACAGTTCATCTGCCGGAGGCAGTTGGTATCGCTTCGCGATACGTTTTGCCCCTCCGGGTCCTACAACGCAACGGCGCAGGTTACCTGCCTGCCAGCTTGCCACGTGCGGAGGTTGACCCTCGAACGTGGCAGGCAGGGCTCCCCGCCGTTATGTGGCCCGTCTCATGAATAGAACCACACTATGCCCGGCAAATCCACTGCTGCTCTGCGCGACCTGTATCGCGCTGGCAGTCCATGTCGCCCCTGTTCGCGCTCAGTGGCAACAACTAAGTGCACCCCGGGGTGATACCCGCGCGCTGATGAACATTGGTTCAACCCTATACGCCAGCGGTTTTGCCGGTGGAGTTTCTCGCTCAACAGACCGTGGTGCATCCTGGGTTCAGATCAACACGGGGTTGACCGTCCTTGACGTGCCTGCAATGGCCCATCAGGATGGCGTCATCATCGCCGGGACTTTTGGCGGAGGATGCTTCCGCTCGACAGACAACGGCTCATCATGGTCTGCCATCAACAATGGACTGCCCAAGGACCCCTACGACACAAACTCGTTCGCCGTTGTCCAAGGCCTCGTGGCCACGGAAGAAGCCATCTTGGCCGGGACGTACTACGGTGTGTATCGCACCACCGACCAAGGCAACTCTTGGATCGGAACGAATGTCGGCCTGACGTTCTCCAATGTCGTCTGTCTCGCGGCAGAGAACTCAGGCGTGTTTGCGGGAACGAACGGCGGCGGCTTGTTTCGATCGACAAATGGCGGCGCAACGTGGGCAAGAACAGATACAGCCTTGCCGGGAGGGGGTGTCCGGGCGATCGCCCTGACGGGACAGCAGATCTATTCGGCCGGCACGAGTGGTGTTAGAGTGTCCTTTGACTTCGGAGAGAGTTGGCGAGCGTGTGAACTCGGGCCTGGGGCAGGCGATCCATGGTCGATCGCCGCTACGAGTACGAAGATCTTCGTCGGCACATACGGAAGCGTTCGTGTCTCCGAAGATAGCGGCCTCACGTGGCAGCGACACGATGAAGGACTACCTTTGACCTTCGCGCACATCTTTTCGCTCGGCGTCAGCGACTCACTTGTCTTTGCCTCCGTCAATGGCACGATCTGGTCCCGACCGCTCGCAGATCCGTTGACAACGGCGGTCTCGACCGACGCACCGGCGGTCCGGACAGGTCCTCCGTTCAGTCGATGCTATCCCAATCCCTTCAATCCGAGCACAACGATACGCTACAAGCTTTCCGCACGCAGCCATGTTCGTCTGGCGATCTTCAACATGCTGGGGCAGCAGATGGTCCTGCTCCAGGATCATGTCGCAGAAGTTGGAGAACACAACGTGATGTGGACAACAAGTGCTCCGAGCGGCATGTACTTCTACCATCTAACGATCAGAGATGTTTCTCAACCTGAAGGAAAGTTCCTTGAGGTTGGCAAGATGGTATTGACACGTTAGTCCTTTGGCCTTGCTCATACGGCGGGCCGCTGGCTAACAAGTTGCTCCCCGCCAAAGAGCGGCGGGGCAGGCAGGCTCGCCGTTTCGCGGGGAAGGGTTTGAATGCTACTTCGCAGCAGCATTTTGGGCCTCCGGCTGTAGAAAATAGCGGTGGTTAGGAGAGTGTATCCGGCCAGCAACAACCATTGCGGTACTTGAAAGCTCATCCGCCGGAGTGCTGTCTTGCGAAGTCTTCCAATCGCATGTTGCTGCGGGCCAACTATCTAATGGTGTGCCAATGTGTATGTCGGTGGTCCCGGGTCAAGCACCCGCCTGCGGCTCGACTGAGCTCGCCGAAGTCCGGCAGGCAGGTTGGCGACAAGTTCCGGGTAGAAGCACCCAGGTGCTGGGGGTCGGTACCCCAGCGATCTGTGTGGCCGCTTCATGTGTAATGCCTTTTCCAGTCTTCGATCATCCCCTTGGCCTCGAGCCCGATCTCCACGCCCGCATAACGCCCGCGCCCGACACGAGCACGTACAGACATGCCAGTCAAGCCGGCCGAGGCTATGCTTCAGGATCACGAGGCGCGCGCGCTTGAAGGCCCTTGCGCTGGGACGCCAACGAACCCCGCTGTATATTGTGGGCGCCGTGAAGGATACAACCAAGCGGGCGCGCCGTTCCGCCGTGATCCTACGGCATCAGCGCAACAACCACGGCGCGCTTCCCTATCGCTGGCTTGCGGCCCAACTCCTGAGTCCCCGAGCCCGCACCTGACATCATGCTCCAGAAACGTCTCAACGCCGCCTGGCACCGAACCCATCGGATGCCGGCTAATGCCACGCTCGAACAACGCGTGCGGTGGCACCGGGCCCATGCCGCGGCATGCGCCTGCCGCCCTATGCCCGATAGCATCAAGGCCGAGATCGGCCGCCGGCGAACTTCCAAGTCTCTCCGCCCACGAATCCGGAAGCGCTCGTGACCCCTGCACCTCCGCTTTCCGTTCGATCGATCGTCCGGGCCTTCCGCGGCGGCTCATCCTGGCCTGTGCTCGTTGAGTCAGACGGACACCGATGCGTGATGAAGTGGAGCGGCAGCGCCGAAGGCCCCGGCGCCAATGCCGCCGACCTGATGGCACTGCGTCTCGCCCGGACCGTCGGCATCCCCGTCCCGACACCCCGCATCCTTCACGTGACGGATGCCGTTGCCGATCCGCGACTCGACCCCGAACTGAACGACCTCGTCCGCCGAAGCCTCGGCTTGAACCTGGGGATCGATGAGGTCACGGACTTCGAGCCATACGAGCCCCGGCATCGCGACCGCGTTCCCGCAGAGCATCGCGCATCTGTCTATGCCTTCGATCTACTCTTGCTGAACATGGACCGCATCGAGGGCAATCCGAACATGGTCATGACGCCTTCGGGACTGTTGTGCTGGGACTACGCGGCTGCGATGGAATTGCGGATGCTCATCAACCGGCGTCCGATCGAAGAGGAACGCTTTTATCCGTTACTTCGTCAGCATCCGTTCTTCTTACCCGGGACCCTCCCGCAGATCATATGGCCGGCGGTCAACGACCAGGAACTCAAGTCGATCGTGGAGTCTGTGCCTGCGAGTTGGCTGCCGGCACACGATGACGGACTATGGATCGTCAGCCGTCTGCGGGAGTTGTTCGCCGAGGCCCAGGCGACGATCGCCCGGCGTCACGCGGCCGTTGCCGGGACCGCGATCGAGAGCGCCGAAGAGCGCAAGTTACGCACGAGCGCGAATCGACGGGCTTTTGAAGAATCCGTCCAACGACTTGGCCGCAGGTCGGGTCCCTCAACGTCCTCCTGAGTCGGCCATGGCCGTCACGACCTGGTACCTTGAGATGCGTTCACGCGAAGCGATCCGACCCAAATGGATCGACGACCCCCACCTTCGCATCCTTGAAGCCACCGCTCGTCAATGGGAGTTCAACCGGTTCCTGTATCTCGCCGTAGGCCGGGACTGGGCGTGGAACGATAAACGGGCATGGACGGACGAGCAGTGGAAGGCGTACGCAGAATCGCCGAAGCTCTGTACGTTCATCGCGTACGTGGACGGATCCCCAGCTGGATACTTCGAGCTGCAGCGCGACGACGAGGGGGGCGTGGAGATCGTCTATTTTGGGCTTATGCCCGCATTCATCGGCCGCGGGCTGGGCGCGCATCTTCTCACAACGGCGCTCGAAGAAGCCTGGCGCATGCGGCCCACACGCGTCTGGGTTCATACGTGTTCGTTGGACCATCCGGGGGCCTTGAAGAACTACGAGGCGCGCGGGATGGTGCTCTACCGGACCGACCTTGCGCCGTGACGTGTGGCAATCGAATTGAAGAAGCCGTACGATAGAACCACATGAACACTCTGGATTCTCCCATGACCCCTGACATGAAGAACACCCGGAACGATGTCGACGACTTTCTCTGCCAGCGAACATTGGCCGTGGTCGGCGTCTCTCGGTCTGGAAAGAAGTTCGGGAATGCGGTCTACTGTTCGTTGCGCGCCAAAGGCTACTCTGTCATCCCCGTGCATCCGGCCGCCGAAACGCTCGAAGGCGATCGTTGCGCAGCCAACCTACAACACCTCCCCGAACCGGTGGATGGTGTGGTCCTCGTTGTTCCTCCGGCGGAGTCTGAGAAGCTGGTGCGTGAGGCGCATGCCGCCGGCATCCGACGCATCTGGATGCAGCAGGGGGCCGAATCGCCCGCGGCCGTGCAGTTCTGCCGAGAGCACGGCATGTCTGTGATCGCCGGCGAATGCCTCCTGATGTTCGCGGAACCGGCCGAATGGATGCACCGCGCTCATCGATGGGTCTGGAAACACCTCCAGAAGCTCCCGACCTGAAGGATCGCCGAACGACCGTGAGCCATCTCAACGAGCTTCTGGACAACAATCGCGCGTGGGCAAAGCGCCGCGCCCACGACGATCCCGAGTTCTTCGCCCGACTCACACATCAGCAGACACCCGAGTATCTCTGGATCGGCTGTTCCGACAGCCGGGTGCCGGCCAACGAGATCGTCGGATTGCTGCCGGGAGAGCTGTTCGTCCATCGCAACGTCGCCAATCTCGTCGTCCATACCGACCTCAACTGTCTGAGCGTCCTGCAGTACGCCGTTGACGTCTTGCGGGTTCGACACATCATCCTGTGCGGGCACTATCGTTGCGGTGGGGTCACGGCGGCGGTGCAACAACGGCCGTTGGGTCTTATCGACAATTGGCTTCGCCACCTGGAGGACATTGCGACCAAGCATGCGCCGCACCTTCCTACGGACGAGTCCGGTCGCATCGCGCGTTTGGGCGAGCTGAACGTGCTGGAGCAGGCATTGAATACCTGCCGCACGACGATCGTGCAGGATGCGTGGCGGCGCGGCCAGGACCTTCGCGTGCACGGCGTGATCTATGATATCGCCGACGGATTGCTCCAGGAGATCGGCTTCGGTGCTGGCCGGGACGAAGACGTGATGCCCATGTATGAAAGGGCGCTGGAATTCATCACGCAGAGGGAGACATCGTCGTGAACGCGCCCGTGGCCTTCACGGAGAGGGTCTACACGTTCCACATCGACTTCAACGGACACGTCAGCAACATCGTGTACGTGCAGTGGATGGAGATCGCTCGTAACCGTCTGCTCGACGCGTTGGATCTTTCCGTGCAGCGCATTCGCGGCACCGGCTTTTCTCCCGTGCTCATCGAAACGCACGTCATCTACAAGCAGCCGGTGTTCCTGGGCGACACCGTCACCATCGAGATCTGGCTGACCGATGTCACGCCCCTGTACGCCTGGATGGCCATCCGGATCAGCCGCGCCGATGGACAGGTGGCCGCTACGGGCCGGCAGCGCGGCGTCTTCGTGAATCTGGAGACCGGACGTCCGCGGCGACTGAAGCCCGACGAGCTGGCGAAGTTCCAGTCGTTTGTCCTTCCCGAACATGTCGATGAGTGACCGATGAGCACCTTCACGGCGCCGGCCGTACAGGACGATTATCCGGATGATGTCGCTCACTGTTACGGCTGCGGGCGATTGAATGCGGACGGCATCCAGCTCAAGAGTCGTGAGGATGGCGAAGAGACCGTGGCGTACTACACCCCTCGAGCCGAGCACACGTCGGTCCCCGGATTTGTGTACGGGGGACTGATCGCGTCGCTGATCGACTGCCACAGTATGGCCACGGCTGCGATCGCCGTCCTCAAGCGCGACGGACGACGGGTGGGCGATGGACTGGCCCCGCGATTCGTGACGGGGGCGCTCAACGTGCAATACCTCAAGCCGACGCCGATCGGGGTCGAACTGGAGGTGCGAGGACGTGTGAAAGAGATGGGCGAACGGAAGTGTATCGTTGAGGCGACACTCAGCGCCGACGGCGTGATCACGGCGCGCGGCGACGTCGTGGCGGTGCGGATGCCCGACTCGATGGCCAGGCCGGGTTCGTAGCCGTTTTCCGCCGGAAGCTGGGAAGAACACGAAAGGCCCCGATGGGGCCTTCGTCGTGTACATCCGTTCGGTCTGAGGGGTGCGGACGACGCGTCTGCGTCTACGCCGGACCTTCGGTCGAAGCCGTCCCCGGACCCGACATGAACATCAACTTTTTTCGTGCCTCCGGTGTGATCATACCGGGGTTCCATTGCGGCTGCCAGACTATGCGCACGTCGCCGTTCACGACACCGGGGATATCGAGGATCCGGTGGCGAACCTGGTCCGCGATCTGGTCGGCCAGCCCGCAGCCGGGGCTCGTGAGGGTCATCTTGACGCCGACCCAGTCGTCGATGATCTTCACCTGATAGATGAGGCCAAGGTCGACAACGTTCACGGGGATCTCGGGGTCGTAGACGTCTTTAAGGGCTTCGAGGACGATTGTCTCGGTCAGGGGTGCAGGGATGATGGGTTCCATCGTTTGATGTGGTTCGTTATGGGGGTCTAACGCACGCGTTCGATGGAGAATTCCCGGCCGTCGGGACGCACCAAGATTGCCCCACGTAAGCCGCCTTGTGACGGGCATCGCCGGATCGGCGAGGACGCATTACGCCTTCCGCACGTGTGACACAGGACAACCGCTCTGGTGGACGCACTTCGAGCATCCGGGGTCGTTCACCGGTACAAGGGTCAGGCAGCGTGGGCAGCGCTCGCTGAAGGGGTTTGTGATCTGGTACCGGCAAGTCGGACAGAGCCGTAGTTCCGTCCGTAACTTCCCCTCCAGGGTCAGATCGGCATCGTGCGTTGACACGGTCAGATCAGCATCTGCGACAGCAGGCCGCCCACGACAAAGGCCCCCACCCACGTTGCCAGCCAGACGATCGTCGCTTCCTTTGTCCCGCGTTCCTTGAGCATGACCATGAGCGACGCGATACACGGCACGAACAGCGTGATCGTCACGAGCGCCACCACGATCTGGTCCGGCGTCAGCGATAGGTCATAGAGTCCCGCCGCCCCAAAATCGCGTCGGACCATGCCCATGACGAAGGCTGTGGCCGCTTCCCGCGGCAGTTGCAGCCATCCGGTCGTGAACGGCGCCAGAATATCCTGCCACACGCTCAGCAGCCCGGTCACCTGCAGGATGCCGACCGCCAGCGCCCCCGCGAAGAACCACGGAGTGGCCTCCTTCATGAAGTAGTAGCTACGGAACGCCGTCTTTCGGATGATGTTGTCCGGTCGCGGCATACGCATCGGCGGCAGGTCGATCAGCAGCGGGCTGGTCTCGCCGGGCAGGACACGGTGCAGGACCGTGCCGATCGCAACGAAGACGCCGAAGATCGTTGCCGTATAGATGAGCATGGCTTCGAACCCGGCTCCCGTGAGGAGCGCGGCCACCACCGCCAGTTGCGCCGAGCACGGGATCGCGAATTGCAGGATCGCAGTGGCAATGCGCTTCTCGCGCGTCGTCTCCAGCAGACGGGTCGTGATCGTCGCCATCGTGACACAACCAAAGCCAAGGATCAGCGGTATGACGGCCCGGCCGTTCAATCCCACGCCGTGCAGGCTGCGGTCCACCATCGTCGCCAGCCGAGGCAGATACCCGCTGTCTTCCATCAACGCTAGAGCCAGGTAGAAAGCCGTCACAAGCGGCAACAACAGGAACAGCAGATACGTGATCGTCATCGTGAGCACGCCGAATTCGCCGACCAGAACCGTCGAAAGCCACGACCCCGCGGGAACGACGGCGGCCACCACGCCACGGATCCACGGTTCCCACAGTTCGTTGCCGAGTTTCACTTCGAGGAACTCGACGAGGTCCTGCGCGACGAGCGTTCCGACGAAGAGATAGATCAGATAGAGCACACCAGCCAGGATCGGAACCCCGGTCCAGGGATTGACAGCCCACCGTCCGAACATCATCGCGAACCGCGCCCGCGGCTGCTTCTCGGTGAGCACAGCATTGATGATGAGATTGACACGGTTGCGGCGCTCGATATAGAGCGCTTCGCGGTCCATGCCAGCGGGAATGCCGTGCCGCTGCGCAACAACTTCGTCTCCCTCGAGCACGAGCACGGCCTCCGCTTCGGAACCGGTGCGGGTCAGCATCGTATGCAGGCGCCCGTGCAGCGAAGGATCCTGCTCGCCCTTGCGCGCATCGGCCACGACCGACTCGATCCGGTCGAAGCCCTGCTTCGTGATTGCAGAGGTTTGAAGGACCGGCACGCCGAGATACGAAGATAACAGCTTCGCATCGATCTCGATCCCCTTGCGGTCGAGTTCATCGGTGAAGTTAAGCAGGACCGCCACCTTCTTCCCCATGTCGATGAGCTGTTGCGTCAAGAAGAGGTCCCGCTCCAAATGGACGGAATCGACGACATTCAGGACGATGTCGGCTTCGAGGACGCAATCGCGCGTCACGGCCTCTTCGTCCGAGAAGGACGAGATGCCATAGACGCCTGGCGTGTCGAAAATGTCGTACGACCGGTACTGTCCGCGTGATACTTCCACGGTCGTGCCGGGGTAGTTCGACACATCGACGTAGAGCCCCGACATGTCGTTGAAGATGAGCGATTTGCCAACGTTCGGATTGCCGACGAGCGCAAGCTTGACCCGGCCGACGGACGAGGCCGGCATGCCGACCCCAATGTGGCGATGCTGCTCCACATGGTCGTGCGGCTGAGAGGTCAGGTTTCCAGTGATCGGTCGATCGGACATTCTAGGCAGCCTCTGCCACGGGTACGACTTTGATCGCGTTGGCCAGGGTCGCGCCGATCGCGATCTCTTGCCGGTTCTTTTCGACGAGCATCGTTCCGCCAGGAAGGCGTTGAAGGCATTTGATGTACTCTCCCTGATGGATACCCAGCCGTATCAACTGGGCCTTCGTTCGTCCGTCTGGCACTTCGACGATCCGAACACGATGGCCTCGACGGACGGAACTCAGGGGGACGCCGGTCTTCTGATCCATGTTTGAGAGAGTATTCACTCACCGTTAACTACGACTAATTTAGTCCTATTATGTTGATGAGTCAACGCCCACATGGCGAAAATCAGCAGAAAACAAGGACCATAGGAGTCGTTCCTAATTTGCACGGTCGCTCCCATCCGGATTCTTGGTTGGAATCCGATTCAGAGTCGGCCTGATGCCATTTGAGGAATGGATTCGCAGATTGTTGCATACACATGAAGGAAACGATCATGCTGGATCTATCTGGTCAGGTTGCTATCGTCACCGGCGGTTCGCGAGGCATTGGCGCTTCGATCGCTGAGTTGCTTGCGCGCGTCGGCGCCGATGTCGTCATCACCTATCACCGTGACAAGCGGGCGGCCGATCGGGTCGCGTGCGAAGTGCGCTCGTTCGGGCCCGAATGCCTCGTCGTGAGGGCCGATGTCTCGAAGCCAGCCGACGTGCGACGCACGGTCCGTGCGGCGATGAAGCAGTTCGGACGCATCGACGTACTCGTCAACAACGCGGGAATCTGGACCTACGGTGCGATCGGCCGTATGTCGGAACGCGTGTGGGATGAGACGCTCGATGTGAACATGAAGGGGACCTTTCTCTTCTGCAACGAGGTGGTCCCTCATATGAAGAAGCGCCGATCAGGACGCATCATCAACATTGCAAGCACCGCCGGACAGCGAGGGGAAGCGTTCCATTCGCATTACGCCGCATCAAAAGGCGCGATGATCGCATTCACGAAGTCCATCGGTCCGGAGCTCGCTCCGTTCGGCATTCTCGTGAACAACGTCGCTCCTGGCTGGGTCGACACGGACATGTCCGCCTCTGCATTGCGCGTGCCCGCCAGCCTGCGGCAGGTCACGAAGGGGATCCCCAATCGCCGCGTTGCCACCGGCGAAGACATCGCGGGGGCCGTGCTCTTCCTCGCCTCCGAGTTCTCCGCCCATCTTGTCGGCAGCACCATCAGCGTCAACGGGGGCGGGGTGCTCGTCGGATAGAACGTCGATCGCGGCACGGGGCGTGGGGCGATCAGTCGTTGCACAGCGACATTCGCCTCTAGAGGAGTAATGCACACGTCGTTGCATATCACACATCACTCGCATTCCACTATCTCTGAGGGGGGATCATGGATGCACAGTTTCGGTTTCAGGACCTTGAGGTCTGGAAGTTGGCCATCGACCTTACAGATCGCTTGTATGATATCGCTGACGGACTGGAGGAGCGCCACTTCTTCCGATTTGCCGAGCAGTTACGTGCGGCAGCTCTGAGCGTCTCCAACAACATTTCTGATGGATCCGGATGTGTCTCGCAGAAGGAGTTTGCCCGCTTCCTCGACATTTCCAGGCGTTCTCTCATCGAGTGTGCGAACATGGCGATCATTCTCGCGCGACGAAAGCTTCTGGCCGAATCAACAAAGGGACGATTACTAGACGACCTTGAGCAGCTCAGCCGAATGATCAGAAGTCTTCAGTACTCCCTCCTGAGATAGAGGCTTGGTGTATGTATGCGTGATCTCCTTGACTCTAAGCCGGGCCTCTTTTCGTGCCGCGCCCCGGGCACCTTCTCTGATCACCATCAGGAGCATATGAATCGTCCTCCTACTGTTCTTGCCATTCGCAACATGGTATGCGACCGATGCATTCGGGTCGTGCGCGAAGAGTTGAGTGCGCTTGGGTTGGATGTTCGCCGCGTTGATCTTGGCGAAGCCGAGGTGGCCGAAGGACGCCGGCCCGTCAACCTTGATAGCATCCGCAACATGCTGCAACAGAACGGCTTCGAACTCATCGAAGACCGCCGCCGGAAGACCGTCGAGTCGATCAAGCGCGAGATCGTGATGCTCGTCCATCATGCTCCGCGCACCAGTGGCAAGCGCCCGAAACTGTCGACACAACTCGCCACCGCCTTGAAGCAGGACTTCCATGCGCTCTCCGTGCTCTTTTCCTCGACCGAAGGGATCACGATCGAGCAGTTTCTCATCCGCCAGCGGATAGAGCGGGTGAAGGAACTGTTGAAGTACGAAGAACAGACGCTGAGCGAGATGGCATGGGAACTTGGCTACAGCAGCGTACAACATCTCTCCAACCAATTCCGCCGGGTCACGGGCATGACCCCGTCGGCCTTTCGCAAGATGGGTAAGGTATCACGGACACCACTTGACAAAGTCTGACGCTAGGACGGCGACCCGCCGAATCGTATGAACGTCGGTACACTTCTGACCACCGTCGGACTCCTCTGGATGGCGTCCGAGATCGGTCTTCTGATCTTCCGTCGCCACGCGGACCGCGCGGACAACCGCGACCGTCGCTCACTCCTATGGCTCAACCTCACCGTCTACACATCGCTGGCCACTGGCATTGCCGTCCCGATGTTCGGAGTCGGAAGGACTGGTCTAGAACCGTTAGCGTGTGCGTGGGCCGGATTGGCATTGATCGTACTGGGGATCTCGATCCGATGGATCGCCATTCTGACTCTCCGGCGCTTTTTCACCGTCAACGTCGCGATCCAAGGAGATCAGACCCTGATCACTTCCGGGATCTATCGCCGGTGGCGACATCCTGCGTATGCAGGCGCTCTCCTGTCTTTTGCCGGGATCGGACTTGCCCTGGACAATTGGATCTCGCTCCTCGTGCTCTTGATCCCCATTGGAATGGCATTCGCGCAACGGATCCGGGTCGAAGAACAGGCCATGCTCGAAGCGTTCGGCGACGCCTACGCCGCCTACGCTCGTACCAGCTGGAGGGTCCTACCCGGCATCATCTGACCGCCGTTCCTGCTCATAGCCCCTTTCATCCCCGCCCTCTTGTTCCCAGCATCCCTCAACGCTCTACCCCACTCAGGCGACGCTCAGGGTGTACAACTTTTCCATCTTGTTGTAACGGTCTCGGATGTCCTTCATTGTAAGTTTGTCATGATCATTCAACACGCTTGCGAGAGACCCCGATGAAGACCCGCACCCTGAAGATCGCCGGCATGTCCCGCCAACACTGCGTCCTCAACGTCAAAAAGGAACTCGCGAAGGTCGCGACCGTCAAGGACGTGCAGATCGGCAGCGCTCTTGTCGAGTTCAATCCGGCCACGTCAGACAGCAATCTCTTGAAGAAGGCCGTTGCCGACGCCGGCTGCGAGCTCGTCCACATCTCGTAGGCTTCGACATCCCGCACCAATCCACAATCGGCACTCGACGATCGACAATGTCTTCCACCCGCATCACCACCGTTTCCCTCCCCGTCCAAGGCATGACGTGCGCCGCATGCGTGACGCGCGTCGAGAAGTCACTGCAAAAGATCGATGGTATTTCGCGCGCTTCCGTGAATCTCGCCACGGAAAAAGTCACGCTCGCCTTCGACCCGGAAAAGACCTCGCTGGCGTCGCTCGCTGCATCGGTCCACGACGCCGGATATGAACTGGTGCTTCCGGCCTCAGGAGGTGCGGAGCCTGCCCATGCTGTCGACCCGTCTGAGGCGTTGCGCAAGGAACTGCGCTCTGCGTTGCTCCTGAGCATCTCCCTCGCCATCCCTGTCATGGCGATCAGCATGTTCATGATGCTGCCATCGTTCCACGCGTGGTTCCCTCTCGAGCACCAGGACGCGAACGTCTTACTGCTCCTGGCAACCACGGTGATCATGGCCGGGCCCGGCCGTCGGTTTTTCGCGCTCGCGTGGACGGCCGCCCGACATGGAATTGCCGACATGAATTCCCTCGTCGCCGTCGGCACAGGAGCGGCCTACCTCTATAGTCTGATCGCCGTCCTGTTTCCACGTTGGCTGGGACTCGAAATGGCCGGTCACGTCTACTTCGATACCGCGTCCACGATCGTCACTCTGATCCTGCTGGGAAAGTATCTGGAAGCATCGGCCAAACGCCGCGCGTCTGAGGCGATCCGCGCCCTGATCGCTCTGCAGCCCAAACAGGCGCGTGTACGGCGTGATGGAGTAGAACTCGACCTGCCGGTCGACGACGTGCTTCACGGCGATCTGGTCATCGTTCGCCCGGGAGAGAAGATGCCGACCGACGGCGTGATCGAGCGCGGGATGACCACGGTGAACGAATCGATGGTCACGGGGGAGAGTCTGCCTGTCGAGAAAGCTCCCGGCGATCGGGTCATTGGCGGCACGCTCAATGGAACCGCAGCCATCGAATTCCGGGCCACGGCCGTGGGTTCGGAGACCTTCCTCGCCAACATTGCGCGGGTCGTCGAAGAAGCTCAGGGTTCGAAAGCTCCCATACAGCACCTGGCCGATCGGATCGCCGGCGTCTTCGTTCCGACAGTCATCGGCATCGCAGCGGTCACCTTCCTCGGCTGGTATGCGATGGCCGGTGTCTCCTTCGTCGACGCCATGGTCAACGCCATCGCCGTGCTGATCATTGCCTGCCCGTGCGCGCTGGGTCTGGCCACGCCGACCGCCATCATGGTCGGCACGGGCGCCGGGGCACGGAACGGTATTCTCATTAAGAACGCCGAGGCGCTTCAGCGCGCCGAACGCGTCACGACCGTCGTGCTCGACAAAACGGGAACGATCACCTCCGGCAAGCCATCGGTGACGATGGTGGAGCCGATCGGTGACACAACGGTGGAGTCTCTGCTGACCATCGCGGCGTCGGCTGAATGGTTGAGCGAGCATCCGATCGCCCATGCGATCGTGACCGGCGCCCAGGAGCGCCAGCTCGAACTACGGCCCGCTGAGAACGCCGAAGCCCTGCCAGGAAGTGGCATCCGTGCCGTGATCGACGGAGCGATGATCCGCGTGGGAACGCCGCGCTACATCGAATCGCTCGGCATTCCACTTGCGCCGGCGCGTGCTGCCTTGGCAGCGGTCGTAGCATCGGCGGCGACGCCGGTGGTCGTGGTCTCCGGCGGACAGATCCTCGGCATCATCGGCATTGCGGACCGGATCAAAGACACCTCGGTCGAAGCCGTTCGATCACTGAACGGGCTGGGCATCACCGTTGTGCTCTTGTCCGGTGACCATCAGGCAACGGTCGACGCCATCGCACGCGAAGCGGGCATTACGAAGGCCATCGGACATGTCCTGCCGACGGAGAAGGCCGGACACATCAAGACCCTGCAGGCCAACGGTGCCGTCGTGGCGATGGTGGGCGACGGGATCAATGATGCGCCGGCATTGGCACAGGCCGACATCGGCATGGCCATGGGAAGCGGCACCGACGCGGCGCTGGAATCGGCCGACGTTGCTCTGGTCCGCAATGACCTACGGAGCGTGGCGGACGCCATCGACCTGTCGCGGCGCACTGGGCGCACGTTGAGACAAAACCTGTTCTGGGCCTTCGTCTACAACGTCGTCGGAATCCCGCTGGCCGCCTTCGGGATGCTGAATCCAATGTTGGCGGCAGTGGCGATGGCCTTCAGTTCGGTCAGTGTGGTGGGCAATTCGCTCCGGCTGCGGAGACATGGGACGATGCGAATGCAGTGAACGCAATTGAAGTGACCTGGGCATTGCCAGTATCCATCAAGAATGGCAGGCGTTCCGGATTCTTTGTTTTGCTTGGGGCTCTACCAAATAGCATGCTCTCGCAACGATGCGTCGTCCGGAACGGTTGAAAACATCCAGAAATCGAAGACTGGATTCTGCCGCAGTCGGGCGCACGCCTGCCTCACAGCGAACCAAGCTTGGCAGGCAGGTTGTCGCGAGAGTTGGCTTCTGAGATAGCCCCTTTTTTTGTTGTCTTTTTGGCCCGAATTCAGTAGATTTTTGACGCTTTCAAGTTTCTATTCTCTGACTCTGCTCACCGTCAAAAATGAAGCGAAAAAGCAAATATCTCTCGGGCAACAAGATCGACCCCAGGCCGATCCGAAAGAACATCGGGGTTGTGGAGTTGCTCGACCGCCACTTCCAGGCTTACAACGCCGCTCGTCTTCGTGAAGGGGCGCAGTTGTACGTGGAAAAGATGCTTGCTCAGAAAGTGACGATTGGCATGAGTCTGACGGGCGCGCTCACGCCTGCCGGCCTGGGCGGTTCCTGCATCGTACCGCTGATGAAAGCGGGGTTCGTGGATTGGATCGTCAGCACGGGCGCGAACCTGTACCACGACACGCATTTTGCCATCGGCAAGACGCTGCATCGCGGCTCGCCGTTCATCGATGACCGGCTTCTCCGAAAGGACGCGGTCATCCGCATTTATGATATCCTGTTCGACTATGACGTTCTGCTCGATACCGACGCCTTCTTCCGCCGCATCATCGAGGGGCCGGAGTTTCAGAAAGAGATGAGCACGTCGGAGTTCCACTACAAGGTGGGCCGTTACGTCTATGAGCGGGAGCGATACTTCAAGCTTCCCTTCAACAGCCTGCTCGGCACCGCTTATCGCTATGCCGTTCCCGTCTACACCTCGTCGCCCGGTGACAGTTCCATCGGCATGAACGTCGCCGCACAAGCATTGTACGGCAATTTGCTCCGGTTCGATGTATTGGCCGACGTGAACGAAACGGCCGCCATCGTGCTTGATGCGAAGCGATCGGGTGGAAAGAGCGGGGTCTTCATTCTCGGCGGCGGCTCGCCCAAGAACTTCATGCTTCAGACCGAGCCGCAGATCCAGGAGGTCCTCCAGATCGACGAGCGCGGGCACGATTTCTTTCTGCAGGTGACCGATGCTCGTCCGGACACCGGCGGGCTTTCCGGGGCCACGCCGTCCGAGGCAGTCTCTTGGGGCAAGATCGACCCCGACCAGCTCCCCGACACCGTCGTGGCCTATCTGGATTCGACGATCGCTCTGCCCATCATCACCTCGTATGCTCTGGCGCGCCGCAAGCCCCGCACGCCGAAGCGACTCTATGACCGTCGGGAAGAGATCATGGCGAGACTGAAGCGCGAAGCCGACCGGGTGTACCGCAAGTATTGACGGACCTGCGTTGAGAAAAGAATAGGCCACAAAGAGGCACAAGCAGGCACAAAACGGAATTGACGGCAACAGCCCTCGACCACAGACATCACATCCCCCTCATTCAAGGAGTCTTGTATGAATCGTTATCAGGAACTCGTTGACCTGGTGCAGACCTTCCAGAAGGACTTTGAGAAGTTCTATGTGAAGGGGAACAAATCGGCCGGCGTACGCGTGCGCAAGCACATGGCGACCCTGAAGCGAAAGGCCCAGGAGATCCGGAACGAGATCCAGGACATCAAGGCCAAGATGACCGACGAAGGGCAGACGCCAGGCGCTCCGACCGCCTGACGCTCCCGTCGGTTGATGCTCGTTGCTGCTGGCGGCCAGGCCGCCGGCGCGCTTTGTCGTCTTCGCTTGATGTAGCTGGTCGATCTTCATTCCGATCGTCGCTCCCGGCCAGTCCTGTGCCGGGAGCACGGTCGCATCCCCCTCCCCCTTATCCTCAATCATCGACCGTCCACTCCGCTCGGAGGAGGTCCCATGTTTCGCCGTCTCCTGATCGCCGTCCTGCTCATTCCCATGTGGAAGGCTGCCGCTTCTTCGTCGGCGCCGTCGACCCCAAATATCGTTCCTACACCCCTCTCGGTCCGGTCGCTTCCCGGAGCGTTCAAGTTCAGCTCCGGCCTTCGTATCGTGCTGGGAGACCGCACCGGCGCCGACGATGCCGCCGCGGTCGAAGCCCTGAATGAGGCCCTGGTCGAGCGGTCCGCCGCATCCCTCCGATCTTCGCGCGAAGCTGAGTTACGCTCTACGCGTGCGCCGATGATCTATCTTGGACATCCCGACAGCCGACTCGGCCGACAGCATCTCTCCAAGCGACACCTGACGTTCGACGGGTCGCTGAAAGAAGAGGGGTATGTGTTGACGGTCGGTCCCGACGGTGTGGCGGTGCTTGGTGCGACCCCTCGGGGACGGTTCTACGGCGTCATGACGCTCGTGCAGTTGATGAAGACGGAGAAGCGGTCCGTTCTCGTTCCTTCGGTAGAGGTGGTGGATCGGCCTCTGCAGAAGGTCCGCGGCATCACGGACGACGTCAGCCGTGGGCAGATCTCGACGATCGACGACTTCCGCCGGATCATCCGGTTCCTTGCCCGATACAAGATGAACACCTATGCGCTGTACCTCGAGGACATGCTGGTCTTTCCGGGTCATCCGGCGATCGGACGCGGGCGCGGCGCGCTGACGTTGGCGGAACTAAAGGAACTCGACGCATATGCGCGAAGGCACCATGTTGAGCTCATCCCCATCTTCCAGACGCTGGGCCACTGGGAGAACATCCTGCTCCTCCCCGAGTATCGCCATCTTGCCGAGTTCCCCGGAGCGCATACGCTCAACGTTTCGGATGAGCGCGTCTTCAAACTGCTCGACGAGATGATCGGCGCCGTCGCCAGGCATACCTCGACGGCATGGTTCCACATGGGAGCCGATGAATCGTGGGATGTCGGTCTGGGCGCCAACAAGGGGCGCGTGGCCGCGAGCGACATCGCCACGGTCCACGCCGAGCACTACCATCGCGTGGCGGCGATCATCCGTAAGCACGGCAAGCGGCCGATGATGTACGGCGACGTGATCCTCGACCATCCGGCCATCCTTCCCAAGCTGCCGAAGGAGATGGTAGTGGTAGATTGGCAATACTGGGCGGGAGAACAGTATCCGAGCGCAGTCACGTTCCGTGAGGCGGGCGTTCCGTACATCGTTTCACCGGCGGTCTACAATTTCACGGGACCGTTCCCGAACTACGTGCACACGCTCATCAACATCCGCAACTTCGCGCTCGAAGGATATCGCAACGGCTCCATGGGCTTGCTCACGTCGAACTGGAATGACAACGGCGGCGAGGCGCTCCGCGCTCTGAACGTGTACGGTTATGCATGGACGGGAGAACTGGCATGGAATCCGGAACGGGCCGACGTCGACTCGTTCAGCGCCGCGTTCTTCAACGACCATTTCGGTTCGGTCGAAGCCGGCACGGCCGCTCGACTGGCCTACACGCTGCTGTCGAACCCCCTGAACCTTACGACCTGGAATGAACTCTGGCGGCATCCGATGCTGCCGCTGCGACAGGCTCCGCTCAACTACCTGTGGCGCATCGAGGGGATCCGGACGACGGCACCGGTCGTAGGGCCGCTCGTCGAGACGATCAAAACGAAGGCGATTCGAAACGCTGATCACGCACGCTACCTCTCGTTCATCGTCGAGCTTGACCGCTGGTTCGCATTGAAGCTCGAAGCTGCCGAATCGATCAGAAGAATGGCCTCGTCGCCGCGGCCGGGTTCCGATCGGGACTCCATCTGCGCGGCGGCATTGGCCCTTTCGGAACAGATCCTGCCGACGCTCCAAGCTTTGAAAGAGGAATTCCGTTCGCTCTGGCTGACGACGAACCGGCCCGAAGGCCTCGAGTTCCTCATGCAGCGCTACGACCGTCAAGCCGCCTACTGGAACGAGCTTCGTGACCAGTGGAGACGGGGCGAGCTCTGGACCAACCCTGAGAACCCGGCGGCGTGGATCTACCACCCGGACGGCAACCCTGGAAAGCGTGACAGCTCAGCGGTACAGGTGCGGAATGCTGTCTTTCAGAAGAATTTCAACCTTCCCGGGGATGCTTCGATTTCCGTGGCATGGCTGCAACTGATCGGTGATACACACGCCCGGTTGGAGGTGAACGGAGCGGCAGTGGGCGAGGTGGTGGCCCGGCGCTCGCTTTCATTGATCGTAGAACGCGAGCGGGTCAAAGCATGGGACATCGCCTCCCACCTTCGCTCGGGCGATAACATGATTGTCATACGGACCGACAGCTACGGCCCGTTTGCCTCGGCCGGCGTCAATGTCTGGTGCCAGGTGCAAAGGGCCGATGAAGGACCGTTGGTCCTACATTCTGATTCGACGTGGACGGTCGCAAAGGCCGGAGAGGACCCGCCGGAGTGGCGTGCGGCGCGGTCGGTGCCATTCCCGTTCCCCGTGGTCGCGCCTCATCCTGCCACGCGGCGCTGGTCCTGGCTGGAGCGGTGACCGTCGTCAATGAATTTTCGTTCATTGGGATTCTTCTTGATGGATCCAGGTGTTATATTGCGGTATCGATCGTCCGCACACTATCCGTTGTTCGATGTTGTTCACCGGGGGTTGTATGAAGAAGTTCATGTTGATCGGAGTCATCACAGGCGTCGCGGTCGCCGCGATCGTCCTGTATCTTCGCCGCAAGGAATTGGAAGGGACCGAGTTCCGAGAGTTCTTCGATTCATCGGCTGTCGCCGACGACCTGTTTGGCGACGCCTTCCAAGAATTGCCGGACAAGATCTGACCCAGCGAGGGCTCTCCACGGTGAGAGCCCTTCGTGTCTCTGTTCCCACCTGCCGATGTCCCGGGCTTTGGGCACATTTTCTTGCTATCCCGCCTGATTTCAAGTAGTTTCTAAGGCCTTCAACCCCCACAATGCGTATGCGGCGGACACTGGCCGCTCGCACGCATCGTCGATCCACTCGATCTCATGTCCAACGGATCCGGACCCACGTCTGTGTTCGAAACGATGGCCGGCGTTCTGGACCAGGAGTTCGCGCTCCTGAACCAGGGCCGGCGCTCGATGACGATGTCGAACGGCGAACGCCTTGGCGCATTTGCCGGCCGCACTTACTATCGGTTCGAAGTGCCGGAGGACATCCTTCTACGCTCGATCGAATCGGCCACCTTCACGTTCGGACGCACGAAACCGATCACGATCCCCGGCAACGTGATCTCGATGGAGAACCAGTTCCTCGTGATCGCCTTGACGCAGGACTTCGGTCCATCGCTCCCTGAAGCCCAGGCATCGTGGGACTACGAACCGCAGCTCGGGTCGGTCGCCAAGCTCCTGCGCAAGCTCCCTCCGGAAACGCTCCTTCCCCGCCTGTTGCTCCATCCGACGGAAGCCACGAACAATCACATCGTACCGTTCGAGCCGGACGTTCCTCCGCAGACGCCGGCCGATCAGGTTGAGGCGCTCGCGAAGATCCTTTGCAATCATGTGACGTACCTATGGGGTCCGATCTTGTCGGGGAAGACGCGTGTCCTGGCCCTGGCGGCGGGGAACTACCTGAAGGCGGGCAAGCGCGTGCTCTTCGTCGCGCCGTCGAACGACCAGGTCGATGCCATGCTGCTTCGCACCGTCGAGATCGGTAAGGCGTTCGGCGTGGCGATGGCGGAGACGGCGACGCGTTACGACCTGCCGTCGCTTGACAATGTGGAGGCGCTCGGTTCGTATGCCTTCGATGCGCAGGTCGAGCAGGTCCGCGAGAAGAAGCGGCAGACGTTCCAGGAGCGCGTGAACCTTCTCAGGACGTATTGGTCCATCAAAGTGAAGCAGATCCTGCACGAGACCTTCTATTTGCGCGCTCAGGAGATGCGCGACCGCGTGTCCGAGATCCGTCGGCAGGCTGACACCGCCGCAAAGGACGCCGTGCAACTGCAGAAGCAGGTGGAGACGATCCAGAACGCGTCGATCCTCGACCGGATGAAGAAGGGCTTTTCGAAGGAGGACCTGGCAGCCGCGCAGAAAGCGCTGGCCGACAAACAGGCGGCCGCCAAGCGATACCAGCAAATGCACCAGACGCTCACGGCGGAGATCACGCGGTTCGAGCTGAGCGCCCCGGTCTCGTCCGAGGAGACGATGGCGCTGAACTCGGCCCAGAAGCGCATCGACGACCTCGGGGGCATCGACGCCGTGACCAAGGCCGTCGAAGAATACACGCAGATCGATGAAGCGATGCTCGTCAACGCCAAGCGGTTTGTGGCCACCGGCATCACGCGCGCCCTCATGGACGAGCAGGTCCGCGGCGGACAGTTCGACCTCGTCATCATCGACGACGCCCACGCCATCAATATTCCGACGCTCGTCGCGCTCGCCGGGCTGGCGAAGGAAAAGATCGTCATCGCCGGCGATCCCTTCCAGGTGGGTCCTGAATCGCTCCTCCGGAACGAGGACGGGCGTCGGTGGCTCCAGAAGGACATCTTCCTCTTCACGGCCGGCACTGATGAGCTGAACCGCCTCTTCGACTGGGCATCGAAGAACCAGCAATGGTGCGTTCTCCTGTCGTCGCACTTCGCGACCACTCCCAAACTCTCGCTGTTCGCCGGTCGCGTCGTATTCGACGACAAGATCAACGTCTTCGCTTCGCCCAAGGCCAGGGGCCGGATCGTCTTCATCGACACCTCCAATGACGGCGGACGATCGCACCAGTATATCGGCCGCAGGAGGATCCTTCCGTTCAACGAGACACAGACGAGGCGGGTCCTCGAGTGCGTCAAACATGCTTTCATGGAGGGGAAGCGTTCGGCATCCGAGATCGGCGTCATCCTGCCGTTCGCCGGACCCACTCTCTATACAAAGCAAGCGCTCCGCATGGCGGGCATCCGAAATGTCGAGGTCGGCACGCCGTGGTCGTTCCGCGGACGTCGAAAGAAAGCCATCGTGTTCGACACGTCGATGGCGGGCGTGGACCATACGGTGCGGGCGATCGACGATCGGAAGATCGGTGAACATGAGATCGTGCGGCTTCTGAACACGGCCTTTTCGTGCGTCGAGGAGGACCTCTATGTCTTGGCGGACATGGGCCACTTCCGAACGGTGTACAAGGACCGTCTGTTCACCCGGTTCCTGCAGTTGCTCGAGGCAGAGGCGGACCAACGTCAGCCGAACTACTCGGTCGCCGTCAGGAACTTCGACGATGCCGACCTGAAGCTTCGCCACGCGATGTTTGCTCCGATGCGCGCAGGGCCTGCGCCCGCCTCGACAGGAGAGACGGCGGCCCCGGCCAAGCATGACTTTGAGCTCGAGATGCAGATGCGCATGATGGCGAAGAAAGAAGGGGGCAAGCCGGCGGTCGGCGCCGCCCGCAACTTCGAGCGGGAGATCGCGCTTGCCGCGGAACGGATCCTCGGCCTGCGTCACCACGTGAATCTGCTTTCGCAGTTCTCCGGCGGAGAGATGATCTTCCGTAATTCATTCATGACGGAATCGGCGGCCGCGCTGGTTCCGATCCAATCGTCCATGAGTGAAAAGGAGATGCAGCGAGCGGTGGCCGCTTGGTACACACTGGTGTACGAATCGCCCGGTGGAGCAACGCCCGAACATCCCCTGATGCAGTATCAGGCGAAGGAAAGCCGCCCGCGTCAGGAACTGCTGTATCTGTATGCGTTCCTGTCCGCGGACATCGGGATCATCTCGAAGGAAGGGAAAGCCAAGATCACGACCGAGGTGAACCGGTTCTTCCAGCAATCCGTCGGCAAGCCCCAACCCGGCACTCCCGGCGAATGGGCCTCGGCCTATGCCGCCTTTCTCGAGCGGCTTGAGGTGTACTTCGTGTGGCTGGTGGACCAGGTGAGGAAGTAGGCGGTGCGGAGAACAGAATGAGGTGAGAGGTGTAAGGAGTAAGGAGGTGGGAAGGGGTCAGGGAGATCATCAAATGACAAAGGGCTGGGAGTTTCCCGGCCCTTCACTTTTGTTGACGTCTTCGAACCTCTCCACACTTCAAGCTCATTACTGACTACTTCATACTTTCTACTTCCTCCTCCCTCCTATCTCCAATATCCTATCTCCTATATCCTATCTCCTCTCTCTGCTCTCCTCTGGATCAGATGTCCCGCCACACCCAAGGTCGCGAGTCCCATGAGCGCGGCCACGGTCTCGGAGTTCAACGCCTCACGAATGTTCGAAGCGCCGACGCTCTGCTGAATGGCTGTGGCATAAAGGAAGCCTTTGATGCCGATGGCGAGAATGGTCGCGCCAAGAAACTTCATGAATCCGATCGCCAATGCGCCGGCACTGTAGTTCAGGATGCCATGTTGTGAGCCCGGAACGATACGAAGCGTAAAGATCATGCCGAACGTCGAGTGCCGGGCCAGAAATTGATTCCAGCGGGATGACCGGGCACGGTCGACCCAAGGACCCCCGACGAACCTCGCCGCGGCATACCCGGCGGTCGTTCCGGCGGCCGAACCGATCGTGATGATCGCCGTGGCTTCCAGGGGTGGGAAGAGGAGCGGCGTGATGAAGAAGAAAGCGCTTCCCGGGAGGGCGAATGCCCAGGCCCCCGTCATGGCCAACACGATCAGGACAGGCGTGAGGGGGTTGGCCCCTAGTTCACGGAGATGGTCGACGGCCACTACCTCACGGATACCGCTGGCAAGGAAGATCCACAGGGCGGCACCGAAAAGCGTAAGGCCGGTGACAGTCCGGATCCAGAGTTGCCGCCGTGCCGGAACGGATTTCATTATTGAGAAGGGGCTCATTTGTTCCTCAAAATCCGCAAAAATTCGCTGAAATTCAATCCCGCCCTTCTCTTCCAGTCCCTTTCTTGAAGACACATTCAATTCGGTCTATATTAAAACGCGTTCACGTTCCAACGATAACTTCCCGAGCAGTGCTCCCTGATCATGGCTGAGGTTCTCTTCAATGCTTTTGTGGTGATGTTCGTTGTGGCACTCAACGGATTCTTCGTTGCGGCGGAGTTCGCCATCGTCAAGGTCCGTCACACCCAGATCGAGCCGCTGATGAAGCGTGGCGACTTGAGGGCGCGGATGGCCTACGACATCGTTACCCATCTGGATGCCTATCTTTCTGCCACTCAGCTCGGGATCACGATGACGAGCCTGGCCCTCGGCTGGATCGGCGAACCCTTCGTGGCGCATATGCTGGAGCCGGTCCTTGAGGACCTTGGCGTCGGCGATCCCAGATGGATCCAGGGGATCTCCTTCGGAGTGGCCTTCACCCTCATCACCTTCCTCCACATCGTCCTTGGGGAACTGGCGCCGAAGTCGCTCGCCATTCAGAAGGCCCAGGGAACGACCCTGTTCATTGCGGCGCCGCTGAAGCTGTTCTACGCGGTCTTTCGGCCGATCATCTGGGCGCTCAATTCGCTGGCCAATTGGCTTCTGACGTTCGTCGGTATTCGGCCGGCGAGCGGGGTGGAGCTTCTCCATTCGGAGGAGGAGCTTCGGCTGATCCTGAGCGAAGGTGGAGGTGAGAACGCCGCCAGCCGCGCGATCGCTCTCAACGCCATCGACTTCAAGCGGAAGCAGGCGCGGCATGTCATGGTTCCGCGCAAGGAAATGGCCGCGCTCGACTCAGCGGCCCCGGCCGCCGTGAACATCGACCTGATGCAGCGTAACAAGTTCTCGCGCTACCCGGTCTACCGCGATACCGTTGACAACATCATCGGCCTGGTCCACACGAAGGACATCTTCAAGCACAACCGGCACCTGGAGCCGAGCTTCAAGCTCGAGTCGGTCTTTCGTGATGCGATCTTTCTGCCTGAGACGGCGTCGCTCGAGATGGTCCTCGACACGATGCTGCAGAAGAAGAAGCACATGATTATCCTCGTCGACGAGTACGGCGGCACCGCGGGACTGATCACGCTCGAGAATGTGCTCGAGGAGATCGTGGGAAACATCCAGGATGAATTCGATCGTGAAGCTCCCGAGATCGTGCGTGTGAACGAGAACGAGTTCATTGTCGACGGCAGTTGGACGACGAATGACGTGGAGCGCCTCCTCGACCGCGAGCTGTCGATCAAGGACATTCTGTCGATCGGCGGATTCGTCGTCGAACAGCTCGGCCGGATACCGGCCCCGGGCGAGTCGTTCCGGGTGGGTGACACCGAGTTCATCGCCGAAAAGGTCGAACAGAACGTCGTCGAGACCGTCCGCATTCGGCGCCTCCCCCCTCCGCCGGTGGAAACCGAGACATAGAGAAAGCGAGAACGCTGATAACGCTGAAACATTTGATGGTCGCAGATCAAGACTCCAAATCAGCGATTATCCCTTCTTTCTGCGTCATCTGCGTTCATCTTTTCTATCCGACAATCACCTTATGACCCGTCTATTCCTTCTCATCTCCACCATCATTCTGTTCAGCGCCACCCTCACTCCGCAGATCAAAGTCCCGACCTGGGCCCGCGATGCGGTCTGGTATCAGATCTTCCCGGAACGATTCCGCAACGGCGATCCGAAGAACGACCCCACCGCAGAAGAGGTGCGCGTTCCACCGGGACGTTCGTGGCAGGTCTCTTCGTGGACGTCGGACTGGTACCGCCTGCAACCATGGGAGCGGAAGCACGATGCACTGTTCTATCAGAACGTGTTCGACCGCCGCTACGGTGGCGATCTGATCGGCGTCATCGAGAAGCTTGACTACCTCAAGGACCTCGGCGTCAACGCACTCTACTTCAATCCGGTGTTTGAGGGGGTGTCGCTCCACAAATACGACGCCTCGAGCTATCATCACATCGACAACAACTTCGGCCCGGACCGCGATGGCGACCTACATGCCATCGAGCGCGAGACGGACGACCCGTCCAGCTGGACCTGGACGGCGGCCGACCGGACGTTCCTGCGTCTCATCGAAGGGGCCCACGCGCGCGGCATGCGGGTCGTCGTTGACGGGGTCTTTAACCACAGCGGAACGGAGTTCTGGGCCTTTCAGGATATCGTAAAGAACCAGCGGAGCTCTCCGTACGTGGACTGGTACGATGTGAGGAAATGGGATGACCCGGCGACGACTGAGAACGAGTTCGACTACAAGGGCTGGTGGGACCACAAGACGCTGCCCGAGTTCCACGAGGATTCTCTCGGCTTCGTCCATCCGGTGCGGCAGTATTTCTTCAACATCACGAAGCGATGGATGGACCCGAACGGCGACGGCGATCCATCGGACGGCATCGATGGCTGGCGGTTGGACGTGGCGAACGAAGTGTCGAGCGTCTTCTGGAGAGAGTGGAGGACGCTCGTCAAGTCGATCAATCCCGAAGCGATCATCATCGGTGAGATCTGGGACGATGCCTCGCACTGGCTGGGGGGCGACCAGTTCGACGCGGTGATGAACTACCGCTTCGCATATGCGACGGTCGATTTCTTCATCGACCGGGACATCGACGCGGCTCAGTTTGACAGCGTCCTGGCGGCCGTGCGCGCCGACTATGCGCCCGAGATCAACGAGGTGCTGCAGAACCTGATCGACAGCCACGACACCGACCGGTTGGCGTCGATGATCAAGAATCCCGGCCGGCGCTTCGACAACCTGAACGGCCCCCGGAACAATCCCTCCTATGACACGCGAAGGCCGGGGCCTGCCCACCACCGCCTGCAGCGGCTGATCCGGCTCTTTCAGATGTCCTACGTCGGCGCGCCGATGGTCTACTACGGCTCGGAGGCCGGCATGTGGGGGGCCGACGACCCCGACGACCGGAAGCCGATGGTGTGGGACGACCTGACGTATGAGCCGGAGGCGACGCGGTTCGACGGCACGGCGCAGGCGCCTGATCCGGTGACGTTCGACCGGGAGATGTTTGCCTGGTATCAGACGATCATCGGCCTGCGAAACCGTTTGGAGCCCCTCCGGCGGGGCAGCTATTCAACGGTCAAAGCAGACGGAGATGTCTATGCCTTCGGGCGGGCGGGCGAAGCGAACGAGGTGGTGGTTGTACTCAACCGCGGCGCCGACATCTCCACCCAACTCCCTCTCCGCGGTCAATGGAAAGACGCTCTCACCGGAGAGCTCTTCTCGGCGACGGCGGCCGGCGTGGAGATACGGTTGTCTGGTGTTTCCGGGCGGTTACTGGTCAGCGAGGCGAGGCCTCGTCGTTAGGAGCGTACTCTTGACTCTGTCCGGTGCGGAATGTATCGTGCATGGTGTGTTCCTCCTGAGTTCCCCCCATGTCAATCGATACTCTGCTCCTCATCGGGTCTTTGTTGATCTTGCTGAGCCTCATGATCGCGAGGCTCACGGACAACCTTGGCATTCCCACGCTGCTGCTCTTTCTGGGCGTCGGCATGCTGGCGGGTTCGGAGGGCCCGGGCGGGATCGCGTTTGACGACGCCGGTCTGGCCCGTTCGATCGGCACGGTCGCGCTGGTTTTCATTCTGTTCTCGGGCGGGCTATCGACGCGATGGGCGCACGTTCGCGAGACAGCATGGCAGGCGTTGAGCCTTGCCACGTTGGGGGTCTTGCTGACGGCGGTGGCCGTCGGTTGGTTCGTGATGCTGTTGTTGCAGGTCTCATTTCTTGAGGGGTTGTTGGTCGGTGCAGTCGTCTCGTCGACCGATGCGCCAGCCGTCTTTTCGATCCTGCAGTCGAAGCATATCAGCCTGAAGGGCCGCTTGAAGCCGTTGATCGAGCTCGAGTCGGGCAGCAACGACCCGATGGCGATCTTTCTGACGCTGGGATTGGTTGACATCCTCTCCGGCACGGGGTCGGATATCTGGGACCTCGTACCGCGATTCTTCTATCAGATGGGCTTTGGGGCGGCGATCGGTTTTCTTGGGGGACGGGCGCTGGCGATGCTGTTGAACCGTCTCAACTTCACGTATGACGGATTCTACCCCGTTTTCGCGCTGGCCTTCGCGTCGTTCATCTACGGACTGACGGTGCTCGTCGACGGCAGCGGATTCCTCGCGGTGTATATTGCCGGGCTCGTCGTCGGCAACAGCGACATCATTCAGAAGCGGAGCTTGTTCCGGTTCTTTGACGGGCTCGCGTGGCTGTCGCAGATCGGGATGTTCGTCACACTCGGCCTGCTGGTCTATCCCAGTCAGGTGGCGTTCGTACTCGGCACGGGGATGGCGGTCTCGTTCTTCCTGATCCTCGCCGCCCGTCCCGTGAGCGTTTTCATTTCGTTGGCCGGCAGTTCGCTCACATGGCGGGAGAAGACGCTGGTTTCATGGGTCGGCATCCGCGGCGCGGTGCCGATCATCCTGGCCACCTTTCCGCTCCTGGCCGGTGTGCCGAATGCGTCGGCGTTGTTCAACGTCGTTTTCTTTATTGTCCTGACGTCTGCGTTGTTCCAGGGATGGTCGATCCCCGTGGTGGCCCGCTGGCTGGGAGTGGATGCCCCCCTAGAGCGGAGAACGGCGTCGCCGCTCGAGTTCGAGGCTCCGAAGGGTGCCGACACCGATCTCGTGGACTTCATCGTGCCGTACAAGAGCATTCACACGGGCAGGCCGATCGTCGAACTCGGCATGCCCGACGATTCGCTGATCACGCTCATCATTCGGAACGACAAGTTCCTGGTCCCGAGCGGCGGCACGACCCTCGAACCGGGCGATACGGTCATGGTCCTGGTCAATAAGGGTAACGTGAAGCAGGTGAGCGAGATCCTCAGCCAAGTTGAGACTGTAGAATCGACGCACACTCATTGAGGGGCAGTGCCGTCGGAGTCTCCTTGGTGGAACTCCTTCGGAACGTCTCGCGAGGAGCGAGCATGACACACGCCACCCACCCGACGTCCATCGATGTCTGGCTCATCGATGACAACGAAGACTACCGTCAGGTCGTCGCTTCGTCCATCACGATCTCCGGGACGCTTCGTTGTAGTCGTCACTGGAGCCGCTGCGAACCGGCGCTCGAGGCGCTCGAGCGCGGCGAGACCCCTCCCCGCGTTCTTCTGTTGGACATCGGCCTGCCGGGCATCGGCGGTCTTTCGGCGATCGAACTCTTCAAACAACGGGCGCCCGCAATGCAGGTGATCATGCTCACCGTCTTCGACATGGATGAAAAGGTGGTGACGGCCCTGCGCAACGGGGCGTCAGGCTATCTCCTGAAGAGCGCAAGCATGACGGACGTTACGCGGGCCGTCGAGAGCGTGGTCCAAGGGGGGCTTCCGTTGGACCCGATGGTCACGCGGCATCTTGTGCGGGATGTCCGACCATCCCAACTTCGGTCGCCATCCGACTACGGACTCACCGAGCGCGAGATACAGGTGCTTCGGCATATGGCCGACGGCTCTCCATTCCAAGAGATCGCGCAACGGATGTTCGTCAGTCTCTCGACGATCAATCAACACGCCCTGCATATCAACGAGAAGTTGGGAGTGAACAGCAGGAGTCTGGCAGTGGCAAAGGCGATACGAGAAGGACTCGTCTAGTAAAAAAGCGGGAACGCAGATCAACGCTGAAAATGGGATGATCGCAGATATCGATTCTATGATCCGCGATTATCTGCTTCTTCTGCGTCATCAGCGTTCCTGCTTTCTTCGTTGCCCCCCAGAAAACTGTTAGTATTACCAATTGCGGATCCCCGTCTCTCCCTCCTATATTGCCGCCGCAGTCTACCGGAGGGGAGGGCGGGCGGCAGAATCGCAACTCGCGAGGGGGGAACCGACTCGCTCTTCTTCCGGGGCTGCAGATGCAGTTGCCACGGCCCGGGCGTCTTGAGTGCAGGGGGGCATTTGAGGCGCCTACGGCCGGGCTTTGAGGTCGAGGTATCATTGTCCTCATATCGTGTTGCGTTTCACACTCTCCGAACGGCTTGCCCAGCTTCACGCCCATCCTCGAACATACAAATCTGTCGCATGCCTCTTGCTAGTGCGACATAAATGTCGTATGGTTCCTGTGTCCGAACTGCGAGGATGACATGGAGCAACTGCCCAACCTACACGTAGGGATGGGGGGCTGGGACCTGCCCCCCTTCGAGAAGGTCTTCTACCCGCCGACCGAGCGCGGCTTTCGCAAGTTGCGCTACTACGCCCAGTTCTTCGACAGCGTCGAGGTCAACTCAACCTTCTACAACTGCGGCTTCTCGCCCGAGCAGGTGAACCGCTGGCTGGACGACGTCTCCGACAATCCGAGATTCGTCTTCACGGTTAAGCTGTTCCGCGGATTTACGCATTCATACGATGTCCGTCGCGAGGACTATCTTGCCGTTCTGCGCACGCTCGACCTGATCCGGAAAGCGGGGCGCTTGGGGGGATTGGTGATGCAGTTCCCGGCGTCGTTTCTGAACGGGCCGGAGGAGCGGCGTTATCTATCGGACCTTGGCAAGGCATTCTCAGCCGTGCGCGTCTTCGCCGAGGTGCGTCACAATTCCTGGTACAGCCCGCTGATGCTCAACTTCTTCCAAGAGGCGGGACTCCATCTCGTGAACGTCGACCTGCCGCAGATCCGCCGGCACATGCCATTCACGTCGGAAGCCTGGGGTGGAGCGGCCTACGTGCGCTTGATGGGTCGGAATGCGATCGCGTGGGAGCATCCAGGACGGCGGTCGACCGCCGTTCCGGTGGAGACCCAGGAGAGGTACTTCTACCTGTATTCAGCGGCTGAGTTGATGTCGATCGCCGAGACCGTGCGCTCACTGCGATCTCGGGGCAATGAAACGTTCGTCGTGTTCCACAATGATCCCGAGGCGCAGTCGCTCCTCAACGGATTCCAATTCCGACACCTCATGACGCGCCGCAGGGTGCTCGTCCCCGACCGGTTGCTGCGCAAGTTCCCCGGATTAGCACCGCTCAGCGTCTCCGTCAACGTCGGTCATCCGCTCTTCGCGACGGGACCGCTTACACACGCACCGGCTCCAGGCAGTCCGGTCCGTCGTTCTTCGAATTATTGACCGTCTTCGAGACCGGCCAGAACTCCATTTCCTCCTCGTGATACGGCCGGAGGAGTTTCTGCAGTTCGTTCGTGTCCTTATACGACCGGTCGAGCCACCGCTCGTAGGCATCGCGCGGCAGGATCACCGGCATCCGCTGGTGGATCTTCGCCATCAACTCGTTCGCCGACGTCGTGACGATCGAGAACGAGCCCACCTCCTTCCCTTCGTCGCCCTTCCACACCGAGAACAGTCCCGCGAACATCATCGGTCGTCCTTCTTTCAGGCGGATCGCCATCGGCTGTTTCGGCGGCTTGCCAGAAGGAAGGGGCGGCTGATCGCTCAGCGCTTTCCATTCGTAGAAGGCGTCCGCCGGGACAAGACATCGAGCCGACCGGAAGTACGGAGCATACAGCCGGGACGTCGCAAGCGTCACTGCCTTGGCGTTGAATGTCTTGAGGGGCGTTCCGTCCTTGCCCACCATCGGCTTGCCGTCCTTGGATCCGTGAGGGACCAGCCACCATTGCATGGCGTCAGCCCGCAGAACTCCGTCGCGCACCTCGATCACGGGCAGCGACTGCATGGGGGAGGCGTTGTACTTCGGGAGTCCGGCAAAGGCGAGGTCTGCATTGGCGAGGTCGTGGAACATCGCTTCGGATTCCCAATCGCGGACGGAGCGGAGGACGGCGTAGCGGCCACACATGGCAAGTAAGAAGTTAGAAGTTGGAAGTTGGAAGGAGGAAGTGGGAAGTGTGGAGATGGCTTTGGACGATGGGATACCGAAGGGTCCGACAGGTGTCTACATGATACATCCATCTCCATCCAAGAAGCAAACGGCTGTATTGTAGTTCCAGGCTCTTGTGGCTACCTTATGTTCATGAAGCGACTGTCGCTCTTGCCCCTTTTGCTGGTGTGGTTGGTCGGTTCCGTCGATGCGCAGGCCCGCATGGAGTCGCAGTTCCGCATTGGCCGGCTGAAGTATTCCGGCGGCGGGGATTGGTATAACGACCCGTCGGCCGAAGTGAACCTCCTGCGGTTCGCGAAGCAGCAGGCCGGCGTGGACTCCGACCCGCGCTACGAGTTCGTTGAGCTCTCCAGCGACCGGCTGTTCACCTACTCCTTCCTGTTCATGACCGGTCACGGAAATGTGGTCTTCAGTCAGGCCGAAGCCGACCGACTGAGGCTCTACTTGGAGCGGGGCGGATTTCTGTACGTCGATGATGACTATGGATTAGACAAGGCCTTTCGGCGTGAGTTGGCGAAGGTGATGCCCGGAGCCCCGCTGGTCGAGATCCCGTTCGACCATCCGATCTACCGTATTCCATTCAGTTTCCCCAACGGCGTCCCGAAGACGCATGAACATGACAACAAGCCCTCGCGCGGCTACGGGCTGTTCGTCGACGGTCGTTTGTCGCTCTTCTATTCCGTGGAATCGAACCCGAGCGACGGCTGGGTGGATGCCGAGATCCACGGCGACCCCGAAGCGGTGCGGCTGGAAGCGCTCCGATTCGGCACTAACCTCATCGTCTGGGCTCTGACCCGGTGACCGTGATATCCTCCCTTCCTTCATACCAGGAATTGATCGCGCAGTTGCACGATCGGGTCGAAGCGGTCCATCGGCTCGAACTGCGCAGCGAAGCCGCGCGGCGCGGTTGGCAAGCACTTGCCGGCGCCTCGGCCTTCGCCGGCGTGGCCGTGCTGACCGAATGGGGGCTCCACGGCGAGGTCGGCCTGCGCACATTCATCGCCGTCGTGTTCCTCGGCTCCCTGTTGTGCGCCGGCGTATACGCTCTTGTTCCATGGCTTCGTTCCGCCGGCATCCTCAGAGGCGATACTTTACTTGCTGTCGCGGACCGGGTCGGAGCTTCTTTTCCGACGATCCGCGACCGGCTGGTGAACGCCCTGCAGCTTGGCCCAACGCGCGTGGACGCCGGGTGGGTATCATCCGACCTTGCCACCGAGGCGATACGCCTATTGTATGCCGAAGTCGAGGCGATCGATCTGACGACGGCGGTCGACCGGCAACCGTCCCGGCGGTGGCGCTTGCGAGGCTTGGTGGCGGCGGCGTCCATCGCGTTCCTCACCCTCCTCTTCCCCGGGTCCATCGGGAGCGCCTGGTACCGGCTGGCGCTCTTTGCGACGCCGTTCACGCCTCCGCCGATGTACGTCTTCGAGGTCGAACCAGGCAACACGGAAGTTGTCAAGGGTGGTACCGTGGGCGTCCGTGTCATCGTGCGAAATGCTGCGGGCGAGTTGCTCCATCGCTCGCTTCCCGTCACGCTCGGCCGAAGGATCGGAGGGCAGACGACCTACGACCGCGCTGGCATGGTCCGCGATTCGTCCGGCACGTACCGTGCCTCGCTCACCGACCTGCGTTTCAGCTCAGAGTACGTTGCCATGGTCGGAGAGCATTCGAGCGTGGTGTACCGCGTCGAGGTCGTCGACCGTCCGGTGATCACCGCCTTCGGCGTCCGACTCGATCCGCCGGCCTACTCGCGGCTCTCGCGACGACAGCAGCCGGACTTCACCGGCGACATCCGTGTTCTTCCGGGGACCGTCGCAACGATCACTGGCGCGGCCAGCAAAGACCTCATTCAGGGACGGTTGGTTTTCGGAGACTCGACGGTCGTGCCGCTGACGATCCGCGGCGCGTCCTTCACGGGTTCCTTCACCGTGCGCTCAGAGGGGCATTATCGCGTCGAGGTCTTCGATGAAGCTTCTCTCGCGAACGCTTCGCCCGTTCGGTACCCGATCACCCTCCTTCCGGATGCGCCGCCCACGGTACGCGTGGTCGATCCGGGGCGAAACCTCGACATCGCCGGCGACCTTCCGATCGGTCTCTTGATCGAGGCTGGCGACGACTACGGCATCAGCTCTATGCGGCTGGCGTATCGGCTGAGCCACTCCAAGTTCGAAGAGGTGCGCGAGACCTTCACCTACCGTCCGCTCACGCTCCCGCCCGGCGACCGGACCCGCCTCCAGACGATCGACCAGTGGGACGTCTCGGCGCTCCATCTGGTGCCTGAGGACGTCGTCGAATACTGCGTCGAAGTGTTCGACAACGATAACATCAACGGCCCCACATCAGCGCGGAGTCCGCTGTTCACGCTCAGGCTTCCGTCCCTGGAGGAGGTCTTCACCGACCTTGATCGGGGGCAGGAGACGGCGATCGAGGAGATGAAGGAAGCGCTCGAAGATTCGAAGAAGCTTCGCGATGAGCTTCAGAAGCTCTCGCGAGACCTGAAACAGAACAAAGAGACCGACTGGGCGAAGGAGCAACAGACGAAGGAAATGGCGAAGCGGCTCGACGATCTGCAGAAGAAGGTTGACGAGACCGCGAAGAAGATGGACGAGATGACGGCCCAGATGGAACAGCAACAGGTCCTCTCGCCGGAGACGATGGAGAAGTACATGGAGCTGCAGTCCCTCTTTCAGGAGATGGACACCAAGGCCCTTCAGGACGCCCTGCGGCAGATGCAGCAATCAATGCAGAACATCGATCGGGAGCAACTGCGTCAGGCGCTCGAGCAAGCGCAGTTCTCCGAAGAACGGTTCCGGCAGAACCTCGAGCGGACGATCAATTTATTGAAGCGGATCCAGGTCGAGCAGAAGATGGACGAGGTGGTGAAGCGGGCCGACGATCTCGCCAAGCAGCAGGCGGAGGAGGGTCGCAAAGCCGATTCGCTGGGCCGATCGACGGAGGAGCTGGCGAAGCGCCAGGAGGAGTTCGCCGAAGCGCAACGGGAGATGGAAGCCGCAGCACAGGACCTGCAGCGCCGGATGGAGGAATTCTTCACGGAGATGCCCGCCGAGCAGATGATGAAGCTCAACGAGTCGCTCGAGGCGCAACAACTCGGCGAGATGATGCGACAGGCCGCACAGGACATGCGCCAGGGCAACATGAATGCCGCCCGGCAGAAGCAACAGAACGCGCAGCGGTCGTTGGAGCAGTTCGCGCAGCAGATGAACGCGTTGCAACGGCAGATGCTGCAGAAGCAGGCGGCACAGACGATGAACGCCCTGCGAAGGGCCACGGCCGATCTTTTGCAGGTCTCCGAGGACCAGGAGGCATTGCGCAATCAGGCGCGCTCTGCCCCGTCGAACTCGCCGCAGCTGCGACAGAATGCGCAAGGCCAACAGCGAGCGATGCAGGACCTGGGGAACGTGATCAGCAGCCTCGGCGAAGAGGCTCAGCGATCCTTCGCTGTCACCCCGGGCGTCGCGAAGGCCCTCGGCCAAGCCATGACACAGATGCAGAGCGCCATGCGGGACCTCGAGGGGCGTAACGGTACGATGGCGTCGCAGGACCAGACCAGCGCGATGAGTTCGCTCAACAGCGCGGCGCAGCAGGTGCAGGATGCGCTGCAGCAGATGATGCAGGGCTCCGACGGAAGTCCCGGCGGCATGGGCCTCATGCAGCAGCTGCAGATGATGGCGGGCCAGCAGCAATCGATCAATCTTCAGACCCAGCAGATGGGGAACATGGAGATGATGCAGCGCGCGGCGGAAGCGGCTCGGCTGGCGCGCGAGCAGGATGCGGTGCGCAAGTCTCTGGAGCAACTCGAGCGGGAAGCGCGCGCGAGCACGACCGGAGAGCGGGCGTTGGGGGACCTTCAGCAGGTTGCCGAGGAAATGCGCGAGGTCATCCGTCAGCTCGAACGGAACAACGCCAGCCCCGAAACGATCCGCCGGCAGGAGCGCATCTTGTCGCGTTTGCTCGACGCCTCGCGTTCGATGCAAGAGCGTGACTTCGAACGTCGGCGCCGGGCCACGACGGGTCGTACGATCGTGCGTCCGGGACCGACCGCCGTCGAGCCGCAGGGACGCTCACGTCTGCGTGAGGAGCTTGACCGGGCGCTCGAACAGGGCTTCGCGCGGGATTATCAGGAATTGATCAGGCGGTACTTCGAGGCGTTGGAGCGGGAGCAGACGGAAAGACCTTGAGAACGGCGGGAACACTGATCGACACGGGAGAGAGGGATCTGCACAGATCGAAAGTGTGTTATGGTCATCCGATTTTTCAGTGTTGATCTGTGTTCGCTTTGAGATCTTCAGAGGAACATCGGCGATGTCAGAAAGCACAACGGGAGCCTCTCGGCTCCCGTTGCTCGTTTCGGGGTCAGACGCGCGAGATGTTATACGCGCGCTTTCCTTTCTGTTCATTCTTGATCTCGAACTCCACCAGGTCACCCTGACCTAGTGTGGACCGGAATCCGGTGTTCTTGACGTTGGACTCGTGGAAGAAGACCTCTTCGTTGTTGTCCATCGTGATGAAGCCGAATCCCTTGGTCGAATTGAAGAACTTGACGGTTCCTCGTTCCATGCTCAGCCTTTCTACGGTGGGAGGAACGGGCGGACGCAAGGGTCACGGCCGCCAACAATAGGATCGCCCCAGCGGACAACACCGCCAGGGCGGCTACGATCGAACGATCGTCAGACCTTGACGACGTTCGCGGCCTGAAGGCCCTTCGGGCCCTTGACGACCTCAAACTCGACCTTGTCGCCTTCGTTCAGGGTCTTGTAGCCGTCGCCTGCGATCGCTTTGTAGTGGACAAAGACGTCTTCATCGCCCGGACGGGAGATGAAACCGAAGCCCTTCGCCGCATTGAACCATTTCACAGTGCCCTGTGCCATGGGTACATCCTTTCGTTGAAGATGGTGATGGTGAATCCGTCCGTGACGTGCTCTCCCAGGCAAGCTGTGCCGTGCAGCGTTCATCCTACGATGGCAGACCCGGGGTGCGGATTCCAACGAAAGGGGTACTGAGACGTGCTACTGCAGCTTCTGCGGTCGGAGCGGGGGTCCCCAACAAGGGGCCCTGTTCGGTCAGCAGGCGGGTATGTCGTTGTCGCACTGATGATACGCTCTTTTCGCCAAGAATACAAATCAATGTGGTCAGGGCCAGTCAGGCCATGGAACCGCGATGACTGTCGAGCCGTCAAACGGTATTCCCCATTGACTCCATTGTGCTCTTTTTTGTATATTTTCAGCTATTCTGAAAGGTACGGACTCCCTGAAGATCGTCCGGCCTCTTAGTAACCTCAATCATTACAACCACTTATGGCCATAACTGTCCGTGATCTAACCAAGTTCTACGGTTCGGAGAAGGCTGTCGACAGCATCTCCTTCGATGTTCAGACCGGAGAGATTCTGGGCTTCCTGGGTCCCAACGGTGCCGGTAAGACCACCACGATGAAGGTCATCACCTGTTACTTACCTCCGACCAGCGGCGAAGTGATGGTCGACGGCCTGAGCATCGCTGAACACTCGCTGGCCGTGCGGCGAAAGATCGGGTATCTGCCCGAGCATAATCCGCTCTATCTTGAAATGAACGTCCTCGAGTACCTGACATATGCCGGCGAACTGCACACCATGGCACCAGTCCTGATTCGCTCGCGGTTGAAGGAGATGGTGGATCTCTGCGGTCTTGGCGATGTCCGTCACAAGGACATCGGGGAGCTTTCGAAGGGATACCGCCAGCGTGTGGGTCTCGCGCAAGCGATGATCCACGACCCGCAGGTGCTGATCCTCGACGAGCCGACCAGCGGCCTCGACCCGAATCAAATCGTGGAGATCCGGTCGCTCATCAGGCAGCTTGGCCGTCAGAAGACCGTTATCTTCTCGACCCACATCCTCTCCGAAGTGCAGGCGACCTGCGACCGCGTCGTCATCATCAATGACGGACGCATCGTGGCCGACGGCACGCCGGCGCAACTGCAATCGCAGTTCCGCGGGTCCGAGATCATTTCGGTCGAGCTGCGCTCCAACACAACGAACGCCATGGCCGATCTGCATCCGGCGCTCGCCGCGCTCCCGCATGTCGAGAGCGTGACCTACGTCCCCTCCGACGGACCGGCCCATCGTTTCGTCCTCCATGCCGCCAAGGGGAGCGACGTCCGCGAGGACCTCTTCCAGCTCGCCGTCCGGAACGGCTGGGTGATGCTCGAGCTGTCGCGCAAAGCCACGAGCCTCGAAGAAGTGTTCCACCGCCTGACCCGTACCGACGAGGTGACCGCATGAATGCCCTGCTCCAGCGCACACGCCACACCGCGATCATCGCCGGACGAGAGCTCCGTTCTTCGTTCAACTCTCCGGTGGCCTATGTCGTCATCGTAGTGTTCCTGGCCATCATCGGTTACTTCCACAGCAGCAATCTGTTCTTGCTCAACATCGCGTCGATGCGGATGACGTTCGAATTCGCGCCGCTCGCCTTTCTGTTCATCATCCCTGCCATCACGATGCGTCTCATCGCAGAAGAGATGAAGACGGGAACGATCGAGCTGCTCACGACGAAGCCGCTCCGCGACGCCGAGGTCGTTCTCGGCAAGTTCCTCGCCGCCTGGGCCCTTATCGGGCTGGCGCTCGTGCCGACGTTGATCTATGCGGCGACGATCGCTTCGCTGGGCGACGTTGACGCAGGACCGATCATCGGAGGCTACCTGGGCCTGGTGTTGATGGCCGCCGTCTACATCAGTCTTGGCCTGTTCGCATCGAGCCTCACCGACAACCAGATCATCGCGTTCATCCTGGGCTTCTTGCTTTGCTTCATCTTCTTCATGCTCGACAAGGTGCTCATGTATTTGCCCTCGTTTGTGACCGGCACCGTCGAGTTCCTGGGAACCGACTTCCATTACCAGAGCATCGCGCGGGGCGTCGTCGATACGCGCGACCTGATCTACTTCGCGTCCGTGGCCGGATTCGCGATCTATCTCACCGTGCTGTCGTTGCAGCGACGCACCTGGTGACCGAAGGAGACCGACCATGAATCAACGAACCGCATCCGGTAAACGGCTGCACGCTGCCCTGCGGGTGGCGCTGGTGCTGGCCATTCTCATTCTCATCAACTTCGTCTCCGTACGTTTGTTCACCCGAGTGGACCTGACCGACCAGAAAGTGTTCACGCTCAGCGACGCTTCGCGCCGCCTGGTCGAACAGCTCGACGACCGCGTGACCGTGACGGCCTATTTCACGGAGGACCTCCCCGCGCCCTACAACAATACGCGTCGTTCCGTGCTCGATATGTTGAACGAATACCGGGCCTATGCCGGCGCCGGTCTACAGTACACCTTCGTCGATCCGTCGACCGAGACGGCCGAGCAGGAGGCCCAGCAGCAGGGCGTTCCGCCGGTCGAGGTACAGGTCGTGGAACAGGACAAGTTCCAGGTGAAGCGGGCCTATTTGGGCCTCGTGCTTCAATACGAGGACCGCAAGGAGGCGATCCCGGTGGTGCAGAACCTTGGCTCGCTCGAGTACGATCTGAGCGCAGCCATCAAGCGCCTCACGACCCGCACGAAGAAACGGGTCGGCTACGCGCAGGGACATGGTGAGACGCCGGTCAACCAATGGCAGCGAGCGTATCAGGAACTGGCGAGGAACTATGACGTGATACCTGTGGACCTGGCCGCATCCGCCGACGTGCCGGCCGACCTGGCGGCATTGCTCGTGATCGCGCCGACACAGAAGCTTTCCGACAGCGCTTCCGCCGTCATCGACCGCTATATCATGCGCGGCGGGACAGCGGCCTTTCTGCTGAATCGAATGAGCGTGGACCTCAATTCGCAGTACCGGTTCGCGCAGCCAACCGACGTGGGCCTGGACAATCTCCTCGAGTCCTATGGCGTACGCGTGAACGCCGACCTCATTCGCGACCAGCAGTGCGCCAATATCACCGTCATGCGTCAGCAGGGGTTCTTCCAGATCCAGAGTCAGGTCCCCTTCCCCTACCTCCCGAATGCCTCGTCGTTCAGCGAGAATCCGGTCGTCAAAGATCTGCGCAGCATCATCTTCTTCTTTGCTTCGTCGGTCGACACGAGTTTCGCCTCGTCGCGGGGACTCACCGCGGAAGTGCTGGTGCGCTCGTCCGAACAGAGCGGCCGCGCGACCGGCATGACGCTCGTCGATCCCTTTGCGCAATACCAACCGACCGACTGGAACGAGCGATCGCTCCCCCTCGCCGCCGCCGTGACAGGCTCGTTCACTTCAGCGTTCGAAGGGACACCGCTCGCGCCATCGACGCTCCGGAGCCCCGCCACGCGTATGGTGGTCGTGGGCGACGGCGACTTCATGAAGGATGAGCTCGCCGGGTCGCGGGGCAACGCCACGTTCTTCAGCAACATCGTCGACTACCTGGCCGACGACGCCGGTCTGATCACTATCCGCTCGAAGAACCTGGCCCAGCCGCCGCTCGATGTCGTCGACGACGGCACGAAACAGGCGATGAAATACTCCAACCTCCTCCTGCCGCCGCTGCTCGTCGTGGGGTACGGCCTCCTTCGTTGGCGGCGTCGGACGGCGCTCAAACGAGCGCTCGAGGCGGGAGGTGTGCGATGAAACGGTCGACGACCATTCTGATCGCCCTGTTCGTGGTGCTCGCCGCGCTCGCCGTCTGGGTGATGCAGCGTCCTGGAGAGCGAAGTCTCTCGACCGCCTCAGGCGACCGACTGGTGGAGGTTGACTCGGCCGCCGTCGATGCGCTCGAGGTCAGAGGCTCGGAGGGAACGGTGCGGCTCGAGCGGCGTGGGATGGAGTGGTTTGTGACGCGTCCGATCGAGGCGCGGGCCAATGCGTCGACGATCGCCGGAGCGATCGGGCAGGCAGGATCGCTCAGGGTGAAGGGTATCGCCTCAGCGAAGCGCGAAAAGCACGGCCTTTTTCAGGTGGACAGCGCCACCGGGACCACGGTACGGATGTTCGCGGCCGGCGCGCTGCAGGCCGCCTTCGTCATTGGCAAGCCGTCGGATGGATTTGCCGACACCTATGTTCGCAAGGAAGCGTCGGATGACGTCGCACTCGTTGCGGGATCGTTCGGATGGACGTTCAATCGCACGTTGCGCGATTGGCGTGACAGGACGATCCTGGCAATGCCTCGTGAAGAAGTACGAGAGGTCTTGTTCCAGTACGGCGACACGACATTCGCCATGACCTTTCAAGATAGCGTCTGGTACGTTGACGGACGACCAGCCAATGCGTCGGCCGTTGAAGGAGTAATCGGCACGCTGTCGAATCTCACCTGCGACGATTTCATCGACGCACCCTCCGGAACGAAGGTGGCCGCTTCGATCACGGTGGCAGGGCAACAGCTGCGCCTCTCCCGTGAGCCGAAGGGAACGCGGTGGTGGGTCCAATCGTCCGCGGGTCCTCAATGGTATGTATTGGAGTCGTGGAGGGCCGACCAGATCCTGAAGCGGAAGAGGGACCTTCTCTGATCTCCTCCGCATCGATCAACGCCCTTCTCCTTTGGTAGAAGGGCGGTTTTTTCGGTCTTCGGACCGTCTCTTGCGGCCTCGCTTTGGTTGCGTGGGGGTCCAATTTGTGGTAACTTGAATGTTCACAATCATTTGATTTTCCAAGGACTTACGGGGTTTTCACGATGATCAATCGCCTTACGATCGCTTTCCTGACCGCCGTGGCTGCCTTCTGGCTCACCGGCTGCGGGACCAGTAATCCGACCGTTGCCGCAATGGGCGACGAAGTCATTTCCTTGAAGGAGTTCGAGAGCTCCTACGCCAAGAACAATGGCGGTTGGGAGAAAGGAAAAGCCGCATCGCTTGAGGAGCGTCAGCGTTTTTTGGACCTGCTCGTCAAGTTTCGGCTGAAGGTCAAGGAAGCCCGTCGGATCGGGCTCGACAAGGACCCGGAAGTCGTGGCTGAGATCAGCGGATACGAACAATCGCTGGCGCAGTCGTACATGCTCGACAAGGAGCTTGTCGAGCCGGGCGTGCGCCGACTCTATGACCGGAAGCAGTTCATGCTGCGAGCCAGCCATATCCTGCTGCGCCTCCCCGAGAACGCGTCGCCGCAGGATACGCTCCGCGTGTGGAACCGGGCCATGGAACTGATCGGCATCGCCGCGAAGAAATCGTTCGATACGCTTGCCATGACCGCCTCCGAAGACCAGAGCGTGTCGTTCAACCGGGGCAACCTCGGGTTCTTCAGCGTCGGCAGGATGGTCCCCGCTTTCGAAGATGCGTGCTATGCGTTGGAGCCAGGCCAGATGACTCAAACGCCTGTCCGCTCGCCGTTCGGATATCATCTCATCAAGCTGCTCGATCGTCAGGCGAACCGCGGCGCCGTCCAGATCAGCCACATTCTTGTTCGGGGTGAGAATCCGGCCGACACCGCTTGGATCCGCGATACGGTGAGCGTGATCATGGCGAAGCTAAGGGCGGGGGTACCGTTCAATACGCTTGTCGCCGAGTACTCGACCGACGAGAACAGTGTCATGCGCGGCGGCGACATCGGGGCTTATGAACGGGACCGTCTTCCGCAGGACCTTGGCGACCTTCTGTACGCCACCCCGAAGGATTCCATCGCGCCGCCGTATTTCGCGCCCTACGGCGCTCACGTCTTCCGGGTGAACGGCTTCACGGGGATCCCGGCGTTCAGCGAGTTGGAACGTGAACTGAAGCAGGTCTATCAACAGCTGCGATATGCCTCCGACTATGCCAACTACACGCACAGATTGAAGAAGCAGTATCAGTACACCTTGCACCTGCCCGTCGTGTTCAAGCTGCACGCTCAACTGGACAGCACGCTGACCCCGAGTGATTCGCTGTGGCGGACCGCGATCGAGCCGACGCTGGCATCCGAGCTGCTGATCTCAGCCGGTGCGCAGCGATTGACGGTGGACACGGTCCTCCTTCGGATCGAGAAGGCTGCGGAGTTCCGTTCGATGCGCTTGACGCCGGTCAACATCGACCAGATGCTCGAACGGATCGGCGAGTCGGTCGTGTTGCAGGAACATGCGAACACGGCCGCCAGCCGACATCCGGTCTTCTCGGAGCTGATGAAGGAATACCGCGACGGCATTCTGCTGTACCGCATCGAACAGGACGAGGTGTGGCAGAAGGTCGTCGTGAATGACACGCTTCTGCGCGCCTTTCACGGAGAAATTCAAGAACGGTTCCGATGGCCCGACCGCGTGAACTTCGCGGAGATCTTCGTCACCGGCGACAGTCTTGTGCAGGTGGCTCTGAAGCGACTCAACGCTGGCGAAGAGTTCCTCGATGTGGCGGAAGCGATGACCATGCGAGCCGGCTATCGGGAGCGGCGCGGCATCTGGGGTCTCCAGGCGGCGACGCACAACAATCTCTCGGCCCAGGCGATGCAGATGGCGGTTGACAGCGTGACAGGCCCGTTCCGCAACGGCAACGGATTCTCGATCATGAAGGTCCTCGGCAAGGAAGGCGCGCGGATGAAGACCTTCGAGGAAGCCGGTCCGGAGTTGATGAGCGCGTACCAGGAGCAAGCTTCGAAACAGCGCGAGCAGGAGTGGATCGCGTCGCTGCGCAACCGCTACGGCCTCACCCTGAATCTCGATGCTCTTAAGAGCGCTTTCAGCGCCGAGCATGAACCGACGGAATAGGATCGGCCTGATCGCCTTGTCTGCACTTTCGCTGGGCGCCTGCCAGCAGGGGCCCTCGGATGAGACGGCCGTCGCCCGCATCGAAGGCCGCTCGCTGACGATGCAGGAGATCCGGATGCAGTTCGATTCGACGCGTCCCCCGACGGAGGCACAGATCCAGCAGTACCTCCGGCGATGGGTCGCCGATGAGCTGTTGTATCGCGAAGCGGTCCGCCGCGGTATCGACCAGTCGCCATCCGTTCAGCGAAGACTGGAAGAGCAGCAACGGACCATCATCATCCAGGAACTTCTCGACGACGAGATCTATCGTGCGTCGACGATCGTCCCGACGGACGACGAGGTGCGGCGATACTACGAGCAATATCGCGGCTCCTTCGAGCTTTCCGAGCCGGTCCTTCTGACGAGCCTCGCCGTCTTCGAAGACCGAACGAAGGCCACCGAGTTCCGGAACGACGTTCTCCGGGGCACCTCGTGGTCGGCGGCCGTCCGGTCTGAAGCGCACGCCGCGGCGATCAGGGCCCGCACCGATTCGGTCTATTTCACGGAAGCTCGTATGCTTCCCCGTGAGCTTTGGAGGGTCGCCTCGACGCTCGCGCCGGGTAGTCCGTCCTTTCCGATCTCGACCGACGACGGCTTCACCGTCGTCCAGGTGTGGAGCACACAGCGCGCCGGCGGTGCTGCCGACCTGCCGTATGTCCGCGAAGAGATCGTCAACCGACTGACCGTCGAACGGCGGCAGCGGGCGTACCGGTCGCTCGTCGAAGATCTGCGCGCACGGTATGCTGTCGACATCTATCTCAGCCCGTCGTTCGGCGACACGACGGCCATTACCCGCATGCCATGAACCGAACGCGAACATTGCTGCTGATCGCCGTCCTCTCCGGCGCTTGTCTGAACATCTCCGCGCAGACCATGCTTGACCGGATCATCGCGGTCGTTGACAAGGAGATCATCACCGAAAGCGAGCTGAACGAGCGTGTCTCGTTCCTGGCGATCCAGAATCGCCTCGACGCCACCTCGCCCGAATTGCGAAAGCAGGTGCTGGATGGGATGGTGACGGAGAAGCTCGTTCTCGCTCAGGCGATCATCGACAGCGTCGAGGTCACCGACGAAGAGGTGAATCGGGCGCTGGACCAGCAGGTGCAGAATTTCATTCGCCAGGTCGGTTCCGAAGAACGGGTCGAACAGATCTACGGCAAGCCCATCAGTCGCATCAAGCGCGAGTACCGCGACGAGATCCGTCAGCAACTGCTCGTCCAGAAGGTGCGGCAGCAACGTGAAGCGGGCCTCCAGGTCACACGGCGCGAGGCCGAAGAGTTCTACGCCGCTTACCGTGACAGTCTGCCGCAAGTGCCGGAAGAATTCACGGTCAGTCATCTCTTTGTCGTGCCTCAGCCCGACTCGAACATCGAGCGGGCCACGCGGGAGCGTTTGACCTTGATCCGTGACAGCATCATGGCGGGCGGTGACTTCGCCGACTTCGCCCGGCGGTATTCCATCGACGGCACAGCCGCCGGGGGAGGCGACCTGGGCTGGGCGCGTCGCGGAGACTACGTGCGCGAGTTCGAGGAGGCGGTCTTCGGCCTGCAACCCGGACAGACCTCGCCGGTCATCAAGACGCAGTACGGGTTCCATGTGGTGCAGCTCGTGGAACGTCGCGGCGAGCAGGTGCGCGCGCGGCATATCTTGCTGCGTGTCGAACGGGGCGCCGAATCGGATTCCGCCGCCGTGCGCTTCCTGGTCGCGCTGCGCGATTCTGCCGTCGCCGGAACTCCCTTCGCCGACCTGGCCCGGCGGCATTCACAGGACGAAGAGACCCGAGCGCAAGGGGGTGACCTCGGAACGCTCACGGCCGACCAGTTCGTGCCGGAATTCGCCAGCACCGTCATGTCGCTACAGGCAGGCACGATCAGTCAGCCGTCCCGAGCCAACTTCGGCACGAGCGTCGGGTGGCACATCGTGTGGCTGCAGAAACGGACCCCGGCGCATGCGATGACGGTCGAGACCGACTACGACCGCGTGGCCCAGGTGGCGCTCTACGTCAAGCGCAATCGCCTCAACGCCGAGTGGGTGGAAGAGCTGAAGCGCACGATCCATCTCGACATCCGTCTCTGACCAACTCTGAACGCCACCGTGGCCACTCGCCCCCGTCAATCCCCCGGTTCCGATGTTGAGGGCGTTCGCGCTCTTGCCGACGCTTATCAGCGCCTCCGGTCCGAGATCGGCAAGGTCATCGTCGGTCAGGACGCGACCGTCGAACACCTGATCATCTCTCTCCTTGCCCGCGGACACGGCCTGCTCGTCGGCGTCCCCGGCCTGGCCAAGACCCTGCTTATCAAGACGCTTGCGCAGGCGCTCGACCTGAAGTTCAACCGTATTCAGTTCACGCCCGACCTGATGCCGGGCGACATCACGGGCACCGAGGTGATCGAGACGAGCGGGACGAAGGGAACGAAATCGTTCCGGTTCGTCCAAGGACCCGTCTTCGCGAACATCATCCTCGCCGACGAGATCAACCGCACGCCGCCCAAGACGCAGGCCGCTCTGCTCGAAGCCATGCAAGAGCATCATGTGACCGCCGGCGGCCAGACGTATGTGCTCGACGAACCGTTCTTCGTCCTGGCGACGCAGAACCCGATCGAGCAGGAGGGGACGTATCCTCTGCCGGAAGCGCAGCTTGACCGATTCATGTTCAACCTGTGGCTCGAGTATCCGTCGGTCGACGAAGAGGTGCGCATCGTGCAGGCGACGACGAGCCAGTATGCCGCCGAGGTGAAGCCGGTCCTCGACGCCGAAGATGTCGTCGGATTCCAGCAACTGGTCCGGCGCGTGCCGGTCGCCGAGAACGTGGTGCGGTATGCCGTGTCCCTTGCGCATCGGTCGCGCCCCACATCGCCGGACGCGCCCGACTACATCCGGAAGTGGGTACGATGGGGCGCCGGTCCCCGCGCGTCACAGTATCTGATTCTCGGGGCGAAGACGCGCGCGATCCTTCAGGGCCGACCGTCTCCGGACATCGATGACGTCAAGGCCATTGCGGCGCCGGTGCTTCGCCACCGCCTGGTGACGAGTTTCGCGGCCGAGGCCGAAGGCGTCGCCCCGGTACAGATCGTTCAACGTCTCCTCGAGTCGTCGGCTTCGTAGGACATCCAATGCTCCGTCACTTCGTCGTCGTGGCCTTTCTCGTTTGTCTGTGCGTGGATGCCGTCGCCCAGACCTCCGGGAGGTGGTGGGTCTATTTCCACGCGAAGCCCGTCTCCACGCCGTCGGAGGTCTCGCACCTCAGCCAGCGCGCACTGGAACGCCGTGCGAAGGTCATGCCTGTCGACCGGCTGACGGACGAGAGCGATCGTCCGGTTCCCGCCGCATACCTTGACGGCCTTCGCGCCTCCGGTGCGACCGTGCATGCGGTGTCGCGATGGCTGAATGCGGCCTCCGTTTCGTTGGAGAACGGCGTCCCGACGACGATCGAGCGGCTTCCGTTCGTGGCCCGCATCGAACCTGTGCGAACGATGAAACGCGAGCCGCTCCCCATTGGCGCCCCTCCGCCCGCTTCGCCCTTCCAGAAGTCGCAGACCGGCACGACGTTGTCTTACGGTTCGTCGTTCACGCAGAACCGGAGCATCAATGCCGTCGCGCTGCACGAAGCGGGGGTCATCGGTGCCGGAGTGTTTGTCGGCATGCTCGACGACGGGTTCAACTACCACCGGGAGCATCCGGCCCTGAGTCCGATCCGCGTCGTGGCCGAGTACGACTTTATCCAACGCGACTCCAATACGTCGGTCCAATCTCCTGAGCCGGCGACGCAGGGGTATCACGGCTCGGCAACGCTTGGTACGCTCGCGGGATATCTGCCAGGGTCGCTCATCGGCCCGGCATTCGGTGCTACGCTCGCGCTCGGCAAGACCGAGGTCGGGCCGACCGAGACCGCCATCGAAGAAGATTACTACGTCGAGGGGCTCGAGTGGCTCGAGGCGCTCGGTGTCGACATCATCTCGACCTCGCTGGGATACGTCGATTGGTATCCTTCGTATTTCTACTTCGACGGAAAGTCGGCCACCACGACCAAGGCGGCGCGACACCTTGCGGGCCGGGGCGTACTGCTCGTGACCGCCATGGGGAACGAGGGGCACACCCGACGCGATACGGCATCGACGGGCACGCTCATCGCCCCGGCGGACGCCGATAGCATCATCTCCGTCGGAGCCACGTTCTCCGACGGCATTCTCGCCGGATTCAGTTCGACCGGGCCGACCTACGACGGCCGCATGAAACCTGAGGTGGTAGCGCAGGGAACCGGGGTCATTGCTCCGCCTGGAACCTCCCCGACCGGATTTTCAACCTGGCAGGGAACGTCGTTCTCCACCCCGCTGACGGCTGCAGCGGCCGCGCTCATCCTCTCGGCGCATCCCGACGCCACGCCGATGCAGATCCGTGCCGCGCTCATGACGACGGCAGACCGGAGAAGCGACGGAAGCTCCAAGACCACATCGTGGCCGAACCCGTACTATGGTTCCGGCAGGATCGACGCGCGAGCGGCAGCTCTGTCCCTGGGACCCGTTATCTCGAATCTACCGATCGTCCAGTACTACGTGCTGAACGGATCGCCAACCTTGCTCGTGTCGGTGCGTGCGCTGTCGAACGCGCCGCTGGCTCCGGATCAGTTCGCGCTACACTATCGCCGACGTTCCGATTCTGTCGACACACGCGTTCTCTTCGCGCCGACGGCAACGCCCGGCCTCTACGCAGCGTCATTCCCGGTGACGGGGCCGGCCGACACGGCTTATGTGGGCTACATCACCTACGGCGTCTCCGGCGGCTCTGTGCTTCGACGTCCGGTCGGCGTGGCGCGGTTCGACCTGCGGCCGACGACCGACAGTCTCACCTCTCTCTTCCCGCCGGGCGCGACGCCGCCGGTCCCGGGCGGGTATTATCTGGCCGCGAACTATCCGAATCCGTTCAACGCCGGAACGAACTTCCTCTTCCGAGCACCCCGCGCGGAACGGGTTCGGTTGGATGTGTACGACCTTCTCGGCCGGCATGTGCGGACGGTCTACGAAGGACTCAGTGCCGCCGGCGACAACCTTGTCCCTTGGTCTGACATTCGGGACGAGGCTGGCCGTCCTCTCGCCAGCGGAGCCTATCTCTATCGGCTTTCATCGCCGCAATCCACGCTGTCGGGAACGATGCTGTTCCTGAAGTAGTCGCCGCATGTCCAGCGTCGACCTCGCCCTCTCGTATCACACGCTGTTCGCCTTCCTCGGCCTCGTCGTGGCCTTCGCCATCGCCTGGTGGTCGTATCGCTTCCCCGTCCCGCCTCAGCCGCCCGCCTGGAAGCGAACTTTCATCGGCCTTCGCGCCATCGCACTGTGGCTCATCATCCTCCTGATCGGACAACCGGTCCTCTCGCGGATCGACCGTTCGGTCGTGCCACCGCTTGTTGAAGTGTTGGTGGATGACTCGCAATCACTGACCCTCGCGGATGCGCAGGGAGACCGACGGGTGATCCTGAAGCGAACGCTCGGAGATCGCGCCTTCGTCGCCTTCGACTCGGACGCTGAAGTTCGATGGTCGACTTTCGCCGAGCGCCGCCGCCCGATCGAGCGATGGTCTCCCGATTCACTCACGTTCCGAGGAGAGCGGACCGACCTGGCCGGTGCGTTCGGGGACCTGCGCACGACCGACCCTGTCCGGCGACCGGCGGCGGTGATCCTCCTCACCGACGGCAACTCAACGACAAACGAGAACCCGGTCTACGAGGCGCAGGCGTTAGGCGCGCCGGTGTTCGCGATCGGGATCGGTGACACGAACGAACCGCGCGACCTGCGTGTCAGCCAGGTCGTGTCGAACGCCACCGCGTATGCCGGCACCAGCGTTCCGGTGCATGTCTCCCTCCATAGCAGCGGAGCCGGTGAAGAGACCGTGGACGTTACGCTCGAGCACCGTGGACGCGTGGCTGATCGTACGACCGTAGTGCTCGACGCCGGCGCCCGAGACCGCCGCCTCACGCTGCGTTTCATGCCCGACAGCGCCGGCTGGCACCGATCCATCGTTCGAGTGTCGAGCCTCCGCGGGGAGATCACGACGTTGAACAACTCCGCGAGCTTCCTGACGAACGTGCTGAGCGACAAGCGTCGCATCCTCATCGTGTCAGCTTCGCCCAATCAAGACGCCGCATTCATCCGCCGCTCCCTGTCCACAGACTCCTCGCTGACGGTCGTGTTGCGGACCGGAGCCCCCGGCGGCGGCTTTCTCGAAGGCCCGCTCTCTCCGGAGGATCTCCGGCGCGCCGACCTAGTGATCCTCGTCGGCATTCCGGACGCGCGCACGTCGGACGACGTCATACGCCTGATCGCGCGGGACGAGTTTGCCCCTACACCTCTCTGGTATCTGCTGCAGCGCACGACCGATCTCGCCCGGCTTGGGCCGCTGGCTCAACGTCTGCCGGTGTCCATCGAAGCGGTCGCGAACACGGAGCTTTCGGCGTTCTTTTCGGTCCCGGCCTCGCGGCGACTTCATCCGATCCTTCGGTCTGCGAACGGCGCTGACCCGTGGCTTTCCTTGCCGCCGATGTTCCGACCGGCCGGAAGTTTCCTTCCCCGACCGGGTGCGGAGGTCCTGGCCTATGTGCGTTTGGGAAACAAGGATCTGACCGATCCGCTGCTGATCGTTCGGCGTGATGAAGGGCGCAGGAGCGCCATGCTGGCAGGCTACGGATTATGGAGATGGAAGCTGCTGGCCCCGGCAGGATCGGGATCGGCGGATCTGGCCGACGATTTCGTCAACCGGATGGTCAGATGGCTGACCGCCGCTGAGGACGAGCGCCGGGTCCGTGTACAACCCGACCGCGAGGTCTTTTCGTCCGTCGAGCCACCTTCGTTCACGGCCCAGGTCTATGATGAGAGTCTGCAACCGGTGAGCGATGCCGACATCGAGGTCACCGCCCGCGGCAGCGACGGCGTCGTTTCGACGATCCTATCGCCCCTCGGGAGCGGACAGTACGTGGGATCGCTGCCGAGTCTCGCGCCCGGCGACTATGTGACGACAGCCGTGGTTCGGGCTGGTGGAGCCGTGTTGGGAGAGGACCGAGGGCGCTTCTCTGTCGGGGGCATCAACGTCGAATTCGTCGAAACGAGCCTCAATCGTACCCTGCTTGAGGGCCTCGCGGCTCGGACGGGTGGAGCGTACTTTCCCGCTGGTGATCTCTCCGGACTTGCAGAGCGCGTCAGAGCTGCGCCGGCCTTTCGCGAGACCGAGCTTGTTCGCCGCTCGGACCTGGATCTCTGGAGCCATCCGTGGACGCTCGTCATTGTCGTATTGTTGCTCTCGCTCGAGTGGTTCTTTCGCAAACGGTCGGGTATGCTATGAGGCTGCTTCGTCTGTGTGCCGCCCTGCTCGCCCTCTCCGTGCTCAATCAGGCTCAGGATGTCATGACCGTCGACAGCGTGTTCTCACCTTCCATCGGCGCCATAAAACGGTTTGGCGTTCTGTTGCCGCGTGAATACGACGGCTCCCGTCGCTATCCCATCCTCTATCTCCTGCACGGCCACGACGGGTCGTTTCGCGATTGGGCCGATCGCACCTCGATCGCTTCGTATGTGCGCGATCTTCCGCTCATTGTCGTCTTGCCAGACGCCGACAATTCGTGGTACGTCGATTCCTTCTCCGAAAAGCAGAAGCGATATGAATCGTACCTCGTGACCGATCTGCGGCGGGCGGTTGAATCGCGCTACCGCGTCGACACCACACGTCGCGCTATCGCCGGGCTTTCGATGGGGGGCTACGGAGCGCTTCTCTACGGGTTCAAGCATCCGCACCTGTTCCGGTTCGCGGGAAGCCTGAGCGGAGCGTTCCCGCTCGTGAGCTTCATTGAGGACACGGTGCGTCAGAATCGCAGCGCGTCGTTGGGCCAGACCTTGCGCCGTGCGTTCGGCCCGGAGCCGAGCGAGCACCGACGCCGGAACGATCTCTTTGCTCTTGTTGCCGAAGCCGATACGGGCAGGGCCCCATACGTCTATTTTGTCACAGGCATTCAGGACGGCTTCAGAGGGTTTCTGCCGGCTCACCGGGTGTTTGCCGACGCCCTTCGGGCAGGCGGCGTTCGATACGAGTACCATGAGACTCAGGGCGGACACTCGTGGAGATACTGGGGACGGGAGATCAAGCCGCTGATCGAGAGGATGCGGGAAGTGTTGGGATTTTAGGGAAAAGAATGTTGGCGGAGAAGGCGGAGTCGATATTGGGTGGCAAGTCATGGGTATCGGGTAGTGGGTCTTGGGTGGTTGACAACGAGTATTGAGGAAGGATGGCAGACATGGTTGGGCGAACGCAGCGATGGTGGACAGGGCCATCCTGGACATTCGGAATCATGATTCTGTCGATGATGTTGCCGGTGGTGATCCTAGCGCAGAAGATTCCTTCCAGACCCTCGGATGCCACACCAGCCCAGAAGCTCTGGCTGGGACAGTACGTTGCGTCGGACACGCTGGTGCTCGGTGAGAAGAATGGAACGCTTCAACTGGGTCCTCTCTCCGGCACGATGGGTGCACTTCACAAAGCTCAGGACCGCGAATGGGAGTGGACCTCGACATCGTTTTCCGGTGCCCGCAGAGTGACGGTCCACGGGTCCTCCGTCGGTCGCCCGGATTCGATCCTTATCGATGGACAGGCCTTTCGTCGCCGGCCGCTTGCAGAGGAGGACGGCGTGACATTCCGCATCGATCCGCTCTTTTCCGGAGAGGAGTTGATCCATCGCGCGAAGGCGGCCAAACCACCCGTGGAACAGGGCACCTTCAGGCCCACCGATCTCGTCGAGCTGCATTCCCTCGACTCGACCATCCGCTACGATATCCGATACGCCTCGACGAACAACTTCATGGGACAACAGTTCTATTCGCTGTCCCGCGCATACCTGCAGCGCCCCGCGGCCGAGGCGGCAGTGAGGGCGCACGCATGGCTCCGCGCATATGGTTACGGACTGCTCGTGCATGACGCCTACCGTCCCTGGTCGGTGACGAAGATGTTCTGGGACGCCACGCCGGATGCCATGAAGGAAGTGTTCGTGGCCAACCCGTCGAAGGGTTCGCGTCACAATCGCGGATGCGCCATCGATGCCACGCTCTACCATTTGGGCACCGGCGTTCCGGCCGACATGGTCGGCGGGTATGATGAATTCTCCGAACGCGCGTTTCCCCACTACCCCGGCGGGACGTCTCTCCAGCGCTGGCATCGCGAGCTGCTGAAGGCCGCCCTTGAGCGGGAAGGATTCACGCAATACGAGTGGGAATGGTGGCATTTTGACTTTGCGGGATGGGATCGGTGGATGATCGGAGTGGTGTCCTTTGAGGAACTTGAGAACGAGTAGGCAGTAAGCAGGATTCGTTCAGGTCGTGTCAGGTGGAAAGCCCTGATCAAGATCCCGAGATCTTTGTCCCGGGTCTTTCGCCTGCCCCGGACCTGATTGTACCTGCCTACTGCTTACTTCCATTGCCCTCCGTCTGACCATGCCTTTCCCCGTCCTCATCCTCGCCTCTGTCTTCGCCCTCATCGCCATCCGGCAGGTGGGAAGCGTGCGGCTGGAGATCTGGCAGATCATGACCGGCGGTGCCGTGGCTGTGCTGGCGGCTGGTTCGATCTCCCCGGGAGACGCCCTCGCGTCGATCGACGCCGACGTGATGTTCTTTTTGTTCGGGATGTTCGTCGTCGGACGCGCGCTCGAGGCCAGCGGCTATCTTTCCCATCTTTCCTACCACTACTTCCGCCGCTCCACGACCCGGAACGGACTTCTTCTCCTCATTCTGTTCGGCGCAGGGTTTGCTTCGGCGTTCCTGATGAACGACACACTGGCGATCATCGGAACGCCCGTCGTGCTGCTGCTTGCGAAAAAGCACGAGATGCGGCCCACGATGCTCCTGCTCGCGTTGTGCATCGCCGTGACCACCGGAAGCGTCCTCAGCCCGATCGGCAATCCACAGAACCTCCTCATCGCCCTCCATGGCGGCATCGTCGATCCGTTCGTGACGTTCTTTCAGTGGCTGTTCGTTCCGACGGTACTCAACCTCCTGCTCGCCTTCTGGATGTTGCGACGCTACTACCCTGACGATTTCCATGCGGCCGAGTTGAAGCACTCTCAGGAGCCGATCCACGACCACCACCTGGCGTTGCTCTCCCGGCTTTCGCTGCAGATGATCGTGGCCCTCGTGGCCATTAAAGTGCTGGGCGTGGCATTCGGATGGTCGTTCGAGTTGCCGTTGACGGTGATCGCGCTGGCTTCGGCTCTTCCCGTTCTGCTCGGTACGCGTCAACGCTGGCAGATCCTGCGGCGCATCGATTGGCCGACGCTGGCGTTCTTCGCCGCGATGTTCATGTTGATGGAAAGCGTGTGGGAGACCGGGTTCTTCCAGGATCTGATGCGGCGGTGGGATGTACGGCTGGTTGCTGTTGAGAGCGTGCTGAGCGTGAGCGTGTTGCTGAGCCAGGCGATCTCGAATGTTCCGCTGGTCGCGCTGGTGCAGCCGCTGTTGTTGAGCGCCGGAGGAGGCGAGCGTGAACTCATGGCGCTCGCGGCCGGAAGCACCATTGCCGGCAACGTGTTCATCCTCGGCGCGGCGAGCAATATCATCGTCATTCAGAATGCCGAACGACGCTCGCATGCGACGGTAACATTTTGGGAATTCGCAAAGATCGGCGTGCCGCTGACGATCGCGCAGACGGCGGTGTATTGGGGGTGGATGGGTCTCTGGTAGGGCCGGGGTAAGGTTGAAGGTGGGAGGTGGAAGGATGGGGAAGGTTTCGGCGGGGTGACCTGCGCGGGAGCAAGATGGGACTCTGCTTTGCCGTTCCCCGAATTTGTCTCTATCTTGTTTGGGCCTTAGACGCCAGACTCATGACTGAAAACCAGAGATACCGCATCGGCATCGCCATCGTCCTGCTCTTGGGCTGGTTCGCTGTCGTCTTCTTGCGATCTGGCACCGCCTGGTAACGCCAGACGATGATCGTTTCGCGCCCGCCTGACCGCTGAAGGTCTCGGGAGCGGCGGGCAGGCGCGGCGAGAGCAACGACCGCAATGTCCTTGCGTTGAGTCAGATCTTATCGGCCTCTTCAAGACAATTCCCACCACAGCTTCTTCGCTCTTCCCGTTCTTGGGAACATGTTGCTGAACGCAGCGTTCCTCCGTTGACATCGCAGAAAATTGCGCGTACGCTGATCTGTCTCACGTGACGCAGAGGGCGTTGTGCTTCCTCGAGTGCCGTCAGCCCCGGGGGCAACATTCGCCGGTCCGTTCCGCCCAACCCCCTGTTAGGCCCGGAGAGCGCACAGAACCTCGCCGCACCTCCACAACGACGATAGGATTACCTCATCCGCTGTTGTTGATTCCCTATACACTGACGGAGGACCCCATGAAGACCCTTCACCTGATCGCCCTGGTGCTGCTCACGAGCATGTGCCTCGCCTGCTCCGATGGCCGCAAGGAGCTCGACGCCCAGCTCGACGCCGAGCACGCCCGCATGACGGCAGAGCACGAGACGCTCCAGAAGGCGCACGACGCCATGCAGGCCGAGCACGCCCGCTTGAAAGCCGAACACGACGTGCTGCTCCGCAAAGCGTTGCCCGGTCACGCCGAGGTGGTGCAGAAGCATGAGCAGATCACCACGGCCCACCAGGCGCTGGTGAAGAAGCACGCCGACCTCGTAGCCGCCCACGCGGAGCTCGAGAAGAAGCACGATGACGGCACGGCGTCCGCCGATCAGATCCGCGCCGACCACGAGCGGATGAAAGCGGATCACGAGGCGATGCTCAAGGAGCATCAGCAGTTGGAAACCGACCACAAGGTGATGAGTGAGGAGCACGCCCGAATCATGGCGGAGCACAAGAAGGCGAAGGCCAAGTAGCCGCAATCGGCTGCCGTACGGCCTGACAACGCGCTGGACACGACGTTCGGCCTTCGGCCGCCCGCAGGTCAGCGCGGGCGGTTTGCGGGACGTGCCGCACACGTCTTCAAGGTTGTAGTATGTCCACGCCGGAGTATCCGTATGCCATATTTCATTCGACCTCTCCTCGTTTCTCTCTTCCTGCTCTTCTCCGTCGGCTTTGCCCAGGTGACGTATAACGCCGCGCTTGGGAGGCCGGTCACGGTGGTGTACGGCAATCCTGATCCAGCCCTCATTTCCAACAACTACTCCAATCCCTCCAAGCTCGTTGACAACATTATTAGCGTCTCGAGTCTTTTCGAGATCTTGCCCGGTAATGCCGACACGCGGATCATCATCGACCTTGGCGATACAACTGCAATCGAGCGCGTGAAGATCCACACCTTCGCCAAGGATTTCAGACCAAGAGCCTTCGTCGTTAGGACGAGTAATGATGCCGTCGCATGGACTCCGTGGTTCCAGATCCCACAGAATGATACGGCCATCGTCGATTATCCCACTTCGGTTAGGACATTTCGATGGTTTGAATTCACCCTTACGGCTATGGATCAGTTGTTCTCGACGGCGTTAATGGAGATCCAGTTGATCGCCCAGACAACCCGGCCCATGGTCTTGACCGCCGCCGTAAGCGCTCCTCCTGTGGACACATCGCAGTTTCAGACAATCACCTGGACCACGGCCCTGTGGGATGCGTCGAAGACGGTCAGCATCAGCGCCGAGACTCCGTCGGGCGGTTCGATCAGCATTGCCGCGGGTGCACCCAACAATGGCACATATCGGTGGCGCACGGCAGATCTTCCCGACGGAACGTACACAGTCCGGATCGCGCCGGACACCGTTGGTCTTTCCGGTGCGGCGGCTGGCGTCGTCAGCAACTTTGTCAACCGCTTCGCCGATCTCGTAACTCCAGGTGGGGGCGAACACGTTTCAACCTATCCGCCCCTCGCTTTTCCAGCCAGCAATGATTCGATCTCATTTCTTTCACGGGCCACGTCTCGACACGGCCGAACGTTCTCAAGACGCATTGACTGGTCTCCCGACAGCGGCCGGAGTTGGGTGCGCGTCTTGGACCTGTTGCCGGCAGACACACAAATGACCCGGATCCCGGCTTCGCTGTTGTCTGCGGGCGCACGGTATGGATTCCTGCGGTTGGCCGTCGTCGAGGACACGATCGTGATGACGACATCCAGAAGCCGCTTGCCGATCCAGACCGCCAGTCTTCCGTCGGGCACTGCTCTGCGGCACACCCTCCTGAGGCAGAGCGATCCATGGAGCAGCGTCACCGCATGGCCATTGGACCTGCTGACCTATCGGAGCATGTCAGGAGCAGCGCTTCTCCCTCTTGTCGACGGTTTGGTTGCTTCGGCAAGCCTGGATACGCTCTCGGGGTATGGCATGCCGAGCGGAGGAGCCAGTCGATCGGCGGCCGCGGACCTCGATGGTGACGGCTCTACCGAACTCGTACTCAGCTCTGGTGTCATCACCCGACCTGAGATGGGTCCTCCAGAGATCCTCGGTGGATCGCTCTCGGTAGAGGAGATGTCGCTCTTCGACATGAACGGTGATGACACGTTGGACATCTGGGGATTCGCACAGACTTCTTCCGGAGTCGTGCGGGATCACCGGATGATGTTGACGTCGCTCTTTCAACTCCCGCAAGTCCACGCGGCGCTACCTATGAACACCTCCGGAGACGAACGCCCCGAGGTGGTCAGCGCCAGCACCAATACTATCACGGTCTTCAATACTGTCGGTCAGGCGACGACCGGATACCCCATGGTGCTGGCAACAACATCGCTGCGGTGGGTTCTACCCATCCAGATCGACGACGACCCTCTGTCAGAGTTCCTCGTTCTGGGAAATTCGCATCTGTACGTCGTCGACGATTCAGCGAAGGTCATTCCGGGGTTCCCGAGACTGACATCAGGTACCATCAACCGGCCTCCCATCGTCGCCGACCTTGACGGCGATGGCAGAGAAGACATGATCTACGCTCAGCGGGAGGTTACGTCTTCGGTGATACGGATCAATGCCGTGAATCGACAAGGCCAGACGATCCCGGGCTGGCCACGGATCCTCCCCGAGAACTACCGGATCCAAGTTCGACGCCAGTCGAACTCCAACCCACCCGTCGTCGATGATCTTCTGTTCGAACCCACGCCATCTATTCTCGCGGCATCGATCGATGGCGACAATTCGGTCGAGTTGTTGGTCTTCGGCGCGAATGGGATGTTAACGATCTTCCGATCGGACGGCGATATCGTTGACGGGTATCCGGTATTCCTTGGAAATCGCACCTACGATACGCCAGTGCTTGGCGACTTCGACGACGACGGCGCTCTCGACTTGCTCTACCGGGTCTATCAGGAACAGCCCCAACGTTCCACCTTTGTCAACGTCGAATTCCCCCCCGGCTCCTACAATCCCAACGCCACGCCATGGCCGATGTACATGGCCAACGCACGCCGTACTGGTAAGGCGAATCCAACCATCCCGGTTGGCGTGAAAGACGATCCGGCCTCTGAGATCCCGTCCGTCTTTTCGCTACGCCACAACTATCCGAATCCCTTCAATCCCTCGACGACAATCGAGTATGCGTTGCCGAAGGAGGCACACGCGACCGTTCGAGTGACCGATCTTCTAGGACGCGTCGTAGCAACGCTCGTGGAAGGCCCGCAAACCGCCGGTCTGCATCGCGTTCGATTTGATGCTGACCGTCTGCCAAGCGGTGTGTATATTGTGTCGGTCGCGGCTGGAACCGACCGCGCCCTGCAGAAGATGCTCCTTCTCAAATGAGGCTCGTCATGAGCGCACCCTCCGGCCGATTGCTCTCCCTCGACGTCTTTCGCGGCGCGACCATCGCCGGGATGATGCTCGTGAACAATCCGGGAGATTGGGGGCACATCTACGCTCCGTGGAAGCACAAAGCGTGGGACGGCTGGACCTACACCGACACCGTCTTCCCCTTTTTCCTTTGGATCGTCGGCGTGGCCATGATGCTTTCGTTTGCCAAGCGCATCGAGAAAGGAGGAACCCCTCGTGAACTCGCCGGCCATGTCGTCTGGCGCGCCGGGGTCATTTTCTTTCTGGGTCTGTTTCTCGCCGGCGTGCCGCATCTGAGCCTGTTCATGTTCTGGGTGGCGGGGCTTGTCTATACGATCCTGCAGATCCGGAAGTGGGTCGCCATCCCCCCGGCGCGGACGATGGTGTGGGTCTATGGCGCTATCGGCATCTTTCTGGCCGCCATACCGCTCATGGCCCCCGACCTGCTCACCCTCACCGGTTTGAACACGATCCGCATTCCGGGCGTCCTGCAGCGCATCGCCGTCTGCTACCTCATCGGCGGACTGCTCATGCTCTACACCTCCACCCTAGCGCAGATGGTCATCACCATCTTCCTGCTCGTCGGCTATTGGCTGGCAGTCGCGTTCGTGCCGGTGCCCGGATATGGGGCTGGCGTCTGGACCGCTCCCGGACATTTGGCCTGGTACATCGACTCGAACCTGCTGGCCGGACATACCTGGCGAGGGGCTCCCGTGAAGGGCTTCGACCCTGAGGGGATCTTCAGCACCATTCCGGCCATTGCGACCCTGATGTTCGGGGCTTTCACGGGTCTCTTCCTTCGGAGCCAGCGCACGCGGGAAGAGAAGACCGCATGGATGTTCTTCGCCGGCAGTCTGTTGATCCTGGCCGGCCTCATCATGGACAACTGGATGCCGATCAACAAACCGGTTTGGAGCAGCACGTATGCCGTCTTCATGGCTGGACTGGCGCTGGTGGTCTTTGCATGCTGCTATTGGGTGCTCGATGTGCAGGGATGGCGAAGAGGTTCGAAGTTCTTCGAGATCTACGGCCAGAACGCCATCACGATGTTCGTCCTCTCAGGCGTGTTCGGACGATTGTTCTCGATGAAGCTGTTCGGGTTCGAGACGTCGTTCAAGGGGTGGTACTATCCCACCCTGTTTCAGTCCTGGCTGACCGACCCCTACCTTGCATCGTTCGCCCATTCGATCGCTTTCATGATGTTCCTGTTCGCGATCGCCTGGGTGATGCACAAGAGGAATTGGATCATCAAGGTGTGATGGCGGGTATTGTCGATTTTCGAGTGACCATTGACGATTCTCTATGGATGCGCCTCTTCCCACGAACACCATCGCCGTGCAGCAACAGAAGCTCGCCATGACGCTTTCGCTCAGCGTCGGTTTCCTGATGCTGGCCGGAAAGATGTATGCGTACCTCATCACCGGCTCGGCGGCGATCCTGTCCGATGCAGCTGAGTCGGTCGTTCACGTTCTCGCCGTCGCCTTTGCTTCATTCAGCCTCTGGTTGAGCTTCAAGCCCGCCGACCCCTCCCACCCCTACGGGCACGACAAGATCTCGTTCTTCAGCGCCGGCTTCGAGGGGGCGATGATCGTGTTCGCCGCGTTCTTCATCATCTACGAATCTATCAAGAAGTGGATCGCCGGACTGCAGATCGAGAATCTGGACGTCGGCACGTACTTCGTCGCCGGAGCGGCGATCATCAACGCGGGGCTTGGCGCCTATCTCGTCTGGCAGGGGAAGCGGCACAATTCGCTCATCCTTGTCGCCAACGGGAAGCATGTGCTGACCGATTCGTGGACGAGCCTCGGCGTCATTGTCGGGCTTGTCCTGGTCATGGTCACGGACTGGCTCCCGTTCGACCCCATCCTCGCCATTCTGGTGGCCATCAACATCCTGTGGTCCGGTGGAAAGCTTATCCGCCAGTCGGTGGGTGGATTGATGGACGAGGGGGATGAGTCGATCCGTGCCGCTCTCGTGGCCCTTCTCGACAAGGAGACGAAGGCGCGAGGGCTTGCCTATCACGAACTTCGTCATCGGAACAGCGGAGCGTCGCTTTGGGTCGACTTCCACCTTCTGTTCCCCAACACGACCAACATTGACGAAGCCCATTGGCAGGCCACCGAGGTTGAGGCCGTGATCAAGGCCGCGTTTCCGGTGCAGACGACCATCACGACCCACCTGGAACCGCAAGACGGGCATGACAGAACACACCGGGCCCTCAAGGATTCGAAGGAATAGGATTGAGGATAGAGGAGGAAGGACAAAAGAACAGAGCGATGAAGCAGGAGTGATGGAGCAAGGGAGGGAAAGAGGAGGAGTTCAGGTCGAGGGCTGAACGAGTCAAAACGAAAAGGGCCGGAGAGCGCTTCATGCGCCTTCCGGCCCTTCATGTTACCGGGGTGAGACTGCCGCTACTTCTTCACTTGCGCGTTCACCGTGATGGTGACGTCAGAACCCACCACCAGTCCGCCGGTCTCGATGGCGCGCGTCCACTTCAGGTTGTAATCGAAGCGGTTGATCGTCGTCGTGGCCTTCCAGCCCGACACCGTGCCCCGCTGCGTCTTGACCGTGCCGCCGTTGACGGCCTCGAACACGACCGGCTTGGTCACATCCCGGATCGTCAGATCGCCGTAAAACTTGTATGTCGTCGCGCCGGTCTTCTCCACCTTGTTGCTCTTGAAGGTGATCGTGGGGTATTTCTCGGCATTGAAGAAGTCATCGCTCTTCAGATGTCCGTCGCGGCTCTCGTTGTCGGTGTTGATGCTGGCCGACTTGATCGTCGCCTCGATGACGGCATCGGAGAAGTCCTCCTTCTCGGACTTGAACGTCACATCGTAGTCTTTGAAGGAGCCCTCGACGTCGGAGATGACCATGTGGCGCACGGAGAACTTGACGCCGCTGTGCGACTTGTCCAGCGTCCAGGCCGACTGGGCCGCCGCGGTGGCCGTCAGTCCGACGGCAAGAACGAATGCGAAGATTGAACGGATCATGATGTGTGGGGGATGAATGAGTGAATGATGAGGATGAATGAATGTGAGTTGCGGGTTGCGCGTTCCGAGTTTCAGGTGTCAGGTTTCAGGTTTCAGGTTTCAGGTTTCAGGTTTCACGTTGCGCTAGCAACCCCGAGCGAAGGCCCGGAGGGCCGAAGTCGAGGGGGGTTGCGGCTCGTTGATCCCAAAGGTCACTACGGCAGTGAGACTTAGAACACCGACAGGCCGGTGAGAATTCCCTGCGGAATCGACTTTCCGCGGCTCTTCCAAACATTCAATCCGAGGTGGTGATGATACCCTCCGGCTGAAACGAACAGCGCCCCGGGATAGTCCCTCGTCACAACCTCGAATCCAGCCCTTTTTGACCACAATTCCTCGGTCTTGGCGAGATCAGACACCTGCAAATGAATGTGCCCGGCGCGAACATCAGGGGGCGTGCCCTCCCAATGTGCATCGGCCTTGTCCAGTTCGGCCATCAGGCTCTCCAGGTCCAGCGGGTCTGTCGCCATCTGCACGCTCGAACCGATCCAGGTCCATTTCTCTCGGGGACGGTCGGCGCAGAGCTCCACGCCGTTCCCTTCCGGGTCGGCGAGATACAACGCCTCGCTGACAAGGTGGTCGGCGAATCCCTGAAAAAGTATCCCATGTTGGACGACGCGTCGGAGCACACGCGCCAACTCTCTCCGGCTCGGATACAGGAATGCGGTGTGGAACAGTCCCGGCGCCTGCACGGGTCGCGGCAGGGCATCCCGTTGCTCGTCCAGCGTCAGGAATGCCGGACCGCTCTCCGAGGCCCCCAGCGTGACCAACGACCCTTCATCCCTTTGACGGACAAACCCGAGCACTCATTCGTAGAAATCGAGGACGCGACCTAGGTCTTTGACCGTAAGCGTGACGGATCGAATGGTGGTTGCCGCGGGGAGCATTCGAAGTGATCCTCAGATCTCGCCCAACATCGCGCTCACTCTATCGATCTCTTCCTCGATGATGGTGTGCGGCATGCTTTCGTACAACTGTAGGTCCACGTTGGCGCCCATGCGCTCGAAGACTCTGGCTGTTTCCATGACGCGCGTCGCGGGAATATGGGGGTCGCGGTCGCTGCAGCCCAGGAAGACCGGCGTCCCGTTGAAATCACCCGCGTAGTCGCGCGGAGTACCCTCGGGACCGATCAACCCTCCGCTGAAGCCAATGACGGCGCCGAAACGTCGAGCCGATCGGGCGGCGAACTCCAACGCCAGGCACGCACCTTGCGAGAACCCCATCAGGATGATCCTCTCCGAGCCGATGCCGTTTCGGCCTGCCTCGCGAACGACGGCGTCGATCACGCTCAAAGCTGAGCTCAGCCCGGGCTCGTTCAATTGCAGCGGAGAGAGGAAGCTGAATGGATACCAGACGCTTCCCGACGCCTGCGGAGCGGCCCAGAGGACGTCCCGGCGGCCGAAGGCTCCCGCGAGGCCGAGGATATCGTCGGCTCCTGCGCCCCGACCATGGATCAGAATACCAAGGGCGCGCGCTTCTGCGATCGATGGACCCTCGGTGAGAACTGGCTGTCCAGCGTGGGGGGGCATTCCGCCCGCAACGGACAACCAGGAGTCGCCTTGATGGAGGTGCTGTGGCATGGTCGTTATCGGATCAGAAGCATGACCACAAAGAACACAAAGACCTCAGAGAAGAAGATGCAGGTGCAGCACCTAAGGCTGCCTTTGAGCTCTCTGTGATCTTTGTGGCAACAATTTCCCCCAGTTTCGTCCGCTCCATGCGTTCAGTCCAGTACCGGAAGAACGGATTCGATGCGCTTTCGGTCGGATTCGTACCACGGCGGCAGCTGGAGCTTCGAACCGAGTTCCGACCAGTCCTCATCGACGTTCATGCCCGGGGGGTCGGTGGCGATCTCGCAGAGAATGCCTCCCGGCTCGCGGAAGTAGATGCTGTGGAAGTACTTTCGGTCCACGATCTCCGTCACACGCACGTCGGCGGCAAGTAGTCTCTCCCTCCACGCTCCGTGCTCCTCATCGGTTTTCACTCGCCATGCAATGTGATGAACCGAACCCGCCGACTGGCGTGCCCAGGGAAGGTTCGCATCGACGATCAGGTCGATCATTGCCGCCTCAGTCCCTTCACCGAGCGCGTAGCGATGACGTACGCCTTCCGTACCGACTGAACGAGCGCCCATGATAGTGGACAACAGGGCCAGGCTGGGATCGGCGTTCTGCAACGAGAATGTCACGCCGTGGAACGTCCTCAACTGATGCTCGGCCGGGACGACGCTCGGGTTCCACGTGACGACCTTTGGCGGATCGGCGGAGAAGACCAGCTCGAGCTTCAATCCATCCGGGTCGAGGAGCGTGACGACCTCTTGACCGAACCTTGTCGCGGGTCCGTCAAACCCTACCCCCTTCTCTGCCAGCCGTCTGATCCAGTAGTCGCGGCTCGAGGCCGGCACATGCCAAGCGATCGCGCTGACTTCGCCTGATCCACGCTTGCCACGAGCGGCTTGCGGGAACGGGAAGACGGTCATGAGAGTCCCGGGTGTTCCTTGCGCATCGGCGTAGTACAGATGATAGACGTCCGGCGCATCGAAATTGACGGTGCGCTTGACCATCCGGAGTCCGAGGACGTCAGTGTAGAATGCTGCATTGCGCTTCGGGTCCGAAGCGAGGACGGTGAGATGATGAATTCCTGAGAGAAGCATGGGGATAGAGGATTGACGATTGACGATTGACGATTGTCGATTGTCGATTGACGATTGACGATTGACGATTGACGATTTCGGAAGCTCGAGTAACGTCATCGGCGAATGTAGCCACTCTCAATTGAGCGACATCCGTGGAATGCCCACCTGGGTCACTTCGCTGAACATGGCTTCGATGATACGCCAGCGGGTGTACGGGAGAATGGGAAGCTTGCGCAGGATTGCCGTAGCCGCCTCCTGTGACGGAGCTACGAGCGTGACCCACAGCCGTGATCGGTCCGCCGACAACGTGTACGACGTGATCGTTCCGGAGCTCATCAAGAGGCCGACGGACGCTCGCTGCTCCGGAATGAGGGCTGCGAACTCCATCGTGATCTCCGGAAGGTCGAATTCGACCATCCAAGGTCGCATGACGGGCAGGGGTATCGGTTCGTCAGACATGGAACGGCTCCTTTGAGTCCTGCTGCGGAGAAGTTGATCGATCAGGCGGATCTTCTGCCGGCGACGAACAGTGCGCCTCCCAGAAGAGCCAGGTCCTTTAGCAAGCCCGACATGACCATTTGTTGTGTCTCGGGATCGGACATCCCGGGAACGTGAACGGAATGCCAAACGTGATACATCCTCCGGTGTTGGTCGGGAACGAGATGGAAAGCCTCCTCGAATGGTGGATGATGGATCGTGAAAGGTGATCGGGATGGTCAGAGATCGCCATGATGAAGGCGTTCATGCCGCTGTGGACACCGCTTGAGCCAATTTGATGGATCGATCGACCAAAGTATTGAGGAGCTCCTGGGTTTTTGCATCACGCAACTGGCCGTCTGCGTCGAAGGCATCAGCGGCGTTGCGAACCAGGATCTGCGGTTGCGGGAGCATGAGCACATTGAGTGTGGCGAGGATCTGGCGAAGGTGCGGCTGCATGCGCACGGTGCCATACGGGCCTGGAGAAGCGCCCATGATGACCGCCATCTTGCCGTCGAACGAATTCCGCCTGGACGCCCAGTCGATCGCATTCTTCAGCACGCCGGGAACCGAGGCATTGTATTCGGGCGAAGCGATCATCAGGAGGTCTGCGTGTTCGATCTGCGCTTTCAGGCGCTTGACCGGCTCTGGCAATCCCTTGTCCTCCAGGTCACCGTCATACAGCGGGAGATCGCCAATGTCGGCGATGGACACAGAAGCGCCGTGTGCTTCAGCGTGGCGGAGGGCGACGCGGAGCAGTTTTGTGTTCAGCGAGTCGGCTCGGAGTGAACCAGAGATGCCTAGAAGGGTCATGTGGGGGAGCCGGGGTATTGGGTATCAGGTGTCGGGTGTCGGGTGTCGGGTGTCGGGTGTCGGAGCCGAGTGAACCACTAAATGCGATCTGGCTCTGTGTGAACACGAGTGCGGCCGAAAGAGTTTCAAATTCAAAACAATAGTTCAAAAAAAGGCCAAATCAGGTCGATGTCGAGGTTTGGACGCCAAGGCCGAGCTTTTTCAGAAGGCGTCCCAGGTCCTGTTGTTCTTCTTCGGTCAGAACAGCGACAAGAGAAACAATGAATTCTGCGTGTTTTGGGAAGATCTTTTCGAACAGCCGACGCCCTTTTGCGCTTAACTGCACATAGATCTGCCGTCGATCTTCCGCGCAGACCCTCCGCTCGACAAGCCCCAGTTTCAGGAGGTTGTCGACGACCACCGTTACATTGCCCCCGCTGACAAGTCGCTTTCTGCTCAGTTCTCCCGTCAACATCGGCCCCAAATGTCCGAGCGTTTCCAGGACGCCAAATTGCGGCTCCGTCAGTCCGAACGACCGGATATTCTCCGCCGAACTGTGGCCCAGCACAGAATAGGCGCGCGCCAGTTTCACCCACATGGTGAGGGCGGTGTCCGCCTTCCGGCCGTATTGCTTCGTCGTCTTCATACGTCGATTATTTCAAATTTAATATAATATTCCGACGATGTCAAGTCGTTCACCAGCCAAAGCGAAGCTGGCCGTACCATGCCCGCGTTTTCGTAAATCCGTCGACCGCCGTGGCTCCGTCGAACCCCACCCATCCGAGGTCCAGTCCTGCGCCCGCGGACAGATGGTCGTTCACGAGCCCGGCCCGCAAAGAAAGCACGCCAGACCAGAGTCGGTACTCCGACCCGAGCCTGACCCGTTGACCGAAGCCCGTCACCCCCTCGAGGTTGCCCGTGACGTCGACGAAGTCGCACATGATGTCCCAGTGTTCCGAGATCGGATGCGCCGCTCCGATCGTGGCCACCATCGGCGCCCTGAGCTCGAACGGCAATCGGAGGTCCAAGGTGACCCCCAAGGCATAGAGGAGCGTGTCGCCGGCCGCGTTCGGAATGAATGCACCGGTCCGCATATTGTAGTACCCGACGAGAGCCTCGTTCCGGTTGAACGTGGGCTGGCCGGAACTGTTCAGATAGAAGGTCTGCGCCGCCCGGTAGTTGAGCTGTGCCGTAGAAGAGAGGGTCGTCATCGGCACGATATTCTGCAACGTTACGCCGAAGGTCGAGCCGAACGGCGCCCGGTACGCCGCTCCCAGGTCGCCCGTCAGGCCGGTGCGTGACCCCGTGAACTCTCGTTGTACTTCGCTCAGTACCGACGACATGTTCTCAGGGTCGATGAGCTTCGACGAGAAGCGCCGGTTCACGAGCCGCACGCTCGCCCCGACGCAAAGGCGTTCCCCCATGCTGAAACTGCGCCCTGCCGTCGCCACAAGGTCATTCGTCGAGACGGCAAACGCTCGCGGTAAGGCCTCTGCACGCAGATTCCCCGCCAGGTCGAACGCCTCGCTGAGAGAGCGCGCAAGCTGCAGCAAGACCGACGCTCCGACAAGAGCCGTGGCTTCCGAGAGCCGGATCGTGGCAAGGTCTTCGATCGTCGTGCCGGGCGATACCTGGAAGCCCAGCTGCAGGGTGTTGTGGACCGAGAATCCCCACGCGCCCAACTCCGCGGACACATACGGAACGATGCTTGCCCCGTGCGCCCGCAGCTGTCCGCCCGGTCCCGTCACCTCCCGGATGACATCGCTTGGGAACGCCAGACCTCGCCGCATCTTGTCCAATCCCCCTTGCCGAGCCGTTGCCGTCAGCCCCGTCCGGTACTCTTCATACCCCTCCCCGATCAGCACGAGAAAGTCGCCGTTCTCGAAATCGCCGAGATGATCGGAAATGAAGGCCAGGGCTCGAACGGTGCTCGGTGAAATTCCGCCGGCGATGCCGACGACCTCCACCGAACCGGCCCCCATTCCCAGGAGCGCCGGGTTCGCCTGCAGAGGATTGAAAGATGTTCCCAGCGCCGTCATCGCGCCGCCCCGGCCGAGCGATCGGATATCTTCTCGCGCCGGAACCAGTGTCAACATGGTCGGTGGTGCGATGATGGGGATCGGGTTGGGCACATCCGACGTCGCCACGACGACATATCCCGGCTGCGACAGCCCCTCGACGGCGGACATCAGCAACAGGGCGCCAAGTACCACGGTTCGTATCCTCACAACGTCTCCATCGAGAGTATCACGTCGTTTCGAGATCGGGTCACGAACGGACGGCGGCATCGTGTTCATCCATCGTTCTTGTCGGCTCGGTGGATAGCTTTGTGAGCCAATCGCGGACGGAACGGAAACGCGCCTCGTCGTCCGGCTCCGACGCGAGCTTCAGCTCGATCCGCAGCGTTGACCCCGTTTGCCGCAAGTGCGGCCGCCCCGTACGTATCGCCGACACGGTCTCCATCAACCGCTGAAAGCGCGACGGCGATCCATCCTGTTCTCCGTAGAACCATGCTGCCTCCTGCGGAGGGAGCGTCAACGTCAGCGCGTCCTGCTCCACCTCGACCCGGACGAAACCTGCGCGCGCTGCCGCCAGACGACATCGTGCGACTTCGAAGAGGCTCTCCACCTCCTCCGGGTATTCACCGAACCGGTCGCGCAACTCGTCGCGCAAGCGGAAGATTTCGTCGTCCGATCCCACCGCTGCCAGTCGCCGGTACAGGTCGAGCCGCTCCGCATCGGAGGCGACGTAGATGTCCGGTATCAGCGCTGGGAGATCGATCTCGACGATGGCGCCAATTCGCTCCATGCCCGCCGTCGCCGCTTCCATCACCCCGGCGGCAGGGGCGACCCCCTCTTCCTGCTTCAACTCACCGACCGCCTCCTCCACGATCTTCATGTACATCTCGAAGCCCATCTCGAGAATGAACCCGCTTTGCTCTGCGCCCAGGAGATTGCCAGCGCCGCGGATCTCGAGATCGCGCATCGCCAGATTGAAACCGCTGCCAAGCTCCGTGAACTCCTGGATGGCCTGCAGACGCCGAAGCGTCTGCCGCGGCAAGATGGAGATCGGCGGAGTCATCAGATATGCGTACGCCTGGACGTTCGATCGGCCGACACGACCGCGAAGCTGGTAGAGCTCCGCCAACCCGAACCGGTCGGCGCGATGGATGACGATCGTGTTGACGCTCGGCATGTCGATGCCGCTCTCGATGATCTTCGTGCAGACGAGCACGTCGAACTTCTTTTCGAGGAACGCCATCATGACGTTTTCCAGCTCGTGCGCCTTCATCTGCCCGTGGGCCGTCTGGAACCGGGCCTCGGGGATCTGCTCCTTGAGGCGTGCCGCGAACAGGTCGATGTCGTGAATGCGGTCATGGATGACGAAGGCCTGCCCTCCGCGATGCATCTCGCGCAACACGGACTCCCGGATGAGGCGCAGGTCCTCGGGCACGATCTCGGTGACGATCGGCATCCGGTTGCGCGGGGGGGTGTTGATCAGTGAAAGGTCGCGCGCTCCCAAGAGCGAGAACTGCAGCGTCCGCGGAATGGGCGTCGCCGTCAGCGTCAGCGTGTCGACCGACGCGCGGAGCTGCCGAAGTTTCTCCTTGGCCGTAACGCCGAACCGGTGTTCCTCGTCGATGACGAGCAGACCCAGATCCTTGAATTCCACGTCCTTCGACAGCAGTCGGTGCGTGCCCACCACGACGTCACACCCGCCGCTCCTGAGGCCGGCCAGGATCTTCTTCTGTTCACCGCTGCTCCGGAACCGCGACAGGACCGCGATCCGCACGCCATACCGGCCCATGCGATCGGAGAAAGTGTTGAAGTGCTGCTCGGCGAGGATCGTCGTCGGAACGAGCACCGCCACCTGCTTGCCGTTCATGACCGATTTGAAGGCGGCCCGGACGGCCACCTCGGTCTTGCCAAACCCGACGTCGCCGCACACCAGCCGGTCCATCGGCGCCGCCGATTCCATGTCGGTCTTCACGTCGCGCGAGGCCTTCGCCTGGTCCGGCGTATCTTCGAACAGGAACGACGCTTCCATTTCCTTCTGCCAGTGCGTATCGCCGGCAAAGGCGAAACCCTGTTCCGTCTTGCGCCGGGCATACAGCTTGATGAGGTCCCGGGCGATATCCTTGACGCGCCGACGCGCCTTCGACTTCAGGCGGTCCCACTCCGCCGAGCCTAGCTTCGAGAGGGTCGGAACATGTCCCTCCGCCGAGGAGTACTTCTGGACCCGGTTGACATAGGCCAGATGCACGTAGACCGCCTCGTCTCCCTCGTAGAGCACCTTCATCACTTCCTGCTCGACGCCGCGCACCTTCAGCTTCTGCAGTCCTGCGAACCGGCCGATGCCGTAGTCGACGTGCACGACATGGTCCCCGCGCCGAAGCTGGGCCACTTCTTTCGACGACAGGCCCTTGAATTTCGTACGCCGGGGCGTGCTGCGACGCCGCTGGCGGCCGAAGATCTCGTGCTCGGTGAAGAGGACGATATCTGCCGGAGGGAAATGAAAGCCGGCGTGCAATGTGGAGGACATGAAGCTGGGCAGACGGAAGCCTTTCAGGCGGTTAGCCCTCAGCGTCCGATCCGATCGCTCCTGATCACCTTCCGATGCAGTCTCAGGCCTGAGCGCTTCATCATTCTCTTCGTTCTCCTCCTCCAGGCGCCCTTCGTTCCCCGGCGCAGGTTCCGGCCCCGTGAGCTCTTCGTCGATCAGTTCCTGCAGTCGCTCAACCTCCGAACGGGTGTCCGCACCGATGATGACGGTGGTGCCTTCCGGCATGCGCGCGATGATCTCCAGCAAACGGCGGACAACTCCGCGCACCGATGGGGCCGGTTTGCTGTCGAAGTCGATCGCCCCGGCGGGAACATTGATAGAGGAGTGAATGACCCGGACGAAGCCTTCCATCGCAGCGGTCACGTCACGCCATTCCAGCAATCCAGCCACACCTTCCTTCTTGATCTCCTCCCACTCACTTTCGCACAACGCCGGTTCCTGTATAACGATACGGGCGGTCGACGGAAGATATGCCAGCAGCGTTGTGCTCTCATCGCGGGTCGGAGCAGCGTCGCCGACGGGTTCGAGCGACGCGATCATCGATGCACGATCGAGCGAACGGATCGAGCGTTGCGACAGCACGTCGAATTCGCGGATCGACTCGACCGCGTCGCCCCAGAACTCGATCCGGATGGGGTTCTCTCCGACGAACGGGAAGACGTCCATGATGCCGCCACGCACGGCAACGTCCCCTACTTCCTCGACAAAATCCTTCCGCTCGAATCCGAGGTCGGCAAGTGTCGCCAGCAGCGGCTCGAACGGCGTTTCGGCTCCCGTCACCACCTCCACTCTTCGGCGACGAAACGCCTGGGGCGGCGGAACCGACATGGCGAGGGCTGCGGCGGATGCCACGACGATCGAGGGTTGGGAATCGGCCAAGGCCTGGAGCGTCTCGATGCGGGCGATGGGACCCGACAGGTCAAGGAGTGAAGCTTTGTGTCCGCTCGCAGAGCCAAAGAGCCGAACCACCTGGTCGCCTGCGATCAGGGCGCAGTCGTCCCGCGTACGGGCAGCCAGGTCGTCGTCGGGAACGACGATCAGCAGCGTGCCGTGGTCGCGGCGGAACAACTGAACGGCCACCAAGGAGAGGAGCGACCCGGCGATGCCCCGCAGGTGAACCACGGGATCACCCGCCCGCAGAAGGCGAGCAACGGGATCCGAGACTGCTACAAGCTTCTCAAGATGGGCAAGGGTGTGCATGGGGCCGGGACAGGTCTTCTCGCGCAATCGGCGGTTGTACAGACACAAATCCCACGACCCGTCGGGGGGACGGGCCAAAGGAGCGGTCAATATACCGAAACTCCTTCTCCGACGCTCCGACGGCTTGCTGTTCGGCAAGAATTCGATTAATGTCAGGCATCCGCCTTCTCCGACACAGGAGGAGACCTCCATGACCGACCGCATTTTCGGGATCACATTCCTTCTTCTCGGCTCCCTCGGATACATCTGTATCGCCGAGGATCCGAGGCACTTCTATGAGATCGTCGGCGTCTCGGCCGTCTTCGTTGCCGGGGCACTGCTAACGGTGAGCGGATTTCACTGGCTGGCCGTCCGGCCGATCATGGCCCGCTCCATCGCCGCCGGATTGATCCTTGGGATCGCTGTCGGTGCGGCGATGAGCGACATACCGAACGGCGTGGCCGTCGGACTCGCTCTCGGCGCCGTGCTCGGTGCCGCCATCGTCCGGATCCGCCAAAGGGCCGGATCATCGAGCGGCGATCCACGTTCGACCACCGGACCGCATTCATGACCTCCGGTTTCATTCCGTACGATCCCCTCCGACTCACCGACGACGAGCAGCTGCAGCACCTTCACGACACGTATGAGACGCTTCGCCGACGACGGTCGGTCCGGGAATTCTCCGACCGTCCAGTCCGTCGTGAGGTGATCGAACAGATCCTCCGCATCGCCGGCAGCGCTCCCTCGGGAGCCAACAAGCAGCCGTGGCACTTCGTGGTCGTGACCGATCCGGTGCTCAAGCGGCAGATCCGCGAAGCGGCGGAGCGTGAAGAGCGAGAGAACTACGAGCGCCGGATGTCTGACGCCTGGAAGTCCGACCTGGCGCCGCTCGGCACCGACTGGCACAAGCCGTTCCTCGACATCGCTCCGGCCCTCATTGCCGTGTTTGCAAAGTCATATGATCTCGCCGACGGCGAGCATCGTAAGAATTACTACGTGAAAGAATCGGTCGGCATCGCCTGTGGGTTCCTCATCGCCGCCATCCACATGGCTGGGCTCGTCACGCTGACGCACACGCCCAGTCCGATGGATTTTCTGGGGCGCATCCTCGGCCGGCCCGAGAACGAGAAGCCGTTCCTCCTGCTGCCGGTCGGCTACCCCGCAGAGGGTGCCACGGTTCCGGACATTCGGCGGAAGGGGCTGGAAGAGATCTCAGAATGGCGGTAGGGCGAGGAAACGACAGGTGGCATTTCGAATTGCGAACCCTGGACGACGCTCGGGTTAAGATTGTCAATTGCGAAATCTCGAAGATGATCTCATGAAGGTCCGCGTCGCCATTGCCCAGTTTGCTCCCGTCGTTCTTGACCTGAAGGGCTCGGTTGCCAAGGCATGTCAGCTCATCGCGGATGCCGGAAAGAAGAAGGTCCGACTGCTCGCGTTCCCGGAGACCTGGATCCCGGTCTATCCGGTGTGGGCCGACATGGGAACGTTCGGCCAGTGGGACCATCCCGACGCCAAGCGGCTGCATGCCCGGTTGCATTCGAATTCTCTCGAGGTCGGTTCAGGGGAATTTGCGAAGATCTCGGCCGCCGTGCGTAAGGCGCGCGTCTGGACGGTCCTTGGAGCGAACGAACGGGCGGGCAAGTCGATCTATAACGCTCTCTTCTTTTTCAACGATCGGGGTGAGCTCGTCGGACATCGTCGCAAGCTCGTACCGACCTTTGGCGAGCGTCTTGTCTGGTCGTACGGCGACGGCGTCGACCTGCGCGCGATCGAGACGCCGTTCGGCAAGATCGGAGGATTGATCTGCTGGGAGCACTGGATGCCCCCGGCCCGGCAGGTCTTGCACGAGGAGGGGGAGGTCATCCACATCGCCGCGTGGCCGCACGGAAAAGAGCGGCATCAGATCGCCAGCCGCCATTACGCGTTTGAAGGGCGTGCGTTCGTGCTTGCGGCAGCCATGGTGCTGCACCGGAAGCATTTCCCGAAGGACTACGAGTTGCAAGATGAATTGCGGAATGCTCCGGAAGTGCTGATCGATGGCGGGAGCGCGATCATCGGTCCGAATGGCGAGTACATCGTCCCTCCTGTCACCGGTACGGAAGCCCTCATCACGGCCGATATCGATACTCGGCTCGCCATCGAGGAGTCGCTGACGTTGGATGTGGGCGGGCACTACAGCCGGCCGGATGTTTTTAAGCTGGAGATCGTCAGGGAGAGGAAAGGGCGGTAGAGAAGCGAAGAGGTCAGAGGTCAGGAAACGTCGTAGGATCCAATGCAACCCGCAGACATCACCAACACGCTTCGCTTTGGTTACAAATTCCAGTTCGAGGACGGGAAGGAGAAGGAATTCTCCGTTCTCCTGGATTCCCGGACGCTGCATGCGCTGTCGCCACCCTACCCTTCTCCGCCCGAATGGACGAAGCTCGGCTTTCAGCAATGCGAGAATTGTCCTCTTGCTTCGACGCACGAACGATGTCCCGTGGCGATGAACCTGGCGCATCTCGTGGAGGAATTCAAGTACTCCACCTCGTACGACAAGACCTGGGTGGTCGTCGAGGGGCCCGAGCGTACGTACGCGCAGGAAACCTCGGTGCAGAACGGTCTCGCTTCGATCATGGGCATTTTCATGGTCACGAGCGGCTGTCCGATCCTTGACCACCTGCGTCCGATGGTACGGTTCCATCTGCCGTTCGCGACGGCGCTCGAGAGCGTCTACCGTACGGTCTCGATGTATCTCGTCGGCCAGTTGTTCCGGATGAAGCATGGCGAGCAACCCGATTGGACCTTGGAGAAGCTGAACGAGCTCTACCGAGAGATCGGCCGCGTGAACAAGGGATTGTGGAATCGCCTTTCGAAGGCCTCGGCGTTTGACGCGAACGTGAACGCCGTCATCGTGTTGAACACCTTCGGCGACGCTTTGCGATTCTCGTTGAAGAAGGGGCTGGACGATCTCGCGCCACTGTTTGGTGCTGACGACAGAGCTTGAATGGACTCCAATGATTACCCTTCTGTAATCCCATGGCCTCTAACTTCTTGTCGTGCGCGTGCTTGCGGTCACACAACCGTTGACTCTCGACCCGCCGTTATCGATATTGGCACACCTGAGAATCGCACCACCACCCCACTTCCACTTCTTAAGGAGTTCTCCATGAAGTCACTTACGCGTCGGCTGAGCCTTCTCCTCATCGCCGGCCTTCTGGCGACGAATATCGTCGCCGCGCAGGATCTCGGCGCCCAGCTGGCCGAATTCGCGAAGCTCGGCTCTGGAGTCGCGAAGGGATACGTCACGCCTCTGGCCAGCGGCCTTGGCAACGGGTTGAACACCGCGCTCTATCACTCGGCGGATCTCCACAGCATCCTGGGCTTTGACGTCCAGGTCAAGGTCGGCATCAGCCGTGTTCCTGATGATCAGAAGACCTTCACCTTCGACATGCCTCCGACGATCAGCTTGCCGGTGACGATCGGCGCGATCACCCAGACGGTGAACCTGAGCGTTGCCGCCGGCGACTATGATGCAAAGATCACAGCCCAATCGGCTGCCGGAGAGGATAAGGTCACAGCCATCACCACGAAGCGCGCCATTCCGGTCGGTGGCTCGCTCGGCTCCATTCCGGCGGGCACGAAGCTTTTCGAGCTCCCCGGTGGAACCAAGCTGCCAGTCGTCGGTGCGATCGCTCCGCAGGCATCGATCGGATTGCCCTTCGGGCTGGAAGTGATGGGGCGCTTCCTCCCGACACAGGAATTCGACGGTGGAAAGGTGGGCATGACGGGTTTCGGAGTCCGGTATGATGTTGACCAATGGCTCCCCCTCTTCCCGATCGACATCGCAGTGCACTTCGCGACCCAGAAGCTCACGTTGAAGGACAAGGCTGATGCAGATGTGCTGAGCGCCAGTGCCACCGCGTACGGCGTCGAGGTCAGCAAGAGCCTGCTGTTCCTGACGGTGTATGGCGGCTTCCAGCTCGAGAGCAGCACCATCGACGTTGCGGCCATCAAGGGAGCGAACTTCGCCGGAGCTCCGTTCACGATCCCGGGATTCTCAGTCGAGGGGACCAACAAGTCGCGGTTCACGGTCGGCGCCCGGCTTCTGCTGTTGATCGTCAACGTCCATGCCGAGTACAGCATTGCCGAGACGCCCATGCTGGGCGCCGGCGTCGGTATCACGTTCCGTTAAGCCCGTTCGAACCACTCAGGTTCACACAGGGGCCGGCAGAACATGCCGGCCCTTTGTGTTTTCTTTGAAGAATGAACCGCAGACCTGCCTGCCGGTTCAAAGTGCTGTCAGCGGCAGGCGGGGACGGGGAGACGCCAGGCAGACAGGTCAGATCGCCTTTGAAACCGTCTCGAATTTGCGTATCTTATGAGTGCCTCAGCGTTCTGCTCCCGCTGAGGCATTTTTTGTTAAGAAGAGAAGATGTGCGCGCAGAGTCGCAGAGAACGCGGAGAGCGCAGAGGAAGGAAGGGTATGTATCCCTCCCCCTGCGGCCTCAGCGACCTCTGCGCCTCTGCGTGATACCTCTTTGCTTAGCGCAACATCAAGAGATTACGAAGAGAGTACCACATGCAGCGTCGCTCGGACATCCGCAACATCGCCATCATTGCCCACGTCGACCACGGCAAGACCACGCTGGTCGACCACATGCTCCGCCAGACGGGCACCTTTCGGGCCAACCAGGAGGTTGCCACGCGGGTCATGGACTCGAACGACATCGAGCGCGAGCGGGGCATTACGATCCTGGCGAAGAACACTTCCGTGTTCTACAAGGACCCCGCGACTGACGCGATCACCAAGATCAACATCGTCGACACGCCGGGCCACTCCGATTTTGCGGGCGAGGTCGAGCGGACGCTGAAGATGGTCGACGGTGTCCTGCTTCTTGTCGACGCCGCCGAGGGTCCTCTCCCTGGCACCAAGTTCGTCCTCAAGAAGTCGCTGGAGCTCAACCTTCAGCCGGTCGTGGTCATCAATAAGATCGACCGGAAGGACGCGCGCGCGCACGAAGTGCTCGACGAGGTCTTTGAGCTCTTCTTGTCGCTCGGCGCCAACGATCAGCAACTCGATTTCCCGACGGTCTACTGCATCGCCAAGCAAGGGATCGCTCAGCTCGAGCTCGAGCATGCCGGCAACGACCTCCAGCCCCTTTTCCAGACGATCCTGTCCCGCATTCCAGGGCCCCCGGACGAAGCGGCGTTGCCTTTCAAGATGCTCGTGACGACGATCGACTACAATGATTATCTTGGCCGTCTCGGCATCGGTCGCATCTCGCAGGGAACGCTCCGATTCGGCCAGCCGATGAAGGTCGTCCACCGGGACCATACTATCGAAGATGCGCGCGTCACCAAGATCTACACATTCGAAGGGCTCAAGCGGATCGAAGCTCAGGAGGCGCATTCAGGCGACATCATCGCCATCGCCGGGATGGAGGACGTCGACATCGGCGAAACGATCACGGACGCTTCCGACCCGACGCCGCTCCCTTTTGTGTCGATCGAGGAGCCCACGATCTCGATGAACTTTGTCGTCAACAACTCACCGTTCGCCGGACTGGACGGAAAGTACGTCACGACCCGCCATCTCGGCGAGCGCCTGCAACGCGAGCTGCGGTCGAACGTCGCGCTGCGCGTTGAGTTGACCGATTCGCCCGACGCGTTCAAGGTCAGCGGCCGGGGCGAGCTGCACTTGGCGATCCTGATCGAGACGATGCGCCGAGAGGGCTACGAGATGCAGGTCTCACGCCCCGAGGTCATCTATAAGCGGATCGCCGACGTTCTGTGCGAGCCGATCGAGCATGTCATCATCGACGTCCCCGACGAGCACACCGGCGTCGTGATCGAGAACCTCGGCAAGCGAAAGGGCGAGATGAAGAACATGCTGCAATCGCAGGGAAATACGCGGTTGGAGTTCCTCGTCCCGGCTCGGGGCCTGATCGGTTTCAGGGGCGAGTTTATGACGCAGACGAAGGGCACGGGCATCCTGCATCACAACTTCCACGGATACGAGCCGTTCAAGGGCGAGCTCGCCCACCGGATGAAGGGAGCGCTCGTGGCCCTCGAGCCGGGGACAGCCGTGGCGTATGCCATGGGCAAACTGCAGGACCGGACGACCTTCTTCGTCGACCCCGGGACGCCCGTGTACGCCGGGATGGTCGTCGGAGAGAACTCCCGCGAACAGGACATGGTCGTCAACGTCTGCAAGACGAAGCACCTGACGAACATGCGCGCATCAGGCTCTGACGAGGCCATCCGACTCGAGCCACCGCATTTGCACACGCTCGAACAGGCGATCGAGTGGATCGGCGACGACGAATACGTTGAAGTAACGCCGAAGAATATCCGCCTGCGCAAGAAGGTGCTCGACCACAACGATCGGGCGCGACAGGGGAAGAAGAAGGCGGAGATGGTGAGCGAATAGGGTAGGCTCACAACCGCGCTTGCCACAGCAAAGGAATCAATCCACGAAGGGACACGAATGAGGTGGAACGTGTTACCCATTTCCGATTCGTGTCATTTCGTGTACTTTTGTGACTCATTCTCTTCTGTCGTGATCGAGCCCTGCCTGGCCCTTCATGCACTCTGAACTGCTCTTCGCCATCGGCATTTCGATCGTCGCCGCATCGGCCCTCGCCGTGGTGGCGCGCATCGTTCGCCAGCCGCTGATCCTCGGCTACATCGGCGCCGGTATCCTCCTCGGTCCCACCGGCTTCGGGCTGATCACGAACCAGGAAGAGATCGCCCTCCTCTCAGAACTCGGCCTCGCGTTCCTTCTTTTCATCGTCGGCCTCGAGATCGACCTCAAGAAGTTCGCCCGCTCCGGACGCTCCTCCGCCATCATCGGAACGGTACAGGTGGTCGTAAGCGCGGTGCTCCTGTGGGCCGCGGCCCGAGCGCTCGGCTTCGAAGGCCTCACGGCGACCTACCTCGGCATCACGCTGGCCTTCAGCAGTACCATGGTGGTCGTCAAACTGCTGTCGGACCGGAACGAGCTCGACACGCTGCCGGGGCGCATCACCCTCGGCATCCTCTTGGTCCAGGATGTGCTCGCGATCGTCGTCCTTGCCATGCAGGGAAATATCGACGACCCCTCCTTTCTGCCGATAGTGATGTCGCTCCTCTACGGCGTCGGGCTGGTCGCGGTCGCCTTCGGGGCCGCGAAGTTCCTGCTTCCGCGCCTTTTCCGACTCGTGGCACAGGACGCGGAACTCATGCTCGTCCTGTCGATCGCGTGGTGCTTCTTCCTGTGCTGGCTTGCGATGGAGGCCGGATTCTCCCTGGCCATGGGAGCCCTCATCGCCGGCGTGAGCATCTCCACCTATCCGTACAGCCACGAGGTCATCGTCAAGATCCGGTCGTTGCGGGACTTCTTCGTGACGCTCTTCTTCGTCGCGTTGGGGATGCAGATCATCGTGACGTCGATCGATACCATTGTCGTCGGACTCGTTCTCTCGGCGGTGATCATCGTGACCCGCGTCGCGACCATTCTGCCGGCGGCAGCGTCGCTTCGATTGGGAGGCCGGGTGGGGGTCCTGTCGTCCCTGTACCTGTCGCAGTCGAGCGAGTTCTCTCTTGTCATCGCCACGATCGGTGTGGGTCTGGGACACATCGCACCGGACGTCGTGTCGCTCATCGCCATTACGCTTGTGGTAACGTCGACGCTGACGACCTATGCCGCGCGCATCGCGCACCAGATCGCATCGGGCCTGACCCGGTGGATGGGCAGGACCGGCGTCGCTGCCGAGGTCGAGCCTCCGTCTGGCCCTGGTCAGCGGGGTGAGATCATTCTCCTCGGGTGTCACCGACTGGGAAGCGCCTTGGTGCACGAGCTCTCGAAGACGGCCCGGCCGCTCCGTGTGTTCGACTTCAATCCGGTGGTGTTGGACCGTCTCCGAGTGCGGGACATCTCGGCGGTCTATGTCGACATCAGCAATCTCGACGCGATCGAGGCTGCCGGTCTGGAAGAGGCCGCGGTCATCATCAGCTCCGTACCAGACGATATGTTGCGCGGCACTTCCAATATGGCCTTGCTGCGATATCTGAAGGCACGGAACGTTTCAGCGGCTGTGGTAGTGATCGCCGACTCCGCCGAGCACGCGCTGGACCTGTATGAAGAAGGGGCTGACCACGTGATTTTGCCTTCTTCGGCCGAGGCGCTCGATGTGACGACGTGGCTTGGGTGCGGCGAATCGATCCGTGAACAACGGCGACAGGTCGAAATGGAGGAATTGCGGAGAAGGGACGAGGTGCTGAAGTGAGATGGAGAGGGCAGAAATCAGAGGTCAGGGGTCGGAGAGCAGAAGACAGAAAAAGAGAAACCCCGGAGAGTTCATCCGGGGTTCTGTGTTTTCGAGTGCCTCCGGGCGCGGCTACCGGCCTATCGATTCCGCCGCCTGGTGCACATGGTCCGGATCGCCGATGACGATCAATGTATCGCCGGCGCGGAGTTTCAAGGTGGGCTTCGGGTTGAACGAATACTTCCCCTCGTCCTTGAGCGCCACGACGAGGATGCCGGCGGACGCCAGAATGTGACACTCTTGGATGGTCTTGCCGACGTGGGACGGACCGACGGGAATATCCTCCACCCGGAAGTTTGCGCTGTCGCGGAGCATGGTATCGAGGAAGGTCACGGTGTCCGGGCGTATCAGTTCTGACGCCATGCGCATACCGCCGATCGAGCTGGCCGATACGGCCGAATTCGCACCGCTGCGGATGAATTTGTCCCTCACGTTCACGTCGTCGATCTTTGCCACGATGCGCAAGTGGGAATTGAGACCGCGGGCCGTGATGACGACGAAGAGATTGTCCCGGTCCTCCGGGAGCGTGGCCACCAGTCCGGTCGCGCGTTCGATGCCGGCCGTCAGCAGCGTATTGTCCGATGTGGCGTCTCCCTCCAGTGCCAGAACGCCGTCCTCGAGAAGGCTCTGCACACGATCGCGGTGGCGTTCGACGACGACGACGTCGCGCTTCGTCCGGCGCAACTCCTCAATGACGTAGCGGCCGTTCTTCCCTCCGCCGCACACGATGTAGTGTTCCTTCAACTTGCCGATCGCGCGTTGCATGCGTCGTCTCCTCAGATAGCCGTTCATCTCCCCCTCCACCAGAAAAGCGGTCACGGTCGTCACGCCGTACGTGATGATGCCGATGCCGCCGAGGATGAGGAAGATGGTGAACGCCCGTCCGGCGTTCGACAATGGATGGGTCTCGCCAAATCCGACCGTCGCGAGCGTAATGACGGTCATGTAGAGCGCATCGAAGAACGTCCACCCCTCGATGAGGATGTAGCCGAACGCTCCGACGAACAGGATGCCCACGAGCATCAGGACGATCTTGAGCGCCTTCGTGAGCGGCGATTCCGGCGCATAGACCGACGAGGTGCGTGCGCCTTCCATTCAGCGCCTTCCTCCTTCAAAACTGCGCCATGTCTCGGCATAGCGCCGCAGACGATCGTCGGCCAGTGCATTGATCGTGCGCGGTTCGAACGATCCGTCGGGCCGGCGTCTTCCGGCCTTGACGCCGGTCAAGATCTCGATCCCTTCGTCGACGGTCGAGACGGCGAAGATATGGAACTGCTTCCGACGCACGGCCGTGTAGGCGTCTTCCCGCAGCATCAATTCGTCGATGTTCTGGATCGGAATGATCACGCCCTGGGTGCCCGTCAGGCCACGCAGGCGGCACGTATCGAAGAACCCCTCGATCTTCTCGTTCACCCCGCCGATCGGCTGAACTTCGCCGTTCTGGTTGACCGACCCGGTCACGGCGATCTCCTGACGGATGGGAACGCCTGAAAGCGCCGACAGGATGGCGTAGATCTCGGTCGACGACGCGCTGTCGCCGTCGACACCGCCGTACGATTGTTCGAACGTGATGCTCGCGTCCATGACGAGCGGCTTGTCCTGCGCGAATCGGTCGCGGAAGAAGCCCGACAGGATCGCGACCCCTTTTGTATGCGACGGTCCGCTCAGGTCCGCCTCGCGTTCGATATTGATGACGCCCGAACGGCCGAGCGACGTCTTGGCCGTGATACGCGACGGTTTGCCGAACGCATGCTCGCCCGTGTCGTAGACCGACAGTCCGTTCACCTGTCCCAGCGCGTGGCCTTCGGTATCGATGAGGATGACCCCCTTGTTGATGAGGTCGTGGATCTTCTGCTCGACGAGCCGAACGCGATAGATGCGCTCGGCAATGGCCTGTTCCACATGCTCGCCGGTCACCGTGTGAGCATGGTCCTTGCCGGACCAGTAGTGCGCCTCGCGAACGACGTCGGCAACGATGTTGAACCTCGTCGAGATCTTTTTGCGGCTGCCGGCGAGACGGACGCCGAACTCGACGATCTGGGCCAAAGCCGATGCGTCGAAGGCGCGGAGCTTCTCGTCCTCGCCCACCATCCTGACGAACGATACGTATTTTGCGAGCGCATCGTTCGTGCGCGGCATCTCAAAGTCGAAGTCGGCCCGGATCTTGAAGATCTTCTTGAAGTCGTCGTCGCGGTGCCAGAGCAGATGGTACAGGTCCGTATCGCCGATGATGATGACTTTGAGAGAGATGTCGAACGGTTCGGGCTTCATGCCCGTCGTTGCGACGCCCAGGGCCGGTTCGCCCGACTGAACGTCGAGCTTGCCGGTGCGGAGCGTGCGCTTGAGGTCCTGCCACACGCCGGGCTCGACCAGTGCGTCCAGCGCGTTGAGAACCAGATAGCCTCCGTCGGCGCGCAGGAGCGCTCCCGGCTTGATCTTCGTGAAGTCGGTGCGCCAGACGCCTCCCCGTTCGAGCTCCCGTTCGGCGGTGCCGAACAGGTTCTTGTAACGCGGATTCGTCTCCACAACGATGGGTACGCGCTTTGTCTCGGAGTTGTCGACGAGAACGTTGACCGTAAACTCGCGGAAATCGTCCTCCGCCTCCTCCTCGTCAGTTTTGTTCGACGGTGTCGCCTGGAGCTGCTGCTGACGGAAGCGATCGAGATTCTCGCGAACGTACGTCCGGACCTCTTCCAGATAGTCGCGCACCTTCGTGTCGTCGTATGCCGCCTTGACGGTCTCGACGAGGCTGTCTACGGCCGGCATGACCATCTTCTCTTCCAGCTCGCCAAGCGATTCCTGCAAGCGTTTTTCGATGTTCCGGAGCTCTCGGAAAACGAGGGCCATCTGCTTTTCGAGCTCGGCCAACTTGTCACGCATCTGCGCGAAAGCCTCGCGCGTCACTTCTTCCTTTCGGACGAGCTCCTCGACCTGCTCGAGGCTCGAGGGCGATCCGTTGACCACCGGCACGACCTCCGGACGCATCATCGACCCCACCTGAACCTGGACGAGATCGAAACCCTCCTCTTTGACGCGGCGCTCGAACGCTTGCAGGACCGACTTTTGCCGGTCCTGAAAATGCTGGACGACCATGCGGCGCTGGCGCTGATACCGCTGGCTTTCGTAGACGGAAGGGATGTCCTTGAGGAGGTCGCGCAGCAATCCCTCCATATCCATTCGGAGGCCTCGACCTTGACCCGCCGGTAGCGACAAGGCGACGGGCATATCGGGCTGTTTGAAGGAATGGACGTAGCAGTGATCGCGGAGAGAGGCTTTCTTGCCCTCGAACTCCTGCAGCATGCGCTTGATCGTGGTGGTCCGGCCAGTGCCGCTGAGGCCCGTGACGAAGATATTGAAGCCCGGGTGGGCCATTTCGAGCCCGACGCGCAAGGCGCGGAGGGCGCGTTCCTGGCCGATGATCTCGCGTCGGGCCGGGAGCTTCGCCTTGAAGGCGGCCAGAGAGCGGAGCGTCTTCGGGTCGCATTGCCACCGCAGTTGGTCGGCCGTCAGTGAGCGATACGTGCGGGCGGATTGCAGCGTAGGGGCCTTCGGTCGAGTGGCGCGGGGGCGTTTCATGGGGGCTCACTTGCGGGAAAGAATCGAGGCAGGGTACGGAAAAGAATGAGAGGAAGCCAGAGGAAGGCGTAGAGCAGTAGGCAGTAGGCAGGACCGTTCAGGTTCATTGCAGGCGGAAAACATGGGACAAGAATCAATGATCTTGCTCATCGACCTCCGACTGACTGGACCTGACGGAGTCGTGCTTACTGCCTGCTTCTTTTCTCCACCCACCACGCCCAGAGGATCACGATCCACAGAGCGTTGCCCGCGACGCCGATCATCTCCACGCTTGGCGGAGGAGGACCGAACGTGTTGCTGGCGTAGATCAGCAGGAGGAATGTCACGAGCGAACCGAAAACAACCCGGGAACGGCGGGAAGCCCCAGGGGTGGCGCGCCAATAGAGGACGATGCCGCCCGCAAAGAGGGTCAACTCAACCGCGATCGTCGCGGGAACAGAGTTCCAGAGGCCCAACCCGAACATCGTTGTCGTCCCCGGAGCCAGCGGCAGATCGGGACGATGCGCGAGGAGATCGAGCAACCAGTGCCCCGGGACCAAAGCCGCGATCACAACCGCTTCGCGGATCTCTTTGCGGAACGCATACACCAACGCGCCAAGCCCCACGCCCCATGCGACGGACATCAGGAGACTGTGCGTCCATGGGTAGTAGATGAAATCGAGCGGAGTGAACACGGTGATGCCGGGAACGATCGCCACCCGTTCGATTCCGAACAGGATGAAGATGGGCCAGAGGTGGTCGATGAATTGCGATGCGAGCAGAAGCAGCGGCAGCGGCGTACGGGGCGAGATCTTCTTGGCGGCAAAACCGGTGGCGTAGTGGCCGAGGAACATTGGGCCCTCTCTTCAGTGAAGCAAGGGGATCGTGGAGATGCCGTTCTTGACGGCCTTCAGTCCTTGTCCATGCGAACCCACACGTAGTTGGGCCGCTCGTACGCGACCTCGAAGCCGAACCGAAGGAGATTGTGCGTCGACGGGTTGGGCTGTTCGGGCCGGTCCTGCGCCGTTTCGACGACGATCTGCTTACAACCAAGGTCGATCGCATCATGCAGGCGTTTCGCAATGAGCGAGGTCTGGGCGCCATGTTTCCGGTGGCCGGGATCGGTGGCGGCAAACCCCATCCATCCAATGCCGTCCTTGACATGCAGCGCGCCGGTGGCGACGGCGAGACCATCTTCGTACGCCAGATAGTGGTGCCACCCCGGGCGTCCGACGAGGGCGGCAACCCAGCGCTTCAACGGCGTGGGCCAGGCGAACGCCGGAACGCAGATGGCGGCAAACTCATCTGCGCGGTCGGGGCCGATGCGCTCCACCTGCAGCGGACGCTCCGGATGCGGGATCTCGCGATGGGCAGGACGATGCAACTTGGACCAATGATTGAACAGGACGAACTCGCGGTCCTTCAGGTTCTGGACAAACTGCGGAGATTGCGCCGTCGGACAGACCTGCACGGCGAAGCGGCGGCTGTGGGCCGTCTGGTACATCTCGACGATCTCGTCGAGGTCCTTTGACGCGATGCCCTCGTGCGACGTCACGCCCACAACCCGGTTCATGGCCAGCACGTCGAATGCGCCGACCACTCCCACCACAGCATGACCGTAGCGCTTCAGATGCACGTCGAATTGCCGACCCTGATCGTCCGGCACAGCATTCAACATTTCCGCCCATGCTTCCGCATCAGCACGCTCACAGATCTCGCACAGGGTGGTGATGTTCACTCAGAAATCCTTCGCATCTTTTGGCAGGTTGGGTGATTCTCATAAATAAGATATTGATGATTCTCTTTAGATTCTTGAATTACCTGGGCGTACCTTCATTGAAAGTTTTTCATTCGGAACCTCCATGCGCACAAATGCTTTCTCCTGTCTTGATCTCCTGCTGTGCCTTCTGTGTCCCGTCCTTCTGGGAGCCCAGCCCTCCCGCGGCTGGCTGACGGTCGACACTGTCATGCGCGACCCAGTGTGGATGGGCACGTCGCCGAAGCAGATCCTCTGGTCAGAGGACAGCCGCTGGATCTACTTCACTTGGCGCCGCGGAGAGGACAAGGGCGATTCACTCTACAAGGTTCCAACGGGCGGCGGCACTCCCGTTCGTGTCTCACTGGACGAATGCCGTTCCATGCCGTCGCACGGCGGGCATTGGACGATCGACCGTCAGCGCAAGGTCTACCAGAAGAACGGCGACATCTTTCTCTACGACATTCGCACAAGTTCGTCGCAACCGTTGACCCGGACTGTTGACATCGAATCCGATCCCCGATTCGCGCCCGAAGGCGACGCTATCACGTTCGTCCGCAACGGGAACCTGTTTCACCGGAAACTCACATCCGGACTCGAGACCCAGCTGACCGATCTGCGAACGGGCGTGGCCCCGAAGGAAACGCCAAAGAGCGTACAACAAGCGATGCTCGAACGCGAGGCTCTGCGGCTCTCGGCCGTTCTGCAGAAGCGCCGCAACGATCGGGAGTCCGCCAAGGCATTGCGCGATGCGTTGGCCGAGAATAATCCGAAGCCACACTACCTCGGCCAGCGGACCGCCTCGCAGCTCGGGCTGTCTCCAGACGGTCGCTACGTCACGTTCCTCGTTACGGAACGCCCCTCAGGCACGAAGACGGCCAACATCCCGAACTACGTCACCGAATCAGGCTACACCGAAGAGATCCCGACGCGCACGAAGGTGGGAGATGCACCATCGACGTTCGAACTCTTCGTGCTCGACCTCGCCCGCGACACGCTCATCGCCGTGCGGCCCGACTCGCTGCCCGGCATCCTGAAGCCGCCCGCCGACACGTCGAAGGGAAAGAAGGCCGTGGCGCGTTCCGCCTTCTACTCCGGCGTCGTCTGGTCCGACGACGGGCGTCAGGCGCTGACCCAGGTCTTCTCGCAGGACAACAAGGACCGGTGGATCGTCCTTCTCGATATCGAGCGAGCGACTATTTCGACGGTACTCGACCATCAGCGCGATACGGCATGGATCGGTGGGCCTGGGATAGGAGCTTTCGGAGAGACGGTGGGATTTCTGCCGGACCGCAAAGGAGTGTGGTTTCAGTCGGAAGCGGACGGATGGAGCCACCTGTATACGGTGGGACTCGACGGGAGGAACAAGGTTCAGGTGACCGGTGGGAGGTTTGAGGTGTATGATCTGCGGCTGTCGCGAGACAGGAAACGATGGTACTTCACCTCGAACGAGGAACATTTCGGGGAACGGCATTTCTACACGATGCCGCTTGGCGGCGGGACGAGGACGAAGATCACGTTCATGGAGGGCCAGAACGAGGCCGTTCTCTCTCCCGACGAGAAGCGGATCGCGTTCCTCCACGAGTTCAGCAATCGTCCGCCGGACCTGTATGTGATGGATAACGCTCCAGGAGCGAAAGCGACGCGCATCACTGATTCGCCGTCAGCGGAGTTCCGGGCGTATGACTGGCGCTCGCCCATGGTGACGACCTTCAAAGCTCGCGACGGCGCGCACGTTCCGGTGCGGCTCTACGAGCCCGAGAGACCGAACGGCGCCGCCGTGATCTTCGTTCATGGCGCCGGCTATCTGCAGAACGCTCACAAGGGATGGAGCAGTTACTTCCGCGAGTACATGTTCCACAACCTGTTGGCCGACAAGGGCTACACCGTCATCGATATGGACTATCGTGCCAGTGCCGGCCTGGGGCGGGATTGGCGGACGGCCATCTACCGGCACATGGGGGGGAAGGACCTGGAGGACAACGTGGACGGCGCGCGATGGCTCGTTGAACAGCACGGCATCGACGCGAAGCGGATCGGCATTTACGGGGGGTCGTACGGCGGGTTCATCACGCTGATGGGGATGTTCACCACGCCGGGGATCTTTGCGGCGGGGGCGGCGCTGCGACCGGTCACCGACTGGGCCCATTACAACCACGGATACACGTCGGACATCCTCAATATCCCGCAGGAGGATTCGGCAGCGTACCGCCGTTCATCCCCCATCTATCACGCGGAAGGACTGCAAGGGGCGTTGCTCATCTGTCACGGCATGCTCGACGTGAATGTGCACTATCAGGACGCGGTGCGCCTCGCGCAGCGGCTGATCGAATTACGGAAGGATAACTGGGAGCTGGCGTCGTACCCCGTCGAAGATCACGGGTTCGCGGAGCCCACTAGTTGGATGGATGAATATCGGAGAATTCTTAGGTTGTTCGACGAACACCTTGGAAGGTCTGAGGGGAGATAATAGAGAATAGAAAATAGAAAACAGTGAATCGCAAAACGGGCTCGGGGGGGCCAGAGGCGTCGCCGCGCGCGCCCCCTGACCCCTTCCTCACACCTATCTCCTACAACCTTCCACCTTCCTCAGCTCTTCATCGAACTGAGATCGACCTCCCATACGCCATCTCCTCCAGCCGCGCCACGCGCTCTTCCATCGGCGGGTGGGTGCTGAACAGCTTCATCATGGCGCCGCCGCTGAACGGATTGACGATGAACAGATGCGCCGTGGCGGGCGTGGCCTGCATCGGGACCTGTTGCGAAGCGCTGTGCAAACGCTTCAGAGCGTTGGCCAGCGAGATCGGGTTGCCGCTCATCTGCGCGCCGCCGGCGTCGGCCAGGAACTCGCGCTGCCGAGAGATGGCCATCTGGATCATCATGGCCGCCAGCGGGGCCACGATCATCATCACAATGGCGACGATCGGGTTGCCGCCACCCTCTTCGTCGTTCGAGCGGCCGCCGAAGATCATGGCCCACTGCGCCATGTTGGCGATCATGCTGATGGCCCCGGCGAACGTGGCTGCGATGGTGGCGACGAGGATGTCCCGGTTCTTGATGTGCGCCAGCTCGTGCGCCACGACGCCGCGCAGCTCATCCTTCGTCAGCAGCCGGACGATGCTCTCCGTAACGGCCACGGCCGCGTTCTGCGGGTTCCGGCCGGTCGCGAACGCGTTCGGCTGGTCGCCGCGGATCAGGTAAAGTCGGGGCATCGGAATGCCGGCCCGGTGCGTCAGTTCTTCCGTCATGCGATAGATATGGCCGTACTGCGAGCGGTCGAGCTCCTCTGCCCCGTACATCCGCAGGACCATCTTGTCGCTGAACCAGTAGGTGCCGACGTTCATGAGAATGGCGAATGCAAAGGCCATCATCATGCCGCTCTGTCCGCCTAGCCAATTGCCGACCATCACGAACAGGACCGTGAGCACGGTCATCAACAGGGTGGTCTTCAGGGTGTTCATAGTGCCTCCGATTCACGCCTCCATGTGTTTGTCAGTGGGGTTACGATGCATCAATGTCTCTCGGGACGCAGCCTCACGCCGCCTTCACGGCCGTCCTGTCCGAACGGATGTAACGAAGGACCACGACCGCCAGCGTTAAGACCGTGATCGGAATGACGAATTCCATCATAATGTCGCTGTACATCGGCAACGCATCATGCCCCGCAGCATCGAGGATCAAGTAGACCGTGTAGAGAATGTAGTAGACCACAAACACCGCTCCCTCCCACCGATCGATCTTGCCCTGATGGAAGAAGACCGGCAGGCATGCGACCGCGACGGCGATCATCACGGGGAAATCGAACGTCAGCACCGACGAGGCGATCGGAATGCCGCCCGTGGGGGCCAGGATCGACGAGAACCCCAGCACCCCCAGCACGTTGAAAATGTTGCTGCCGACGACATTGCCGACGGCAATGTCGCGCTGGCCCCGAATGCTGGCGATGATCGACGTGGCCACCTCCGGGAGCGACGTACCTGCCGCCACGATCGTCAGGCCGATGACAAGCTCACTGACGCCCAGAGTGCGTGCGATCGCCGTCGCGCCGTCCACCAGCCAATTCGCCCCCAGGACTAGGACGGCCAAGCCCACCCCAATGAGACCCGCGCTGATGGCGATCGACCGTATGGACCGGTCAACGACGGTTGCATCTCCGCCTTCGGCACGTACCTCGCGCCGACCCAGGCGGATCGACCATATGACGTACGCCCCCAGCGCCACGACCAATATGGCGCCATCCATCGCCGAGATCGCTCCGTCGAGCGAAAGAACCAGGGCTGCGACAGAGGTCGCGATCATTACAGGAACGTCCCACCGAACCAGCTGACGCGAGACGACCAACGGAACGATGAGGGCCGAGACTCCCAAGATGAAGAGAACGTTAAAGATGTTGCTGCCGATCACGTTGCCGACGCCTAGGTCCGGCTGGCCGTCGATCGCCGATTGAACCGTCACCGCCACCTCGGGGGCGCTGGTGCCGAACGCCACCACCGTCAGGCCGATGACCAGCGACGAGATGCCGGCCATCGAAGCCAGGCGAGAAGCGCCGCGCACGAGCCACTCGGCCCCGATGACGAGGAGGCCAAAGCCGGCAAGGGTCATGACGATGGTCAACGGTTCCACGCAGTGTGTTTCAGGTTCAATGTTGGCGTATGTTCTTCAACGACCGCGATCCGGGTCGCACCCGGCTCCATCCCCATCACCACCCACCCGCCAGGCGCTTCCCGGAACGATCGGTGTGAAGCAAGATGAAAGATACAAGATGTAAGATGTAAGATGTAAGATGTAAGATAACGGATCGAACGTGGCGCTCAGAAGTCGAAGATCTCGCCAAGCAGCGACTTCGGCCTTTTGTGGCGCTTATCGTAGTGCTGTGGATACGGCGCGGCGCCACGCGCCGGCGGAG
>JALONQ010000023.1 GCA_025454835.1 Bacteroidota bacterium | reverse complement strand
GCAGTGCTCGCAGCGGTTAAGAATCGGTAGTTATCATTAACGTTGCGGCCGCCGCTACCGCCGCGAACGCCGCGCGAACCATTTTTGAGATGGCTTCTACTGACTCTTCTTCCTTCCCCCTACTCCTTCATCGCCCAGACCTTGAGCAGACGGTCGAGCTCATCCTGGGACATGTTCGGCGCGTCGTATGCTCCCGCGATGATGCGCTGCCGCGCCGCCTCGAACAGCGACACGGCGCACGCGACGGAGACATTCAGGCTTTGGATCATCCCCATCATCGGGATCATGACCGATCCGTCCGACCGCTCGGCCGCTTCGTCCGACACACCCCGGTGTTCGTTGCCGAACACGAAGGCCGTCGGCTTTGTCAGGTCCAGATCGTACAACGATCGCGCGGTCGGGTCCAGGCGCGTGGCGTAGACGGCGAACCCTTCGGCCCGCAGGCGATCGTAGCAGTCGGCCACCGAGCGATGCGACATGCGTTCCACCCACTTGCGCGCGCTCGCTGAGCTCTTCGCGCCGATATCGGGGAACGCCTCGTGCGTGTACACGAGATGGACCTGCAACACCCCCACCGCATCGCATGACCTCAGCATGGCGCTCACGTTGTGCGGGTCGTGGATGTTCTCCATCACGACGGTCAGGTCGGGCTGACGGCGCCGCAACGCGGTCCGCAACTTCGACAGCCGCTCGTCGGTCCTCATGCGTGCTCCTCCGGGATCTCCGCACCGCTTCCACGGAGTTGCAGCACGAGCACGGCGGCCAGGATCAGGCCCGCCCCGAACATCTGCGTCGGCGAGATGGTCTCTCCGACGATCGCCCATGCGGCCACGATCGCGACGATCGGCTCGAGCGTGCCGACGATGCCGACGGCGGAGGCCTCCAGACGACGGAGACTGTAGGCGAAGAAGCTGTAGGGCACCAGGACCGAAACGAGGGAGAACACCAGGAACACCGACCAGTCGTACAGTTTGTACCCTTCGGCGACCACGACCCACGGGGGTCTGAGGATCAGCCAAAAGATGGATGCGATCCCGAACAGATACGTCATGACCGTCCACTGCGAGTAGCGCGCGAGCAGCCGCTTGCTGCCGACGATCATGACCGAGAAGAAGACGGCCGAAGCCGGCCCGGTGACGATGGACCAGCCGGGGAGCGCGAGCGAGGCCCCCTCACCCTTGACGGCGAGAGAGCAGCCCAGCAGAGCCAGCAGCAGCGCGCCGACCTTGATGGACGATCCCTGCTCCTCCCTTCGAACGAGCACCATGTAGAGCATCACGAGCGCGGGAGCGGTGTATTGGATCAGGATGGCCGAGGCCACGCTCGCCTCGCTGACGGTGTAGTAGTAGCAGAAGTTCGTCATGGCGATCCCGACGACCCCCACAGCGACGAATCGGGGAACGTCGGCACGCTCCACACGAAACACACGCCGGTCGCGCCAGGCGAACCACAACGCAAGGATCAGGAACGCGAACAGCGGCCGCGTCTGGGTGATGATGAGGGGCGTGTAGTCACGCTGGAACAAGAGCTTCGCGAGACCGGCCGAGCTCCCCCAGAGCACGACGGCGGCGACCATCGCAAGGGTGCCGGCGACGGCATGCCGACGCGGGTCAGTTGCGCGATCGTTCGATGTCATCCGCGAGCGAGCGGTAGTAGCGGGCCTGCTCCTCGTCCCCGATCATCTCGCAGATGTAGGCGAGCCGCAGCAGAACGACCTTCTTGTTGGTCACGACGGGGAGACCGGAGCGGAGAAACGCCAGGAGTTGATCCGCCGGAGGGATGTTGAGATCGGGCTCGTAGCAGTCGGCGGCGTTGACGTACGGTTCGACCTCGGCCGGCCGCGCCTCGGCCGCTTTGCGGTAATAATGCAGCGCCAGCTCGAAATTGTCGTACGCCGAGTATGTCACTTCGAACACGCTCGCCAGCCACAGAAAGACGTCATACGCCAGATCGTCAAATTCCTTGGCCAACCGCTCGCCGAACAGCCGCACTTCGTCGGGCGACAGCGCGTTGTTCCAAAAGAGCATCCGGTAGAGCTCGAGGTCCTTCAGCCCGGTTCGGAGCGCCTCCTCGAACGCGTCGAAGATGACGTTGAAGTCATCCGACGTGGAGAAGATCGTGCGAAATTCCTCGATGGAGCGCAACGGATGGTCCCTGGTTGGCGGACAGTGGCCTCAACGTAGCCACAACAGGCCGCACATGCAATGCGGCCCCGGCCATCATCGTATGAGCGTTACCTTCCGCGACAGGCGCTGCGACCCGGCCTCGAGCACGACGATATACGTGCCCGACGGCGCTCCGGCCGCCTCCCAGGTCGCTGCAAAGGTCCCTGCCGAACGCGGCCCCGCCGCAAGGTCGGCCACGGGACGACCGAGCAGGTCGAAGACCCTGAGCCGCACGTCGGCCCCCTCGGGGAGCGTGAACCGCACAGTCGTGCTCGGATTGAAGGGGTTGGGATACGGGGCATCGAGCGAAACAACCGTGGGAATCACCGCCGACCCCTCAGCACGCGTGATCGAACCCGTCCCCCCTGATTCCGCATACCGACGCGCAAACTCGCGCACGTACTGGCGCGCCAGCGGGCCCGAATGAATGATGAGCGTGTTCTCGTCGTTGTCCGATTCCGCCGACGTCGACCAGTTGTGGCTTCCGGTGATGACCATGGGATCGCTGTCGTCATGGAACGGGTCGACGACGCCGTATTTGTGGTGGAAGTCGCCATCGACCACGCCGTGTCCGGCCTTGACGACATCCACGCCCGCCGACTGCAACGGCACGAATTCCGTGCCGACGTCGCCCGTGTTGTCGATGATCCCGCGCACGTACACGCCGGCATTCCGGCGCGCGATCAGCTCCGAGGCGATCTCGTCGCGCGTGAAACTGAAGAGGCCGAAGAAGATGTTGTGATGCGCCGTGCGAAGAGCGCCGGCGATCGCCCCGGAGGTCCGGTCGGACGGGCTGAAAAAGACCTCCACCTTCCGTCCGCCGACGACGGTCCAGTGCGGCGTGTCATCGCGCTTCGTCGGACCGAAACGGGCCGACGAGGGGTTCGGAACACTCGTGGAACTGCCGAACATCTCGTCGAACTCCTTCGTGTAAATGGCGGCGAGCGAACGGTCCTGGATGAAGAGCGCGTTCTGCGCGTCGAGATAGGTGCCCGCATCGGTCACGTTCCACGAACCCGTCATCACCCAGTCGTCGGCGGCGCTGGTAGCATCTCGGCCGTCGAACACCCAGAACTTATTGTGCATGCCCGAGCCGGTGCTGATCACCGTCCGCTTCAGGACGGGTATGCCGGCGTTGATGAGCGTGCTGAGCGGGCCGGTCGTCGCCCGATCGTGGAAGACCATGCGCACCGACACGCCGCGTCCCTTCGCCGCCACGAGCGAATCGGCCACACGTCCCGCGATGTCCGTGGCCGCCGCCGAGAAGTCGTCGAACGAGTAGAGCGCCATGTCGATCGAATGCGTGGCCGCCGAGATGCGCTCGAGCAGCTTGGCGCCGAGATCGATACTGCCTTCCGCCGATTCCGCGAACGGGAGCGATGTCTCAACAGGGTAGTTGAAATACACGCGCATCTGCCCGCTGCTGGCCGACGAGGTCGTGACGGCATAGGCGGGGCCGGCGTCGCTGCTGCCCGAGAGGTTCGAAGAGACCGCCCGGTAGACATAGATGCGGCCGGGCTGCAGCCCGGTCACCATGGCCGCATGGTCGTTGGTCTCGGCGATCGACCAGACCGAATCGCTCAGCGTTTCGCCGCTTCCGTAGAGGAGGGTGCTGGTCCCGGGCGATACCGTCGACCAGCGAACCCGAAAGCCGGTATCAAAGAGCGAGTCAACCACCGGCGCCCCCGTGATCTGCGGCCCCGGCAAGGCCACGAGGTCCGCGGTCGTTCGAGGGATGAGCTGGTACTTCGTTTGGTACTGACCGAGGACGCCGACGATGTTGATCGCGCCAGTCGGGATCGCCACGCCGACGAGCGCCGACCCCGTCGGGATCCGGACATCCAGTTGAGCGACCCCGTCGCTCAATTGGTAGGTCGTGTTTCCGGCGAACGCACCCGCCTGAATGAAGCGCACCTTTTCGAAGCGAACCAACATGCCTTCGAAAGGCTCCTGCGCCTGCGGAACGGTCAACGGACGGGCCGGCGGCAACGGATGCCCCGAGCCGAAGGTCCAGATGCTGTCGATGTTCTTGACCTCCTGCAGTTTGTTGAATTCCTCCATCGTCCCTCGAGCCTCCACGGAATCCCCCTCCAAGAGCCCGTCAGCGGCCGCGGAATAGAGGGCCACGCCCCCCGTGGCATCCTGCAGAAACACCGTCTTCGTCGGCCCGGGCTGCACGTACGTGACGAGGCCGCGCACGCGTACCGGCGCACCGAGCGCGTAGCTGCGGGCCACGCTCATGTCGATCCAGGTCTGGTTCGGCACCGGATCGGTCACGCCGATGTCGCCGAACCCACGAGGCATCAGGCGGTAGACCCCGTTGAAGTCGTTCACGACGCCAACGATGTTCACCGAGTCGGCGGGGATCGGCGTGCCGGGAATATTCGAATCCTTGTCGATGCGGATCTGGAAGGCCCCCAGGGCGTCCCCCGCCGCGTACGTACTGTCCACCCCGGTCCCGAAAGCCCCCGCTGCGAAGAACTTCACCCGGTTGATGCGAACCAGCCGGGATTCGTTGGCCTCAGAAAGGCCGGCCGAGTTGATCGTCATCGGCGCCGGCGTCGGATTGCCGGTACTGATGCGGAGCGAATCGGTGAGCGGGTCGATCTCGAGCAGGCCGTTGAAATCCTTGAGCACGCCTTCGACCTCCCAGATGTCCCCCGGTTTCGCCCGCTGGCTGAACGTATTGTTGAAGACGGCGATGCCTGCGCTCGCATCCTGAAGGTAGGCCGGCGACGCAAATTCACCCCCGACAGTGACCGTGCCCCGGAGGCGCACGGTCGCGCCCGAGCCCAACGTGCGCGCCTGGGCGATCGGGATGATGCCGGCCGCGAATGTCAGTTGCTGAGGAGCGGCCATGACATTCCCCGCCGTGTCCTTGACCGAAGAGACCGTCAGCGTGTAGACGCCGGGGGCCATGGCCGACGTCGTGAGCACGACGCGCGAGATGTTGGCGGCATCGCGCTGGGCCGTCACGACGTTGACGCCGCCGGTGAGCGAATAGTTGAGAGCCGTGGAGGCGGTGAGCGAGTCGACGGCTTCGGTATACTGAAGTCGTATCGTCGTCGTATTCAGAACGGCCAACGAAAGGACGGCCGGGGGATCGGTGTCGGGTCCCGAAGACGGCAGTTCGACCGCGCTCGCGGCGTTCTGCGGCTGCGGCACATCGCGGAGAGCGAAGTCGACGGAATTGTCGTTCGTGTCGAACCCGTTACCGAGCGTCGCATCCACACCGACCATCGTCGCCGTCGTAGAGGATGACTTGGCCTTTCGCTCGAGAGATTTGGGATTCCCGGAGGTGACGCCCGCGGCCGTGAAAGCTGTTCCTTCGGAGCCGAGGGTGTTGAGGGGGTCCCATGCGACGAGGTCGACGACCTGGCTTGTGGCCGTGTTGAAGATCCTGACCGCCGCACGATTCGCGCTATTGTTCAAGCCTTTCCCCGCGGGGAATGGGAGGTCGGGCGTGGGCGATACTGCGCTTTGGCCGATCAGAAGATAGCCGTAGGCCTTGATGGTCCGGCCGCCTAGGTCGATATGGAAGCTACCCGCATTGCTCCCGGCCACGATCTCGGTCTGGAGCGAATAACCCGTCAGTGCGATATCGCTCCCGGTTGGGTTGTAGAGTTCGACAAATTCGGTGTTTGGGCCGGCGACGGTTCCAGCCAGATAGAACACCTCGCTGATGACCACATGGTTCGTCGGCTGGGCCAGAAGAGGACCGGTCGAGAGGAGAAGGAACAAGGATAGGATGCGGAGCCGGGTCATGGTTCTGTCTTTGCCTGAAGGAATTGACGGGCTCGACACGCGCTTCGCGTCTCACCCTATTCAATGAATATACTCCAATTTCCACCCCTCACCAACAGACCCGATCCCGACGGTCGGTCGTTTCTTGTACTTCTCTGAATCCGTACATTGCTTCCATGAAACGTGTCGCCGTTGCGATCATCCTGCGAGACAGCCATGTCCTCGTCTGTCAGCGGAAACGGGGAAGCCGGTATGAGCTGAAGTGGGAATTCCCCGGAGGGAAAGTGGAGCCGGGCGAATCGCTCGAGGCGTGCGTGCGTCGTGAGCTTCGGGAAGAACTCGCCGCCGAGGTCGGTCCTGTGGTCGGGACGGAGTCCGAGATGTCGTACTACGAGGATGGCGGCATGTTCGAAGTGCATTACTTCACGTTCCGAGAGCACCTCACGCCGCTTAAGAACCTCGTCTTCGAGGACATCCGCTGGGTGAACGGAGAGGAACTGCTGCTGCTTGACATCCTTGAAGGGAATAAAGGGATCGTCGAGCGGCTTGTGAAGGGACCGTTGCGGGAGAAGGGTTGAAGGAAGAGATCGGAGGACAGAAGCTAGAGATCAGAAGTCAGAGGTCAGTGAGCAGAGGTCAGTGGGATGCCCCGAGCGGAGTCGCTGAAGGCGACGGAGTCGAGGGGTCAGCAATCAGTGAACAGTAATCAGTAATCAGTATTCAGTAGTGAGTGGCATAACCCGAGCGAGGCGCGTAGCACTCGGAGCCCAATCCCCGATCCCAATTCCCGATACCCGATTCCCAATCCCCGATACCCGATCCCCGATCCCGAGTCCCTTTGAATCCCTCCGATCTCCCCCGCCTCCGCTCGTCGCTTCTCCGCTGGTATCGCCGCAACGCCCGCCCTTTTCCGTGGCGACGGACGCGCGATCCTTACCGCATCCTTGTGTCCGAAGTCATGCTGCAGCAAACGCAGGCCGCGCGTGTCATTGTCTTCTATAGATCCTTCTTGAGGCGATTCCCAACTGTGAGAAAGTTGGCATCCGCTTCACCCGGTTCGGTGCTCCGGACGTGGAAAGGGCTCGGATACAACATGCGGGCGCTGAGACTGCATGCAACCGCGGTGCATGTCCATCGACACCAGCGAGGGGCATTCCCCACGACTGTGGAGGGACTGATGGAACTCCCCGGGATCGGTCCCTATACCGCCCGCGCCGTCGCCGTTTTCGCCTATGGAAGAGCCGAAGCGGTCGTCGACACGAATGTTCAGCGCATTCTGCAACGACTTCACCCCCGCAGTTCCGGCCGGATCGACTTTCAGAAACTGGCCGACCGCCTGCTGGCGCGCAGGTCCCCGTACGACTGGAACCAAGCCGTCATGGAATTAGGTGCGACGATCTGCACGCCTTCCAGCCCCAGATGTCACGCATGCCCGATCGCGCCATACTGCCCATCCGCGGGCAAAGCCGCCCGCGTTGCCTCAAAGGCGAAGTCCCACGAACGATTGCATCGCGGCCAGCCGCGTCGTATCTATCGTGGACGAGTGCTCGCGCTTCTCCTCGCGTCCGATCGGCCGACAACGCGAACCGATAGAGCCATCGCAAGAGTCCTGTTCCCGAACCGGTCGGCGAGCGACAGTCGATTCATCCGCGAGGTCCTCGTCTCACTAAAGAAGGACGGACTCGTCTCGCTCGACACTCGTCGGTCCGTCTGGAAGGTCAGACCGCTGCGCTAAGGCAACAACCCTTCGGCATGGGCGTGAACAACGATCCATCGTCTTCGTGACCGATCGCATGATGACCCGCCACTTCGATGAGCTACGGAAGTCTCACAGCGCGCGCCAAGCGCTCATCCACGCCAGGCTGGCCGATTTTTCGTCTGTGCCGACCTCCGGGTATTTCTACGAGCTCGCCTACTGTCTGCTGACCCCGCAATCGAGCGCCGTGAACGCCGATGCGGTGGTCGCGAAGCTTCGCGCCGGCGGCTTCTTTGAGCGCGCTTTCGACGCGGAGCACCTTCTTCGTGAACCGGCGCACTACATCCGCTTCCATCGGGTGAAAGCCCGGCGCCTCCTCGAAGCGAGAGAGAAGTATGTCGAGACGATGGAGATCCTGTCGGCGAGACTTGCGCCACACGACCTGCGCGCGGCACTCGTTCGGCACGTGAATGGTTTCGGGCTGAAAGAGGCGACCCATTTCATGCGGAACATCGGCCGGAGCGGCGGGTTGGCGATCCTCGACCGGCACATCCTTCGCAATCTCAAACGTTTCGGCGTCATCCGGTCCATACCGGCAACGCTGACCACGAAACGCTATCTTTCCATCGAACGTCGCTTCGCCCGTCTCGCCGACGAGATCGGCATCCCGATCGATGAGCTGGACCTGCTGTTTTGGAGCATGGAAACTGGCGAGATCCGGAAGTAGGAAGAAGGATGGAGGATGGAGGATAGCGGTTGGAGGATGTGGGAAGGTTTCGATGGAGTGTTCATCGCCACCTCCATCATTTCTCCATCCTCTATCCTACATCCTTCCCCTGGTCACATATGATCTTCTTATGAAATTCCTCGTCCTGGGTTCCGGCATGATGGGCTACGCGTTGGCGTACGACCTCGCGCGATCGGCGGGAACGACACAGGTCACGCTCGCCGACATCGACCTCGAACGGGCTCGAAGCGCCGCCGCGCGGATCCCGCACGGGCGCGTCGTACCGGCATCCATCGACGTCAGTGACGAAGCCGCCGTCACCCAACTGATGATGCAGCATGATGGAGCTGCAGCAGCCGTCTCGTTCCGGTTCAACGAATCGCTGACCCGCGCGGCCATCGCCGCCAAACGCCACCTGGTCGACCTGGGCGGCAACGATGACGTTGTCGCGAGACAGCGGCGGTTGGACCCCGACGCACGGCAGGCCGGAGTGACCATCGTGCCAAATTGCGGCCTGGCCCCCGGGCTCATCAATATTCTTGCGGCCGGGTCGATCTCGGAATTCGATTCCGTCGAATCGGTGAAGTTGCGCGTTGGCGGTCTGCCTCAGCATCCGCGACCGCCGCTCAACTACCAGATCACGTTCTCCGTCGAAGGTCTCCTGAACGAGTACTCCGGCCGGGCAGAAGTGTTGCGCGAAGGAAGGCGCGTGCACGTTGAGGCCCTGACAGAGATCGAAACCATCAACTTTCCCCCGCCGTTCGGAGCAATGGAGGCGTTCATCACCAGTGGAGGGGCGTCACTTCTACCAGAGATCTTCGAGGGGAAGGTGAAGGAACTGGACTACAAGACGATCCGATATCCCGGACATTGCGAACGCTTCAAGGCGTTGATGGACCTCGGATTTGCCTCAAACGACCCGGTACAGATGGGGTCGAACATATTTACCGAAAGGGAGGTCTTTTCGGAACTCCTCCGGCGGAAATTACCGACTTCTGGCCCCGATGTTGTGCTCCTTTCCGCGGAGTTAAGGGGCTTCAAAAACGGTCACTTTCGAAGCTTAAGTCATCAACTGGTTGACTATTTCGACGTATCTGCCAATATTTCAGGAATGATGCGCATGACATCCTTCCCTGCGTCAGTTATCCTGCAGTATTTGGCACAGGAAGTGATTAATAATGATGGCGTGTTGGCTGCGGAACAGTGCGTACCGTTGCCGGCTCTGTTGTCTGCGCTGAACGACCGTGGCATCGCTATCACGCGACAGTTGATAACAGCCACTCCTCCTCTCTAATACCATGGGTCAGCAACAACTCCTGATGGTCGTGCTGTCAATGGTGCTCATTGGCGTCGCTATCGTGGTGGGAATGACCATGATGCAGGTGAACGCCATGGAGAACATGAGGGCCGTCTTGATCCACGATCTGCTGACGTATGCCGGCAAGGCACGCGGCTACTACTGGCGTCCGCCATATTTGGGCGGAGCGGGTCGCGATTTTGGGGTCGTGGCGACGATGAACATCTTCTTCACGTCGGGCAACGCGAACGAGAACGGCCGGTACTATATTGAGTCCTTCTCGAAGGACGAAATGGTCATGGGTGGCGTCGGCGCCCTCGTGGTCGGCGGAGATTCTGTCCGCGTCCGGCTTCGGATCAACGAGCGTTCGAGCCAGATCGAGTACCTGAACTAGGCCATCTCTCGGGAGGCTTGGGGTTTGGCATCACCGCTGGCCTCCGTCCCAGTGTCTAGCGCGGTTCAGATGTGTACGCCGCATCATCCGCCGTCCGGTCGACCGGACGGTCCCGTTTCTTCCCATCATTCACCTTCCCGAACCGACCGTGGCCTCGTCTTATTCGTTCGATATCGTCTCCGAGATCGACCTCCAAGAGGTCGACAACGCCGTCAACCAGGCGCGCAAAGAGATCACGCAGCGGTATGACTTCAAGGGTATCACGACCGAGCTCGACCTCGACCAGAAAGAGAAGACGCTCACGCTCACGACGGGCGACGACTACCATCTGAAAGCGGCCGTCGATATCCTGCAGAACAAGCTCATCAAACGAAGCATTCCGCTGAAGGCTTTGCGCTACGGGACCCCCGAATCGGCGGCCCACAGCGCGGTCAGGCAGAAGATCACCCTCCTGATCGGCATCAGCAAGGAGGATGCGAAGAAGATCGTCGCGATCATCAAGGACACCAAGATCCGCGTTCAGACACAGATCATGGATGACCAGGTTCGCGTCACCGGCAAGGACAAGGATGATCTCCAGGCCGCCATGGCGGCCGTCAAAGCCGCCGATCTGCCGTTCGCCGTCCAGTTCACGAACTACCGGTAGACCCGCTCTCGTCTCTCCGGAGCATCACGCAACGACCCCATGGCGCAACGGACGAAGGAAATCCCAACGGCGGATCCCGCCTGGCGATCCCGCCGGCGTACCGCCTTGGCCGTCCTCATCATCGCCGCCGTCTCGACGGCGTCGGCGACCTTCGCGCCATCCGACTCTCTCCCCCGCTTCATCGCCATCACGCACGATACGACCATCGTACGCGGTGCCATCCTCGACGGCGTTCCAGTGGTTCCCCTGCGAGAGGCTGTCGAGGCTGCCGGAGCATCCGTGGCGCCGATCGACTCCCTGGCCGCGCTTGACCTCCGCTTTCGGACGCATCACGTTCGGTTGATCGAACGGAACCCGTTCGCCGTGGTGTTCGTCCGTGCCACGGGCGAGGCGGACCTCGTTCAGCTTCCGGCACCGTCGCGCACGTACGGCGGCCGAGCCTACCTTTCTCTCCGGTCGCTCGAAGCGGTCCTGAGAGGCGTGACGAACGCTCCAGTCAGATGGGACGGCGAACACACGCTCGTTCTCGAAGACTCCACCGCCGACCCCGCCTCGGCCTTTGAGATCACCGGATTGCATGTCGAACAACGGCTGAACGGCTACCTGATGACCGTCCGGGCCTCCCGGCCGCTTGGGACCGTCGAGTCGTGGCTGAAACCGGATGGATGGCTGTTCCTGACCGTCGAGAATGCCCGCGCAGACACGGTGGCGTTGCGGTCGGTCCGGGCCGGAGGGGCCATTCGGCAGGTTCTCGTGTTCCAGTCTGCCACGTCGGTCCAGATCACGCTCAAGGTCGCGCCCGATGTCGAGGCCGCCGAGGTCCTGAAGGACCCGAATTCGAACGACCTTCTGGTGAATCTCCGCACGCGGTCGGCATCGACTCAACAGGACCTCGAACGCCGGCGTCAAGCGATGAAGGAGCGCGAAGACGCGGAGCGGCGCAGCCGATGGAAGCTCGATGTGGTCGTCATCGACCCGGGGCACGGCGGCAAGGACCCCGGAACGATCGGCGTACGTGGCACCTACGAAAAGAACATCGTCCTCGGGATCGGCCTGAAGCTCGGCGAGCTCATCAAGAAGCACATGCCGGACGTCAAAGTGGTCTACACAAGGTCGACCGACAAATTCGTCGAACTCTACCGCCGCACTCAGATGGCGAACGAGGCCGGTGGAAAGCTGTTCATCAGCATCCACTGCAACGCCATCGAGAAGAAGCCGTCACGGACGAACGGTTTCGAGATCTACCTGCTCCGTCCCGGTCGCACAGACGACGCAGTACGCGTCGCAGCACTTGAGAACGCCGTCATCGAGCTCGAATCGGACCGGTCGCGGTACAAGGCGCTGACCGAAGAGGAGTTCATTCTCGTCACGATGGCGCAGGCGGCGTACATGAAGCACAGCGAACGGTTCGCCGAGATCACCGCCAGGGCCCTCGACGACCACACGACGCTTCGCAACGGCGGCGTAAAGCAGGCCGGGTTCTATGTGCTGGTGGGCGCTTCGATGCCGAACGTCTTGGTCGAGACCGGCTACCTCTCCAACGTCAAGGACGAGGCGTTCCTGCGAAGCCAGACTGGGCAGCAGCAGGTCGCCGAGGCGATCCTGAAGGGACTGCAGTCGTATCGCACCGTCTACGAGAGAGACGTCAACGAAGGCATGGGCGGCCGGTGACGCTGGCCGAAGTCCGCTTTCGTTGCATCCTCGGTGCCAATCGGCTATATTTTTGGATACTCGAACCAGTTGTTCACGCCTGTTGCTCAGTCCGGTTCCAGTCACCTCCCGAGGTCTTCCATGTCCCGACGCCTGGCACTGCTCTCTGTCCTTCTCTTTGTTCTGGTCTCCCTGCCACTCCTGGCCGGCAACACGGGCAAACTGAGCGGTCGTGTCCTCGACGCGCGGACCGGCGAACCACTGCCCGGAGCCAACGTCCTGCTCGAAGGGACGTCTCAGGGCGCCATGACCGATGCCGACGGCCGCTATGTGATCCTCAATATTCCTCCCGGCCAGTATACCGCGGCTGCCTCCTTCATCGGATACCGCCGCCTCAGGATGCAGAACATCCGTATCTCGGTCGACTTTACGACAACGCAGGACTTTCGGCTCGAAGAAGGCGACATCCAGATGGAAGAGGTCATCGTCCGCAGCGAGCGCTCTCCGCTGATCCGGCAGGACCTGACAAATCCCGTATCGTCGATCTCGGCTGAAGCGATCGGAGAGCTGCCGGTGACGGAGATCAGCGAGATCATCGGCCTCCAGGCGGGCGTGACCGTGGATGACGACGGATCGATCCACGTACGCGGCGGACTCGGCAACGAGATCGCCTATACGCTCAACGGTGTCAACATCAACAACCCGTACGGCAACAGCCGCTCCGTGGGCCTGGCGACGAACGCCGTCCAGGAAGTGTCGGTGTCGAGCGGGACATTCAGCGCCGAGTACGGGACGGCGTTGAGCGGCGTAGTCAACTATGTGACGCGTGAAGGCGGACAGAAGTGGATGGGGAGCTTCCGATACCTGGGCGGGGACCGCGTCGGTGGCGACCCCGATCTCTTCTTTAATATCGGCGAGAAGGTGCCGACGAACGACTGGCGGATGGAGGCATCGCTCGGAGGTCCGCTGCTGGTGGACGACCTCAAGTTCTTCGCGTCGGGCGTGTACACCTACTCCGGCGGCTACCTCTACGCCCGACGGTTCTACCGGCCCGAGGATTCTTACCTCTCGCGCGAAGGATTCCCGACGGGCGACCCGCGACGCGGTTCGTCGGGCGACGCGTATTACTTCGGCCCGATCCGCAACGCCTCGACCGACCTCGTCGGCGGCCCGAGCGGCGACGGCGAGGTCGTGCCGCTCAACTGGAGCCGTTCGTACAATCTGCAGGGGAACCTGAGCTATCGCCTCTCAGCCGACCTCAAGGTCAAGCTGGAAGCGGTGTACGACTTCTCCCGGTATCCCAGCTCCTCTTCGCAATCGTACTGGTTCAAGCCTGACGGACGTTCGATCACGGAATCCGACGGCTTGTTCCAATCGCTCGAACTGACGCACGTCCTGGGCGACCGGACCTTCTACACGCTGAAGGGCTCCTACATCATCGACAGGGCCCACAGTGGGGCATTCGACGACTGGAACGACCCGCGCTACCTCCCCGCCTTCTATTCGCGCGTCATCCCGAATACGACCTACCTGACCGGCGGCACAGACCTCGGACGGTTCCAGCGCTCCACGTATACCACCGCCGTGAAGTTCGATCTCGTCAGCCAGATGTTCGACATCCATGAAGTGAAGGTCGGCGCAGAATTCCGACAGCATGACCTCGAAGTGGAGTCCTACACGCTCCAATTCCGCGACCCTGCCCGTCCGTCGGTCGAGCCCAGCTTCACGAACGTGCTCATCGGCGGGGCGAATTTCCTGCCGTACATCCCGGACGAGGCCGGTGGATACGTGAAGTACCGCAAGAAGCCGGTCCAGGCATCTGCCTACGTCCAGGACAAGATCGAGCTCTTCACGTCGATCATTCTGAACGTCGGCGTGCGCTGGGACTACTTCGAACCGGCGTCGGTCTACCATGCTTCGATCTCGGACGAGCTGACGCTGCAGGACAGCATCTTCCTCTACAAGAACCTCCAGGACGCCGAACCGAAGCACATGCTCGCCCCCCGCGTGAGCGTGTCGTATCCGATCACCGACCAGGGGACGATCCGCTTCTCCTACGGCCACTTCTACCAGATCGGCTCGCTGTCAAGCCTCTATACCAACTCCACATTCCGGGCCCCCCTTGGCACCTCTCCGACGTTCGGCAATGCCAACGTTCAGCCGCAGCGGAGCGTCCAGTATGAATTGGGCCTCCAGCAAGGTCTGACGCCCGACCTCAAGATCGAACTGACCGGATACTACAAGGACGTCCGCGACTACATTTTCTACCAGACGGTCATCACGCCGCGCGGCGACAAGCAATACCGGCTGCTGACGAACCTTGCCTACGCGAACACGCGCGGCCTCAGTTTCTCGCTCACCAAACGTCGGGCGCCGGGTGAACTCGTGTCGGCCTCGATCGACTACACGTTCCAGGTCGCCGACGGTAATCGCACCGAGCCGACCGACGAGCTCTTCTACAGCGAACAGAAGGGTCGTCTCTCCGAGACCTACCTGGTCGCGCAGGACTTCGACCGGTCGCACACGCTCACCTCGACCGTTATGCTGACGGAACCTGACAACTGGGTCGTCAGCATGATCGGCTATCTGCGCACGGGCACGCCCTATACGCCGTCGTTCCCGTCGAACGTCGTGCCGATCCAGTTCGAGCAGAACAGCGACCGTCAGCCGGTGCAGTGGAATGTGGACCTCAAGGCGGAGAAGTTCTTCCACTTCGCCGGTCTTCGAACGTCGATCTTCGTTCTGGTCGACAACCTCTTCGACACGCAGAACGATCTCTACGCCTACGCCAATTCCGGCCGGGCGCTCTACAACATCGAGCAGGTGACGGACCCCACGCGTTTCCTTGACCTGCGAAACCGCATCACACGCGGCGACCCGGGCCTGGTGCCGCTCGACGCGGTCACCAATTACTACGCCAATCCCGGCAACGTCAGCACGCCGCGGCTCGTCCGCGCCGGCTTCTCGGTGATCTTCTGAGGTCCACCATGCGAATGACACAGCCCTTGTCCATGACATTCCTCCTCCGTTTTGCGCTGGTCGCCGTCCTGGCATCGGTTCCGGCCGCCCTCCGGGCCCAATCGATCGACTGGAAGAACTTCGACCCCAAGAAAGCCTCCCCTGCCGAGATGCAGCGGGTGATCGACTTCCTCGACCGTAACCTTGACCGCCAGCTGGCCAAGCGCGGCGGAGACTCCCGCGAGATCAGGAGTCTCATCATGAGGGGGAACAAGATCACGACGATCGTCTACAACTACGGCAATATCACAAGGCCCAACACCCTCGGCAACGTCGCCGACCTGGTGTGGAACCGACTCGGGTACGGGTTCGAATTCACGCCGCTCGTCGCGGCGCAGGTCGTAGACAAGAACGGCGATTCCGTGAAGATCGTCGACGACGGCATGTGGCTTCCGAACCAGGGGGGCTATTCGCCCGACGGCACGGAGAAGTGGGGCTGGCTCCCCAAGACCGGCTACGCCGCTCCCGGACAGGCCGATATCGCGGCGTGGAGTCACCGGTCGGACGTGCAGGGCGACCTGAGCCGCAAACCGCATTCGTGGCCGGAGTCCTTCTACAACAATACCCTGGGCCGGTACGTCTGGCCGTCATTCCTCGGAAACGATGCGACGACGCCCGACGAAGAAGTGTTCTTCGTGGCCGACGACTACACGAACCGGAAATACGAGTACTATCCGTTCCCGGGTGATTCTTCGAAACGCGGACTCGGCCTCGACCTCGAGGTCCGCTTCTTCCAGTTCAATAACCCGCTGGCCGAAGACATTATCTTCCTCGTCTACCGCGTCACGAACCGCAGCCCCAAGACGCTGCACAAGGTCTACTTCGGCATGCACGGCGACCCGCACGTGGGCGGTCCGGCCGACTATGGCGACGACCGCGCCTTCTTCATCCCGCCGCTCGGACCGCTGGCCGACCCGTATCCGCAACGGTCCCGCAGCATGGTCTATGCCTGGGACGACGACATGTCGGGTTCCGGCGGGCTGCCCGCCGGCTATTTCGGGTTCAAGTTCCTCGAAAGCCCGACCAACTCAAACGACGGCATTGACAACGACGACGACGGCATCGTTGACGAAAGCCCGTTCAACGACGCGGGCGGGTATATTGACGGCATCAGTTTTCCGCTGACGTTCGGGATCGCCGACACGGCCAAATACCGGGCGGTCTTCGGCGCGCCGAAGGCGCGGTGGCAGGGTGACGAGGACGGCGATTGGGACCCGGCGCGTGACGACGTCGGCATCGACGGACTGCCCGGCACGGGAGACTTCGGCGAAGGGAACGGGAAACCAGACGTGGCGATCGACGCCAGCGGCAACTGGTCCTCCGAACCCGGTTTCGGCATCCGCGACGTCGACGAATCGGACCAGATCGGCCTGACGAGTTTCTACGCCCTTCCCTACACGCAATCGTTGCCGAACGTTCCGAAGAATGACATCTACTACTACGACTTGCTCGCGTCTGATTCGATCTCGACCGACCAGACGCTGTTCGAGACTCCGGGTGACAACGTGTTCGTGTACGGCTCCGGACCGTTCGAACTGGCGCCGGGTGCAACGCAGCGCTTCTCGATCGCTCTGCTCATGGGCAACGACCTGCCCGACCTGATCCTGAACGCCGAAACAGCCCAGCGTGTCCTCGAGGCCAATTATCGTTTCGCTCAGCCGCCGCCGAAGCCGAATGTCACGGCCGTGCCGGGAGACGGTCGCGTGACACTCTACTGGGACAACGTGGCCGAGAACTCGGTCGACCCGCTCACCGGCATCAACGACTTTGAAGGGTACAAGATCTACCGGAGCCAAGATCCGAGCTTCAGCGACATCTACACCATCACCGACGCCAACGGAACTCCGTTCCTCGGACGCCCCTTCCTGCAGAATGGGAAGCCGGCCCAGTTCGACCGCATCAACGAGTGGTCGGGCCTGCACCCGGTAGAATATGTCGGCCGCGGCGTGAAGTACCAACTCGGCTCGAACAGCGGACTGGTCCACGAGTATGTCGACTCCAGCGTGACGAACGGTAAGACCTACTATTACGCCGTCGTGTCCTACGACCGCGGGTTCGACACGCTGGGCATCAGCCTTCCCCCGACGGAGTCGCAAGCGGTCGTTGCTGTGGACCCCATCACGCAGGAGCTCAGCTTTGACGTGAATACCGTCGCCGTGACCCCCGGCGGTCCGGCCACGGGCATGCTCCCGCCGAGCGTGAACGGCGGCTACGCCGAACGTGTCGCGGGTAACTCCACGGGACCGGTCATGCCCAAGATCCTCAACCGGGCGGCGGTCGAGGATGGAACGACCTACGAGATCCGCTTCCGGCTGAACGGCGGCGGGATCGCCTACGACATGCAGCCGCTGAGGTTCTACACCGAGCGGTTCACATCGAACGATACGATCTTCGTGCCGCTTATGCGCAAGAGCTTGTTGTTCGACAGCTTGGAGGTCCGAAACGCGAACGGCGCCGTCGTTTCTCCGACGCTCTACGGAGTCGACACGGCGAAAGGCCGGATCCGCGGCACGTCGATCAACTCGATGCCCCGGGGCGCCACGTACGAGATCCGCTACAAGTATCTGGCGATCGACGGAAGTCGGCGGTTTGCGAACCAGGATGACAATCCGGTCGTCGACGGCGTGCGGCTATTTGTCAAGAACGAATCGTTGGGACTCGACAGCGCTCGCAGCGGCTGGGCGGTCGTCAACAACACCAACCTGACGGTGCGCGTGCAACAACCTGTCGCGCTGACGCAGCCGTTCGCTCCGATCCCGGTCGACTTCGAGGTCCGTTGGAACTCCACGGACACGCTCGCGAACGGCAAATGGGCCTTCCCCGGCGACACGCTCATCACGCCGTTCGGCCGCAACGCCGTGGCCCCGTTCCGGGTCGTGAATGTGACCGACAACCGGACGTTCAGGCTCTATACGAACTCGGCCGTGAACGACAGCCTCTGGCGGCCGGGACGCGAGCTGATCATGCTGACGCCCAGCGGCGCCATCAACACGTACATGAGCATCCTCTTCATCCCGCCCAATAGCGGCGTCCAACGCATCCTCCCGGCGGCGGGAAATGTCTTCGTCGCAAAGACGACGAAGCCCTTCGCGGCCGGCGATCTCTACCGGTTCACGACGACGGCGCAAACGTTCAACGCGGCGGCAGCCAAGTCGGCGCTCGACAACATCTATGTCGTGCCCAACCCCTACGTCGCCTATAGTCTGCTCGAGACGCCGGCGACGCTCGCCACGCGGCGCGGCGACGGACGGCTCCAGTTCCGCAACCTTCCGCCAACGTGCACCATCAGGATCTACACCCTCCTCGGCGAACTCGTCGATACGATCCGGAAGGACGACGCCCTGAGCTATGCCGACTGGAACCTCCTCTCTTCGGAGGGCCAGCGGCTCGCCTACGGGGTGTACGTCTATCATGTTGACGTACCCGGCGTCGGCGAGAAGATCGGCCGCTTCGCCCTGATCAAGTAAGACGACGGAGACGACCATGACCACACGAATCCTGATCCGGACCTTCTTGCTCGCCGTCATCGCCTCTTCCGTCGCGTCGGCGCAACTCTTCCGCACGACGTCGAAGGTGGGGACGACCGCCGCACAGTTCCTCAAGATCGGCGTCGGCGCCCGCGCCATCGCCATGGGAAGCGCCCAGGTGGGCGTACGGAACGATGTGACAGCCCTCTACTGGAATCCCGCGGCCGTCTCGCGCATCGACGCCTCGAGCGAACTCACGTTCAACCATGTCAACTGGCTCGCCGACGTGTCGTTCGATTTCGCCGGCGCGACGCTCGACCTTGGCGGTCAGGGAACGCTCGGATTCACCGTGACGTCCCTCAGCGTGCCGGAGGACATCGTCCGCACCGTTGAGTACCCCGAAGGTGACGGCCGACGATGGGACGCCAATGCGCTGGCGCTTGGCGTGGCATACGCCCGGAACCTGACGGACCGCTTCTCGATCGGCTTTCACGCCAAGTACGTGCGCGAGTCGATCTGGAACGAGGCGGCGAGCGCGTTCGCCCTTGACATCGGCACCCTCTATGTGTCAGAGCTGCCCGGCCTCACGCTGGGCGCGTCGATCACGAACTTCGGCACTCGCATGCGGCTCGAAGGGCGCGACCTGCTCTTCAATAACGACCCCGACGGCGACGTCGGCAGCGGTCCGAACAACGTGCCGGCACAGTATCGCACGGAGGACTTCGACCTGCCGCTGCTCTTCCGGGTGGGTGTCGCCTACGACGCCGTACAGACGCAGGATCTCCGCGTGACGGCCGCGGTCGACGCCGCCCATCCGAACGACAACATGGAATATGTCAACAGCGGCCTCGAAGTGGCCTGGACAGAAGTGCTCTTCATCCGCGCGGGTTACAGGTCCGCCTTCCAACGCGACTCCGAAGGCGGACTGACCTGGGGCTTCGGCTTCCACTACGGCGTCGTGAACGGCGTGCAGGTCAGGCTCGACTACGGCACTGCCGACTACGGTCGTCTGAAGAGCGTGCACTATCTCTCTCTGGGCGTGCGTCTCTGACGCGGTCCCCCTGTCGTACACGCCGAAGGCACAGAGCGACCCTCTGTGCCTTCGTGCTGTACGGCGCCTCCAACGAGCTACTTCACGAGCATCATGCGCCTTGCGATCGAGAACCCGTCGGTTCGCAGAACCACCAGATACATCCCGCTGGACCGGCCTTGCGCATGGAATGGCGCGACATAGCGGCCCGCCGGACGCTCCTCGTTCACCAGGACCTCGATGAGCCTTCCCAGCAGGTCATACACTTCGAGCGTCACCTTCTGCGAGCGGTCGATCTCGAAAGCGATCTTCGTCGTCGGATTGAACGGATTGGGATAGTTCGGCTCGAGCCGGACCGAGCGAGGAACGGCCACCGGCGCCTCGGCATGAACCACGAGCGCAGCGTCGGCCGTAAACTGGAATCGATCGGCCGTCGTCATAGGCCGGACCGTGTACACCGCGAACACCCCTCCCGAATCGGGCAACGGCGACGTGACGAGCCCCGGAGCGAGTTCCGCATGCGTGTGATTGATGGCGGTCCGGTACGGTATCGGCGTCCGGAACACGATCTTCTCCCCACGGTCCCATCGCGCATTCGCGTTCAGGTCCACGACCAACAGATCGATGCGGGCGTTGTCGGTGAGGTTCCAGGCGCGGAACGGCGCGCGCACCACGCGTTGACCGGAGACGTTGATGGCCGTGTCGAGAGGCGCCCGGTATGAACCGTCGGCGAGCGTGTCGCGCGGACCGAATGTCAGCGTGAGATCGATCGGCGCCAGGTTGGGGGTTCCGGCCGTCGGAAGCGTCAACACGAACGGCGAAGGTATGCCGCCGGGCGTTGCCATGCCAGAACGGGCCGCGTCGAGGGCCAACGTGAATTGCGGAAACACCTCCAATCGCAGTCCGTCGAAGCCGGGCGTGAGATACTGGAACCCGATCCCCCGATCCACGCGATACGAGGCCAGTCTCACCTGTGCCGCCGTCATGTCGGTCACGGCCACGACCGCCGTGTCGCCGGAGACGGAGGTCACGGAGGCTTCATACACGTGTCCGGTCAACGCATTCCGGTCGACGACATGCGGAACGAAACGTGCCGTGCTCCTGCCGCCTGCGTTTGGCGTGCCGGACGCCAACGTCCCGACGGGGCGTTCGAAGCTCATCCGCCGCACCATCACGTCGTAATCATTCCCCTCCCCGAACCACTCCGACCAGACGACGACGGCTGTCGTATCGTCGATCATGACGGCGTCCGGTTCCCATTGAAAACTGGCGCCCGTCTGGTTGACCTGGGTCTCGAACGACGTGCGACGGCCGGCTGGATCGAGGAGCGCGGCGAACACCCCTTCACGATCGCCGTCCGTTTTCCATGACGACCAGACCGCCGCGTAGCCCGAGGGGCGCCGAACGAGCCGCGGCAACCACTGATGGAAGCGCGTCGTGGCGTTGACGATCCGTTCTGTTCGGTGCGGCCAGCCGTCGGCTGTGGTCTGACTGAAGACGATCGCTCCGTCGTCCCCGTCTTGCTCCCATGAACACCACGCGACGGCAAAGCCATCGGCAGAACGCTCGACGGTGGCCTGCCACTGATAGTCATTCAACGTCTGGTTCACCAGAGCCATCGGTGCCGGACCGAGTCCCGTCGGCTTCAGCATTCGGCCCATCAGGCCGGTGCCGCTGCTCGTCGGGACCATCAGCGACCCGTCTGGCTCGGTGTACTGTGCTTCGTTGATCCACGCTTCGTACACCACCAAAGCCGTCGAATCGGGACGCAACCGGATGACCGGACGGAGTGCCGAGCCGCCGGGAAGGTCATTCAGCGTGAGGGCCGGACCGAGCGCTGCGCCGCTCGTATCAAAGAGGCGCGCTTTCACCACCTGCTGAGTGAAGCCCGGCAGCCACGTATCCCACGCGATCGCCACGATGCCACCTTCGTTGACGTCGACGCTTGGCCGGGATTGGGCGATCTCGTCCGCTTCCGCCTGGTCCATCACTGGCACATCGACGATCTTCGTTCCGCTGATCAACCGAAGCCGGATGTCGTAGGAGCGAACGCTGTCGAACTCGACCCACGCGATCGCGGCAAGTCCTGATGGATGCAGGGCTAGCGCCGGCTGTTCCTGGGCTCCGTGATGGCGGAACCTCCACGAAGCATTTGGACGTGCGGTCGGCGCAACGGCGAACTCCGCGCCGTCGGGCGTTCCGTCCGGAGCCAGCCAACGCATCGTGATGCGAGGCCTGGAAAGATCGGTCGCGACGTAGCTCTGCCACACGACGAGCATGCGTCCGTCAGCAGCGCGGGCGATGCGGGGGGCCCGTTGCGTTGAATCGCGCGAGACGTTGACCATCTGCGGTGTCTGCGCTGCGGAGACGTTCGACAGCGCCAGGAGGAGCAGCCAAGCGAAAGGTCTCATGGCGTCACCGGAGCTGGAAGTCGAGCAGGGGAAAGACGTTGGCCGACTGGAGGCTGTAGTGCCACCACTCGGCCTGATAGCTTTGAAAGCCACCGACATTCTCCATCATCGTCCGAAGGAGCTCGCGATTGGCGATCACGGGCGCCGGCAGTCCCGCATAGTCGAGCCACGCCTCCGGTCCGAAGTGGTCGAACGCCGTCGGCATGGCGAGTTCGACGCCCGTGACGAGGTCGACGAGCGATACGTCGACGGCCCCGCCGCGGTTGTGCGCCGACCCGCTGACCGGGTTGGCGACATAGGTCGCGTTCGGCAGGATCTCCCACATGAGGAACTGCACCGAACGGGGTCGATAGGCGTCGTACACTTTCAGACCCAGCCCCCGGGGGCGGAGCGAATCCTGGACGACGGCGAGCCGTCGCGCTGCGCTCAGAGCAACATAGCACTCAGGGACCGTGTAGAGCTTCTGGTGGAGGAAATTGTCCGTCCCTGCGTATCGGAGGTCCAAGACGATGTCGGGCACGACCTCGCGGAGATTGACGAGCGGTTCCTCGATCTGGGCGGTCACCGGGGAGGAAGCCACAAAAAGGAAGCAGGCGAGATGAAAGAGCGAGCCGTTCATGGCATCGGGAAGCAAGAGGTGACACAGCCCCGCCCGAAGGATGTGCAGACGGGGACATTCGAATCTCAGCGAGCGATAAGCACGAAAGGCCGCCCCCTGAACGGAAACGGCCTTTCGCTTGACGTCGATGCGACCCTCGTGCTTACTTGACGAGCGTCATCTTGTTCGTCTTGAAGAAGTTGCCCCATGACAGGGTGTAGAAGTAGACGCCGCTGGCGACGGATTGACCCGCGCTGTTGCGGCCATCCCACACCACTTCGCTGGCGCCGACGGGGCGCTCTTCGCTGTTGAGGAGCGCACGCACCTCACGGCCTGTCATATCGTAGATCTTGAGCGACACGCGCTCACGCACCGGCAGGCTGAACCGGATCGTCGTCGACGGGTTGAAGGGGTTCGGATAGTTCTGCTCGAGGACGTAATTGTCGGGCGTGATGACCGTCCAATCCTGCACCTCGATGCCCGTCGTCGCCGAGCCCTCGATGACGCGGAGCGACCAGCGTTTCGGGTTGAGCTCCTTCGTGAGCACCGTATCCCACTTCGTCAACGTCGAGTTCCACGTCATGTTCCGGATCGTGATGGAGTCGTTCGCGGACTGATACGGAAGAACGAGGTCTTCCTTGCTGTCGCCGTCGAGGTCCGTATGGCGGGCATAGAGCTTTGACACGAATCCGGTGTTGATGGTGTAGGTCGTGTCCCTCGTGCCGAGCGAATCACGATAGCGGATCGCCGAGTAGATCGTCGGCTCGCCCGCATAGATCGTGCTGATCAGCCAGTTCGCCGGGTTGCGCTTGTCGCCACCCTGGAACTCCGCCGACGTCACGTTGAACGGATAGGCGCCGCCGACATAGATGTTCGGCTTGCCATCCCCATCCACATCACCGTAGCCGACGCCGAACTGGTCGGTGCGGCCCGTCACCGTCGAGAAGTCGATGATCGTTCCCTTGGCCGAGTCGATCTCGGAGACGCTCTCGCCGCTGGCATAGGAGATCATGTGCAGCCATCCGCCGTGTGGTCCGCCCGCGGGGGTCGGATACGTCGGCATGTAGATCTCTTCCCGCCCGTCCTTGTCGATGTCGTATGCCACGGCACCCATCAAGGTCACGTCATCATTGGCCAGGCCAAACCGGAAATTCTGCTTGTTGTTCGTCGTGTCGGACAACTCGTAGGTGTTGGCACCCGTCGTCCGCACCGGCACGATGTTCTTGTTGTTCCAGTTGTGGATCAGCATCTCCTTGGGGCCTGTCCCATCCAACTGCGCCGCCATCAGGATCATCGGGCTGCCACCGCTCACGGCCCACTTCACAAGGTCCGTGCGGACCCACTGCTTCTCGATCGTGAACGTCGAGAACCCGGGATCGTTCGTCGAATAGTCGCCAACCGCACTGATGATGTAGTAGGCGTCCGTCGCGTTGGTGCTGGCGTTGTAGGCGATGAGCAATTCAGGCGTGCCATCGTTATCGACATCGGAGATGTCAAAGTGTTCAGCATTCCCCGTGGCATTGAGCAAATTTGGGGTTGTGATCCTCGCCGAGGCGGAGTCGCCGTAGTAGTCGCTCCCCATCACCCCATCCCATTCGAAGATCAGAATGCCTTGCGTGTTGATCTGGAAAATGACCTCCCCTTTCCCATCCTTGTCCAGATCGCCGAACATCACGTAGCGTGGGGTCGAGCCGCCGCCCGTGGCAAACTTCGGCGAAGTCCACACAAGCTTCAGCGAATCGGTTCCCGAGACCTCGAAGATGTGGACGCGGCCGTTGTCAAGGTAGTTCGTGACCGCGATCTCTTTCTTGCCATCACCGTCGATGTCGTTTCCGACGGCACTGCCGCGGATGCTATTGATGCCGATCTGAACCGCATCCGTCGTCGAGTAGTTGTAGGCCCTCGACACAGAAGCCGTCTGGCCGAACAGCGCCGTTGCAAACAACGACACCAGTGCCAACGTTGTCAAGATTCTCATGTGAGTGGGTCTCCTGAGGTGTGGTGCGGTTTGTGGAAAGTTCGCGCCGGGGACCACAGGCCAACCGGAGCGCCCGAGGACGACCTCGGAATGAATTGGAGGGTGAGGTAGAATCTAGCAATCACCTACATCGGTGTCAAGCGCTCAAGCGAGCCCGTCTCTCTGTTTGTTTGAAGAGCCGGAGGATTGCTCCACGTCACACCGTCGCTTGCCCTTCCTGCCACTTCTCTCTAAGTTATCCATTAAGGAGATACCCATGCGACGACCTTTGACGATCTTCACCTCCGCGCTGATCTTCTTTGCCTCCGCCCTCGCCCAACCCCGCGTCACGTCCGTGCAGACCCTTCCGCTCAAGGATCAGCGGTGGGGGTTTGCCCGCTTTTCGCCCGACGGCAAGCGCCTTCTGTATACCACGCTCGCCTATGACGGCATCTGGGAGTATGCGCTCGCAACCCGCACGAGCCGACAGATCACGGCTGACGGCGGGTCGGGGTACCAGTTCGCCGTGAGCCCAGACGGAAGATCGGTGGCGTATCGCCGCACGGTTCCCGGCAAGAACTGGCGTGAACGAAAGCAGGACGTCGTGTCGATGTCACTCTCGACGAAGAAGCCGACCGTGCTCGGTTCGGCCCGTTCTCTGTCGACCCCCGTATTCGACGGAACAAGCCCCGCATTCATCCAGGCTGGCGCCGTCTTCAATCCTGCTCCGTCCAAGAACCGTACGGTCGTGCTCGGCATCGACAACGGCAAGATCCTGTTGCTCGTGAACGGACAGCGCAAGGAACTCGACCCGTTCGACGGCGGCAGTTACATCTGGCCGTCGCTTTCCCCCGACCGCAAGACGCTGCTGGCGTACGACATGGACCGCGGCGCGTTCGTCTCGAACCTGAACGGCACCGTGCTGGCCAAACTGGGCGGTCTCGACGCGCCCACGTGGACCCGTGACGGCGCGTGGGTCATCGCGTTCGACGAAGTGAACGATGGACACGCGATCACGGGCTCGGACATCATCGCCATCAAGCCCGACGGGACCGGCAAGGTGGCCCTGACCTCGACGCCGGACGTCGTGGAACTCTATCCGTCGGCCTCCCCGACCGAGAACAAGATTGTTTGCCACACGCTGGACGGGAAGATCCTCATCTTGACGTACGAGGTCCGCCCGTGAAGAGGCGAATCGGGTTATTGGTGATCGGGTACTGGGTATTGGTGCACCTGACGGCGTTCTCTCAGGGGCTTACAGGGCTCAAGATATGCATAGACCCGGGACACGGAGGAAGCGGCAGCAACGACCGGCCGCTCGACATCGACGGAAATGGAACGATCGACTTCTACGAATCTGAGAGCAACTGGCAGAAGGCCAACTTTCTGAAGCGGTTACTGGAGGCGCGAGGCGCGGTCGTCCTTCTCACCCGCAACACCAATTCGTACCCCAACGACTCCGACGAGCCTAGTTTATCGGCGCGCGTTGATGTTGCGAATCAGAACAACGTCGATTGGTTTCACTCAATTCACAGCAATGCTACTGGCGGAACGAACACAGGCACGAACAATACCCTCGTTCTTGTTCGCGAGAAACGATCTGAGACTGATCCCGGGGTGCCCTATCCCAATGATCCGCGGCCATACCCAAATGGGCTTGGGGTACCGGAACGAGCCGAATCTTGGACGATGGCTCAAATCCTCGGGCCAAGAATCAAGGCGTATCTTCGCACCAATCAAGTGCAAGGGCCTTTTCTTGATTGGACGTTTTATGGGGGAGCTACTGACGGTCCGGATGCAGACACTTGGGCTGATGGCTTCAGCCTCGGCGTCCTCCGAGGACTGCTGATGCCGGGCGAACTGTCGGAGGGCTCGTTCCATGATTTCAATCCTGAAACGCGACGCCTGATGAACCAGGCGTATCGTGAAATGGAAGCGTACGCTCTCTGTCAGTCATTCCAGATCTTCACCGGCGCGCCTTCGGATGCCGTCGGCCTCATCGCCGGCATCGTGACCGACAACGAGACGAAGAAGCCGATGAACGGCGCACGAGTGCGCCTGTTGACGACCGGGCAATTGTACATCGGCGACAACTGGCAGAACGGATTCTTCATGTTCGATTCCGTGGCGCCCGGAGCGCATTGGGTCAGGTTCGAGAATCCCGGGTACGGCCTCGATTCAGCGCAGGTCACCGTTGCCGCCGCAACGCCAGCATTTCTCGATCGAACGATCTACAGCAACGTCGCGGCCTACGTCGTGCTAACAAGCCCGAAGAGCACCGACACATCGTACCCCGTGACGAGCGTCCTCGGCGCCACCTTTTCGCGCGCGATGGATACGGCTTCGGTGCGTCTTGCGTTTGGCCTGAGCCCGTCGGCCCCCGGCAATTTCTATTGGACGAACGGCAACACGACGCTCATCTACGATCCGGTCGGCTCGCTGGCCGGGGGCACGATCTACACGTGGACGATCGACACGACCGCCCGCTCGGCAGGCGGCATGAAGCTCGACGCAAACAACGGCGGCTCGCCAAATCCGCTCGTCATCTCGTTCCGCACGGCGGGGACCACTTCGGTCGCTGACGAACCCCCGGTCGCTCCTGTCACGTTCGGACTCCGGCAGAACTTCCCCAATCCGTTCAATCCCTCTACCTCGATCGTCATCGATATCCCCCGCCGAACCACGGGCACGCTGGTCGTGTACGACGCCGCCGGCCGCGAAGTGGCGCGCTTGCTCGAAGGGGAACTGCACCCGGGACAGCGCACGGTCCGCTTCGACGCCGGCCAACTGCCGTCGGGGATCTACCTGTGCGAGCTGCGAACGACGGAGTTCCGGTCGGCGATCAAGGTGATGCTGATCAAATGAGTCCCAAAGCCGTTTCACCGCGGAGGCGCAAAGGCGCGAAGAAACGGACTTCGTGGCTTTGCGTCTTCGCGTTCTGGCGGTCTGTCTTGCTCGATCTCGGCTGGGTGAGACTCAGACCTCTTCTCGTCTTCTCCGCTGCCGTCAGTTTCTCCGCATCGGCTCAGGTTCGATCGCACATCGATCACGCCTTCGATCAGGCCGCCACGGAGTTCGGAGTCCCCGCTCCGCTCCTGGAAGCCATTTCGTTCTCTCAGACGCGGGTCCAACACCTCACCTGGGCCGAAGGCGATACGGTCTCGTGCATGGGCATGCCCCGCCCTTACGGGATCATGGCGCTCTGGGACAATGATCTGTTCGGAAGGTCTCTCCGCCGCGCCGCAGAACTGATCGGCCAGGATCCCGAGGTCCTCAAGCGCGACCCGGTCCAGAATATTCGCGGAGCCGCGGCGCTGCTGTCGCATCTTCGAAGCACCGCGGGAAAGACGCCGGAGCCGTTGGCACCCGATCTGACGTTGTGGGCCGACGCCATCGCCGCTTACACCGGCATTCGCCAGCCCGACCTCGCGCTCGGCCATGCCTACGAGGTGCTCACGCGCCTGTCGCGCGGCATCACGAGCGAGGTCATCTCCGTCCCGGCGCAACGCGTCGAGCTCGGAGCGTTGCGTAGCCGGGTTCGAACGCTCGCCCTGGCCGCCGCTCCATCCGCCGATCCGCTGAAGACCGCCGCAACTCCCGACTACCCGGACGCTCGATGGGTGCCGGGAAAGGCCGGCTACTACTACACGACCGGCAATGGCAAGCAGTTCGTCGTCGTTCACGATATGGAAGGCTACTACGCCTCCGTCTTGTCCTATTTCCAGACGTTGAGCGACGGTCGCTCGGTGAGCATCCACTACTGCGTGAACGGACTGCAGGATAGTCCCTCCGACTATCCGCCCGGTGACATCGCACAGATGGTCGAAGAGCAGTTCTACGCGTGGCATGCCGTGTGCCTCAATACGTGGTCGATCGGCATCGAACACGAAGGATTCGCCTCCAATCCGGTCTGGTTCACGCCGGAGATGTACCTTGCGTCGGGCAGACTCATCAAGTACTTGTGCGAGAAGCACGGCATCCCCAAGGACCGCAACCACATCGTCGGGCATGGCGAATGGCAGAACGGCGCGTGGGTGCAGTGGGCCGTGAACAACGGCTACCCGTCGACGTTCGGCACCTGCAACTCGCACACCGATCCCGGCGCTTTCTGGGACTGGGACTTCCTGATGCAGATCGTGACGGACGATCAAACGCCTCCCAAGGTGACCTCGACACCGCCCACGGCGCTGCAGTTCGTCGACATGCGCGTCTCCGTGACCTTTGATCAGCGCATGGAACCGGCTTTCTCGGCCGCCGCGTTCTCCCTCACTCCGTCGGTCGCCGGATCGATCACGTGGACCGACAACGGGCGGACGATGCACTTCCAGCCGTCCTCCTACCTGAGCTTCGACACGGAGTACCACGTGACGATCGATCCGTCGGCGCGCAACTATCTGGACCGCACGCTGGACGGCAACGGAGACGGGACCGCCGGAGATCGGTACGGCTTTTCGTTCAGGACGGTCCTGCGCGATACGATCGTGCCCTCAGTCGTGAACACCTATCCGGCGGAAGGTGCGACATCCATCAGCCGCACGGCGGAGTTCGTCGTGACGTTCACCGAGCAGATCGACCAATCGTCGCTCGCGGAGGGGTTCAGCCTGGAGACGGAGGGCGGCACGCCATTGCCGGTGACGGCCGTGAACTACGCCACCGGTCCGGGCTTTTCGCGCGTGCGATTCCGGACGACGCAGGAACTGGCCCCCGCCAGCGTCTACCGGCTCGTGGTGCTACCGACGTTGCGCGACCTGAGCGGCAACTTCCTGCCGCAGGCGGCAACGGCGACCTTCACGACAGAGCCAGCCGCCGTGTTGAACGGCACGGTCATCAATACGCTCGACGCGGTCGGCTCATGGTGGCAACCCGGCACCAGCGGGACGACGCGAAATGTCCTGGCTTCGTTCGCGATCGACAATGCGACGAAGCGCGCAGGAACGGGAAGCGGTCGGGTAACGTATGAGTGGACGCAGGCCTCCGGCGGGATCCTGAGGGAGCACAACTCCTCCACCCCCTCGATCGAAGGCGGCTCCATGTTGGGTGCGTGGGTGTACGGCGACCGGAGCGGGCACGAGCTGCGGTTCGGATGCTACTACTACACCGGCACGTCGACGAGCAACTTCGTCACCGTCTCGGCCGGACCGATCGACTGGACCGGGTGGAAGTTGAGGACGATCTCGACCTCGTCCATACCGGTCGGCAACGGTTCGCCGCGGAAGTTCACAAGCTTCCTGATCTATCAGAACGCCGCCGGCGAGCGGTCCGGAACGATCTGGTTCGACGAACTGACGGTCGGGTCGAGCATTACGGATGTCGAGGACGCGTTAGAGATCGACGTGCCATCGGCGTGGCGCCTGTTACCCAATTATCCCAATCCGTTCAATCCCCGCACCAGGATCGCCTATCAGGCTGCGGCACGCGGTCACGCCCGCCTTTCCGTCTACAACTCGCTGGGCCAGGAGGTCGCACGACTGGTCGACGATGTGGTCGATCCTGGGACGTACGGCGCGGAATTTGACGCCAGCGATCTGCCGTCCGGCATGTATGTGGCCGTTCTGCGGGCGGGCGGCACGCGGTCGGTCTCCAGAATGATGCTGCTCAGGTGACGTCGGTCACCCTTCCGAATTCAACGGCCTCGCCTCAACCGTGTCCAAAGAGTGTTCGTTCCCAACGATCAGTCACAATCATACTCAGGAGGCTGTCATGAAGCGCATGATCACATTCCTGCTCCTCGGAGCCCTCGGCGTCGCGACGACGTCGGCCCTGGCCCAGGAGACCCCCCGGGTGGACGCCCGGCAGAAGGCACAGAAGGAACGCATCAAGGAAGGGATGAAGAGCGGCGAATTGACGAAGCAGGAATCCAAGAAGGCCGTTCGCCAGCAGAAGGCGGTGAAGAAGATCGAGGAGAAGGCGAAGAGCGACGGGGTTGTCACGCCGCAGGAACGGGCGAAGCTGCACAAGGCCCAGCAGAAGACCTCACGGGAGATCGTGAAGCAGAAGCACGACCGACAGAAGCGTGACTGAGTTGGCCGCTCATCTTATCTTCAAACGAGACCGCCATCCTGGAGTGCCGGGATGGCGGTTGTGCTTTCTGCTCCCACTTCTGTCATCTGTTTTCAACCACCCCCGCCTTCGCGCCCGGACCGGTGAGTTGTCGCTACGCGACGGGTCGTGGGCGAGAAATGTTGCCGCTGCGCGGCAAGTCACAGGCCTCCGGCTGGCTGGCGGGCAGGCCTACCCCTTCTCGAGGCAATTGATTTCTTATTGAGAGGAGGGGAACCGTGGAGGTCCAACGGCGCCAAACGTGCCCTCATGTATGCTTCGATCAGGCGATGGCCCTCCAGAGTCCCGCCACCGCTGCGCAGACAATGAAGGCGATCACGAGGGGCATGAGGGAACCCACCAGCGTCCACTTGGCGCTTCCTGTTTCCCTGTACATCGTGTAGATCGTGGTCGAACACGGGTTGTGCAGCAGGCTGAAGAGCATCAGGTTGATGCCAGTCAGCAATGTCCAGCCGCCCGCGGAGAGGATCTCCGCCGTCGCCGAGGCCGAGTCGGCCTCGAACATGACGCCGGCATCGCTACCGACACCTGCCAGGCCGGAAGTGAGCACGGTCAGCATCAGCACCGTCGGGATGACGATCTCGTTGGCTGGGATGGCGATGATGTATGCGAGCAGGATCACCCCATTCAGGCCGAAGAAGACCGCGACGGGGTCGACGTGGAGAATGAAATGCTCGGCCAGCGTCAGATCGCCGACGTGGACATTTCCCACGAGCCAGATCGCCGCGCCGGCCGGAGCCGCCCACACCACGGCCCTCCACAGCACGATGAGCGTCCGGTCGATCAGGGACGTGTAGAGCGTCTGCCAGATCCGAGGTGGTCGATACGGCGGCAACTCGAGGCTGAACGACGAGGCCTCCCCCTTCAGCACGGTGCGCGAGAGTACCCACGAAACGAGGAACGTGAATCCGACGCCGATCAGCACGACGCCGACGACGGAGAGGGCCGAAACGATCCCGGCGAGGGAGGCCGGCACGAGCGAACCGATGAAGATCGTCGCCATCAAGATCTGCGTCGGCCACCGGCCGTTGCAGATGGAAAAATTGTTCGTCAGGATGGCGATGAGCCGTTCGCGGGGGCTGTCGATGATGCGCGTCGAGACGATGGCGGCGGCGTTGCAGCCGTATCCCATGGCCATCGTGAGCGCCTGTTTGCCGTGTGCGCCAGCCTTGCGGAAGAGCCCGTCGAGGTTGAAGGCGACGCGCGGAAGATACCCGAAGTCCTCGAGGAGCGTAAAGATCGGGAAGAAGATCGCCATCGGAGGCAGCATGACGCTCACCACCCACGCCACCGCCAGATAGACGCCATCGATCGTGAGGCCCGAGAGCCACGAGGGAAGACCCGCCGCGTCGGCGAGACCCCGCAGCCACGGATGGCCGAGGTCGACCAAGAGATCGGCCAACAGGCCCGACGGAACGTTGGCCCCTTCGATCGTCACCCAGAACACGACAGCCAGCATCACGAACATCAGAGGGAAGCCCGTCCAACGGTTCGTCAGCAACCGATCGAGCGTCCGCTCGAGGTTGCGTCGCCGCGTCGAGCCATCGGCGACGACGGCGCGTCCGGCGATACGGGCTGCTTCGTCATAGATGGCTTCGAGCGTGTGGTCATGCAGTCGCTCGCCGACCTCCCACCGCATGGCTGAGGCCGTTTCGAGCAGATCATGCTTCTGTGTCATGTCCCTTCCTCTCCGTCCTCAGCGTTCGCTCCACCGTCATTCGTCCGATCTCTCCACTCCGCACGGCATCGACGATGCGTGCATCGCCTTCGAGCAGGCGCAAGGCCACCCATCGAGCGTTCGGCAACCCAGGAAAGGTCTGCTCGACCTGCTTCGTCAGCGCCTGCACCGCCTTGAGCTTCTTCGAGCCGAGCGAAAAGCGGCGCGGCGTGCAAACCAGCGCGCCCGTGGCCACCTCGTGCAAGGCCTGGAGCAGTTCCGCCATGCCCGTGCCGTTGCGCGCCGCCGCCGGGATCACCGGGATCCCCAGGTCGCGTGACAGGCTGCGCGCATCCACGGTGATGCCGTGCTGCGCGGCTTCGTCGATCAGGTTGAGGCACACGACGGCCCGGTCGGTGATCTCGAGCACCTGAAGAACAAGGTTCAGATTTCGCTCCAGCAGGGTCGCATCGGCCACGATCACGGTCACGTCAGGACGTCCAAAGAGCATGAAGTCACGGGCCACCTCTTCGTCCGTACTCGTCGACAAGAGCGAATAGGTGCCCGGCAGGTCGACGACCTTGTAGCGATTGGAGCGGTACGTGAACGACCCCTCGGCTCGGGCGACGGTCTTGCCGGGCCAGTTGCCGGTGTGCTGGCGCAGACCGGTGAGATGATTGAAGACCGTGCTCTTGCCGACGTTCGGGTTGCCCGCGAGGGCGACGACATACGTCGCGCCGTCCACGGTCTCTCCGTGGCGGACGAGCGCCGCATTCGGATTCGCCGGACAGGTTTCGCATGCCGTCGGACGTTCGGAACTCATGACGACACCTCTGATGGTTCGACCAGGATCTGGGCGGCCTGGACGTTTCGCAATGCGACCAAGGCACCCCTCACCCGATACGCCACCGGATCTCCCCCGGGGCTGGGAAGCTCGGGCGTGATGGGTGTGCCCGGAACGAAGCCGAGGTCGAGCAGTCGTCGGCGCTGGACGCCGTAGCAGGCGTCGTCGATGGCGGCAACGATCACGGTGCGACCGTTCGGAATCGACTCGAGCGTCGCCATGGCGCGCACCTCGGGGGCAGCGGGGACCACGGTCACATTGGCGGCCGCCACCGTCGACAGCACGATGGTCCGGCCTCTCCGCTCGACGACGACCGAGCGTTCCGACCGCTCCGTCACGCGGAAACGAACCCCCGGCTGCAAGCCATGCGACTGCAACTCCTGAAAGACGGACCTCGGTTCGTCCTCAATGTGGACGACCATGACCGTCGTCCCCGGTGTCGCTGCATGCAACGGACCTCCGCGGAGTGACGGCAGCGTTCCCGCTGCCGAGGGGATCGGGTCACCGTGCGGATCGATCAGCGGGTCGCCCAAACGCCGCGCCAGATGTTCGGCCTCGGATTCCGTCAACCGATGCTCTTCGCGGTCGGCGCGGTCGTGCCACGCCGACGGTTGCACGCCGGTCTCGTCGGCCAGGAAGCGCTCATAGAGACGGTGCCGACGGATGACGGCAAGCGCACGCTCCCGGCCGAGCGCGGTGAGGCGGATGCGGCCTTCATCCTGCAGCGCGAGGCCGTCGTTCATGAGCGAGGCGGCGATCTCGGCGGCACGGTCGGGCGTGATGCCCATGGCGCCCGAGAGGCTGAGGAGCGTGGCGGCCCCCGCGCGTTCGTCTTCGTGAAAGAGGTGCTTGACGGCGTCCTCGATGCGCGCGAGTTCCTTCAGCTGCCGGCGGCGCAGCCATCGACGCGCGAGGGCAACGATCATCCACGTCAGCGCGGCCGCAGCGATGAAGCTGATCCAAACGGTCATGATGATCTCCTCCGTGCGTCACTTCCTTCAACGTGAACCCGCGACGCAAGCCGGTCGGTGATGACGACCTCTTCGCCGCCGATCCGCACCCGAAGGCTGCCGTCGAACGACTGTCGTTCGAGTACGCGCACCTTGCTCCCGAGGGCAATGCCGACACGCGCCGCGTACTGCAGCAACTCCGGACTGTCGTCACTGACCCGCCGGATCTCGAGCACCTCACCGGCCTGAGCGTCGGCCAGCAGCCGGTGCCGGTCGCGCACGAGGCGGCCGTCCCGGGTCGGGATCGCGTGCCCGTGGGGGTCATGGGTCGGGTGGCCCAGCGCAGCGTCCAGCCGTTCTTCGAGCCGTTCAGAGGTCATGTGCTCCAACCGCTCGGCCTCGGCGTCGACCTCGTCCCAGTCGTACTTGAGCACCTTGAACAGGAAGACCTCCCACAGCCGGTGCCGACGGACGATCCGAAGCGCCAGGGATCGTCCGCGCTCGGTGAGTTCCACGCCCTTGTATGGCGTGTGGCGCAGCAGTCCTTCTTCGGCGAGCCGGCGGACCATTTCTGAGACGGAGGCCGCGGAGACCTGCAATCGTTGCGACAGGGTCGACGTCGCGACGCGGCCCTCTTCTTCCTGGATCTTGTAGATGTTCTTGAGGTAGTTCTCGATGTTCTCGCTGGCCATGGCGGCTCCAGGCAGGTCCTGTGATCACAGCGTCGATGTCCCGAGCAACGCGCCGACGACCGCCGGAGCGAAAAGACGGCGGCTCACGCCGGCGTTCGTCGGGACGCAGAATTTGGGCAGAAGAAATTCGAATTTAGGTTATCCTAAATATATGCTCGGGCAATAAAAAAGTCAAGCCCCCGGCGGGGCTTGACCTCGGAGCCCGGGCCGTTGGCGTTACGGTCGATCGGCCGCGACGAAGAGCGTATCGGACAGGCCTGTATTGATGCGGTAGCCCTGATACGTGAACGAGACGAAGCCCGATCGGAACGACCGCTGCATTTCCTCGATCTGCGGGGCTGGATTGGGTGAGCCCTCTGGAACTCTGAAGAGCGGCTCCGACTTCTCCCCCACCGAGCCAAAGAGGGCCGTCACCTTCGACGGAAGCCAGTATCGACCTTGCACCCGCTCGTATTCGAAGTCGAACGTGACCGTCCGGCCACCATACGGCATCGAGGCCAGACGGGCGAGCGTCCACCGCGCCGGATCGACCCACAGGTACGCCTGACGCAAGCGCACCTCCGGGTCTTTCGCCGCGAGCTGCAGTTTCCAAACCGGCCGCCCGTTGAGCGTATCGCGGCCGACCATCGTCGCGTCGTAGTCCAACCGCCAGCGGTCCGGGTTCGGCGAGAGGCCTTCGCGCGGCACGATCGAGAACGACGGCGAGACGAAATGGAGCTTGTCGGGCCGTTTGAAGTACATCGTCACCGTCATGCGGGGGATCCGGATGCTCTCCATGTTGACGTCACCCACGACGTCGACGGTGAAGTCGTTCACGTCGCGGAACGTCCCCTCGAGGTTCCGCAGCACCTCGACGGCCGTCGGTGCCTTGGACGCTTGCCCGAAGGCCGTCGCCGCAAGGGCGATGAGCGCAAGCAGGAGGAGGCGGCTCATGCCGATTTCGCCTCGAGCCGCTGGACGACGGCGTTGTAGATGGCCATGAGGATCGTGGCGCCCACGCCGATGCCGATCATCGAATACCACACGAGCGATGGGTCCCCCGACGTTCGCGCGTTCTGGTACAACCAGCCGCCGATCGGGTCTCCGACGAAGCGGGCGATGGCGATCGGCAGGAACGCATACCCCTGGAACAGCCCCTGCTGGCCCGCAGGCGCGATCGCCGAGATATACTCGTAGTAGCGCGGTGCCTGGATCATCTCGCCGATGGCGAAGGCGACGATACCGGCAGCGATCGTCGGAATGCTGGGCGAGATGGCAATGATGACCCAAATGAGCGACGACACGGCGAACCCGATGAGAATGGCGCTGCGGGTCTTCCAATGCCGTGTCAACCAATTGATCGGGATCTGGAGCAGAATGATCGCCCCCGCCCCCGACCACGACTGGATGATCTCGTACGGCTCGTCCGGTCCGATGAAATCGGTGATGTAGTACGGGACGATGATGAATTCCTGCCAGAAGATGATCCAGTAGAGCGAATAGATGAGCAGGAAGATCATGAACTTCACGTTCGCCAGAACGACGAACAGGTTCGTGATCTTCTTGGCCAATGTCTCATGGACCTGCGTTCGCTCGTCCTTCACCTCTTTGTAGAGGAGGAGGTTGACGACGAGCATGGCAAAGCAGCTGAGCGAGGACACCACGTAGACATACTCGTTGCCGTAACTGTCGCGAACGAAATAGGCGATCGTCGGCCCGATCATCGCCCCGGCGTTCACCAGCCAATAGTAGATCGCAAACCCCATCGATTTCGTCTTCTCGTTCGTCGTGACGGCCACGGTACCGAGCACCGACGGCTTGATGAACGAGCCGCCGAAGGCGGTAAACACGAGGAAGATCATCAGCAGCCAGTAGAGGTCCATCCCGCCGTACACGCCCGCAAACGCGTCCATGCCGAGTGACCCGATGAGAAAATAGCCGAGGCCAAGGATGGAAAAGGCGATGTTGAAGGCCTGCCGAAAGCCCCACTTGTCGGCGAGCGTTCCGCCGAGGATGGGCAGAAGGTAGATCAAGCCGCCGAAGATCCCGGAGAGCGCTCCGGCCTCCGATTCCGTGAAACCGAGCTTGTTCCGGACGTAAACCATGAAGACGATCTGTTGGCCGTAGTAGGCCAGACGCTCGAACAACTCCATTCCGTTGGCCACCCAGAACGTGGGATGGAAGCCGGAACGCATCTGCGACAGCGCGGTGCGGAATGACACGAGGACCTCCGGGAACGTGAACGGACAGGGTCAGGACAGGATGTCTTTGCGCGTGAAAACGGCCCATGCGCCGAGGAGTGCGGCGCCGGTGTAGAATGCCAAGTTCAGAAGCGACGCGGTGATCGCGTGCCAGTTCACCGGGTCTTCAAACGCCTTCTGCCAGACCACCATGTGGGTGGTGAAGAGATACGGCCTCACCGCTTCGAATGCCTCGAGCGACATGACCGTGATGATCGTGAAGACGATGATGACCCCCATCGTCGCGACGATCGGCCCGATCGCATTCTCGACGAACGACGAGAAGCAGAACGCGATGGAAGCGATCGTGAACATCGGAGCGAGTGCCAGAAGATACGCGACCATGAATCGCCAGGCAACATCGGCCTCCGCCAGGATAAGCAGACCGCGCTGGAAGACCACAAGGTCGCCCGACCCCAGCAGCGCGAGCGCCAAGCCGACGCTGAGCGCCGCCAGAAAGGCAATGAACACAACAACGTAGAGGAGGGTCGCCAGCGCCTTCGCCAAGAGGATCTTGGTCCGGGACACCGGCTTGATCAGCATGAGACGGTAGGTGCCGGCGGTCGCTTCGCCTGAGAGCATGTCGCCCGCAACGAAGGTGATGAGCAGTGGTACGTGAATCCACAGCGCGTTCATCACCTGGTACGCGACGGTCCAGCCGTTGAACAGGTTGCCCAGAATGAGGAAGTCGTTGGCAAGGTTGCGCATCACCCTCCGGATGAAGAACTCCCCTTCCGAAGCCATCGCGAGCTCAATGAGCGGCACGACGACCAGGGCGATGAGAAACCCCAGGTATGTCCGCTTCTTCAGGAACGTCTTGACCAACTCAGCCCAGAACAGTCGTGCCATGGGTCACGTCCCCTGCGCCTGTTCGGTGATCGACAGAAAGTACTCTTCCAATGAACGCACGGGGCGGACCATCGTTACGCGCACTTTGGCGCGGACGAGCGACGCGACGAGGTGCGGCACGGCCTTCGTATCGATCGCCACCCTCAGGTCCGCTTCGTTCACTTCGACGGACCGTACCGCACGATGACGTCGACAGACGGCGGCAGCGGTGCGCAGCGGAGAGGCCCCGACCATCACGGCAGACCCGGCCCCCTCGAGCAGTTCCTTGACGCTTCCCTGCACCGCCAGCTCCCCTTGGTGGATGATCGCCATTCGGTTGGCGACCAATTCGACCTCGTGGAGAAGATGCGACGAAAGGATGATGGTCTTCTGCCGGTCATGCGCGAGCGAGCGAATGAGCTCCCGGACCTCCTTCATACCCTGCGGGTCGAGGCCGTTCGTCGGCTCGTCGAGCACGACGAGTTCCGGGTCGGTCAGGAGGGCCTGCGCGATCCCCAGCCGTTGCTTCATCCCGTGCGAGTAGGTCTTCACCAGGTCGCGCCCACGGCTGAGCAGGCCTACGAGGTCGAGCACTTCGTCGATCCGGTGGCGATGTACGCCGCCGGTGAGGGCGCCGACGAGCTCGAGGTTCCTGATCGCGGAGAGGTAGAGATAGAAGTCGGGCCGCTCGACGATGCCGCCGACGCGGCGCAGCGCCGCAGACCGTTCGGAGCGGAGAGAATGCCCGAACAGGTGCACATCGCCTTCCGTCGGACGAATAAGCGAGAGCACCATCCGGATCGTCGTGCTCTTGCCAGCGCCATTGGGGCCGAGGAATCCGAAGATGTCACCGCGCTGAACGGCGAGGTCCACGTTCCGGACGGCCCAGCGTTTGCCGAAGCGTTTACCCAGTTTTCTGGTGACAAGGATCGGGTCGGGCATCGAGAAGGAGACCGTGTCAAGATTGCCAGAACATTCGAGGATCCCGGACGAGCCGCTGGTGCGCGGCGGCATAAGTGGAGTTCGACGCAACAGATTGCGATATTATGACAACATATTCCATCCCTACGGCAACTTCGATCACTCGCATGAAACGCTCTGTGCTCTTCTGGATCATCGCCGTCGTCATCACGATCGCCTCCGCGGTCTATCAGCGCCTGACCGGCCCCACCTACCCGGTCTCAGAGGTCGCGCGGATCGGCGATTCGCAGCTCTCGTATCGCCTGTTGCGCAGCCACGTCATCGACGAGGATGCCCCCGTGCGCATAGCGACGACGGATACGACCCTCCAGGCCGTCGTACACTGGAAGCGCTATCCGACCGACGACCCGTTCACGGTCGATACGATGCGGGCGGAGAACGGGGCCTTGGTCAGCACGCTCCCGCGCCAGCCCAAAGCCGGCAAGCTGGAGTACTATGTGGAGGTCTCGAAGCAGGCCGAGATGGTCCGCGTCCCGACAGCCGGACCGATCACGATCCGATTCAAAGGTGACGTGCCCATCTACGTGTTGATCCCGCATGTCCTAGCGATGTTCGTCGCCATGCTACTCGCCACACGCACGGGTCTCGAGGCCTTCATGGCCGAGCCGCGCTATCGTGCATTCACCACCTGGACCCTCGTCATCCTCGCCGTCGGCGGGTTCGTCTTGGGGCCGATCATGCAATGGTTTGCGTTCGACCACTGGTGGACCGGATGGCCCTTCGACGACGACGTGACCGACAACAAGACGCTGGTGGCGTTTCTGGGATGGGTGGTCGCGGCGATCGCCATCCGTCGATCGAAACGGCCGGCGGCTTGGGTCCTGGGAGCGGCGATCCTGATGCTGGTCGTCTATCTCATCCCCCACAGCGCTTTCGGCAGCGAACTCGACTATTCCACGATGACGACGAAGCACGGAGGCTGAGGTCTCAGCCGCGTGTCCTCATGAGGGAGACGATCTCCGCCGCTTCCACGTCCGAGACGAGTCTCATCCATTCACGAACGCGGTCGCCATCTACGGCGATCGCGTTCGCGTTTTCACGCGCTTGTTCCGGCGTTCGAATGCCGGGTATGATCGTCGAGACACCCGGCACGGAAGCGACATAACTCATCGCCAGTTGCGCCGGCGACACGCCGGCTTCGGAAGCCGCACGCCACGCCGGCTCGAGCAGCGTACGAGCGCGATCGATGATCTCCGGCGTCAACCGGAACGAGCGATGGTCCTCGCGGGCGAAGCGCCGGTCGGAGGTCATGGTGCCGGACAGCAAACCGAATTGGAGCGGCATGCGAGCGATGACGCCGACGCCCGCCCGGCGGGCCCGCTCGATGACCGCAAGCGACCTGCGGTTCAGGATGTTCAGGACGACCTGGAATCCCGACGCGACCCCAAGCGAAAGAAGGAAGTCCGCCTCAGCATCGGGCGAGAAGGTGTTCAACGAGATCCCCCAGTGGCGGATCTTGCCCGCCTGTCGGAGCTTGTCGAGCTCCGCCAGACACTCGCCGTCCTCCAAATGGGAGAGCTTCGCGGAATGCAGTTGGTAGAGGTCGATCGCATCCCGGCGAAGCCGCTGCAGACTCCGCTCGCAGGCAGCTCGGAGATGTTTGGACGAATAGTCGAGGGCGATGGATCCGTCCTCGTTGAGCCGATGGCCGACCTTGGTCGCGACCACGACCTTGTCTGAGTTGCCGATGACCTCGCCGATGAGGGCCTCGGAATGTCCAAGACCGTAGAAGTCGGCCGTATCGAAGAAGTTGATGCCGTGCTCGACGGCGGTGCGGATCGCCGCACGCGAGGTATCGTCATCGGCCGGTCCCCGGCCGATGGGGATGTCGCCAGCCATCGCGGGTCCGCCGATGGCCCAAGCGCCGAAGCCGATGACGCTGACTCGAAGGTCGGTGCTGCTGGAGGATTTCATCACCATCTGCCCGAAAAGCCACTCGGTTATCTTGCCGCAGGATGAATCCTGCGGCATGTAGGAAAGAAACCCGAAGGGTTTCATTTCTAACTGCCCCGGAATTCGTTCGTAAACCTGCCCAGGCTAAACCCGGTGGCATGTGGGAAGAAATCCGACAGAAACCCGAAGGGTTTCATTCTTAACTGCCCCGGAATTCATTCGTAAACCTGCCCAGGCTAAACCCGGTGGCATGTGGGAAGAAACCTGGAGGATTTCATCACCATCTGCCCGAAAAGCCACTCGGTTATCTTGCCGCAGGATGAATCCTGCGGCATGTAGGAAAGAAACCCGAAGGGTTTCATT
>JALONQ010000022.1 GCA_025454835.1 Bacteroidota bacterium | reverse complement strand
TCGATGCCGTCCTCGGCCAGTTCGAGCTCGGTGTGGACGGCGTGATCCTGCACGGCGCGACGCCGGCGGAGCTGGCGCCCATCGTGGAGGCCTATGTCCCCCGGCGTCCCGCAGGCCGCTTCGAGCACCTGGCCGCGAACCCCGGTCAGGCGACCGCGACCACCTCGTAGCCGGCGAACCGTCGGACCCAGTCGGGCCCGTCGGTCCCGAGCGCGAACACCGTGGTGGCGAAAGCGTCGCACCAGGTCAGGTGCGGGCCGACGACGGTGACCGCGCGGAGGCCGTCCGCGGGCGTGTCCGCCCCGGTGCGGCCGTCCCACAGGTGCCGACCGCGCTCGGCGGTGCCCGACGTCGCCACGGCGCCGTCGACGACGTGCAACACGCCGAGGATCCCACCGGGCGTGGCCGGGTCGGCCAGCGCGACGCGCCACGGCTCGCCGTCGGGTCCGCTGCCGCGGGTCTGGATGTCGCCTCCCACCGACACGTACCAGTGCTCCAGACCGGCCTCGTCCAGGTGGCGGCTCGCCCGCTCGGTGGCCCAACCCTTCACGAACCCGGCCGGGTCGAGCCGGTCGGTGTCCGGGCAGCGCGCCCGGAAGGCGCCACCGCTGACCGACTCCAGCCAGGTGATGGCGTCGAGGACGTCGACGACCTCGGGGGCGCAGTCGAGCAGGTGTCGCTCTCCCCGGTTCACCTGGCTGATCTGACTCGTCGGCCGGAACGTGCTGAAAAGGCCCTCGAGACGCGCCAGCTCGGCGAGCACCGCGTCGATGGCGTGGTGCACCCCGGCGGTGGGCGCCTCGTCGAGCACGTGCACGCTGGCCACGGTGCCCATGACGGGTGCCGTTCGACGGACCGGGGCGCCTCGCGCCCCCTCAACCGTCGAGGATGGACTGCAGGGAGTCACGGTAGGCCTCCGAGGTGTAGGTGGCCCCGCTGACGGCGTCGAAGTCCAGGCCGTCGGCGAGCGCCCGCTGCTCGAGCAGCGGGATGGCACGCTGGCTGATGCTCGACGACCGCGAGTCGCCGTTCGGGTAGCGCAGCGCCTCGAGGTCACAGACCGTGCCGTCGTCGGTGACCGTGGCGGCCACCTGGACGGCTCCCCAGCGGGTCGACACCGAGGAACCGGTCACGGTGGTGCCGGTGCAGGCGGTGGGGGTCGCGGGAACGGTCGTGGATGGAGTGGCGGTCGACGGCGTCGTGGCGCCGGTCGTGGCGCTCGTCGTGGGCGACGTCGTGCCGGCAACGCCGGTGCCGGCACCCGGCACGGGGAGGCTCAGCTCGTCCGAGCCGGTCTCGACGGTGACGGGGCGGTCCAGCAGTTGCAGCAGGCCCACGCTGGCGCCGGTGAGCACGAGTGCCGGGGCGACGCGGCGGGCGAGGGAGGCGGGTTCGGCGGGCATGGGTCACCACCAGGGTCGTTCGCAGTGGATGTGCTCGGTCGGCATGCCGGCGTCGCGCAGGCCACGGTGCGCAGCGTGCAGCAGCGACTCCGGGCCGTAGACCACCGCGGTGCGTCCGGCGAGGTCGGGGACGGCCCGGCGCAGCACCGCCGGGTCGAAGGGGTCGACGCCCAGGGAGACCGTGCGACCGACGAGGGCGTGCACCGCACCGCCGCGCTGTGCGGCGAGCACCCGCAGCTCCTCGAGGTGCACCAGCTCGTCGGCGCTGCGGGCCCGGAGGAGCACGACGGGCCGGGCGGTCGTGGGAAGCCACTCGAGCAGCGCCCGCACCGGGGCGACACCGACGCCACCGGCCACCAGCAGGGCCCGGCCCTCGTCGAAGACCTCCGGCGTGAGGGTGCCGTAGGGTCCCTCCACGACGACGCGCGTGCCCACGGGGAGCCGCGTCAGGGCGCCGCTGGCGTCGCCCCGGTCCTTGACGGTGAACCGCAGCCCCGCGCTCGTGGGGGCGGCGGCCAGCGAATAGGGATGGGCCTGCCACCACAGGCGACGCCGAAGGGGTCGCAGCAGCGCGAACTGGCCGGCGTCGGCTTCGATCCTGGCGAGGTTCGGGCCGCCCAGCGTCAGCGAGACGGTCCCGGGGACGAGGGGGGTCACGTCGGTGACCCGCAGCGGGTGCAGGGCCGCGGCGACGAGCCGACCCCACCGGCCCCACACCAGCGCGCCGAGGACGACCACGTGGGCGGCCACGAACAACGCCCGGGCGACGGTGTCGTCGCGGAGGTCGGTGCCGAGGTACAGCTCGTGGGCGAAGGCCAGGGCCAGTCCCAGGTACGCGGTGAGGTGCACGAAGTACCAGGTCTCGTAGGACAGCCGGCGTCGGATCGAGCGCAGCGACGACACGGTCACCACGGCGACGAGGAGCGCGCCCACCGTGGCGGGGGCCATGTACGGGACGCGCCCGGTCAGGTCCGCCACCGTGCTCAGGACGCCCTGATCCGGGGTCAGCCAGGCGGCGAACCCGGCGCCGACGTGCACGGCCAGGGCCACGGCCATGGTGCCGCCGAGGTAGCGGTGCCACACGAGCAGGTGGTCGAGTCCATAGCGGCGTTCGAGGGTTCGGGCGCGGGCGACGAGCACCAGGCCGAGCAGACCGGCGACCGAGGCCAGGAGGCCGCTGAGACGGGCGATGCTGGTCCACGTCTCGTTCCCGCCGGCCAGGAGCTGGTCGACGCCGCCGTGGCGGGCCCAGGTGGCGGTGGTGAGGAAGGCGGTCGCGGCGAGCACCGCGGCCACGTCACCATCGCGGAGCCTGGCGGGTCGTGGTCGGCGCAGCGGGAGCGGCGCGGCGGGTGCAACGGGGAGGAGGACCGGGTTGTCGGATCGGGTGGCGAGGTCGGTCATGGGGGTGTCTCCGGGGCCGGGCATGGCACGGGCGGCGATCGACCCCGTCGGGGTCGACCGCCGCCCGGTGCTCGAGCAGAGGTCAGCGTCGGTTGCCGAGGGGATCAGGTTCTTCTCTGAGCATCCGGAAGGACGCCGCGTCGCGAAGAAACTTTCGGTGCTGGCAAACGTTGGTCTGGGCTACCTTCGACTTGGGCAGCCGGCGACGACGCTCTCCGGCGGCGAAGCCCAGCGGATCAAGCTGGCCCATCATCTCACGGCCTCCGAGGAGGCGGGGCGTGGCCTCTTCATCTTCGACGAACCGACCACCGGGCTGCATCTCGACGACATCGCCACTCTGCTGAAGTGCTTCGATGCCCTCTTGGCTGCGGGCCATTCGCTCGTCGTCATCGAGCACAATCTCCATGTGATCAAATCGGCCGACATGGTCATCGACCTGGGGCCTGATGCGGGCGACGAAGGGGGCGAGGTCGTGGCGGTGGGCACACCCGAGGAGATCGCACAGGACCCACGCTCGCTCACGGGGCAGTTCCTGCGATCGGTGTTGGGGAAGGCAGCGGAAACGACGACGTCCCGCGAACAACGTGCGGGACGTCAAGCGAAAAAGAAGAAGTAGCGTCGGGTCGGTTGCTACGAGGCCGAACCGAAGTGCAGCGTGATGTACAGCCCCCCGAACTCCTTCACGAAGCCCCCCTGCATCACTTCGATCCCGTTCTTCACCGGGATGAAATAGTAGCGCACACTGAGCCCCATGACGTTGGTCCGATCGCGGCCAAAGTACGCACCTGCGCCGACGAAGCCGCCCACGGTCGTGTGAGCCTTTCCGTACTTGAGGCTCTCAAAGAAATCGATCTTCTCGGAGACGAAGGTGCCTCCGCCGTAATCCGTGATGCGTGCGTAGGGTGAGATGAACAGGGTCGTGGGCCCTGCTCCGGCCGTGACGTACGGGCGGAAGTTGTCCACGATGTCGTCCCGGAACAATCGATACTGCAGCGATGCCATGAGCGGCAGCATTACCAGGCGGTTCTTCTTTCCCGGGACGTAACTCTGTCCGTAGTAGTTGATGTACTCGACCTCGCCATCATCCTTGACGTCCGAGATGGCGAAGGTGATTGTCCCCGCAAGGTCGTCAGTAAGCTCCCGCCGGTAGAACCCGCCAAGGCCGAAACCATTCTCGGAGATCAGGAGGTCGAAGCCCCATGCGGTCAGTCGTTGCTGAAACAGCGCCTCGGTCAGAAGCTGCGGCTTGAAAGGCCGAAAGACGATGGCCGTATCAGGCCGAGTCGGCTCTTGTGCTTTCAGCGCCTCCGAGAAGAAGACGGCGATGACGACGAGCGCGAGAGGGACTCGAACACGGTTGAGGCAACGCGAGAGACGGTTCATGGGTTCAATGTACTCCGGTCACAGGCGAATGGCAACGCTCACTCACGTGGCGATCAGCACCGCAAGTGTCAGGTAGCTGGTCTCTGGCATGGCCAGCAGCGTGGGGTGATCGGGTGAAGCGCCACACACTTCCGCCACTTGGATCGTCCGCCCCGCCTTGACTGCACTGTCGTGAAGCATCTCCAGAAATGCATCACGATCGATGTGATGCGAGCACGACGCGCTAACGAGGACGCCGTTCTGCTCGAGCAATCCCATCGCCATGGTATTGATCGTCCGGTAGCCTCGCAAGGCCGTGGCGACGGTCTTCCGGCTTTTCGTGAATGACGGGGGGTCGAGCACGATCATTCCATAACGTTCCGTCTGGTGTGAACGGTTCCTGAGGTCGTCGAAGACATCGGCCGTCGAGAAATGCACGTTCGCCATGGCGTTGCGGCGGGCGTTGTCTGAGGCCCGGGCCGTCGCCTCGGCCGAGATGTCCACGCCGTCGACTCGGACAGCCCCGCCGCGGACCGCGTTGAGGCTGAATCCGCCGTCGTTACAGAAGCAATCCAAGACGGTACGCCCTCGGGCATAACGGCGAACACGCAAGCGGTTCAGCTTCTGGTCGAGAAAGAGTCCCGTCTTCTGTCCGTGCACGATGTCGACGCCATAGTGCAATCCGTTCTCGATCACTTCGACCTCGCCTTCCAGCGTCCCCCGAAGCACGGACGAAGATTCCGGCAGCCCCTCCAGGGTCCTGAGGGACGAATCATTCCGTCCGACGATCGCAGACGGTTGGAGAAGTTCCTCCACCACATCGCAGATCAGGTCGAGGCGGGCATCCATGCCCGCCGAGAGAGCCTGCAGCACGACGGAAGCCCCGTATCGGTCGACAATGAGGCCGGGCAATCCGTCAGACTCGCCGTGGACGATGCGATACGCCGTGTCGTCGGGGAAGAGCCGTTGCCGTCGTTGAAGGGCGGCGTTGATCCGTTCATAGAAGAAGTCCCGGTCGATCGGCCGGGGCGCGTGGCCCAGCATTCGGACGGCGATGAGTGAATGGGGGTGGTAGAATCCGAAGCCGATCCGCCGGCCGTCGTGTCGACGGACCTCGACGACGGTCCCTGGCCCTGGCGAGCCCTCGACGGCGGCGATCTCATTCGAAAAGACCCACAAGTGGCCATCGAGCAGGCGGCGCTCTTCTCGGGGTCGAAGGGTGACGGTCTCTTTCATGAAACAAAGTAGACAGAATTGCATGTTGATTCAAATCTTGGATATCTTTCGTCCATGCGCGTACCCATGGGCTTGCTCGTCATGCTCGCGGTCGTGGGGTGTCAGAACCCTGACGACACCAGCTTCCGCGGCGACTTTCGGATCAAATTGGTCGACGCTCCGGCCGTCTATGATGCCGTCAATATCGTCGTGCGGCGCGTATCGGTCCATCGTGCAAGTGCAGGAAGTAGCTTCGGATGGACGATCATAAGCGAGGACGTGCAGTCGTTTGATCTGCTCGACCTGCGCAACGGGATCTCGGCGACGTTGGCATCCGCATCGCTGCCGGTCGGTCGATATGACAAGGTCCTCATTCTGTATGGGGTCTCCAACCTGATCGAACGGGGGTTTGAGCGCACGGTCTTCATTCCCGAACCCCTGCAAGAGGGGGCGGAGGTCGACGCGGACTTCGAAGTGGTCGAAGGGGGATTGATAGGCCTCACGTTCGATTTCGACGTGTCGCGCTCGATCCGGGTCGGGAGCAATGGCCAATTTGAATTGCGTCCGGTCATCCGTGTTCAGCGCACGGACCTGGCGGGTTCCATCGCAGGCGCGATCGTTCCGGATTCGTTGCTCGCGACGATCACGACGGTCGCCGGCAACGACTCCGTTTCCACCTACAGCCTGGCGGCCTCCGGGAACAATTCGTTCCAGCTCGTGGATCTGCCCGAAGGGACCTATCAGATCACGATCGCCTCAACCTTGCCTGCCTTTCTTGATACGACCCTGACGAATGTTGTCGTCGTGCCGCGTCAGACGACCAATATCGGCGCAGTGCCTCTGCGCCTGCGCGTCGGTCAACGGTGACCCGCTTCGTTTGCAGTCCCTCGAAGTCTTTGGTATATTGTTCGTCAGTGTTGCACAGCTTGATCATCCGATCTCGAACGACCTTTGATGGAGTCTTGTCCCATGGTGAACATTCAGGAATTGCTGGGTCCAGATGCGAAGTCGTTGCTCGAACACACGTGCACGACCATTCCGAAAGAATCGATCTACGTCCCGAGTCCGGACTTTGTGGATCGTGTCTTTGCCTTGTCAGACCGCACTCCGCAGGTCTTGCGGAGTCTGCACCAGATGTTCAATACGGGCCGGCTCGCCGGCACTGGTTATCTCTCCATCCTCCCCGTGGACCAGGGGATCGAGCACTCGGCCGGCGCATCGTTCGCGCCGAATCCGGCTTACTTCGACCCCGAGAACATCGTGAAGCTCGCGATCGAAGGGGGATGCAACGCGGTCGCATCGACGCTCGGCGTTCTGGGCATGATGTCCCGCAAGTATGCCCACCGCATTCCGTTCGTCCTCAAGTTCAACCATAACGAGTTCCTGTCCCACCCGAACACGTACGACGAGACCTTCTTCGCCAGCATCAAGCAGGCGTATGACATGGGAGCGGTTGCGGTCGGCGCCACGGTCTACTTCGGCTCCGCCGAATCCCGCCGTCAACTGTGGGATGTGAGCCAGGCATTCCAGGCCGCGCACGAGATGGGGATGGGCACGATCTTGTGGTGCTACACGCGCAACAACGCCTTCAAGACGCCCGAGAAGGACTATCACGTGTCGGCGGACCTCACCGGCCAGGCCAACCACCTCGGCGTGACGATCGAAGCGGACATCATCAAGCAGAAGCTGCCGGAAAACAACGGCGGCTATCTGGCGCTCAACACGAAGGAAAGCCCGTACGGCAAGATCGACAAGAAGGTCTACAGCGAACTGACGACGGACCATCCGATCGACCTGACCCGATACCAAGTGGCCAACTGCTACATGGGTCGCGCCGGCCTTATCAATTCGGGCGGACCGTCGGGCAAGAACGACATCGCCGAGGCGGTGCGTACAGCGGTCATCAACAAACGCGCCGGCGGTATGGGCCTCATCTCCGGGCGGAAAGCCTTCCAGAGGCCGATGGCGGAGGGTGTCGGGATCCTCAATGCGATCCAGGATGTCTATCTGTCCAAGGACGTGACGATCGCCTGACGGAGATCGTTCGGCCACACGACTTCGGGCGAAGGCGTCAGGCACTCCCTGGCGCCTTCGTTCTTTTCGCGACGACGACCAACCTATGACCACGTTCTCGGCGTTCGTGTTTGACATGGACGGGACGATCACGAACACGAACCGTCTGATCTTCGATTCGTTCAATCATATCGTGCAGCGTTATCGTGGCGGCACCATGTCCGACCGAGAGATCGCGGCTCTGTTCGGTCCCCCGGAAGAAGGGGCGCTCCGCGCCATCGTGGGCGACGACCAGCTCGATGAGGCCATGGAGCGCTATCTGGCATTCTACAAGGGCCACCACCGGGAGCTCGCGTCAGTCTATGAGGGCATTCCGGCCCTGCTCGAGGAACTGCATCAGCGAGGCGTGGCGCTGGCTGTGTTCACTGGCAAAGGTCGCCACACGACCGACATTACGCTCGATGTGCTTGGACTCACGCACTATTTTCGCAAAGTGGTGACGGGCAACGATGTGGTGAAGCACAAGCCGTCTGGAGAGGGCATCCAATCGATCATGCGCGACCTCGGTCTCGAACCAAGCCGGACCGTCATGGTCGGCGACTCGGCTGCCGACATCCTCGCGGCCAAAGAAGCGGGGGTCCCGGTCGCGTCCGTGCTCTGGGACGCGTTCAACAGGGATCGCGCGCTCCAACTCCAGCGCGATTTCACGTTCCATTCCGTCGAAGACTTCAGCGCTTGGGCCCGTTCGGTCGCCACTCCTTCGGCCTGACACATGGACGCTTGGCTGGAGCGAAATCCGCGATTTATCTTCTTGGTGCCGTTGCTGACGGCGCTCGCCATTGGGATCTTCTATCTTCGCGTGGTCAACCATTTTGACTACACGCCCGACGACACGTACATCTACCTGAGGACGGCGTTGAACGTCGTCCAGGGCGAAGGATGGTCATTCAATCCTGGCGGCCCGTCGTACAGCGTCACCGGTCCGCTCTGGGCCATGCTCATCGCCGGCGGTGCGGCGCTGGGCCTCGACCCGTACATCGTCGCCAAGTCGCTCGATGCCACGCTTTCGGCCCTCGCGATCCTTGCGCTCCAGCTCCTGGTGTTCTCCCTCACGGAGGACCGTGTCCTTGCGGCCAGTGCTGCGGTCCTGGCGACCTTTGACGCCCTCCTCGTGCGTTGGGCCGGTTCGGGAATGGAGACGTCGCTGGCCGTCCTGCTCACGATCCTCGTCATGCGATACGTCATCGACGATGAATGGCACATCGCCGGCGCCGCGCTGGGCCTGCTCGTGCTGGTTCGTCCTGAATACGGCCTGCTCGCCCCCTGGCTGGTCGTTGCCACCCGCGACAGAGGTTGGGGACTCCATCTGCGCCGCTGGGTGCTGCCGCTGGCCGTTATGAGCGCCTTGGTGGCCGTCTGGTGGTCCGTCGCGGCGATCTGGACGGGAACGATGCTCTCGACGACCATCGGCAGCAAGTCGGGATGGTGGTTCGACGCCGAACGGACGTTCGCAGCCCTCTTCGAGGGCGGTCGTATCATTGCGGCGAGCCAGGGGATCTCGGTGCTCGTCTTGGCGGCCCTGGCGTTTGCCATTCCACGCGGCGCTGACCCGGTTCGAACGCGTTGGTGGAGGCTGTTGCTCGGCTGGCCGTTCGTCCTGATCGTCGCGTACGCCAGCCAAGGCGTCCAGATCATTTCGCGCTATCTGCTCCCGGCGTCGATCTTGTTGACGGCGGCGATGATGCTGGCGATCTCGATGTGGCTGGAGTCCCGTCCCGGCCGCCTGCGTCGCGCGACGGTGCTGGTCTTGGCGGCTGGTGTGCTGAGTATGGCGCTCAATACGGCGGTGTACGAACTTCGTGTGGCACAGCACCTGCGCTATTTCACGGCCGGCATGGAACAGGCCATGAAGCCGATCGCATTCTGGCTTCGGGCCAACAGCGCCAGCGACGACGACGTGTTGGCCCCCGATATCGGAATGATCGGGTACATCAGCGAACGCCGCATCTGGGACCATGTCGGACTGGCCACACCGGCCCTGCGCGAAGCGATCAAGGGGTACAGCTATGATGAGGTGATGCAACGACGCCTCTATCGATCGGTCGTGAACCCGCACTATGTGGTCGACCGGTCGCGCGACCGAGAGCGGCTGACAGACTCGACGCTCCGTCCGATCATGACCTTCGAAATGCCCGGATTGGGTGTAACGATCCCCGGTACACAGTATGTGACGCTCTATGAGGCCGTTCGATGAAACACATGGCACTTCTGTGGTGGGCGCTGACGTCCATCGTCATGGCGCAGGAATCGCTCGACCCCTCGGTACGCAGCCTTCGAGTGCTTGGTCTCGGCATGCGAGGCCTTGCGATCGCTGTCGACGATCGCGGCATTCGGGTGGAGTTTGAGGGCACGACCCCGCAGCCGGTCGATTACCGCATGCGGATCAGACACCTGGATCTCAACGGACGGGAGACGGACAATGTCTTCATCAACGACCCGATCCGGATGTCGTCGCTGGAGGCGATACCTCACCGGCCAGCGCCCAGCGGAGTGCGGACATGGCGATGGAAATACACGACGACCATTCCGGGCCCCAAAGGCATCGAGGACCTTCCGTACTCCGGCTACTATCGAGCTTGGATCGAGGAGGCAGAGACCGGACGGTCGGTCGGGGTATTCGATTTCGTGCGCGCTGAGAGGGATGTCTCCGCCCTCATGCGTGTGCGTCAGCGCCGGCTGCCGTCGGCCGTTGCCCCTTACGACCGCGGGATCTCCGTCAGCCTCACCATTCCGCTGGATGCACCATGGTCGGGCGAAGGCTCGGTCCAACCGTTGCTCATCCGATCCGTCGACGTTGTCAAGAATCGCGAATGGTCGCGACGGACTCGCGTTGAGGTCTATGATGACGACCCTCACACATGGGTCGACGGGGCCGGACCGGACCGCATGACCTTCGTGGCGGCCGGTTTTCTCGCGGGGAACGAATACCGACAGATCGACCTGAGCAACCTCGGCGATTATCCACCGGGAGACACGTTGCGTCCACGTTCGGGTGCCGACGTCAGTCGCTTCTTCTTTCCGGGCCGACCCGATCGCAACGGGCTCGCATCGTACTCCGAATCGATCGGAGGGTCCGACGAAGAGCTGGTGGAGTTCCAGTTCAAGTGGTCCGGGGATGAGAACGGCGACGTACCTTCGATCGCGCTCGTCGGGGAATTCAGCGGCTGGAAGGTGCGGCCGGAATGGGAGATGGCATATGACCGTTCGACGCGGCGCCATTTCCTTCGCAAGCCTCTCCGTCGTGGCCGGTACGACTATCAATATGTCCTGAACGGCAACGACTGGGTGAGGCTGGAAGGTAGCGACTGGGCGACGAGCAATCTCTACACGGCATTCATTGTCTATCATGACCAACGCTTCGGGGGCTACGATCGGATCATTGGCGTGGCCCAGCTGGAAAGCACCGGGGCCCAGGCTGGAGAAGAAACGCGTGAAACTGACTGAGACCACTACACGGATCGGCGTGATCGGCACCGGACATCTGGGGTCGCTCCATGCCAAGATGCTTGCGCAACTGCCCTCCGCCAGCTTTGTAGGCGTTCACGATGCCGATGCCACCAAGGCCGCACAGGTCGCGGACGCGCATGGCGTCAGAGCCTTCACGAACCGCGAGGAGCTGCTCAACGCCGTCGATGCGGTGACGATCGCGAGCGTCACGTCGACCCACCACCAGGTGGCGAAAGCCTGTCTCCTCGCGGGCAAGCATGTGTTGGTCGAGAAGCCCATCACGTCGACGACCGCCGAAGCCCGCGAGCTCGTCGACATCGCCGCAGCGAAAGGGCTGACGTTGCAGGTCGGGCACATCGAGCGGTTCAATCCAGCCATCCTGGCGCTGGAACCGCTGCGCATGCAACCGCTGTTCATCGAGTCGCATCGGCTGGCGCAGTTCAACCCCCGCGGTTCGGACGTTGCGGTCGTGCTCGATCTGATGATCCATGACATCGACCTCATCCTGAGCCTCGTCGGCTCGCCGGTGTCACGCATCGACGCGAACGGCGTGGCGGTCGTCTCTGACTCGCCAGATATCGCCAACGCCCGCATCCAATTCAAGAACGGCTGCGTGGCGAACGTTACCGCCAGCCGTATCTCGCAACACAAGATGCGCAAGATGCGTCTCTTTCAGCACGACGCCTACATCTCCATCGATTTTGCACAACCGCTGGCCGAGGTCTTCCGCCTTATTGATGAGGGAGAAGGGAACGCCCAGCCGACCATGCTCCTCGGGAAGATCGACCAGGGAACCCGTAAGCGTCTGATCGTGTACGATCAGCCGGAGATCCCCCCGATGAATGCCCTATTGGAAGAGATGCGGTCGTTCGTCGCGTGCGTCCAGGCCGGCACGCGTCCGGTGGTCTCAGGACTGGACGGACTGCAGGCCCTTGAGGTGGCGGCGGAGATCCTCAAAGCCATCGACGCCAACACGATCCGTTCCTCCGACCGTGCCTGACGCGATCCTCACGTTGAACGAGCCCGTCCTACGGTCGATCGGCCGCATCGCCGACCGAGATGGAGTTCGCGCGTACGCCGTCGGAGGCTACGTGCGCGACCTTCTTCTCGGCCGTGACGTCAAGGACATCGACATCACGGTCATCGGTAACGGTATCGCGTTCGCACGTAGCGTGGCGCGGGAGCTGGGCGTCCAGGCGCCGGTCGTGTTCGAAACCTTCGGCACGGCCATGATCGCGGTGGAAGGCCGCAACATCGAGTTCGTCGGAGCGCGGAAGGAAAGCTACCGCAAGGATTCACGGAAGCCGGAGGTCGCTTCTGGTACACTCGAGGAGGACCTTGCACGCCGCGACTTCACCGTGAACGGGCTTGCGGTCGGACTGCACGCGTCGGAACGGGATCGGCTCATCGATCGGTTCGACGGACGTTGCGACTTGGAGCGAAGGCTGTTGCGCACCCCGCTCGACCCGACGGCGACGTTCGACGACGATCCCCTGCGGATCATGCGAACCATGCGTTTCGCTGCGCAGCTCGAGTTCAGCGTGGAGCCTTCGGTCCTGGCCTCGGCCACGGCCATGCGCGACAGGCTGTCGATCGTCTCGCCCGAGCGGGTGGCGGACGAATTCCTGAAGATGATGCAAGCGCCGCGTCCATCGATCGGACTGCAGCTGATGTTCGATACCGGCGTACTTCACATCGTCGTTCCGGAGGTTGCCAGGCTGTCGGGTGTGGACCAGCGCAAGGATTTTCATCACAAGGACGTCTTCCTGCACACGCTCAAGGTCGTCGATAATATCTGTCAGACGACGGACAACGTGTGGCTTCGGGTGGCCGCTTTGCTTCATGACATCGCCAAACCGAAGACGAAGGCGTTCAAGGAGGGTATCGGATGGACATTTCACGGGCATGAAGAACTCGGCGCGCGAATGGTCCGTCCAATGTTTCGCCGGTTGCGCTTTCCGTTGCATCAGGTGCCGTACGTGGAGAAGCTGGTTCGGCTGCATTTGCGCCCGATGGCGTTGGTCGACAGCGTGGTGACCGATTCCGCCGTCCGGCGGCTCATGTTCGACGCGGGAGATGCCGTCGACGATCTGATGCTGCTCTGCCACGCCGACATCACGTCGAAGAACCCGCGGCTCGTCGAGCGGGTCCGCCGCAACTACGATCTTGTCATCGAGAAGATGAAGGAAGTAGAGGAGAAGGACCAGATCCGATCGTGGCAGCCGCCGCTGCGGGGAGAGGAGATCATGCAACTCACGGGGCTCCCGGCCGGGCCGCTCGTCGGGGCGCTCAAGGATGCCGTCATCGATGCGATCCTGGACGGCCGTATTGCCAACGACCACGATGCGGCCGTGAAGCATCTCCTCGCGATCAAGGATGCAATGATCTCCGAGGCCGCACAAACGGGACGCGTTCAGAAACAGTCGCGCGAGGAGCTCTTTCGGGGCAAGAGACCACCCGATAGCGCGGAAAAACACTGATGAAACGTGAGGTTTTTGAGGATTTCTTGAAACTTTCCCGCGAAATGAGCGTTATTACAAAGGTCTTTTGCACGACAACCGCGTTTTCAGCCCTTTTTTGGAGATTCGTATGAGACAGACCGCTGGTTTCGGTCTCTTTCTTGCCCTGCTTGCCTCAACCGCCACGGCGCAGACGCCAAGGATCACGCTTGGGCGCGCTGTCGAGTTGGCGCTCGATCGTAACTTCGCGATCAAACAGGCGGCCAACAATGTTCAGCGGGACCAGGCCGGGGTCCTTTCTGCGTACGGGAATTTCGCCCCCACGGTCTCGCTCACTTCCTCGTGGTCGGGAGGAGAGCAGTACGTGAACGGCGTGGCGCTCGGCTCGTCCGACGTCCGGTCGCTCTCGATGGGGCTAGGCGCCCGCATGACGCTCTTCGACGGTTTCGCCAATACGTCATCATTCACCTCGGCGTCGGCGACGGCGAATGCCAGCGAGTACACGCTTGGCCGGACGCGCCAGACGGTGTCGAGCCAGGCTCAACGGCTCTACTATGAAGTCCTTCGAACACGCAAACTTCTTGAGATCGCCAAGCTGAACATCGACTACAGTTCGAAGCAGTTGGATCGCGTCAAGGAGACGGCGCGCCTGGGATCTGCATCGCTCGTCAACGTCTACCAGCAACAGTCTCAGGTCGGGTCCGACGAGGTCCGGCTCGTGCAAGCCCAGAACGACTACGACCTGGCGCAGTCGAATCTGGCGGCATATCTCGCGTTGGATATGTTCCAGGAATACACGATCGATGACCCCTCCATCCCTGCTGAGATCGATTCGGTCGAAATGGTGCGGTTCCGAATCCTTTCCACCGACCTGCGTTCGTTTGTGGACCAGGCGTTTGATCGACGGCCGGACTATCAGAGCGCCAAAGAGTCTTTCCGCGCCACACAGGCATCTGTCACGGCCGCGCGCAGCAGCTACTATCCAACGATCTCCGCCAGCGCCAGCTATGGTTACAACGGCCGTACGATCACAGACGCGCCTGCGTCGAGCACGATCATCCACCAGAATGTGGGCGGCACCGTCAACCACCTGATCGTCCCGATATCGGCTCGCACGGGTTCGAGTGAGTTCAAGAACTTCAAGGACAACGCCAGCCTCAACTGGTCTCTGTCACTTTCGCTCCCCCTTTTCTCTGGATTCAAGACAAACGAGTCGGTGGAGCGAGCCCAAGTGGCCGAGCGTAATGCGGAAGAGGGGCTTCGTGAGACCGAACGACGGATCATGGTCGAGCTCAAGACGGCGGTATTGCAGTTGGGGGCGGCGGTCAAAAGCTACGAAGCGGCCCAGAGGAGCTATCAGTTTCAAGAGCAGAACCTCAAGGTGAATCAAGAGAAGTACAACGTCGGTTCCGGCACGCTGCTCGACCTCTTGTTTGCGCAGAACGGTTACACGAACTCGCAGGTGGTCCGGATCAACGCTGTCTACCAGTATCTGAACGCGAAGAGTCAGTTCGAACTCGCCGTCGGCACGCTTCCTCAATGATCACCGGCGGACCTTTCTGAAGGAACTCGTATGGCAAACGGCAACAGTAAAAGCCGAAAGAAGAAGATCATCATTTTCTCGATCCTTGGCGTCGTCGTGATCGCGCTCGTTGTTCTCGTGATCGTCGGCAGCAACAAGGAGACGATCACCACCGTTCAGACCGAGACCGTCGGTCGCAGGACCATCACGCAGATCGTGTCGGCGACCGGCAAGATCCAGCCGGAGACACAGGTGGTCATCAATGCCGAGGTCAGCGGCGAGATCATCGATCTTCCGGTACGAGAAGGCCAGAGGGTGCGCAAAGGGCAGTTGCTGGTGAAGATCAAGCCCGATGCATATCAGGCGCAGTACGAGCGAGCACTGGCGTCGATGGCCATCAATGAGGCCAATCTCCAGAAGGCCGAGGCGGAATTCAAGCGCGTCTCGGAGTTGCACGGCAAGCAGTTGGTTTCGCAGGCTGAGATGGACATCGCCCGAGCCTCGTATCAGAGCGCCAAGGCGGGTTTCGACCAATCGCAAGCCTCCGTCAAAGAAGCCCGAGAGACCCTCTCGAAGACCTCCATCTACTCACCCATGGATGGCGTCGTGTCATCCCTCCCGATGGAGTTGGGCGAACGGGTGAGCGGCAGCACGTTCACGCGCGGTACTGAGATCATGACGGTGGCCGACCTGGCGCGCATGGAAGCTCGCGTGGACGTGGGCGAGAATGACATTGTCACGGTGAGCGTGGGCGACACCGCTCGGATCGAGATCGACGCGTTCCCAGAACGGAAGTTCATCGGCATCGTCAGCCAGATCGCCAACACGGCGAAGTCGACGGGCCTCGGGTCGCAGGACCAAGTGACGAATTTCGAGGTCCGTATCCTCGTCGATACGCCCCCGGGCGTGCAGCTCCGGCCCGGGATGTCGATGACGGCTGACATCGAGACCGATACCAAGGCGAATGTGATGAGCATTCCGATCCAATCGGTGACCGTCCGCATGCCGAAGGAAGACAAGGAGAAGCCGGAAGAGGAGGGGGAGGAAGGCGGCGCCAAATTCGTCTCTTCGAACAGCGAGAAGAAGAAGGAAGAGGAGAAACTGGATGAGGTGGTCTTCGTCGTCAAGGACGGACAGGTATCGACGGTGAAGGTGAAACGAGGACTGAGCGACGATTCGCACGTCGAAGTGACGGGCGAGGGTCTGGAGGGAGCCGAGATCGTCTCCGGGCCGTTCAAGGCCATCAATCGGGACCTCGAAGCGGGTTCGAAGGTCAAAGTGGACAACAAGCGTGGACGCCGCACGGGCGCCAGCGCTGCGACGGCCTCGTAATTATTTGAACAGGGTGACCATGTCGACGATGATCCGGCTGCAGAACATCACCAAAGTCTACCAGATGGGCGAGGAACAGGTGCACGCCCTCCGCGGGGTCTCCGTCGAGATCCAACGGAACGAGTACGTCGCCATCATGGGCCCATCGGGCTCGGGCAAGTCGACGCTCATGAACATCATCGGATGTCTCGACACGCCGACGGCCGGTCTCTATGAGCTCAACGGCACGAACGTCAGCGAGATGAATGACAACGACCTGGCGAAGGTGCGGAACAAGGAGATCGGGTTCGTGTTCCAGACGTTCAACCTGCTGGCGCGTTCCGATGTCCTCCATAACGTGGAGTTGCCCCTCATCTATGGCGGTGTGTCGAGCCATGAGCGAAAGCGTCAGGCGAAGGAATCGATCGCTCGTGTCGGCCTGACCGACCGCAGCCATCACAAGCCCAACGAGTTGTCCGGCGGGCAACGCCAGCGCGTGGCCATTGCGCGGGCGCTGGTCACGCGTCCGTCCATCCTCCTGGCTGACGAGCCGACAGGGAACCTGGACTCGAAGACGGGCGAAGAGATCATGGGACTCTTCGACATCCTTCACCAGGAAGGGAACACCATCATCCTCGTCACGCACGAAGAAGACATCGCGGCCCATGCCCATCGGGCCATCAGGATCCGCGACGGTCACATCGAACGGGACGAGCTCGTCACGAATCGGCGGGTCATCCAACAAGCCGTTCACCTCAGCGCCTGATCGAACGTGGTCGTCCAATTTCTTGACCTGAAAGAAGGACTGCTCATCGCGTTTGGAGCGATCCGCGCCAACAAAATGCGGTCGATCTTGACGGCGCTGGGTATCTTCATCGGCATCCTCTCCGTGACCCTGATGGGCACGGCCATCGAGGGATTGGATCGTGCCTTCAACAAGTCCATCTCGGCGATCGGGGCCGATGTCCTCTACGTTCAGAAGTGGCCGTGGGGCGGAGGTCAGGACTGGTGGAAGATCCGCAACCGGAAGGACATCCGGATCGAGCACGCTCGCGCGATCGAACGGAGCGCCGACCTCGTGAACGGCGTCTCTCCGATCATCGGTACAGCGCGGAACGTGAAGTTCGGCCGAAAGGTCATGGAGAACGCCATCATCGTGGGCACGGACGAGGAGTTCACGACGACGAGCAATGTGAACGTGACGTTGGGCCGATTCATGACCAACCTGGAGGTCTCAGGCGGCCGGCCGATCTGCGTTCTGGGTTCGGAGATCGCCGAAGGTCTTTTCCCCTCTGAGACACCGCTGGGCAAGACGATCAAGGTCGGCGGGTACCCGTACAGGGTCGTAGGGGTCCTGGAGAAGCAGGGCTCGTTCCTCGGCCTGCAGAGCCTTGATAATCGTGTCTACGTGCCGATCAACCGCTTCTTCAAGGAGTTCCGTTCCTTCCGCGGAGGCATCGAGGTCTGGGTCAAAGCGGCAAGCATTGAACTTGTGCCCGAGGCAAAAGAGGAGATCCGCGGGATCATGCGCAAAGCGCGCGGCCTGAGCCCGAAGGCAGAGGATGATTTCGCGATCAATCAGCAGGAGATCCTTGTCCAGACCTTCAACTCGTTCGGGGTCATGATCGCGGGCTTCGGCCTTTTCATCACTGGCCTCTCGCTGTTCGTCGGCGGCATCGGGATCATGAACATCATGTTCGTCTCGGTCACCGAGCGGACCCGCGAGATCGGCATTCGCATGGCCATTGGCGCGCCGCGGCGGACCATCTTGGCGCAATTCCTGATCGAAGCCGGAGCGCTAAGCCTGATCGGCGGCGTGATCGGTGTGGCGATCGCCTTCCCGTTGACACTCGTGATCGACCAGGTACTGCCGACCGCCATGCCGCTCAATATCGTGTTCATCGCCCTGCTGGTGTCGGTGGCGGTGGGTGTGATCTCTGGTTTCCTACCGGCCTACCGGGCGTCTCGCCTCGACCCGGTCGAAGCCCTTCGGTACGAGTGACCCATGGAATTTGGAGAGATCCTACGCCTGTCCTTTGCAGCGATCCGGGGAAACAAGCTCCGGTCGCTATTGACGCTCCTTGGCATTGTCATCGGCGTTTTCTCGATCATCGGCGTGATGACGGCGGTGCAGGTTCTGCAGAACGGCATCGAGTCCGGACTCAGCAATCTGGGTGCGCACACGTTTCAGATCCAGAAGTTCCCCGTCATGGCCAGCCAGGCGGAATGGTTGAAGGCGAGGAATCGCAAGAACATCGATCTGCGACAGGCCGAGTATGTGGCCAGCCGGATGACGCACGCGCTCTATGTCGGCATTGAATCGTTCGACAACGGCGAGACGGTGCAGGCGCTCAGCGGGGAGAAGACGAACCCGAATGTCACGGTGTTCGGCGAGAACCCTGAGGGGATATCGACGAATAACTGGACGATCGCAGAGGGCCGCACGATCACGGCCGCCGACGACCGATCGGGAAACCGGGTCGTCGTGCTCGGCAAGGATGTGGTGTCGAAGGTCTTCCCGAGAGGTGGTGCGATCGGTCAGGAGGTCAAGGTCGACGGCGTGCGCTTCACGGTGATCGGCATCTTCGAGCCAAAGGGCGCAGCGCTGGGCGGCCCGAACAACAACTTCGTTGCGATCCCGCTTTCGACGTTCATGGCGTATTTCGGCGGCAACCGGCGCTCGCTCAACATCATGATCAAGGCGAAGGGTCCGGAGTACTATGATGACGCGGTGGAGGAAGCGCGATTCCTCTTGCGGACCGTTCGGAAGGTCGACCCGGGCAAAGAAGACGACTTCTCGATCTTCTCGAACGATTCCATGATCGCGACGTTCAACGATTTCACAAAGTATGTCAAACTGGGAGTCGGGTTCATATCGTTCATTTCGCTCCTGGCGGCCGGCGTCGGTATCATGAACATCATGCTGGTGTCAGTCACGGAGCGCATCAAAGAGATCGGCGTGCGCAAGGCTGTCGGAGCACGCAAGGCAAACATCTTGAGCCAGTTCCTTGTCGAAGCCATCGTCCTCTGCCAGATCGGCGGCGTCATCGGCATCTTCGTTGGCATTCTGGCGGGAAACCTGGCCGCCATGGCCCTCGAGCTTCCTCCGGTCTTTCCATACGACTGGGCGGCCCTTGCGGTACTCATCTGTTCCATTATCGGCGTCATCTTTGGCGTCTACCCTGCCTGGAAGGCGGCGAACCTCGACCCGATCGAGTCATTGCGGTACGAATGATAAGGACACGAAGGATGTTGAGGCGCATCGTCGTTTGACGATCGACGGCGGAAATGCCGAAGCCCCCGGGTAACCCCCCGGGGGCTTCGTCGTTCATTCCACCTCTTGGCGTTCTTTGTGGTCCGGGTTCCCACCTCCGGATCTGCGCTTTCCAGGCCGCTACGCCTTCATCCGCTCGCCCTTCTCTTCGACCGAGAAGATCCATCCCACGATCTTGCCCGGTTCGATCGCCTCGAAGTCCTCCCAGTAGGCCTTGGTTCGCAGGAACTGCGACGAGGTATCGCCCGCCGGGATACGCTCCAGTTCTTCTAGGATCCTCTGAAAACGCTTCTTCCATCCCTCGAAGTTCTTCGTCCGCAGGTCCACCCAACCGTCGTGCGACCATGCGTCGACGGAGCCCGGTTTGATGGGAAGGGTCGATTCGCCGTGGAAGGGGGGGATCTTCATCTCGCCGCCGCGCAGGAGCGTCACGCCGTCCGGCATGAGGATCGGGATGCCGATGGAGACGATGCGTGCGCGCAGTGCAGACCCCTGTTCGATGAGTGAGGTGACCTTGGAAGATATCTTCTTCGCAGGGGTCTTCAGCACGGCCCTCATCGAGCCGAAGGCCATTTGCAGAAGATGGGCCTCATAAAGGAGCTTCGACAGCCGGGGAGGTCCGAGCATTTCGAAGGCGATGCTCTTCGTTCCATGTTTCTCCTCCAGCGACTTGAGCTCCTTGACCGCGCTTTCGAACAGGAACCCGGCGCGATAGGTCGGATTCAAGGTGGCGTTGTCCAGGGCATTGATGATGTCGTGGCCTGTGTTGCCGCCGAGGATCTCGAAGACGACCGATTCGGCGATCTCTTCCGGCGTCACATACTCCATCTGGCCCGGCGTGGAGATCGCTTCGAACTCAGACCTCGAAAATGTGCCGTTCTCGCCCGTATCGATGAAGACCGACCGTAGCGTTTCCGACGTCTCCTTCCACACGGGCTTCTCCGGTCGCAGGTCGAGCGTGCCGCCCAGCTTGATGCCTGCGGCCGGTGGGCAGTCGACCAGACGGATCGCTTTGCCCCGTTTGCGCACCTCGCCGTAGCCGATGCGCTTCCAGGCGATGGCTGCCGTGGGCTTGATCTCCTTCGTGATCGGCGAGTCGGGTGTGCGGCCCATCAGGAAGAGGAGCAGGGTGTGCGCTCCTGCCACCGCCGACTTGCTCAGGAGGACGGAGGAAGGGCGTTCTTCGCTGTGAGTGTAGGGGATGTTGAGGCCCATGCCTCCGGTGCCGCTCGTGCCGATCTTGACGTAGATCGTCGTCCCGGCAGCGTTCATCGAGCGATACATGGTCTGGACATGGCGTATGAGTTGCGGAATGTACTGCGTGGCAAGCAATCGCTCGGTCGCCTCGATGAGCCCGGCGTCGTTCTGTCCCTTCTTGAGCCGGCGGCGCACATCGCGCGAGACTTGGAAGAGGTCTTGGTAGGCGATGGCCGTGGCAGAGTTGATGCAGTCGACGACGATGTCGGGTTTCGTGGATCGCATCAGTTGGAACACGGACGAACGCTCGAGCAGCTTCGACGAGAACTCGTCCAGCAGGTCGTCGATCAGCTTCTGCCGGGTCGCGTCGTTCTTCAAGAGTTCTTCGCGGGGCTGGTCCTTCAACTCGTGCCGGAGGAAGAGGTTGCCCCACCACGGGACAAAAAAGCCCCGGGCTTTCTTCGGATACTCCTTGCTGAGCTGCTCGACCGCCTCTTTCGCCTCGTGCTCGAGCAATGATGTGATGACGATCTTCTTGGGCCCCTCCCGGACGAGCCGCCGGCAAACGGCTGTACCGACCAAGCCCCAGCCTCCGAGGACCAACACGGTTCTTCCTTTGATATCCATAGGTGTGCTCTGAGATCAGGTTTCGTATGTGATGAGACTGCGTGGAACGAAGGGGTGATGCGGTGCGGCCGGAGCCGCCCTCATTGATCCTTCGGGACAACGACATCGTACCAGAACTTCTTGGAGCGCACGCCGACCTCGTCGATGTGCAGGTGCTTGGCTTCGCAATACTCTTTGACGCCTTCGACGCCGAACTCGCGTCCGATGCCGCTCTGCTTGTAGCCGCCGAAGGGGGCCTTCTCGCTGATGAGGTGCCACTCGTTGATCCAAACGGTCCCCGTCCTGAGGCGGCGGGCCACCGACATCGCGCGCTCGGGATCCTTCGACCAGACACCTCCACCCAGCCCGTATGGCGAGTCGTTCGCGATCGAGACGGCCTCGTCGATCGTTCGATACGACAGCACGCTCAGGACAGGCCCAAAGATCTCCTCGCGCGCGATCGTCATGCTGTTCGAAACCCCCGTGAAGATCGTCGGTTCGACGAAGTAGCCTCGGGACACGGCGGGATCGGCAGGTACCTTTCCGCCGGTGACGATGGTGGCGCCTTGCTCGACGCCGGAACGGATGTAGCCAAGGACCCTCTGACGCTGGGCGTCGGAGACGAGCGGACCGATCTCCGTGGCGGGGTCTGACGGATCGCCCACGCGCATGCGGCGAACCTTGGCGACCATGCGCTCGACGAAGTGGTCATGGATCGAGGCCGGCAGGAGCAGCCGGGAACCGGCCTCGCAGCATTGTCCCTGATGGTAGAAGATCGCATACAGAGCGCCGTCGACGGCCAGGTCGAGGTCGGCGTCGTCGAGGACGATGTTCGCCGACTTGCCGCCGCATTCGAGGGTGATCTTCTTGAGCGTCTCGGAGGCCAACGCCATGACCTTGCGCCCGACGGCGGTCGAGCCGGTGAACGACACTTTGTCGACCATCGGGTGCTTCACGAGCGCCTCGCCCGCTCCGGCGCCGTAGCCCGGAATGATGTTCACGACGCCCGGAGGAAATCCCGCGTCGACGATCATGCGCGCGAGTTCCATGGCCGTGACCGGGGTGTTCTCCGACGGCTTCAGCACGACGGTGTTTCCGGCTGCGAGGGCGGGCCCAAGCTTCCAGATGGCCATTTTCAACGGGAAGTTCCACGGGATGATCCCGGCGACGACGCCGACCGGCTCCCAGCACAGCAGGTTCTTGCTGAAGCCCGGCTTGGACAATCCCTCCACTTCGCCGTCGAGCGGCTGCGCGGCAAGTCTCGCGAAGTAGTTCAGGTTACGGGCTGAAAGGCCGATATCTTCCTTGGCCTTCCTCACCGTCGAGCCAGAGTCGGCGACCTCGAGGTCGATGAGTTCCGGCGCGCGTGCGTTGATGGCGTCGACGAGTTTCTTGATGGCGCCGCTTCTCTCGGCGTGAGACATGCGGGGCCACGGACCTTCATCGAAGGCCTTTCGGGCAGCCGCGACCGCCCGGTCGGCATCGGCGGAGCCGGCGAGGGCAACGCGCGCGATGGTGGCACCGTCGAAGGGATTGACGGACTCGAACGTCCGTCCGTCGGCGGCGTCGACGAATTGACCGTCAATCAGTAGTTGATACGTGCGCATGCGTTTCACCGTCCCGTCAGTTCTTCGGCTTTGCGATACAGCAGTTCGATCTCTCGCTGATACGCAGCCCCGGCGCCGGGTCCGCGGAAACCCACGTGGATGTCTTCGATGCGTCCCCGGCGGTCGATAAAGAGCGTGGTCGGATAGGCGCCGAAGTTCTTGATCTGACGGCGCAACGCGGGGTCGGTGTACGTGGCGTCCGTGCTGCCGCAGAACAACAACGTGAAGTCGAGGCCGTACTTCTTCCGATAGATAGCGAGATTCCGCCTGCCGGCAGCCGAGTCGTCGCTCAACTCGAACGAGAGCGCAACGACCTCAAGCCCCCTTGAGCGGTATTCCTGCGCGATCCTCTGAAGGATGGGGGCGGCGTCCATGCAGTTGTGGCACCACGTACCCATGATGTCGACGATGAGCGCCTTCCCGTTGAACCGCGAAGAAGACTCGGTGATGACCTCGCCTTCGGGCGTGACGCCGGAGAACTGGAAGCGCGCTTTCGGATCGACGGGCGAGGCGACCCGATCTGCCGGCAGAACAGGTGCGGCTTCGGGACGCGCTTCGAGGCGCAGGTCGGTCGGTCGCAGGTCGCGCGAGAAGAGCTGTCCCGTCCAATGACGGCCTTCATTCTTTAACTCAAGTTTCAAAGCTTGCCATCCGTTGAAGCGGTCGAGCACGACGCTGTCTCCGCGCTGGATCCCGGCAAAAAGGCCGAGGTCGCCGTCGGCCGCGACGAAGGACCCGAAGATCGAATCGCCCCGGGCCCAGAAGGTGGCGGACGACAGCGTATCGAATCCCGCGTCTCGCTGATAGAAGACGCGGAACGAGCCGACGAGTGCCACGGCGGGGGGCGTGGAGGCGTGCACCTTCACCTGCGCACCGGCTGGGCGGGCGGACCAGGGGATGCGAAGGGTGTCGCGTCGATAGCGCTCGTAGAACCCGTTCAAGCGAGCGCCATCCCATGCGGCACGGATCGCCGCGCCGTATTCCGCGAAGGTCAGGATGACCGAATCGCCGCGGACCATGACCTCGGGGACGAGTGTATGCTCGTCTCCGACGACAAGCCATGCCGTCGGTTGCGGTGAATGGTCGAGGAGGAGTTCGAGCGACAAGGATCGGCCGCCGTACATTTGCAGCGATCCGGACCATCGCGCATCGTCGGGAAGCGGCGCCTGACATCCGGCGATGATCGCGGCCAAGAAAGCGATCGGGAGAATGGTTCGCATGGAAGGGTTGGATAGGCAGGTCAAGATAGGAAAGAATCGCGGAAGCCCAAAACCTTGCAGCTTCAGGCCAACCCCGCTATATTCATGCGTCCCGTTCAATTCGTGCGAGATCCATGCCCCGCGTGCTACTGTTGTCTGTCCTGTTGCCCCTTGCCGTCGTGTCAGGAGCGTTCGGCCAGTCTCCTCGTCCGTCATCGGCGTCTGATATCCGGGAATCGATCGACCGGTTGGCGACCGTCGGAAGTGTGCTCTATGTCGCGGCCCATCCCGATGATGAGAACACGGCTTTTCTGGCGGCCATGGTCCACGGCCGTAATGTCCGGGCCGCCTACCTTTCGATCACGCGCGGAGAGGGGGGACAGAACCTGATCGGTCCCGAGCAGGGGGACCTGCTGGGCATGATCCGTACGCAGGAACTGCTCGCTGCGCGCTCCGTCGACGGCGGTGAGCAGTCCTTTACGCGGGCGATCGACTTCGGCTACTCCAAGACGACGGAGGAGACGCTTCGGTTCTGGGGACGCGAGGAGATCGTCGGAGATCTCGTCAGAGTCATCCGCCGCTTTCGACCCGATGTGGTCGTGACGCGGTTCACGCCGGAACTTGGGGGCCATGGTAACCACACGGCGTCTGCGGCGCTGACCGCCGAGGCCGTCCGTGCCGCGGGCGATGCTTCGCGGTTCCCGGAACAATTGACCGATCACACTCTCTGGTCGCCTCGGCGGCTGGTGTGGAACGTCTTCCGGCAAGGGACCGGTGATGCGGTTCCGGCTGGCGCGGTGACCGAGGACCTTGGATCGTTCGATCCGGTGATCGGCCGATCGTACACCGAGCTGGCCGGCGAGGCCCGTACGATGCACAAGAGCCAGGGATTCGGAGCCGTGCAGAACCGGTCGAGCGCGGTGAACGTCTTCCAGCACGTTTGGGGAGACAGCGCACGGGCCGATCTGTTCGACGGCGTGGACCTCACGTGGCGGCGTCTGGGCGACGACGGCAGTACTCAGAAGCTCATCGATTCAATGCGCGCCGCTTTCGATGATCGCCGGCCGGGGCGGAGCATACCGATTCTTCTCTCCATTCGGGCGAAGGTGGTAGATCTTCCGGACGGGATGTGGAAGAACCGAAAGCTCTCCGAGGTCGATGACCTGATCGTGGCTTGCGCCGGTGTGTGGCTCGACGCGCTGGCCCCCCGCTCGTCCGTTGTTGCCGGCGACAGTCTTCTGGTGACACTGACGGCCGTGAATCGCAGCGACGTGTCTGTGCGTGTCAGGTCATGGACGGTGGAGGGGACGGGCGCACGTTCGGATGCGCCGCTCGTGCTCGAGCCGCTGGTGCAGAAAGTCAGCACATTGGCCGGCTTGGTGCCTTCTTCGAAGGTGGCCACACAGCCCTACTGGCTGAGGTCGGAACACGAGGCATTCCGATACACGATCGCCGACCCCAGGCTCATTGGCTTGGCCGAGGGCGGACCGGCCTTCTCCGTCAGCGTCGACCTCGAGGTCTCTGGCGTCCGCGTCGAGCGAGTGATACCGGTGCGCCACAGGCGCATCGATCCGGTGGATGGTGAGGTCTACCGACCCGTCATTACGACGACGCCGGTGCACGTGTCGTTCACAGAACCGGTCCATGTCTTTCCGTCACAAGCATCTCGAACGGTGACGGTGCTTGTCAAGACCGTCCGGGCAGGGGCGACGGCGAGCGTGCGCCTGGAGCTTCCGGAAGGATGGACGTCGCTCCCGGTCGCGAGGACGATGGACCAATGGAACGTTGACGAAGTTCGATCGTTCACGTTCGAGGTGCGGCCGTCCCGTTCCGCCAAGAGCGGCGTGGCTCGGGCGACCGTCGAGATCGAGGGTCGCCGAGTCGGCGTCGGTGTCGTCGAGGCGGCATATGACCACATACCACATCAGACGCTCCATGTGCCGGCGATGGCTCGGCTGTTGTCGATACCGGTCGCTGTGCGGGCAGCATCGATCGGTTACGTGATGGGGGCCGGGGACGACGTGGCCGAGGGATTGCGGCGTCTCGGATGCCGGGTCGAATTGCTGACCGATGAGGCGCTCGGGACCGCTGGCTGGAGTTCGTACGATGCGATCGTGGTCGGCGTTCGCGCGTTCAATACCCGGCCTGCCCTCAGGGTTGCGAAGCGCCGGTTCGATGAATATGTGCGAAATGGCGGGACGGTCATCGTCCAGTATCAAACGACGGCGCGCGGCGAGTCGGATGATATCGCCCCGGTCCCGCTCGTCATTGGGAGGGAGCGTGTGACGGAGGAGGACGCTCCGATGGAGATCCTCGACCCGCGCCATCGGGTCATGAACGCACCCAACCGTATCGTGCCCCAGGACCTGGACGGTTGGGTCCAGGAGCGAGGTTTGTACTACGCCTCGTCGTGGGACGGGACGTTCATCCCCTTGCTGTCGGCGAATGACGCCGGCGAACCGCCACGGAAAGGTGGACTACTCGTCGCGAAGATCGGGAGGGGGCACTTCGTCTACACCGGCCTGTCCTTTTTCCGCCAGATCCCTGCAGGCGTGCCGGGGGCCTACCGACTGCTGGCCAATCTTGTTTCCCTCGGTCGTCCATGAGCGATCAAGGCCATACCCCCCAGTGGCGACATGACGACCCGCCGGTGTTCGGAACGTGGCGGCGCTGGTACGCCGTCGTCGTGGCCGAACTCATCGTGATCATGATCGCCGCGTATCTGCTGACAGAGGCGTATCGATGAGCTGGATCGACTGGACCGTCCTCCTTCTCACGCTCGGCACGCTCGTCAGCTGGGGCATCTGGAAGGGTCGCGGGAGCCGCGACGTCAGGGGATTCCTCCTGGCCGATCGTGGCATGCCGTGGTATGCCGTCGCGCTTTCGATCATGGCGACGCAGGCAAGCGCCATCACGTTCACCTCCACGCCCGGTCAGGCATACGCCGACGGCCTGCGGTTCGTGCAGTACTATTTCGGCCTGCCGATCGCGATGGTGATCCTGTGCGTCACGGTCGTGCCGCTGTTCCACCGGCTCGGCGTCTACACGGCGTATGAGTTTCTCGAGAACCGATTCGACCTGAAGACGCGGACGCTCACGAGCCTCATGTTCCTGTTGCAGCGTGGATTGGGGGCGGGCATGACGATCTACGCTCCTTCACTCCTGCTGTCGGTGCTGATGGGCTGGGACATCCGCTGGACCTCGGCCGGCATCGGCGGGGCCATCATTCTCATCATGGCCACGGGAGGCGTCAAGGCCGTGAACTGGGCCGACGTCCAGCTGTTCGCCGTCATCATGTTCGGCATGATGGTGGCGTTCGTCGCGACCTTCATGGCCCTTCCCGACGATATCACGGTGTCGGAAGCGTTCAGCGTTGCCGGCGTGGCCGGACGGATGAACGCCATCGATCTGACCTTCGACCTTGAGGATCGGTACACGCTGTGGTCGGGCTTGATCGGTGGTCTGTTCATTGCGCTGGCCTATTTCGGGACAGACCAATCGCAGGTCCAGCGCTATTTGACAGGTGCGTCGGTGACGCAAAGCCGGCTGGGCCTGCTGTTCAACGGCATGGCGAAGGTGCCGATGCAGTTCTTCATACTGCTGATCGGCGTGATGGTCTTCGTCGTGTATCAGTTCGAGCGCCCTCCGGTCTTTTTCAATCCCGTGGAGGTCGAGCGGGTGCGGTCCGGGGAGTTCCGGGAGATGTTCGAATCGGCCGAGGCGTCGTTTGCACAGGCGCACGAGGGACAGCAGAGGGCCTACCGCGAGTACCTTGAGGCTGAGCGTGCCGGCGATGCCGACGCTGCCGTCGATGCGGCCATTCTGATCGAACAATGGAAGACCGCCAAATCCTCTGCACGCGAATCCGCCACGGCGGCCATCGTGCGGACGAATCCGAAAGCCGACCCGAGCGACACGAATTATGTTTTTCTGACGTTCGTCCTGAACTATCTTCCCGTCGGACTCATCGGTCTGTTGTTCGCCTGCGTCTTCGCAGCCTCGCTGACATCGAGCAGCGGCGAACTGAGCGCCCTGGCCACCGCTTCCATTGTGGACTTCTACCGCCGACACTGGCGGCCGGAAGCCTCCGATCGGGAAGTCCTGAAGGCCTCCCGCTGGTTCATGGCCGGGTGGGGGCTCTACGCGATCTTTTTCTCGCAGTATGCCGTGCGACTGGGGTCGCTCATTGAGGCGGTGAATATCATCGGATCGCTTTTCTACGGCACCTTGCTGGGGATCTTCCTGCTGGCCTTCTTTGTGAAGTGGGTGGGAGGAACGGCGGTCTTCTGGTCGGCATTCGTCGGAGAGGCGGCGGTCTTTGCGTGCTTCTTCTGGACCGACATTTCCTGGCTATGGTACAACGTGATCGGTTGCGGGGCCGTGGTTGCCAGCGCTGTTGTCATCCAGGTGTTCCTCCCTCGGCCGAACGAGGTGCAATAGGAAGGGCGGCCGAAGCCGCCCCTCGATGATCCGACACCTCGAAACCCCGCTTCGGTCCTATTTCTTCCCGCCCTTTTCTTTCCACTCGGTGATCAGGCTGTTCAGGAAGGTTGCGTTGAAGTTCGGATTCGCGGCCTTGCCAACCTGGATGGCCTTCTCCGCCGACTTGATGGCGTCGCTGAACTTCCCTTGTTTCGCCAGGATCTCTGCCTTCAGCCGCAACGTTCCCGCTCCCTCCTGCATCGCGTTCGCCTGATCGGCCAGCTTCTCGGCCTGCCCAAGGTCGCCGCCATTCTCGAGCAAGAAGCGTGAATGGGCCATGACTGTACCCATCGACGTACTGTTCGCCGTCCGCGTCAGGGCTGCGAATTTGCCGGCGGTATTGACCGACAGCGGTACGCGCAGAGCGACCTTCTCCCAGTGAAGCACGAGCACGGCGCTGGTCGCCGTCAGGTCTTCGAAGGAGAAGGACATCCACTCCTCGTGCGGGGCGGCCGTTGGGGGGATGGAAAGGCGAAGCAGGTCATAGGTCGAATCATACACGGTCCCCCAGTTCTTCACTTCCGAATTAAAGATGAAGGACCAATTGCCGGAGGCTGCGGGGATCACGGCAAGGCGGTATGAACCGGGAGGAAGCGTCTTGCCGCTGACGGTCAGGGAATCTGTCGTCGTCAGGATCGTCGGCTCGTTCGCTCCGGCGCGCCAGATCTCGCCGTACTTCTGCAGGTCGCCCCAAATGGTGCGGCCTTTAACCCCCGGGCGATGGTAGGTGATGCTGACGTCGGTCAGGCCGATGCGTTGTTTTACTTCGGCGTAGGGACTTACGCGGACCACCGGTACCTGCGCGATGAGAGGCATGCTCAGCAGGATCCCCAGTACGAGAGCGGTGAGTCGATGGGTCATATGAAGTCTCCTGAAGATGAAAGGTGTAAGGTGATAGGTGATGGGAAGGTGAGAGTTGCGGAGGTCAGGCTACAGGTTACGGGTTGAAGGTTTCAGGTCACAGGTTACAAGTTAGAGGTTTCAGGTCTCAGGTTGCAGGAGTCGGATCGTGGGTCGCGAGTAACATGCCATTGATAGACTGACATTTGATCACGAGCACTGAGCACCGTCTACTGACCACTGATAACTATTACCGATTGCTGATTACTGATCACTGTCCTCTGATTGCTGACCCTTGTCTACTCCTCAGCCCTACTTGGGAAGCCCCTTCTTCGCCACATCCGCCATGACGCCGCAGAAACGGTCCAACTCCGGGATCGTCGTGTATACGCTGGGCGTGACCCGGATCCCCTTGAACTCCGGATGAACGATGGGCGTCGTGAAGATCTTATGCTTGTCCATGAGATACGACCCGATGGCGCCCGGCGCGATCCCCATGACTTCGATGTTGGCCAGTCCGCACGATTGGTCAGGAGACATCGAAGTGTGGAATCGGACGTTGGGCAGGTCCTTGAGTTGGTTCACCCAGTGGTCCTTCAGGTATCGCATTCGCTCTTCTTTCCGCTTCGGTCCGATGCCGCGATGATAGAGCAGGGCCTCACCGATGGCCAATCGCGGCGCGGCCGGGTGCGTTCCGATCTCCTCGAACTTCCGGATGTCTCCGTCCTGCTTCTCGTCGGCCGCCATCAAAGGCCAGACCTTCGGGATCTTGTCCTTCTTGACGTAGAGGAACCCGGTCCCCTTTGGCGCGAAGAACCACTTGTGCAGGCTAGTGGCGAAGAAGTCGCAGTCCAGGTCCTTGAGCTTGAAATCAAGGTGCGCGAACGAATGCGCACCGTCCACGACGACGTCGATGCCCTTGGACCGCCCGAGACGGCAGATGTCCTTCACCGGCAGGATCTGGCCGGTCAGATTGATCATGTGGCAGATGAGAATGACGCGGGTCTTCGGCGTGATGGCCTTCTCGAACGCCGCCGTGATCTCATCCAGGCTCTTCGGAGGCGTTGGGATCGAGATCATCTTCAGGATCACCCCGTCACGTCGCTGTCGCTGTTTGAGCGTGTTGAGCATGCGCGGGTAGTCCTGCGTGGTCGTGAGGACCTCATCACCGGCCTTCAGGTCGAGGCCGAACAGGATCGCCTCAAGGCCATCGGAGACGTTGCGGGTGATGGCGATCTCCTCCTGGTCGCATCCGAATTCTTCGGCCAACCCGGTTCGGATCGTCTCGCTCTGCGGCTCGAGGATCTGCCACATCGTGTAGGCCGTTACGTCCTCTTGCTGCCAGATATAGCGGACGAACGCTTCCGTCACGATGCGGGGCGAGGGGGAGACTCCGCCGTTGTTGAGGTTCGTGATGCCGCGCGTGATGCTGAATGAACGCTGGATCTCGAACCAGAAGTCTTCGTCGCGGGCAGCTTCAAAGGGGGTCAGGTGCGACGTTGCCTTCGTCGCGGCGTGAAGCTCATCAAGAAGTGACCCGACGACCGGGGAGGCGAGTGTCGCCAATCCAAGACCTTTGCCGACGCTGGTCAGAAAGTCGCGACGGTTCCAAGGTGCGTGGAGGGTTCCCATGCTGATCTCCTTACGAGGTGATCCAAGGAGCAATACGCAGAGACACGAAGTCGAACCAATGCCTCCTCGAACTCCTCATCTCTTTCGTGTTCATGAGTGATTATTCGTGGAGACGTCTTTCCTATGGCTGAAGCTTCCGGAACGTCAGCGACGAGATCCGGCCTTCCGTCCGGTACACCCGCTGAGTCGTCGGGCGATAATCAGTATCGGCGGCCTTGTAGATGTCCATGAACACGCCGGGATTCCGGTCCACCATAGGGAACCATGTGCTCTGGATCTGCACCATGATCCGATGGCCTTTCTTGAACGTATGGAAGACGTCTTGCAGGTCGAACGAGACCCTTGTCGGTGCGTTGGCCTTGAACGGCTCGAGGTTCGTCATGCTGTTGCGAAACTTGCCCCGCAGCACGTCGCCGCGGAGTAGCATCTGATAGCCGCCCAACGACGTGCCGCCGCCGGCGTAGGAGAACGGCGACGAACCCTGGTCCATCCGGTCCGGATACACGTCGATCACTTTGACGATCCAGTCGCAATCGGTTCCCGAGGTCGATGCGGTCAGATCGACCGTGATCGGCCCCGCGACGGTGACGTGCTCTCCGAGCGCCTCCGACGTGTAGACGAGCACGTCAGGCCGGCGTGAGGCAAAGCGTTGGTCCTCGAGCATGAAGGCCGGGTTATACCAATGTCCAATCGCGTTCGTGTACGGAACAGGGCGGGCGGGGTCGCTCATGTATTCGTCATACGCGGTCGCCGTGCGGCCGGGGGGCGTGAATGACAGCCGTCCCTTCTGGTCGAGATAGACCCGTAGATCGAGCCGGTTCTGCGGAGGCCAAACGCTCATGCGATGCCATGTGTTCGTCCCCGTATTGAACACGTTCGCTTCGGGAAGCGACGGTGGGGCAGCGCCGTACAGATGATGCGCGAAGAACGGTGCTTCGATGCTGTCGGTGTAGTAGGAACTCGTCGACCCGCCCCATTGAATGATCCCGAGCGAGTCGCCGGACTCATTGCTCCATTGACCGTGATACCATGGTCCCATGACGAGCTTCACGTCGTTCCCCGGGGACTGTCGCTCGGCCGCCGCGTACGAATGGAGCGCACCGTAGAGGTTCTCGGTGTCAAACCATCCGCCCACGATCAGCACAGCAGGATTGATGTTCTTGAGATGCGGCAGGATGCTTCGCTCGGCCCAGAAGTCGTTCCAGCGGTCGTTGGCCAGCATCGTGTTCCAGAAGGCCACGCTGTCGTGGAAGAAGCGCGCATTGGCATTCTTCAGCGCCCCCAGCCTGAGGAAGAAGTCGTATTCGTCCGGCGTGCCATGGTCCACGAAGCGGTCCGGCTCCGACTTCGGCTTCGGCCGCGGCCAACCGAACCAGCCCATGAAGTTGAACGCGTGAGGCAGGAGGAAGGCGCCGTTGTGGTAGAAATCGTCCCCCGACATCCATTGCGAGACCGGCGCCTGCGGCGACGTCGCCTTCACCGCCGGATGCCCGCTCAGGGTCGCCATCCAGGTATAGAACCCGGGATACGAGATGCCGCTGACGCCAACACGGCCATTGTTGCGCGGCAGGTTCTTCACGAGCCATTCCACCGTGTCGTACGTGTCGGAGCTTTCGTCGATCTCCAGCGGCGTCGATTTCGAGGGCCGGTGTGGTCGGACGTGTTCGAACTCTCCCTCGGACATGTACCGCCCGCGGACGTCCTGGTAGACGATGATGTAGCCGTCCCGGAAGTACCGCGCGCGTTGGTTGCCGACGAAGCCCGGATAGGCGTCGGCGCCGTACGGAGCGACGGAGTAGGGCGTACGGGTGAGGATGATCGCGTAGGACCGGGTGGTGTCCTTCGGCTGATAGATGCTCGTGAAGAGGTTCACCCCGTCGCGCATCGTGATGGCGACCTCCTGCTTCGTGTAGTGGTCCTTGATCTCGAACGGAGCCTGCGCGGCGCCGACGGAGACGAGCCACAGCGATAGGACGAAGAGGACCGCAGCATGCTTCATGATGATCTCCCTGAAGATGGTTCCGACGATGCCTTGACGAGATACACGATCAGCAGAACAAATGTCCCGGCCACGAATGCCGGCACCAACCAGATCCCGGAATGCGGAAGCCCCTGCGACGCTCGGACGACGTCCCACAGGATGACCGCGAACATCCACTGCAGAAGTACGCTGAGGAAGCGGATGAGATGCACCGCCAGCCGGTACTGTCGCTCCGCATTCTGCTCCGTGATGACGACGACGTAGTTGTAGATGTGTGGGAACCGTGAGAGGACCGTCAGCCCGACGAGCAGAACGAGGCTGATCGTCGGAAGAACGAACAACTTGGCGCGCGGCCCCCACCGGTTCGGGCGGCCCGACACGTCGAAGTGCATCGGCAGCCGGTCGGGCAGGTCCGGCCACGTGACAAGCAGAGTCGCGATCCCGGCAAGCCATCCGGCCACGGCGAGGCCCTCCAAGAGCGCGTCGGCGCCCGTCCGTTCGAGTGTGAGCCGGGGCTGGTTCGGCTTCATCCGTTATGGGGTCTCCAACAGCGGCAGGATGAGTTGCGTCGCCGCTGTGGTCGAGCGGAACACCCGCTGGGTCGTCGACCGGTAGTCCTCGGCTTTCGCCGCATAGATGTCCTGGAACGAGCCGGTGTTGCGGTCCACCAGCGGGAACCACGTGCTCTGGACCTGGACCATGATCCGGTGCCCCTTCTTGAATCGATGCAGCTTGTCGGGCAGGTCGAACCGGACGCGTTCGACGGCATTCGGTCGGAGCGCCGTCGGCTTCTCGAAGCTCTTGCGGTACTTCGCCCGGAAAGCCTCTCCGGCGAGAAGCATCTGATAGCCCGCCATCCGAATCCCTTGCGGATTCGGGTTCGGGTCGGAAGCATCGGGTGGGAACACGTCGATGAGCTTCACCATCCAGTCGCAGTCTGTGCCGCTCGTCGAGCCATGCAGTTCCATCGTCACGGCGCCGGCGATCGTCACGTCGTTCTCGAGCGGCGGCGTCTGGTAGACCAGCACGTCGGGCCGCGTCGAGGCGAACCGCTGGTCCTCGACCATGTAGAGGTGCCCCATCGACATGGTCGTCTGAGCCGTGAACGGGACTGGTTTAGACGGATGACTGACATATTCGTCGAAGCCGCGCGAAGCGGTGGGTGGTTCAAACGACAGCCGGCCTTCTTCGCGGAGGTAGAGCGGCGTCGGCGTCACGGCCTTGGGAGGCCACGCATCGAACGTTCGCCATTCATTGCCGCCTGTCATGAAGGCCGTGACTTCGGCGAGTGAATCGGTTCCGTCTCCCTTGAGGTGGGCGTTGAAGAAACGCCGCTCGATGTTCTCGCGGTAATGCAGGCTCGTCTTCTGGCCGAACCGGATGTTGCCGAGGGTGTCGCCGTCCACGCGGGCCCAACCGCCATGGTGCCAGGGTCCCCACACAAGAATATTGCGCGCGCCCGGCGACCGAGCCTCAATGTTCCGGTAAATGTTCACGGCGCCGTATTTGTCCTCGGAATCGAACCACCCACCCACGGTCATCACCGCTGGCGTTGCGTTGCCGAGATGCGGGAGGACGTTGCGCGACTGCCAATAGGCATCGTAGTTCGGGTGTTGCATGAACTCGTTCCATATCGGGACCCGACCCCGAAAGAACTTGGCCTCGACGTTAGAAAGAGGTCCAATATCGTTCAGGTAGAAATCATACCCGTCGGGCGTCGGATTCGGTTCCGTCGGTGGCCGCCGGGTCAGAACGAGGCTGTCGGTGAACATGGGCGCTGTGCCCCAGAGCCAGGCGACGGCGTGGGCGAGCCAGAATGCGCCGTTGTGGTGGAAGTCGTCTCCGATGAACGTATCGGCCATCGGGGCCTGCGGGGAAACGGCCTTCAGGGCCGGATGAGCGCCGATGGTGCTCATCGCCGCCTGAAACCCCGGATACGAGATGCCCCAGATGCCCACCCGCCCGTTGTGCCCCGGCACATGCTTCACCAGCCAGTCGATCGTGTCGTAGGCGTCGGAGCTTTCGTCGGTGTCCTGCGGCCCGCGCTTCACGGGCTTGTGCGGACGCATGAAATCGAACGTCCCCTCCGACATGAACTTGCCGCGGACATCCTGATACACAAAAATGTATCCGTCGTTCTGGAGCAGGGTCGATGGTCCGAGCGACGACCGGTAGGCATCGGGCCCGTAGGGGCGGATGCTGTAGACGGTCCGGTTGAAGAGGATCGGCCAGGTGCGGCTTGTGTCGCGCGGCCGGTAGATCTGCGTGAACAGCCGCACGCCGTCGCGCATCGGGATCCGGACCTCTTCCTTTGCGTACGAGGCCCGGACCCTTTCGGCGGCCGACTGGGCGGAGGACGGCTGACTGGCGACGAGAAGAAGCGCTACGGCTGCGACCGACAGCCGTGCTCGTGTCACTTCACACCCTCCGATGCGGCAGCTTCGACCTTGGTCTCTCCGGCCATCTCGACATACTTGAGGGCCTGGTCGATGTCCCAGATGAGGTCTTCGGGGTCCTCGACCCCGATCGAGACGCGCACGAGGCTTTCCGTCAAGCCCGTGTGGCGCTTCACGTGATCGTCGACGCCGCAATGCGTCATCGAGAACGGATGCTCGGCCAGCGACTCGGTGCTTCCCAGGCTCACGGCCAGTTTGATGAGCTTCATGGAGTTGAGGAACCTGAACGCTTCCCGCTCGCCCCCCACGATGTCAAAGCTGATCATGGCCCCGGGAGCGTCACACTGACGTTGATAGATCTCGTACTGCGGATCGCCCGGCTTCAAGAGACCGGGGTAGTAGACCTTTCGCACTTTGGGATGATGTGAAAGCCACTCGGCGATCTTCTTGGCATTCTCACACTGCAACATCATGCGGGGTTTCAGCGTCTCCAGCGAACGCATGAGCAGCCATCCCGTATGCGCACCGACCATCGTCCCGAGCATCGACCGGAGGGCTTTGACGCGGTGGATCATCTCGGCCGAGCCCAGCGTGGCGCCGGCAATGACGTCGCTGTGTCCGCCGATATACTTCGTCGCGGAGTAGATGACGAGGTCGATCCCGTGCTTCAGGGGATGCTGGAAGATCGGTCCCAGAAAGGTGTTGTCGATCGCCGTCAGGACCTTCCGGTCTTTCGTCGAGAACTCTTTGCCCAATTGGACGACCATGTCAATGTCGACGAGGCCGTTCGTCGGGTTGGCCGGCGACTCGAAGTAGAGCAGGGCGAGTTTGTCGGCTTTGCCGGACCGCTTGATGACCTCGCGGACCTCGTCGATCGTCTGTCCGGGCAGGAAGCTGACCGATTCGATCTTCATCTTCGGCAGGAACTCCCGCAGGAAGTGTTCCGTCCCTCCGTAAAGGGGTTCGCAGAAGGCGACCAGGTCGCCTGGCTGCAACACCTCCATCAGGGTCGTGCTGATCGCGGCCATACCGCTGGCGAAGGCCGCGCAGGCTTCGGCGCCGTCCCACAGGCAGAGGCGGTCCTCCAGGATCTCGATGTCGGGGTTGTTGATACGAGTGTATACGAGACCGGGCTCCTCGTCCGGACCGAGGGTCCGCTTCCCGTAGGCCAACTCAAAGTGGGCCTTTCCTTGCTCAGCCGTTTTGAAGGTGAAGGTCGAGGTCTGAAAGATGGGAGACTTCACAGAACCCTCTGACCACTCGGGCTTGTAGCCGTAGGACATCATGAGGCTTTCCGGCTTCATGCGCTTCACGTATTCACGTTTGTCTTTCATGGGACACCTTATGGTGCAATGGTGATTGCGATGGGATCTTTCGGTGGAAAAGATGAACCGCCAAGACGCCAAGTCCTAGGTCGAAGGATTGGAGTTGATGTCTGCATGAAGACGGAACAGCTGCCTTGGCGGCCTTGGCGGTCCTGCTTTGGCTTGGTCCTGGACTGGTGCTCGCTACGCCCTTTCAATGATTGTCGCGATCCCTTGTCCGACGCCGATGCACATGGTGGCGAGGCCATAGCGATGTCGGCGGCGGACGAGTTCGTGCAACAACGTGGTCATGATGCGTGCGCCGCTGCATCCGAGCGGGTGCCCGAGCGCGATCGCGCCACCGTTGACGTTCGTCAGATCGGGATCGAGTCCGAGTTCGCGCATCACCGCCAACGACTGCACGGCGAAGGCTTCATTCAACTCGGTCAGGTCCATGTGCTTCACCTGTAGCCCCGACTTGGCCAGCGCCTGCTGAGTGGCGGGCACCGGTCCCATACCCATCGTGCGCGGATCGACCCCGGCAACGCCCGTCGAGACGATGCGCGCCTTTGGCATCAGGTGGAACTCCTTTACGGCCTTCTCCGAAGCGACGAGGATGGCGGCCGCGCCGTCATTGAGGGACGACGAGTTACCGGCCGTGACCGTTCCGTTCTTCCGGAAGGCAGGCTTGAGGCGCGCGAGTTGCTCGAGAGATGTATCAGCGCGAGGGCCTTCGTCCTCCGCCACGAGCACCGTCTCGCCTTTGCCTTCGCGCACTTCGACGTTCGTTAGTTCCTCGGCAAATCGTTCATCAATGGTCGCTTGGACGGCCCGTTCGTGGCTGCGAAGGGCGAAGGCATCCTGATCCTCCCGCGAGATCTTGGCGCGGTCGAAGATATTCTCCGCCGTCTCACCCATGGACTCGAGGGGAATGAGTTTCTCGATCGCGGGGTTCGGGAACCGCCATCCGAGCGCCGTATCATACGCGGTCAGATTGCCGAACAGGGCTTTGCCGCTCACATTCTTGGGAATGACATACGGGGCCCGGCTCATCGACTCGACACCGCCGGCAATGATGAGGTCGGCGTCCCCGCTCCAGATCGTTCGGGCGGCCAAGTTGACAGCGTCGAGGCTTGACCCACAGAGCCGATTGATCGTCGTGGCGGGCACCGTCACGGGAAACCCTGCGAGCAAGACTCCCATGCGCCCGATGTTACGATTGTCCTCGCCCGCCTGATTGGCGCAGCCCCAGAGGACGTCATCGACGCGTCCTGGGTCGACGCCGGTTCGTTGGACGAGCGACTTCAAGATCAGGGCACTGAGGTCATCGGGGCGCACGGAAGAGAGGGCCCCGCCGTAACGCCCGACAGGCGTACGAGTGGCATCGATGAGGAAGGCGTCAGACGTGGCGCGCATCAGGCGTCAGCGAAAGGAGGAGGTGGTTGGAGACAGCGGAGGGGACAGCGAGGACGGGCGGAAGCGGAGCGAATCAGTTGGAGGATGCCTCCTGTTCTCTCCTGCCGGCGACCAGCCGATCCAGCGTGACCCGAGCCGCCGTGGAATATACCAGAAAAACCGACAAAACCACGATTCCGGAGTTCTCGACCACCTTCCGCCAGCCGATCTTACCCACTTCCGGGTCGAGCGTATAGCACCCGCAGGAGATATCCAGTCCGCGCATGATACCCGAGATCACGGCGAAGGTGAATCCGATCGTCAGGAGGCCGATCACCAACGCGCCGCCCCTGACGCCGACACCGAGAATGACGGCGACGCCGCAGATCAACTCGACCCAGGGGAGCGTGCTGGCCACGAACATCGAGAGCGCGGGGGAGAGGACCTTGTAGTTGTCGATCATGGCGGCGAATGCCGCCGGTTCGGCGGCCTTCTCGATGCTTGCGGAGACGAAGATCGTGCCCACGACGAGGCGGGTAAGCAGTTCCAGGCGGCGGTCGGCGAGGAGCGAGTTCATGGATGCTCCTTTAAGGTCTCATGGCCGGCGGCCTTCCAGGCGGTCCAGCCGGCAAAGAAGATGTAGACCTTTGTGTAGCCGGCGGCGCTGAACTTCGCGCCGACCTCGAAACTCGAATTGCACCCGGCGCCGTCACAGTACACGACGACGGGCCGGTCCTTGGGGAGGCTGATTCCGGCGATGATGCCGTCAGCCTCTTTCAACGGGACGACGATCGCTCCCGGAATATGTCCCAACCGAAAGTCGAACTCGTGCCGCGAGTCGACGAACAGGGCTGTGCCATCGCGGTGGAGGGCGACCGCCGTCTCCAACGGGATGATCTCCGGCGCTGGACCTGCCTGGGTGGAAGCTGCAGCGGGCTTGGGCGTGCCGAAGATGCCCTTGCCGGTGACCCCATTGTAGAAAAGCCCGATAGCGACGGCCACGAGTACGAGTGCGGCCGCCTCTCGAACGGCTTCGTGCAGACGTTGCCGTGGGCTGAGGATCGGAAGCGGGGAGGTCACGACGGATTCTTCTGCCCGATGAACATGACGCTCACCTGCACGATCGGTTGATTGCGGCTATCGATCTCGATGTCCACATGGTCCGACGTGTAGCCCTCTCGGTCAGGGGTCAGCGTGATGGTGAACTCCACATCTTCCTGCGACGCGATGCGGGCTTTGTTCCACTTGACCGTCACGCGGCCGGTCGGAGCCTTGAAGCCCCTGATTCCGATCGGGCGGTCCGTCACGTTCTTGAAGACCAGTCGGTAGTCGGACGGTTTGCCGAGCGGTACCGCTCCGAACCAGGCGAGCGACGATCCCTGGACGGGCGCCAACTCCTCGCGCACGTCGGCCGTGAGCATCACGGTGGCGTACTCAGCCGTCGGGTCATTCGTCTGGATGTCGACGCGCTTCGATTCGACCCGCCCGCGGAACGTCGCGCTGCTGAACTCCACTTCGATCACGTCAGATTCGCCCGGCGCAAGGACCTCCTTCGGCCGCTTCAGCGCCGTGCATCCGCAAGAAGGGACCATCTGCAGGATCTTGAGCGGCTCATTGCCGATGTTCTTGAGCGTGAACTTCGCCTTCTTCACGGCCCCCCGGTAGACGACGCCGAGGTCGATCTCCGGCCGGTCGAGCGAGAGCTTGGGCTGGCCCCAGGCCGTGGCGGCCAAGAGCGGCAGCAGCACCATCCAGCGACGTTGCATGGTCACATTCCCTTCGGTGATTGCTCCAGTTGTCGCCGCCACCATTCGCCGCCGAGCGCCATCTGACGCAGCAGCGGGGAGACGCGGTAGCGTTCCTCGGCGTAGTCGGCGTGAAGCGCCTGGAGGATGGCGACCACATTGCGCATCCCCAGGATATCAGCCCACGCGAACGGGCCGTGCGGATAGTTGACGCCGAGTTGCATCGCCGTGTCCACATCCTCAGGACGGGCCACGTCTTCCTGCAGGGCGAAAGCCGCCTCGTTGATCAGCTGGCAGATGATCCGCGCGGAGACCAACCCGACGCGGTCCTGCACGAGTTCCATCCGCTGTCCGAGAGAAGCATAGAAGGCGCCGACGGCCTCAAGGGTCTGACGGGGCGAAAACACGGTCGGAGCCACCTCGACGGTCAGCTTCGATGCGTACGTGGGCAAAGCAGCGCACCCCACCAGCCGGTGCTTCCCTACGATCCAGCTCGCCTGTTCCACGGCGGTGACCGTCAGCGACGAGGAGATAATGGGAGACGTCGTCGGGAGCGCGCTATCGAGGGCCTTGACGTTGCGCTGCTTGGCCGCCCGGTCGGAGATCGTGACCTCAAGGGCCACCGCTGCATTCGCCGTGGGCGTAGCGACGATCGAGGCTTGCTGAGGAAGCGCCGACTTGGCGGGGAGCGGGTCCACGTTCCACAAGTGGACCGCGTAGCCTTTGGCCGCAGCAGCCACCGCGTACTCGAGCGCAAGGCTCCCTTCGCCCGACAGCAGCAGGACAGGAATGGCCGTCGCGGATGCGCGTGGCTTCACTTCCGGCGTTGGCGCCTTCGAAGGGGTGGTGCGGACGGGCCTGGCGGCCGGCGCCGCTTTCTTCTTGCCCGCAGGTTCTTTTCGTTTCGGAGCCTTGGCGACGCCACGGGCCGGCGTGCGTTCCTTGTTGGAGGTCATGAGCGGCCCGGTTCGTCGATCCGTTTCTTCGAGAATTCGTCGTAGCGGTAGAAGCCTTCGTTCGTCTTCCGTCCGAGCTTTCCGGCATCGACCATGCGCTTCTGGATCGGATGCGGCCGATAGCGGGGTTCTCCGCCGAACTGGTCATACATCGACTGGGTGACGGAGAGATTGACGTCGATCCCGATGAGGTCCATGAGTTCGAAGGGCCCCATGGCGAAACCCGCGACTTCACGCGCGATACGGTCTACCTGGTCCACCGTGGCCAGATTCTCCCCAACGATCCTGAGCGCCTCTCCGTAGTATGGCCGCGCGACCCGGTTGACAATGAATCCAGGCGTGTCCTTGACGGTCACGGATGTCTTGCCGAGGAAGGAAGCGAAATCGACCGTCGTTTTCAGGGTGTCGTCCGAGGTCCTGTCGCCGCGGACGACTTCGACGAGCTTCATGATCGGCGCGGGATTGAAGAAGTGCATCCCGACGACCTTCGAGGGCTGCTTCAAGCCGGCGGCGATGGCGGTGACGGGAATGGAGGAGGTGTTGGTGGCAAGCACGACCCCCTGCTTGACGACCTCTTCCATCCGCCGCAGCATGTCACGCTTGACGCGCAGGTCCTCCGTGACCGCTTCGATCACGAACTCAGCCGGGCTCATGTCGGGCAGGTGGGTCTTTGGGCGGATGTGGTCGAGGACCGCCAGGACCTCTTCGGGCGTCATGAGTCCCTTCTGAACGGCCCTCTTCAGGTCGGCCTTGATGCGCTCGACCGCGCGGCGCAGCAGGGTATCGTTGACGTCGTAGAGATAGACGTCGCACTTCATCTGGGCGACGACTTGGGCAATTCCCGCCCCCATCGTACCCGCACCGATCACGGCTATGTACTTGAACATCGAGTCTGGTTCAGAAATGAGGTTGGACCGACCTAAACCTACGGACAACGGGCCTGAAAAACAACGCGATGAAGCACAAGAATCTGGAGCGATCCACAAAGTACACTCATGAACACGAAGTCGGCCTCTCTCACGAAATGGTCTCTTCCATTTGTGTCACTTCGTGGATGCTCTTTCCTTGGGCGACTCCTAGCGTCCCGCGAACTCAGCCTTCCGCTTCTCGAGGAATGCCGTCACCCCTTCACGATGGTCGTCGGTGTTCGATGCGATCTCCTGGATCGTCGCCTCATAGTCCAGCAGCTCGTCGAGCGATGAGGTCTGCGCCTTGTTGAGGGTCCGCTTGATCAGGCCGATCGTCCGTGTAGGACCTGCGGCCATCCGCGTGGCCAGCGCTATGGTCTCCTTCTCGAGGTCGGCCGCCGGCACGACGCGATTGACGAGCCCGACCCGCTCGGCCTCGACCGCTGCGACATCGTCCCCCAGCGTCGCGTACTCGAAGGCCCGGGCCATCCCGACCAGACGGGGAAGGAACCAATGAGAGCCGGAATCGGGCACGAGAGCGATGCGGACGAAGACCTCGATCAGCTTGGCGGAATCGGACATGATGCGAAGGTCGCACGCGAGCGCCAGGCTCAGCCCGGCCCCCGCAGCCACGCCGTTGATCATCCCGATGACGGGCTTTTCGATCCCCCGCATCCGTCGGATGAGCGGATTGTAACTCTTCTGCAATGATTCCTTGAGCGAACGCTTCTTCCCTTGGTGCTCCTTGAGGTCCTGTCCGGAGCAGAACGCCTTCTGCCCGGCGCCGCGAAGCACGATGCACCGGACCTCGGCGTTCTTTTCTGCTTCCTTGAACGCATCGTTCAGCTCTTTCTTCATTGCCTCGTTCAAGGCATTGTAGACGTCCGGACGGTTCATGGTGATCGTCAGGACGCCGTTACGGACGTCGGTCAGGAGTGTCTCGTAGGTTGGCATGGGGAGGAGAGGATGAGTTCGATGAGCGACTTGCTAGTGCCGTTTTCCATCACTTCTATTGTGCGGCATGTGAGAGAAGCATGGGAAACGAGCCTGTCTGCCGCCAGGCAGGCACTAGTGCACGCTTCTCACACAAGATCTCTTTCGAGAAGCGGCACTAGCGTAAGATGCGATGCAACTCGATCCTGCCAGGAGCACAGTCCATTCCGTTCGGATGCCAGTCGCCCGACAGGGTCATGTGCTGACGCTCAAGCCCGAGAGAGGCTTGCTTCAGACACCAAAAGTGCCCCTCGCGAGCGTGCTGGTTGACGATGGCTGTTTCAGTCAGGAACAAGGTGTCGTTCTTGATCGATCCGTGTGCTGACATCTCGGCGAAGAATTCAGTGTCGGGGATCTCAATTCGTGAAACACCGTGAACCGTGTTGCCTTGGACGTCGAGCCGGAGATACTGATGGTAGCCGTCGAGCGCGCGCGGTCCTTCAGGTTGGATCATACGTCCGGCCCAGATCCCTTCGAAGTCCGAGGGAGCGCCACAGCCCAGAACAAGAGTGAACGCGACAGAAGCGATCGTGAGGTGTGGATGGCGTGCTGGCATGGCGTACTAGCAGGCTGCTGAAAAACTCTGTTTGACGGTCGTTGTTGTGCAACAAAAGAGTCGCTCGTACGTTGTTTGCGGTATCACGCTCAAGGGAGTCAA
>JALONQ010000008.1 GCA_025454835.1 Bacteroidota bacterium | reverse complement strand
TCTCATCAGATCGGCAGGCGGCCGCAAGTTACTCTGTCAAAGAACAACCAGCAAAATCAGCACACGCTAAAGCTGTCTACTTCTATTTGTCACCCAGCCGCTACTGATTACTTCCTCACGTCCGCAACGCTTTCCTGCCGCGCAACACCCTATTCCAATGCACGATCTGCTTCTTCACTTCGTTCGGCGCCGTGCTGCCGGCCGAGCGCTTCTGTTGAACGCTGTTGGTCGGGAGGATATGCTCGAAAATATCCTCGTCGAACTCGGTTGAGAAAGCTGTGAGCGTGTCGAGGTCGAGGTTGCCGAAATACATCCGGTGCGTCACGCAGTGGTGCACCACCTTGCCCGTCACCTCGTGCGCCTGTCGGAAGGGCAGGCCTTTGCGCACAAGATAGTCGGCCATGTCGGTCGCCGTCGTGAAGTCGGTGCGAAGTTCCTCCGCCATCCGGGCTGTGTCGAAGGTCGTGTGAACGAGCATCTGGCCGAAGACGTCGACGGCTTCGAGCGACGTCGTGACGGCGTCGAACAGCGGCGGCTTGTCCTCCTGCATGTCGCGGTTGTAGGCGAGCGGGAGGCCCTTCATCTGCGTCAGCATGTTCACGAGGGCCCCGTACACGCGACCCGTCTTGCCGCGCACCAGCTCAGCCATGTCGGGATTCTTCTTTTGCGGCATGATGCTGCTGCCCGTCGTGTACGCGTCGCTCGTATGAACGAAGCCGAACTCGGTCGACGACCAGAGAACGATCTCTTCGGCGAAGCGGCTCAGGTGCATCATGAGGGTCGAGGCCGCCGATAAGAACTCGACCAGATAGTCGCGGTCGCTGACGGCGTCGATGCTGTTCTCGACGATACCGTCAAAATGCAGCTTCTTGGCCACGAGCGCGCGATCGATCGGAAAGGTCGTCCCGGCAAAGGCCGCGGCGCCGAGCGGGGAGCGGTTGACCCGCTTGCGGCAATCGAGCAGGCGTTCGTGGTCACGCTCGAGCATGCCGACGTAGGCCAGAAGATGGTGAGAGAGCAGTACGGGCTGAGCGCGTTGGAGATGCGTGTAGCCCGGCATGACCGCGCCAAAATACTTCTCCGCCTTGTACACCAGGACCCGTTGGAGATTGGTGATCTGCTTCGTCAGGTCTCGTATGGCGGCGCGCAGATACAAGCGCTCATCGAGAGCCACTTGGTCATTGCGGCTGCGTCCGGTGTGCAACTTGCCTCCGAGGGGACCCAGCTTCTGGATCAGCCGCTGCTCAATGGCCATGTGGATGTCCTCGGCGCCGCTGACGTCGAGCTTGCCGGTCTCGATCTCGCGCAGGATCTGCCGCAGGGCCGTTCGAATGCGCCGGGCCTCGTGGGCCTTCAACACCTTGACGGAGGCCAGCATCTCCACATGTGCAATACTGCCGGCGATGTCCTCTCGATAGAGGGTCTTGTCGAAATCGATGGACGACGAGAACTTGAGCGCGCTGGCGGAGAGGGGTTCGCGAAACCGTCCGGCCCAAAGGGCGTGATGTGCCATGGTGGAGTCTGACGAGAGTGGAAAAGGATGACTGATGCAGTAAGGTACGGAAATGTGGGACAGGGAGAAAGCGGACGGAGTAGGCAGTAGGCAGGTAACATTCAGGCGGGATTAGGCTGATGTCAAGTGTCAAAGAACGTGTGTTCTTTGTCCTCAGTTGTCAGCCTGCACAGGACCTGAATGTGTTCGTGCTTACTGCCTACTTCCCGGAGGTTTCTAACGACGCTCTTTCACGAACCGCTCCAATCCGTCGGCCACCTGCTCGGCCAGCCGTCGGCGAAAGTCCGGATCGAGAATGAGCATCTCGTCCTCCGGGTTCGACAGGAAGCCCGTCTCCACTAATGCATTGGGAAGCTGTGTCGGCCCATTCAGCGAAAAATTGAACGAGCCGGTGACGCCCCATGGCTTCAACCCCAGGGTCAGCAGACGCTCGTAGAGGATATCCGCCAATGCCTTGAAGCCGTCGTACCGGTAGTAGGTCGACGTACCCGCAACCGTCGTCGGATCAGACGTCTCGCCGGTTGAATTGCAGTGGATGCTCACCAGGATGTGGGCCCCGCCCGAGACGACCTTGTCGGCCCGATCGAGCATGCCGGGATTGTCGTCGCTCGTGCGCGTCATGATGGTGCGGGCGCCACGTGCCGTGAGGATCGAGTCCAGCTGCTGTGCCATGGCCAGGTTCATCACGGCCTCTTCGACCCCGGTCGATCCCAGCGCGCCCCGGTTCGACCCGCCATGGCCGGCGTCGACGGCGATGGTGAGACCGCTCAACGGTCGGGCCGGGTCGGCGACCTGTGGAGGACGCCGGACACGTATCCGGAGTGAGGATCCGAGATACTCGATGTCATGTCCCCAGTGTTGCCGGTGGTTGAGCGCGATCGTCAGGCGGTAGCGGTCGGCTTCGACCTGATTCCACCTGACGCTCGAGATCTCCTGAGCGCTCAGGTGATGCGTGATCCAGTTCGTGTTCGACGTGGCGCCGTAGACGTCGACGACGATCGCGAGGGGATCTGTCTGCAGGTCGCTTGTGTAGGCCATCTTTGAGGAGAGGCCAACGATGACCACATCTTCAGAATCGGTGCCGGTCACGGAAATGGACCCGGTCAGCGACGCCGGCGCAGGAGCATCGGGGGGGAGCAGACGGACGTACTCCTGCGGGATCCACGCTTGCATCGAACCCGATAAACGCACGCGATACTGGTCGTCGACCCTGCCAGTGACCCGAATGAGAGCGCCCGGTTGCAGATAGCCCAGCTTTGCGCCCCCCAGTCGGTCGGAACCGAGCCCGACGTTCAGGAACGGCTTGCGGCCGACCACTTCGGCCGTGCGCGGGAGTGAATCGCTCGTGATCCAGACCTTCGCGCGGGATTCGGCGGAGAGGCGACTGAAGAAGGATCGACGCAACTTGAACTCGATCGGCGTTCCGCTCGTCGCATCGTCCGGCTGTACGACATACCGGCCGACATATACGCCGCTCACGCCGCCCGCTTCGCGGGGTGAGAGCTCTCGCATCGGAAGACCCGATTCGACGTCGGGAATGCTGAACGTCGCTTTCCAGCCCGGGCTGCCTTTGAACCGGACCTCGAGCACATCGCCGGCCGTGAGCCACAGGTCCTCACTCGGCCGCATCATCTGGCTGTCGATGACGAGCGTGTCGCGTGGCGAGGTCTTGAGGCGCTCGGGGCGGACGAACACGAAATCGCGCGCCAGCGAATCGCCGGCGGGTCCGACGACGAGCACACGCTGGACCGATGTATCTCCCGCAAGCGTGAACGCGCCGCCGAACGCTCCGGTTCGAACGACGACCGCTTCCTTGTCCTGAATGAAGACGCGGGCGCCCGGCAACGTGCTGCCGCTGACGCGGTATCGAGGTGTGGCCGTGCGGATCGTGTCACGACCGGGGACGATCATGCGCAGGAACAGGGAGTCCTGCGCGGATACAACCTGGGATAGCAGAAATAGGAATATTCCAAGTCGTTTCACAAGGGTGGTCCTTCTGAAAGAGGAGACCTAATCAATCAAGATTTGCCGAGACCTGCAACATTCCTCGTGGAAACTGTGGCACTTCTTGCGTAAACTTTTGCTACGCCAACGGGTGCGGTTGGCGGTGTTGTGAACCATCAATTCTGAGGTATGGTATGCGAATCGTATCGGCGTTGTGTGTGATCATGCTGTTCGTTCTGCCCCGTGTGACCGCGCAGGAAAAACCCGCATCGGAAGAGACCAAACCCGCTGCCACAGCTGAGTTCTTCGACCGCAAATATGACCCGTCAGCCAATCCGTTCCGTCAGCTCGATGTGGCCAAGGAGCAAGCCGCTCAAGAAAGCAAGCGCATTCTCCTCGACGTCGGCGGCGAGTGGTGTATCTGGTGCCACCGGCTCGATGACCTGTTCCGGGCCAACAAGGACCTGGCCGATCTGGTGAACAAGCACTACGTCATCATGAAGGTCAATGTCAGCATGGACAACAAGAACGAGATCTTCATGGCACAGTACCCAAAGGTCGCAGGATACCCGCACCTGTTCATTCTTGACGCCGATGGCAAAATGGTCCATTCGCAGGATTCGGGTCAGCTTGAGGAAGGGAAGGGACACAGCAGGGAGAAGGTGGCGGAGTTCCTCAAGAAGTGGGCGAAGAAGAACTGAAGCGAGGAGACAAGGAGAGAGGAGAAGGGTGGAATAGAGGTTTCTATGAAAGAAGCAGTTCTGCGAGAATTCTTCAGGGCGGTCGTTCTGCTGGTGGGATTGGGGATCATCGGTTGCGGGCCGTCGATCCTGAAGCCGGATCGGCCGGAGGGGAAGGTTGTGGTGGTCTATCAGCCGTCGCACCAGACCGATACCGGCCGGGATTTCAACGAGGCGGCGGTCTGCAACGCCATCGCCGAGGCGGCGATCGCCGCCAACACCGGCGCCGTCGTGACGCACAAAGTGTGGAGCTATGACGTTCCCGGTCTGCGGTATGCGCGGCGTGGAAGCAACACCATGGTTGAACACACGTCACGCATCGTCGGCGATACGCTCACCGGCTATGCATGGGAGCTGAAGCGGTCGAATGAGATCGCTCCGCACGTCTTCATTTCCATCCACAACAATGGCGGCACGGATCGGAACGCCATCTGGGGATATGTCCACGAAGGTGACGCGTACGAAGCCGCCAATCGCGAACTCGTGGCGGAGATCATCGAGGCCATCGCCGACATCACGGGACTTGAGAACCGGGGCGTCTGGCTCGACAGTTCAACCGGGCGGAACGACTACCGCTGTCGCTCCACCGGAGCACGTGCCTTTTTCAGCTTGGACGAAAACGTGAATACCGCGCCGTACCGGGCCCTTCTCGAGATAGGAGACAACAAGGTCAGCCGGGCGTTGCTGGAAGATCCCGAACGACAGAACGCGATGGGACAGGTCATTCAGAGCGTCGTCGAACGAAGGTTCGGTCGGCAGTAGCGCATGGAAACCGAGACGACATCGGGCGTCGAACGACTGACCGAGCTCCAGTTCAGGGGAAAGCGGATCCTCCATCTCGATCTGGCAGGGATGCAACTGCGAGACAAAGGAGAGTTCTACGAGGCGATCGAGGCCGTGCGCAAGCGCGTCGAACAGGAACCGGCGGGTTCGGTGTTGGCCGTCACCAATGTGACCAACAGCGCGTTCGACGCCGACATCGCGCGAGCCATCACGGCCTGCGCGCGCTACAACGCCCCCCACATCAAGGCAAGCGCCGTCGTCGGTGTCGCTGGGATCCAGAAGGTCGTTCTCTCGGCCATCAAGGCACAGACCGGGCGCTCGTTCTATATCGCCTCGACGTTGGAAGAAGCGCTGTCGTGGCTTCAGCAGCAGTCGTGACCAGGCTCCACGCTCCCCCATCGCCGCTGATCCGCATGCCGACCGGTCTCGTCTTCAACATTCAACGCTTCTCCCTCCACGACGGCCCGGGCATCCGCACGACGGTGTTTCTCAAGGGATGTGCACTCAACTGTGCCTGGTGCCACAATCCCGAGAGTCAGCTCCCCCAGCCTGAACTCGTCCGTCTCATGAACCGTTGTATCCGCTGCGGCCGCTGCAACGAAGAAGAATTATCGGACCCGATGGTCAGGGGCCGGGATGAGACCGATGTCGAGCAGTGTCCGACCGGGGCGTTGCAGTCCGTCGGAAGGGAGTGCGATGCCGCGGAACTGGCGGCTGAGGCTGCGCGCGACAGGGTCTTCTTCGATGAATCCGGCGGCGGCGTCACCTTCTCAGGCGGTGAACCGCTTCTCCAGGCGGCCTTCGTGACCGAGACGATGCGGCTCCTCCGCGCCGACGGCATCCATACCGCCCTCGACACATGCGGATTCGCCCGCTGGCCGGACCTGCTTGCTGCGGCCGCGAACGCCGACCTGATCTTGTACGACCTCAAGCTCATCGACGACGCCCGGCACAAAGCGACAACGGGCGTTTCGAATCAGCTCATTCTCCAGAATCTCGCCTCATTGTCGGAGATCCACTCCAATATCCGGGTCCGCATACCGGTCATTCCCGGCTTCAACGACGACGCCCAGAATCTCGAAGCGACGGCCGCCTTCGTTGCGTCATTTCCGGGCCTTCGGAAGGTGGACCTGCTTCCGTACCATCCGACCGGTGAAGCGAAATTTGCGCGCGTCGGGAAGGAGTATGCCCTGCATGGAACGCCGTCGCCGTCCGAAGCACGGCTCGAGGAACTTGCGGAGCCCTTTCGGCTTCGGGATCTGGCGATCTCGATGGGGGGCGGCACGTGAACGCCCGGACCCAGCGCCTGCGCCAGGAGAGTCTCGAGGCCGTTCCGTCGATCAGTGTTGAACGGGCGCGCATCACGACGGACTTCTACCGGCAACACCAGGGCCGGTACAGCCCTCCGATGATGCGGGCCCTGAACTTCCTCGCTCTCTGCGAGCAGAAGAGCCTGTGGATGGGCGAGGGCGAGCTGATCGTCGGCGAGCGGGGACCCCGTCCCAAGGCCGTACCGACCTACCCTGAGCTGACCTGCCACAGCGTCGAGGACCTGCGGATCCTGAATTCGAGGCCAAAGACCTCGTACGCCGTGGAGCCCGCGGTGATCGACGAATACGAACGGACCATCATCCCCTTCTGGAAGGGCCGCTCGCTTCGGGACCAGATGTTCGAGCAATTGCCGCCGGAATGGCACGATGCCTACGCCGCCGGCTGCTTCACCGAATTCATGGAACAACGCGCGCCGGGCCATACCGTCGCCGACGGGAAGATCTACCGGAAGGGCATGCGGGACTTCCAGGCAGAGATCGCCGTCGCGGTATCCGCGCTTGACTTCGAACGGGACCCCGAAGCGCTCGACAAGCGGGAACAACTGCGGGCGATGTCGGTGGCGTGCGACGCCGTGGTCCGGTTCGCCGAGCGCCATGCCGAACTGGCCGAGCGCGAGATCGCGCGGACGGCCGACCCGACGCGCATCAGGGAACTCAAGGACATTGCCGAGGTGTGCCGGCGAGTTCCGGCACACGCGCCGGGGAACTTCCATGAGGCGCTGCAGTACTATTGGTTCTGTCACCTGGCCGTCATCACCGAATTAAACGGCTGGGATGCCTTCAGTCCGGGCCATCTCGACCAGCACCTCTGGCCGTTCTATCAGCGGGGATTGTCGGACGGCACGCTCTCCCGCGAGTCGGCAAAGGAATTACTGGAGTGCTTCTTCGTCAAGTTCAACAACCATACGGCTCCGCCCAAGGTCGGCGTGACGGCGGCGGAGAGCGGCACGTACACCGACTTCGCGAACATCAACCTCGCCGGACTGTTGCGCGACGGCAGCGACGGGTCGAACGAGGTGACGCATCTTCTGCTCGAGATCATCGACGAGATGCACCTCTTGCAACCCAGCAGCAACATGCAGGTGTCGCGCCGGACACCCGACGCCGTCCTCAAACACGCCCTGCGCGTGATCCGCAAGGGCTACGGCTTCCCGTCGCTCTTCAACGCCGATGCCGTCGTGGAGGAGCAGTTGCGCCAGGGGAAGACGATAGAAGATGCGCGGGAGGGGGGCTGTTCGGGTTGCGTCGAAGTAGGGGCCTTCGGAAAAGAGGCCTACATCCTGACGGGCTACTTCAACCTGATGAAGATGTTGGAATTGGCCTTGCACGACGGTTTTAACCATCGAACCGGCAAGCAGATTGGCCTGCACACGGGTGACGCGGCCGCGTTCACGACGTACGATGAGGTCTTCGCCGCCTTTTCCGCGCAAGTCAGGCACGTTCTGGACATCAAGATCCGGGGGAACCAGCTCATCGAGCGCTTGTATGCCACGCGCATGCCCCACACGTTCCTGTCCGTCATCACCGATGACTGCATCACGACGGGCCGCGACTACAACGCCGGAGGAGCGAGATACAACAACACATTCATCCAGGCCGTTGGGATCGGCAGCATCACGGACAGTCTCTCGGCCCTGAAAGAGGTCGCGTTTGAGAAGGCCGAGGTACCCGTCGGGCCGTTCGTCGGGATCCTGGATGCAGACTTCGCGGGGCACGAGACGTTCCGCCAGCGCTTGGTGCACAAGACGCACAAATACGGCAACGACGACGACGCAGCCGACGCCCTCATGACGCAGACCTTCCGAATGCTATTCGAAGCCATCGACGGCCGTCCGAATGGAAAAGGGGGCGCCTACCGGCTCGAGATGCTCCCGACCACGTCGCACGTGTATTTCGGCGAGGTCTGTCTCGCTTCGCCCGACGGGCGCCGCAAGGGACAGCCGCTGTCGGAAGGGATCAGCCCGGTTCAGGGGGCGGACCGTCAAGGACCGACGGCCGTGCTGAAGTCCGCAGCGAAGATGGACCACATCAAGACCGGCGGTACACTGCTGAACATGAAATTCACGCCGCGTCTTCTTGCGGGCGAGAGCGGTGTGGAGCACCTCAAAGGCTTGGTCCGGGCCTACTTCAAGCTCGACGGTCACCACGTACAATTCAACGTCGTCACGGCCGACACGCTTCGCGAAGCGCAGCAGAACCCTTCTGCACACCGCGACCTGATCGTCCGGGTAGCGGGATACAGCGACTACTTCTGCGACCTGTCGGAAGCGTTGCAGGACGAGATCATCCGACGGACGGAGCACGGGGAGTTCTGACCCCGCGGGCTCTTTCATAGTGCATCATGTCGAAAGGATACCAACGTATGAAAACCCCGTGGGTGGTGGCGTTGCTGTGCGTGACTTCCGGAATGCTGATGTCGCAATCCGTCGTCGATGAGATCAGGATCAAGACCGGAGAGATGGGGGGGCGTGGTAAGGAGTGGTCGATCGCCGGGCGGGCGCCCGAAACGGGGATCCTGCTAGAGATCGCAGCCGCTGCGAACCCGATCGCCGCGAATGTCACGAACGACCTCAAGCCGTCGCCCGATTGGTTCCTGGGATTCCTGGTCGAAGTGATGAACGAGCGCACCGGTGCGGTCGTTTCCTCGAAGAAGTACGAGTTCATGCCGCGTGGCGGATTGATGAAGATGGTCGACACGCTGAATCTTGCCGGCAAAGGAGGCACGTATCGTACGGTCTTCCGGTTCGAGACCGACAAGATCGGAGCCAACACGCGGGCCCAGGTGATACGCATCCAGGAAGGAACGATCAAGACCACGGTCTTCGACCTCGTCCCCAAGGGATCCGATCCCCAGGCGCCGGCGCCGAAGAAGCGGTTCAGGGTGGATTAAAGCTCTGATGGCCACAGAGATCACAACGAAGGAACACAAAGAGAGGGTGAAGCACCTCAAGATCTCCATGAGGATCCTCATTGCTCTCTGTGTTCCATGTGGTCTTTGTGGCTACATTCGTTCATGACGATCCCGCCGACGATCAGAACAGCGATCCTGCTGTGGTGCGCCGCCGCGGCGCAGGCACAACCCGCACTCCCCGCTCCTTCTGACCGCCAACTCGCCTGGCACGAGCTCGAATATTCCGCATTTGTACACTTCGGCCTGAATACGTACACCGACCGTGAATGGGGCTACGGAGACGAATCGCCCGCACTGTTCAACCCGGTCGAGTCTGACGCTGATCGAGTCGTGCGGCTCTTCCGCGATGCCGGAATGCGGTCGGTCATTCTCACGGCCAAGCATCACGACGGGTTCTGCCTCTGGCCGTCGCCTTTGACCGAGCATTCGGTGAGGAAGAGTCCTTGGAGAGGCGGAAGCGGTGACATGGTGCGCGAGTTCGCCGATGCCTGCCGTCGCCACGGGTTGAAGTTCGGCGTCTACCTCTCGCCGTGGGACCGCCATCACAGCGAGTACGGTCGTCCGGAATACCTGGAATACTACCGGGCACAATTGCGTGAACTCCTCACGAACTACGGAGAGATCTCGGAGGTCTGGTTCGACGGCGCAAACGGCGGTGACGGCTACTACGGCGGAGCACGCAAGACCCGCACCATCGATCGCCGGACGTACTATCCGTGGCCGTCCATCTGGGCGCTCGTGCGGGAGCTGCAGCCCCAGGCGGTCATCTTCAGCGACGTCGGCCCGGATGTCCGATGGGTGGGCAATGAACAGGGATATGCCGGCGAGACGAATTGGTCAACGTACTCACCAGTCGGACCCGACGGTGGCGCGCCGGCGCCCGGACACACCCGATATCTCGAAGGCACGGAAGGGCACCGCGACGGCGCCGCATGGATCCCGGCCGAATGTGATGTGTCCATCCGTCCGGGCTGGTTCTATCATGCGGCGGAAGATCCGTTGGTGAAGATCCCACTCGACCTGATGCAGCTGTATCTTCGGTCGGTCGGACGGAATGCCGCCCTCTTGTTAAATGTCCCCCTCGACCGTCGAGGCCTCGTGGCGTCGCCGGATAGCGCTGCGCTGATGGGGTTCCGATGGATGCTCGCAGAATGCTACGAAAGGTCCTCGGAGATCGCACTACACCCGGAGCCGGGTATCGATTCCGTCTGGACGTCGGCGTTCGATCAGCCGTCGGGATTCAACGGCGTCGAGCTATCCGAGGACATCCGCTTTGGGCAGCGCGTGGGAGAATTCCGGGTGGAGGCGTGGGCAGACGGAGTGTGGACGACGGTCGCGTCCGGCACGACCATTGGCCGGAAACGGATCATCCTCGTGCCATCGCGCATGGCGGCGCAGATCCGTGTCGTCGTCGGGCGATCGTTCGGGACTTCTCACCTGCGGCCGATGCGACTGCTCCGGATCCCGTACGACCTCCACGATCTGCTCGTCGTTGAACCATAGAGCCATTCGATGAACGCTCGCATGCCCCAACACCTTGCGTGGTCAGCCTTGGGGGCGATGATCTCCCTCGCCCAGGCACAATCGCCCGCCGGTTATGTCCCGGTTGAAGACCCGCTGGTTCGCGTCAAGCTCGAACGGTTTCAGGACTGGAAATTCGGCCTCATGCTCCACTGGGGAACGTACAGCCAATGGGGGATCGTCGAGAGTTGGAGTCTGTGCCCGGAGGACGAAGGCTGGTGTGAACGGAAAGGGCCATTTGCAGACGACTATGCGGCGTACGTCAAAGCATATGAAGGTCTTAAGACCTCATTCTACCCGGTGAAGTTCGACCCCGTTCGTTGGGCGGCCGCGGCACACGATGCGGGCATGCGGTACGTCGTCTTTACGACGAAGCATCACGACGGATTCTGCATGTTCGACACGAAAGAAACAGACTACAAAGCGACGGATGCGGGATGTGCCTTCAGCGCACATCCGAAGGCAAACATCGCCAAAGAACTCTTCGGTGCGTTTCGTGAACGGGGCCTCGGGATCGGGGCGTATTTCTCCAAACCCGACTGGCACTCGGACGACTACTGGTGGAGAAGATTCCCGCCGTTCGACCGCAACGTGAACTATGATATCACGAAGTATCCGGAGCGATGGGAATCGTTCAAGCGTTTTACATCCAACCAGATCCGGGAACTGATGACGGAGTACGGGTCGATCGACATTCTCTGGCTCGACGGAGGATGGGTGCAGCCGATGACCGCCACGTCACCGCGCTGGGGAAAAGTGCCGACGCATCAGGACATCGACATGCCAACGATCGCAGCGATGGCACGGTCGCACCAGCCCGGGCTTATCATCGTCGATCGGGCGGTCGAGGGACCGTACCAGAACTACATCACGCCCGAGCACCAGGTGCCCGACAGCGCGCTCGGTGTTCCGTGGGAGACCTGCATGCCGATGGCGACGTCGTGGAGCTATGTGCCGAGCGACATTTATCGACCGTCACGTACGCTCGTACATCTGCTCGTGGACATCGTTGCGAAGGGAGGCAACTTCCTGCTGAACGTCGGTCCCGGCCCTGACGGCACGTTGGACGATACGGCCTATGCCCGGCTGCGCGACCTGGGGGATTGGATGAAGGTGAACGGGGGTGCGATCTACGGAACGCGAACGATCCCGCCGTATAAGGATGGACAGGTGGCGTACACGCGTGGCGTGAACGGCGTGGTGAACGCGATCTATCTGGCCCGTGAGGATGAATCAAGCCCGCCGGAGTCGATCACGATCCCCTCATTCATTCCGGCGAACGGGAGCGAGGTGCGGATGCTGGGTGTGCAGGAGCCCTTACGATGGGAGAAGAGGGGGAAGGGATGCGTGGTGCAGGTTCCCGAGGTTGCTCGGCGACATCCGCCATCTCGTTGGGCCTGGGTTGTGCAGTTTCGGCCATAGCGTTGCTTCAGAATTTATGCAGTTGCCCCCACGATCTGGGGGCTTTTTTTGATGGTTTTCGCAATTTGTTCATATTTGCTTGATGTTCAATCGAAATGAACAACAATATAAGTTGAATTGCGTTCAATATTTATATATGTTCAATTCGACTGAACTAATGATTCTATTGAACGCAAATGAAAACACCAGTCGAAGATACACTGGCAAAGACGCTCCTGGCCTTCGAGAATCAGACCGGCATTGAAATCAGACGTCTGGGGCCACCGCCACAAGACCAGTTGTTCTTGCGAGCGGATGAGCGTGTGCTGATTGAATTTCCAGAAGGAATGAGGGAATACGACATCGAGGTCAAGCAAACGCTGACGGGAGCTACGATCGGTCAACTGGCCGAACGGCTCGGACAAGCGAAGGAGCACTGGATTCTCGTTACTCGATACGCGTATCCGCAGCTCGCCAATGCGATGCGAGAACTTGGCGTTCAATTCCTTGACGCCACGGGCAACGCATTCCTCCGAGGGCAACAGACCTACATTCACATCCAGGCCCATCGTCGTGCGCGGGATACATGGAAGGCACGCGAGGAGCTTTTTGGCGTGGCGGGTATTCGCGTCGCGTTTGCGCTTATGTGCAAGCCGGAACTGTTGAACGCGAACTATCGGGAGATCACGCAAGCAGCACAGGTGGCACTGGGCACTGTTGCCGGAGTTATGAAACAGCTCGCACAAAAAGGCTACTTAATTGAACACCCCAACAATCGACGTACCCTGACTCGCCGTAAGGACCTCCTGAATCTCTGGACGCAAGCGTACACCAACCGTCTTCGTCCGAAGAAACTCATTGGAAGATTTGCCGCCAAGCAACCAGATTTCTGGCAGAAGGCGGACCTAACGCGGCACAGAGCGCAATGGGGTGGAGAAGTGGGAGGGCACTTTCTCACCCGATTTCTGAAGCCGGAGGTCATCACAATGTATGTTCACCGTCCGACCAACGAACTGATGCTGGATCTGAAGCTTCGAAAAGATGAATACGGCATGGTCGAGATCAGAGACAGGTTCTGGAGATTCGACACACAAGAGCCCAACCCGAACGTCGCACCTCCGCTTCTGGTATATGCCGATCTGATGGCGACCAACGAAGCTCGCAATATTCAAACCGCCCAAATGGTGTATGATCAGTATCTACGCCGATATTTCGAACAAGATTGATCCACAATTACGAGTGGTCATCGGGGATCTAGTCCGGGTTCTCGACGAGACCCAAACGGAATTCTTCTTTGTTGGAGCAAGAGCCCGAGATATTCTGTTCGAATTGATCTTCGGCATTGCAGCAAGAGCGGCCACAAATGACGTTGACGTCGGATTGCGTGTCGCGAGTTGGGAGGAGTTCCAATCTGTGGTTGGCACATTGGCCTCTTATACGCGTTTCCACCGTAGCCGAACACACGGGTACAGACTGATACATGAATCGGGCATGATCGTCGATGTACTGCCCTTTGGGGACATAGAGGTCCCCAAGGGGAAGATCCAGTGGCCACAGTCTGATCGAATCATGACCATGGTGGGTTTCGAGGAAGCGTACAAGGCTGCCATTGCCGTCCGTGCATCGGATGAACTCACGATTCGAGTCTGCACGGCGCCCGGCTTGGTGATCCTCAAGCTAATTGCCTGGGATGAAGACCGAAGCCGGGACAATGACGCCAAGGATATCGCCTATATTATGATGCACTACGCTGACGCAGGGCAAGAAGACCGCATCTACGGGCGCGATGCGGATTTGGTGGAGGAGGACGGCTTTGACTATGGCAATATCGGCCCCAGGCTGCTCGGACGCGACATTGCCCAAATTGCCTCTGCCGAGAGCCTGGCCTGGATTCTACCTCTGCTTGAAAGAGAATTGGGAGAAAAGGGCGGTGCTCTGGCGTACGCGATGATGGAACATCGTTTCGATGTCGATCGCGAACGAGCGATGCAACTGGATATGATCAATCAACTTCGGCTTGGGATCTTAGATGGAAAACATCGAACAGCTTGAGAAACGCCTCTGGAACTCGGCGGACCAAATGCGGGCCAATTCCGGGCTTGGCTCCAACGAGTATTTCCTGCCTGTCATGGGCCTCATCTTCCTGCGCCACGCCTACAATCGCTTCCTGAAGGTGAAGGCCAAGGTGGAGCCGACCCTCGTCAAGCGCGGAGGTGTATCCGCGCCGTTGACAAAAGAGCATTTCAACCGGGAAGCAGCCCTCTTTTTGAGAGAGGAAGCCCGTTGGGATGTGCTCGTCAACCTGCCGGAAGAGGAGGACCCCGGAAAGGCGCTCGCCTTTGCGATGGAAAGCATCGAAAAGGACAACAGCGAACTCCTTTCCGGTATTCTGCCCAAGGACTACTCCAAGCTGGAACCCGAGGTGATCCGCGGACTCCTCCGCACCTTTGACGACTCCGCGCTCAACACGACGAACGGGGACCTCTTCGGACGGATCTATGAGTACTTCCTGATGAAGTTTGCCGCCGAGAAGGCGCACGACGGGGGCGAGTTCTACACACCGGTTTCGCTCGTCCAGACCATCGTCAACGTCATCGAGCCCGACCACGGCATTGTCTTCGACCCCGCCTGCGGCTCGGCCGGCATGCTGGTCCAGTCCAGCCATTTCATGGAGAAAGTGGGGAAGAAGGCTCACAAGGCAGTGACGTTTTACGGACAGGAGAAGTCTGCCACGACCATCCGGTTCGCCAAGATGAACCTGGCGGTGCACGGGCTGGAAGGGAAGATCATCGAAGGAAACTCATACTACACGGACGCACATGCATTGGGGGGCAAGGCCGACTTTGTCATGGCCAATCCGCCGTTCAACGTGGACGAGATCGATGCGGAAAAGGTAAAAAACTCAGGTCGTTTACCGTTCGGCCTGCCGGGGGTCAACAAAAAGAAAAAAACCGTCTCGAACGGGAACTACATCTGGATCTCCTACTTCTACGCTTACTTGAATTCCAAGGGCCGGGCGGGGTTTGTCATGTCGTCGCAGGCATCGAGTGCCGGTCATGGCGAAAAAGAGGTTCGGCGCAAGATCGTCGAGACCGGGCATGCGGACGTGATGATTGCCATTCGGTCCAACTTCTTCTACACCCGCACTGTTCCGTGTGAACTCTGGTTCTTCGACAAGGGGAAGCCGAAGGAACGGCTCAACAAGGTGCTCATGATCGACGCACGCAACTTATACCACAAGGTGTCGCGCAAGGTGAACGACTTTTCGCCCGAGCAGGAGCAGAATCTCACGGCCATTGTGTGGCTCTACCGAGGGGAATCGGACCGGTATCTGGGGCTCGTTAAAGAGTATCTCATGTCGATGTGCGATGAATGCGGACCGGTGGCGGAGCGTCTGGCGGCGTTCGAGACTTCATTGGAGCCAGTCAGCAAAGCCGTCGATGACCTCTCCGAGGCATTGAAGAGTGCCAAGGTTGAAAAGTCGGCCAAGGAGCCTTTTGAGGCAACCGTGGCAGAATGGACTGCCGCGATGGCGGAGTATTCGACCGGCAAGAAAAGCGTGTTGAAGGCGATTCGGGACTTCTTGGAAGCGCACGCTCGCAAGATCCCGGAGAAGAACGGGGTTCAGATCAAGGTTCAGGAGTCGTTCGCCTCCGTTGCGGAGAAACTGAAGCAACAGGTGAAGCTACTGGAGCACGTCGTGAAGCTCGCCGGAAAGGCGGTGGATGCAGCCGACACTATCGTAAACGACGCGAAGAATGGCTCTGGCTTAAACAGCGAAAAGGGAAACGACAACGACAAGAAGGCGCTCAACTGGGACACTCGGGCGGTCAAGCGGATGCTCAAGGACCTTGAGGCAGTAAGAGACGAAGCGGTCGCCCAGTTGCGCCGTCCTGTCTATTTCCATCACCAAGCCCACTGGCTGCAGACGCGGTTCCCCGACGCGAAGCTTGCGGACGTGGAGGGACTCGTGAAGCTGGTCGACCGGAAGGAGATCAAGGCCAACGACTGGAGTCTCACGCCGGGGAGGTATGTGGGGGTAGCTCAGGTTGAGGATGACGAAGAATTTGACTTCGAAGATGCCATCAGGGGCACCTTATCAGAACTAAACAGGCTAAACATGAAGGCCGCTGAGTTGGCAAAGGATGTTGAGGCAGGACTCAATCAGATCGTGGAATGACGACGATGTCGCGTACACTCAACGATGTTTGCGAATTCATAGTGGACTGCCTTCACACGACGGCTAAGGCGGAAGAGGAAGGATATCCCCTCATTCGGACGCCAAACGTTGGAAGAGGCAGGCTCATTTTGAAAGACGTTCACCGGGTATCAGAAGACATCTACCAACAACGAATTCGAAGAGCCACGCCGAAACCGGGGGATTTGATTCTGGCTCGCGAAGCGCCGGCAGGAAATGTGGCAATTGTACGTGAAGATCAACAAGTATGTTTGGGTCAACGAACCGTTCATTTGAGGCCGAACAAAAAGCATGTCGATCCTGACTATTTGTGCTATTACCTTCTTGCGCCGGGACAACAAGGACGACTCCTTGCGGGAGAGACTGGAGCTACTGCTCGACATGTCAACATGGCCGACATCCGAAAGCTCAAGGTGGACAACCTCCCCGAGCTAAAGGTTCAGCACAAGATCGGTCAGTTCTTGGCGAAGGTCGATGATCTTATTGCCAACAATTCAGAACGAATCGCACTTCTCGAAGACGCCGCCCGGCAGATCTACAAAGAGTGGTTCGTCCGGCTCCGGTTCCCGGGGTACGAGAAGCTGAAGATTGAAGACGGAATTCCGCGGGGGTGGGAGAGGAAGCCCGTAAATCAGATCGCCAAAATCATGAGCGGAGGAACTCCGCGGACCACCAAGGGTGAATACTGGGACGGCGAGATTCCGTTCTTCACGCCCAAAGACATTGTCGACCATACGTTCGTGCTCCGTACGGAACGTACGATCACCGAGGATGGGCTCAGGAACTGTAACAGCGCTCTTTTCGAGCCGGGAACGATCTTCATCACCGCGCGCGGTACTGTTGGGGCGCTCAACATTGCCGCCGTGCCCATGGCGATGAGTCAGTCGAGTTTTGCGCTGAAAGGGAATGACGGCATCGGGACCTATTTCCTCTATTCGGCGCTTCAGGCGAACACGGAACAGTTCAAACAGCACGCGGTGGGGGCGGTATTCGACGCGATCGTACTGGACGCATTCAAGGCAGCTCGAATCCTTATGCCGACAAATCAACTGTTCGACCTGTTCGAGGCAAAGGTCAGCCCCATGTTCAACCAAATTCTGAATCTATTGCAACAGTCCGAGAGACTGAAGATGGCGCGCGACCTGTTGTTGCCGAGGTTGATGAGTGGAAAAGTGACAATCTGACAGGAGAAGCCGCAATGAGCGAAGTCAATGCAGCAGAGAACCTCCAAGGACTAGTACTCGAATCCGGCTGGAAAGTACTGGAGCGCATCGAACGCCCGCCTGGATCGACGGGAGCATTCTTTTCCGTGTGCTATAAGGTCGAGAAGGAGGGTCAGATATGCTTTCTCAAGGCGTTCAATTTTGCCAGGTTCCTAATGCTGACTGATGGCTCGGGCAAACCTGTCGTCGACGTCATTTCGGACATGCTTGATGCCTACAAGTACGAGAGAGATTTGTCAAGACTCTGCGCGGGCAAGCATGTTACAAAAATTCTCTTGGTCAAGGACGCAGGAGAGCAGAACGTAACTGGATATCCAATTACAGTGGTACCCTACCTTGTATTCGATTTGGCCGACGGCGATGTGCGCAGTAAACTGACGTATACAGACCGACTTGATAGCGCGTGGAAATTGAAATCTCTACACAGCGTTGCAACGGGGCTTAGACAGCTTCATGCCGCGAATGTGTCTCATCAAGATTTGAAGCCGTCAAATGTTCTTCTCTTCAAAGAAGAAACCAAGATTGGGGATATCGGCAGATCAACATGCGCAAGCCTCAACGGCCCACATTCGAATTTGAGATTTGCTGGAGATATGAACTACGCCCCTCCTGAAGAACTATACGCGGGATCGGATTCTGATTGGAAAATTCGCTCGTTCGCAGCAGACTGCTATCTTTTCGGAAGCCTTCTAGTGTTCTACTTCGCAGGTGTCACCATGAACAGCCTGCTTCGCAAACACCTTGCCGACGATGTGAGTTGGGAGCGATACTCTGGCAATTATCGAGACGTAGCGCCATATGTAGTAGGGGCATTCCGAAAGGCCCTCGACGAGTTTGATGCATCACTTTGTGAGACGGATGAGATCAAATCAAGTCTGAAGGAAATGGTCGAATACCTCTGTCATCCGTTGCCAGAGAAAAGAGGTCATCCGAAGTCGATTGGTTCACCTCCTAATCAATACGACTTTGATCGCGTGATTTCGAGTTTGGATTTGCTTCACTACAAAGCTAGACTTCACATCAACCGATAGCTGTCCTATGGCTCAAATACTTAATCTCCGGAATCGAGTCACGATTCCTAACTTTCGAAAGTTTTCGGATACAGTGTCGCTAGGCGAGTTGGGCACGACTAATCGCACTGGTGGTAGTAGTATACTTGGAATTCCGGATTCACTTCTGCGATGGACAGATAACAAGTCCATTGGATCAGCGGCCGATCTTGTGAGTGCCGCCGTAGTGGCAGGTGGAATGGCCCCCGACGAGGCAAGGAATGCTGCGGAGTTTCTTCTCCGGCACCCTCGAGTAACTACTCCGCTCCAACGTGATTTGGCAGAACGCGTGTTAGGCGGGGGCCAGGCGAATGGGACCGAACCTAGCACTTTGAAGTTGAGTGATTTCCAGGGATTGGTCAATCAACAGGGCATTCGCAAACGAATTCACCAGCTCCGCGTTGCAGCATGCCGCTTTCCAAGCGACGCGCTCATCTATGTCGAACTCGCGAGATTGTACTCCATACTAGGTCAGCGCTCTCAAGCAGAAAAGAGTATTCGTCTCGCGTTAGCAATCGCACCGGAGAATCGATTCGTCTTGAGGTCATTTGCCAGGATTTGCGCGCATTACGACGAACCTGAAAGAGCCCTGAACCTATTCAGGAATCTGCCGCTTACGACCACCGATCCGTGGCTACTCTCCACCGAGATTGCGCTTTCGTCGACACTCGGACACCACTCTCGAAACATCAAGACTGCAAAACGTCTATTGGAATCAGGTCAACACTCGGACTTTAGCACAGCTGAACTTGCAAGCGCGCTAGGTTCAATCGAACTGCTTGATGGCAATAGGCGCCGCAGTCGCGATCTCTTGCGGAGAGCCATACAGGACCCGAACGACAACGCTCTCGCGCAGGTCGAGTGGGCTCTGGGAAAAGACCCCCTGTTCTACTGTGACCCGAGTGAATTCGATTTGAAGAAGAATCACGAAGCACTTGCGCTGAACTCATTCAACGAAAACAGGTGGATGGATTCTGTTACACATGCAGAGAATTGGTTCCTTGATATGCCCTTCGCCCGAAGGCCTGCAATGCTTGGCTCCTATGTGTTGGCGGTAATGCTAGACAATCATGATGCCGCGGAGACATTTTGTCGGGCTGCGTTAGAATCGAATCCCAATGATTCCCAATTGATAAACAACCTTGCATATTCTTTGGCGTTAAATGGAAAGGCTTCAGAGGCACAAGGGTGGCTTGACCGCATTAACGTCGACCAAGTAGAGGATCAAGCTGCACAAGTATGTCTGAAAGCAACCGCTGGACTGGTGAGTTTCCGAACAGGACAACTGTTATTAGGCAGATTCCAGTACTTGGAAGCCATTGAGGAGGCTAGAGAACTTCAGAATGCCACATATGCAAAGGTTGCATTCCTCAACTATGTAAGAGAAGAGATTCGCGTTGCGAGTCCTGACATCGAAGCTCTCATGAGCAGGGTGGCGAAGATCAAAGCAACCCCGAAGGAGCCTGGCGCTGCCATACTTCTCGAGCGAGTGAATCAGCTGTATGCAAAGACGCGACATTAGACCATCACAATCAGACATGTATATTCAACGTTGACTTCGCGCGTCCATGAGTACCAACGAACTCTCCGAAGACCAACTCATCCAGCAAACCGTTGCCAACTACTTCCACCACGAGTTGAAGTGGGAGAGTGTGTACGCGTTCAACGACGAAGTCCTGGGCCGGAACGGAACATTGGGCAGGGAGTCGGAGCGGGAGGTCGTGCTGACACGCTATCTCCGCGCAGCACTGGAACAATTAAATCCGTCTCTGCCCGCTGAAGCGTACGACTCGGCTGTCACGCAGATCACCGAGATCAGCGCCGCGCAGTCGCTCGCACAGGCCAACCGGACGAAATACGAGCTGTTCAAGAAGGGAGTTCCGGTTTCGATCCGGAATCCCAAGGGAGAAGTCGAGGTCATCCGACTGCGAGTCTTCAACTTCGACGACCCAACCACCAACCATTTTTTGGTGGTTCGCGAATTGTGGGTCCAGGGCTCCATCTATCGTCGCAGACCCGATATAGTGGGGTTCGTCAACGGTATCCCACTCCTATTTATCGAGCTCAAAGCGGTCCACAAAGATATTCGGCAGGCCTACGAGAAGAACCTGAGCGACTACAAGGACACCATTCCACACCTGCTCACGTTCAACTCTGTCATCGTGCTCAGCAACGGACTTACTGCCAAGGTGGGCTCGGTCACCAGCAAGTTCGAGCACTTCCACGAGTGGAAGCGATTGGCGGAGGAAGATGCCGGCATCGTGGACATGGAGACTCTGCAAAAAGGGGTCTGCGAGAAGTCCCGCTTCATGGACATCTTCGAAAACTTCATCCTCTTCGACGACAGCACACCGGCTGGACTGATCAAAATTCTTGGCCGAAATCACCAGGTGCTGGGTGTCAATCGTGCCATCGATGCCGTACGGCGCCGGGAAGAGCTCGGAGGCAAACTGGGCGTCTTTTGGCACACGCAAGGGGCAGGCAAATCGTACTCGATGGTCTTCTTCACGCAGAAGATCCATCGTAAGATCTCTTCTGGGTTCACGTTTCTTGTGGTCACCGACCGCGACGATCTGGATAAACAGATCTACCGCACATTTGCCGGCTGTGGCATCGTGGACAACAAGCGGGAGAAGGTCCGGGCCAACTCGGGGGCCCAATTGCAGTCGCTCCTCAAAGAGCATCGGCCGTATCTGTTCACACTGATCCAGAAGTTCAACAAAGACGTCGACCCGGCCGAACCCTACTCCACCCGCGCCGACGTCGTCGTGATCTCTGACGAGGCGCATCGTACGCAATACGGCCGCCTGGCCGTTAACATGAGAAGCGCCCTGCCGAACGCGCACTACATCGGTTTCACCGGCACGCCGCTCTTTAAGAGTGACGAGATCACGCGCATGGTATTTGGCGACTATGTCTCCACATTCGATTTCCAGAGGGCTGTGGATGACAATGCGACCGTTCCGCTCTACTACGACAACCGCGGCGAGAAGCTAAAACTCACGCATCCGGACATCAACGCCCGTTTCGCGGAGAAACTGCAGGACCTCCAACTGGATGTCGATCAGGAAGCCCGTCTTGAACGTGAACTGGGACGCGACTACCAGATCATGACGGCAGAATCAAGACTCGATGCCGTGGCGCGAGACATGGTGGAGCACTATACCGAACGCTGGGAGTCGGGGAAGGCGATGCTGGTTTGCATCGACAAGATCACGACCGTGCGGATGTACAATCTGGTCCGCAAATATTGGGAAATGGCCATTGCGAACACGGTACGGGCGATCAGGGAGAGCCCGGATGAGCAAGAGTTGGTGTTCCTGAACGCAAAGCAGGCTTGGCTTGAATCGACGGAAATCGCGGTCGTCATCAGTGAAGAACAAGGGGAGGTTCAGCGGTTCCGGGAATGGGATCTGGACATCGAGCCTCATCGGAAGAAGATCAAAGACGGGTACGAATCCCAAGGAGGCAAGACGGTCGAGATCGACATGGCCTTCAAGGACCCCAACCATCCGTTCCGGTTGGCAATCGTCTGCGCCATGTGGATGACAGGGTTCGACGTGCCGAGCTTAGCCACCCTCTATCTCGACAAACCGCTCCAGGCGCACACGCTGATGCAAGCGATCGCACGGGCGAACCGGGTGAACGAAGGGAAGCCCAACGGACTTGTGGTGGACTACTGCGGCATCCTGAAGCAGTTGCGAGAGGCATTGGCCATATTTGCGGGTGGCGAAGGCACCGGTACTGCAGAAGCATCTGTGGATCCAGTCAAGCCTCAAGAGCAACTGCTTGGCGAGCTTGCAGAAACCTGTACGGCTGTCGGTGAGTATTTCCAGGAACGTGGATACGATTTCGGCCGGATCAGAGACAACCGAGGGTACGGCCGAATTGCCGAGGTTGGCACCGCCAAAGAGATCGTCAACGCATCGGGGGAATCACGAAAGCGGTTCGAAGTATTGGCACGCCAATTCTTCGTGAAGTTCAAAGCGGCCATTACGATCGAAGGAGTGAAGAAGTACCGGTTTGAGTACGACGCCGTCAATGCGGTTTACCGATCGCTCCAGAAGGACCGCGACGACGCAAACATCACCAGCATCATACGGGAACTGCACAAGATCGTCGACGAGGCGGTCGTGCCATTGCCGACCCCCACCTCCGTTGAGAAGGGAACGCTTTACGACATCAGCAAGATCGATTTCGATCGGCTTCGGAAGGAATTCGCAAAGCACCCCCGGAAGAACACGATAACGAGCCAACTTAAGGACGTCATAGAAGAACGGCTGCGGCGGATGATTGAACGGAATCCATTGCGGACCGACTTTGATAAGCGGTATCAGGAGATCATCGCGCAGTACAACCTGGAGAAGGACCGCGTTACGACCGAGCAGACATTTGCCACGCTGTTGAGGTTCGTGGATCAACTTGATGCGGAGGAGCGAAGAGCCGTTCGCGAGGGTCTTGACGAAGAATCACTCTCACTCTTTGACATCTTGGAGAAGCCAAATTTGAGCAAACGCGAGCGAGAACGATTAAAGGGGGTTGCGCGTGATCTGCTCGATAGGCTGAAGAAGGAATATCTGCGGGTACAAGACTGGCGCGAAAAGGAACAAACCCGGTCGGGCGTCAAGAGCTTTATCCACGACTTCTTATGGAATGAAGAAACTGGCTTGCCAACACCGAGTTACTCGCCCGACGACGTAGAAATCAAATCTGACTCGGCCTACCAGTTTGTGTATGGACAATATCCGCAGGGGACGATGGAGGCTGCGTGACGGCGCTCTGTGTAACTGATGTAAGTAAACGAGGGAGTTGAAATGAGTAAATTGAAGAGTTCGTACGTGTCACTCGGTGGGCTGAGGGATGTTCTCATCAAATTGCTGCAGGACGAATACGGTTTTCCGGACAGCCAGACCGATCTCAGGTTACAAAGGTATCTACATTCCTTTCGCGATGATCTCTGGGCGTATGTCGAGTATCCATACGTTGATCGCGTATATCGAAACAGCTACTACACGTACTTTTCCACGAAGCACCGCCAGTACGCACGAGATTCTATCAGAGTCTCTCTGTTCGACTTTGAGATAACAGAACCTCATTTCAGGGACGCGGCCCTCCGTGAGACGCTCGCCAAAGGCTTTCTTGGGTATTTTACTTTGCGGCCAACATTGCCCGGCATCATTGGCCGTTCAAACGTCTCCCCGAGCGCTATGAAGCTCAGACAGTTCCATTGTTGCACCGTCGAAACCGAGGCCGCGATAAATGGCGCGAAGCTGAAAGTCTCGTCCTTTCCTTCATCCTCGCAAGACTCTGAGACAATTAAGTGTGCCGAAACCACAGTGTGGGGCGTCATGGAATACTTCGGCAACAAGTATGCAGAATACAAGCCTGCGCTGCCCTCATCCATTGTGAATGCACTCACCACTCAGACATACGAGCGACAGTTACCTTCGCACGGTCTGACGGCTACTCAAATATCCTTTGCCCTACGTGAGTTTGGATTTGGCGTCAGGCTGTATCACGAAAGGAAGTTCGGTTCGGCATTTCCAGGACTGTTCAACCAGTATATCGACTCTGGAATCCCCTTCGTGGCAACGCTGGAGAATCCCAAGATTGGCCACGCAGTCATTGTCGCAGGTCAGGAGGACCCATCGTCGACGAACATCATGTCCGCTAGGGCGTTCGATCGAATTAGGACTTCAAGCGGAGAAGTGGAGCTGATCGATTGGTCAGCAATCGATCGCCGGTTCATTGCCGTTGACGACAACCATGCTCCATACGTTTCGTGTGACTTCTCCAGCCCTACCGCGCACTATCCTCACCCAGACTGGGCAAATTGCAGGCTAACAAGCGCAATCGTGCCCCTATATTCGAAGATCTACCTTGAAGCATTGGAGGCTAAGCACCTTGCGGTTAACGTGCTAAAATCGCAAATTGTTAACAGTTCAGAATTGGAAGCCTTCCCCGAGGTCGTATTACGACCGTTTCTGACCTCGAGTCGTTCCTTCAAGTCAAAGATTGCCTACGATCGACACCTTGGCAACGACTCGAAAGAGCTTATTCTCCAGACCCTGATGCCCAAATTCGTTTGGGTCGTGGAACTTACCGACAAGCAGTCTGCATGCAACAGGCGATCTCGAGGTCTCGTAGTTCTTGATGCGACGGAGAACGACGGCAGATCATCGGATGCATTGTTGTTTGTTGCGCTACCGGAGACGTTTGTTACCGTCGAAAAGCACGAAGCTCGCGAGATCAAGATTCCATTGAATCCGTTTGAGATGTATTCAAGTAATCACCAAGGAGGTTTCTAATCATGCCAGCCGAGATTCGCAATAGGTATGAGGAAATCGTCGAGAAAGCCCGACAAGAAGGCAGAGTGCGAATCGTTTCACAAGAAGAGAGCTCGGAGATGTACGACAGCATTGACTCCGAAATGGAAACTTTTCGTAGGGATTTCGAGAAGAAGGCAAATGAATCACAAATCGAGGCGTCGAAGATTGTGCTTACCTCATGATCTTCTGCGTATGGACCGGGCCGCATGGTTTGGCGCTGCCCGTCTAAGCCGCAAGCTTAATGCAATGAGGCAAGACCCCGGATCATAGCCGGGGTTTTGTGCTTCTATTGGGGGGGACATCTTTTCGTGCGAGGAGACTGGCCGCAGCAGGCACCAGATGCCGAGCAACTTTCACGAAGACGAGTGACTCAAGCACTGAATCACCCGCTCCCCTGCTCACGGCAGCAAGGATTCGCAACAACCCGCCGCCGAAACGGGCGTGGGTCGTTAGGATGCGAGTCGAGAGACAAAAGCGACTTCTGACGCTTGGCACGTTCATCGTAGACCACAACAGAGAACCCCGGAGGTCATCCGGGGTTCGCTGTTCATCGGAGAATCAGATGTCAGGTGAAGGGTGTGAGCTGACCGGAAGGGGACGACATAGCGGACGTGCGCCCCCATCCGATACCCGGTCACCGATCCCCAATTACCAGTCGTCGGCGCTCTGAAAAGGGGATTGCCGCTTCCTGCCCGCCGCTTCGTAGCGAAGCGTCGGGCAGGCGGGCGCGGCAGTTGTGCTGGGCCTCCGGCTATTTCTTCCTCTTCACCATCTTCTTCACCATCTTCTTCACCAGCTTCGGCTTCATCAGCAGATGTTTGTTCACCCGGAAGAACGTCCGCACCGGGAGTCCATAGATCTGGATGAACCCGACGCTCGCCTTGTGGTCGAACGTATCCTCGTTCGTGTACGTCGCCAGCTTCATGTCATACAGTGAATTCGGCGAGGTCCGGCCGGAGATATCCACGTTCCCCTTGTAGAGCCTCACCTTCACAAGGCCATTGACCACCCTCTGCGTCGAGTCCACGAAGGCGTCCATGGCCATCCGCATCGGCGTGAACCAGAGGCCGTTGTAGATGATCGTGGCGTAGTCCTGCGCCATCTTCAATTTGTACTGAAAGGTCTCCTTGTCGAGCACGAGGCGTTCCAGCTCGCGGTGGGCGAAATGGAGCACGGTGGCGGCGGGGGCTTCGTACACCTCGCGCGACTTGATACCGACGAGCCGGTTTTCGACGAGATCGAGGCGGCCCACGCCGTTCGCACCGGCGATGGCATTGAGCTCGTGGAGCAGGCTCACGCCGTCCATCGGCTTGCCATTGAGGGACACGGGAATGCCTTCTTTGAAGCCGATCGTCACGTAGGTCGGCTTGTCGGGTGCGTGCCGTGGGTCGACGGTGCGCTGGTACGCATCCGCCGGCGGTTCGGCCATCGGATCTTCCAGGATGCCGCACTCGATGCTCGTTCCCCAGATGTTCTCGTCGATCGAGTAGGGGCTCTCCTTCGTCACCGCCACGGGGATGTGGTGCTTCTGGCAGTAGTCGATCTCCTCTTCGCGGGACTTGAATTCCCAGTCGCGGAGCGGGGCCAGCACCTTGATCTCCGGAGCGAGGGCGGCGGCGGCGATCTCGAAGCGCACTTGGTCATTCCCCTTGCCCGTGCATCCGTGGGCGATGTGTGTGCAGCGCTCGCGCTTGGCGACGTCGACGAGCGCCTTCGCCAGGAGCGGACGTCCGATGGACGTGGCCATGGGGTAGTTGTGTTCGTAGAGCGCCCCCATTTTGAGCGAACGCCAGAGGTACTCTTCGACGAATTCCTTCTGGAGGTCCTGGATATAGACCTTCTTCGCGCCGGACTTGTAGGCCTTGTCGGCCAGGCCGACGAGTTCCTTCTTCTGTCCGAGGTTGCCGGTGACCGTGATGATCTCGGCGTTGTACTTCTCCTGCAGCCATTTGACCATGACCGAGGTGTCGAGGCCGCCTGAATACGCGACGGCGATGCGGAGTTTTTTCATTGTGGTTCCTGTGGTATCTGATGAAAGACGCGTGAATGTCGTAAGGGATGAGAGAGGTAAGACGAAAGATGAAAGACTGAATCGGTCTTCGTTTGTGCTTCAGTCTTCCATCTCGCCACTTCCTACTTCATACGTACTTCCACTGCCATCCCCCTCAGTTCTTTGACCAGCTTGGGGATCTTCTTTGTCGACCGCGGCGTCACGAACACCGTATTGTCGCCCGCCAGGGTGCCGAGGATATCCGGATGGTGGAAGCTATCGAGGATCTCGGCGACGCCCTGGGCGCGGCCCGGCAGGGTCTTGACCACGATCAGCGACTCGTTGAAAGAGATCGACTCGATCTCGAATGCCAGGTACGGCTGGAGGCGCTTCTCTTCGGCTTCGGGTGTGAGCGCGTAGCGGGGCCCTTCGGGACCGTTCACGCGCGCAATGCGAAGCTCCTTCATGTCGCGCGACAGCGTCGCCTGCGTGACTGGAAATCCGGCCTGTTTCAAGGCTCGGACGAGTTCGTCCTGCGTGCCGATGTGCCGGGCGGTAATGACCTCTTTGAGCGCAAGATGTCGTTCGTTCTTATTCATCGGCCAACTCGGTTCTCTGCACGCTTCACGAGATAAACCCCGAGCGCGTCACGACGCTGTTTGTCGGGACGAGTCGAGGGGTTGTGGACATATGAATCAGTGCTCACTCATGCACCATCTGTGTCCCGATCCCGGCGTCGGTGAAGATCTCGAGCAGAAGCGAGTGTCTCACGCGCCCGTCGATGATGTGCACCTTATTCACCCCCGCGTCAAGCGTGTCGAACGCCGACGTGACCTTCGGGATCATGCCGCCGAAAATGGAACCCTCGTTGATCAGCCTGGCGGCCGAAGTGCGCGTAAGGGTCGAAACCCGTTCACCCTTGACAGAGATGCCTTCGATATCGCTCAGATAGACCAGTTTCTCGGCCCTGAGGGCAGCGGCGATGGCGCCGGCGGCCAGATCGGCATTCACGTTGTAGACCTCTCCGCTCTCGCCCACGGATAATGGGGCGATCACGGGCATCATCGAGTTCTTCAGGAGCAGTTCGATGAACGCCGTGTTCACGTTCGTCACTTCGCCCACCAGGCCCAGGTCCTTGCCATTGGGGGTGAGTCGCTTTGCCCGAAGCAGGAGGTTGTCGGCTCCCGTCAATCCGATCGCGTTTCCACCGTTGGAATTGATGAGGTTAACGATCTGCTTGTTCAGCTTGCCCCCGAGGACCATCGTGACGACGTCGATCATCTGTTCGTCGGTGTAGCGATGACCGTCGACGAACCGGGTCGGGATCTGCAGCTGGTCCGCCAACGCCGTGATCTCCTTGCCGCCCCCGTGCACGATGACGATGTTGATGCCGATCTTCCGAAGGATCGTGACATCCTTCGCAAAGGTCTGCTTCAGCTCCTCCTCGGTCATTGCCGCGCCGCCATACTTGATGACGAACGTCGACCCCTCGTAGCGCTGGATGTAGGGGAGCGCTTCGACGAGCACCTGTTCTTTGGTCTGATTATCGAGCATCACCACAGTGCGAACCTTTTGGGGCTTGGACGTTTGTCTGGAACGTTTGGACGTATGGACCGTTCGATTGGAACGGTTGGAAGTGTGGACCGTTCGTTTGGAACGTTTGGAAGTTTTGACCGTTTGGAATGTTTCGTCTTATGATCTATAGCTGGCATTGATGTGGACGTATTCTTTGCTCAGATCGCACGTCCAGAACTTCGCCTGTGCATTTCCCTGCGCCAAGTCGATCTGCACGACGATACTCTCTTGCTGAAGCACGTCCTTGGCCTTTGCCTCGTCGATGACGATCTGGTAGTTCGGCTTCAGGATCGGCAATCCGTTGAACGAGATGGCCACGAGGTCCGGGTTGAAATCGATGCCGGAATATCCCACGGCCGCGAGGATGCGTCCCCAGTTGGCGTCGGCGCCGTGGATGGCCGTTTTGACGAGGTTCGAGTTTGCCACTGCCTCGGCGGCTTGGGCGGCCTCGGCCTCCGTGCGCGCGCCAGTCACCGCAATCTCCACCAATTTCGTCGCCCCTTCGCCATCCCGCGCGATCATCTTGGCGAGCTTCACCATCACCACTTCGAGCGCTTCGCAGAATGTCTCGAAGGCCGGTGTGCCCGGGGCGATCGGAGCGCCTCCCGCCGCGCCGTTTGCCAGGATGATGGCCATGTCGTTCGTGCTCATGTCGCCGTCGACCGTGATGCGATTGAACGACCGGTCGTTGGCCCTCCGGAGCGCCAGTTGAAGTGCGTCGGGGGCGAGTGTGGCGTCGGTGGTGATGAAGGCCAGCATCGTGGCCATATTCGGCGCGATCATGCCCGAGCCTTTCGCCATGCCCCCCACCGTGGTCGTCCTCCCGTCGACGGAGAATTGGACCGCCGCTTCCTTCATGTAGGTATCGGTCGTCATGATCGCTTCGGCCGCGTCCGCGTGGCCGTCGCGCAGAAGCTGCGTCGCCAGCGTGCCGATGCCGGTCACGATCTTGTCGATCGGAAGATACTGGCCGATGACGCCGGTGGAAGAGACCAGGACCTGACCGCGGGGAACGCCCAGGGCTTGGGCGGTCGCATCGATCATCGTCCATGTATCGTTGACCCCCCGTTCGCCCGTGCAAGCGTTAGCGTTGCCGCTGTTGACGACGATGGCGGATGCCACGGGCGACGATGCCAGCTGGTCCCGATCGACGGTCACGCACGCGGCGACGGTGCGATTCCGCGTGAAGACGCCGGCCGCGGATGCCGGCCGATCTGACCGGATGATGGCGATGTCCTTCTTGACCTTCCGGATGCCGCAGTACAGCCCTCCGGCGACGAAACCGGCGGCGGCCGTAACGCCGCCGTCCACTTCCTGAAATGCGTTGCTCACCAGAGCGCCTCCGTTTCCCGCAAACCGAACATCAGGTTCATGCTCTGCACGGCTTGGCCGGCCGCTCCTTTGACGAGATTGTCGATCGTCGAGAGGACGATCAAATGGCCATTCTCCGGATATCGCCGCCAGCCGATATCGATACAATTCGTGCCGGTGACGCTCTTGATCTCCGGAACGGCCTGGCCGAGCACGCGAACGAACGGTGCCGAGCTGTAGGCTGTGGCGTACGCACCCTTGATGTCTTCGTCTGTCAGCGGTCGCGTCGGAACGGCGTACATGCTCGTATAGATGCCCCGGGCGATCGGGATCAGGTGCGGTACGAACGTGACCGTCACGGCCCGGCCGCTCAGGTCCGAGAGGGCCGACTGGATCTCGGGTATGTGCTGGTGTACGCCGACCTTGTACGCCCGCACGCTTTCATTGACCTCGGCAAAGGACATCTCGACGGACGATGCGCGACCGGCTCCCGAGACGCCCGAGAGGGAGCTGATCACGATCCTGTCTGGTTCGATCAGACCTTCTTTCAAAAGGGGGGCAAGCGGAAGGATGGCGCCCGTCGGGTAGCAACCGGGATTGGACAACAGCGTCGCCGTTCGGATGCGATCGGCGTGCCACTCGGGGAACCCGTACACGGCGGTCGGCAGAACGCTCGTGGCCAGATGCTCGCGCTCGTAGTACTGCTGATACAGGGCCGGATCCTGCAGGCGGAAATCGCCGCCGAGGTCGATGACGCGGGTTCCGCGCTCCAGGAGGCCCGGCACGAGCCGCATGGCTTCGCCGGACGGAAGAGCGATGAATACGACATCGTGACCGGCCGCGCTTTCGGCCGAATAGGTCTCGTAGGTCGCTTCCGTTCGGCCCCGGAAGGCCGGATAGACGTCGGCGACGCGCTTACCGGCGGAGGTGCTGGCGTACAGGCGTCCGACGGTCACTCCCGGATGGCGGAGCAGGATCCGCAGCAGCTCGGCGCCGGAATAGCCGGAGGCGCCGATGATGGCCGCGGTGCGTCGTGACGGAGCGTGATAATTGTCCATGTATAATTATACATAGATGTGCATAAATATGCAAACGCAATGTCATGAGGATCTTTTCATCGTTGGCCGCTTTGGGTGCCCGGAGAAAAATCCGTATCTTACTACCGTAGATGCGCTTCTCGACGAAGGGCGATCGCGCAGAGGCGCAGAGAGCGCGGAGAACGCAGAGCGAATACGATCTATTCTCTCTGCGGCCTCTGCGTCCCCTGCGTCTCTGCGTGAGTGTTTTTGGACCAACCAGCGAAGGACCTTATGGGCTTCACCTGCGGCATCGTCGGACTCCCCAACGTCGGCAAATCCACCCTGTTCAACGCCATCACGGCCGCCGGAGCGGACGTGGCCAATTATCCGTTCTGCACGATCGAGCCCAACGTGGGGGTCGTGGCGGTCCCGGACCGGCGTCTCGACCGCCTGACGGCGCTCTACAAGCCGGGGAAGGTTGTTCCCACCACGCTGGAATTCCTGGATATCGCCGGCCTCGTCAAGGGGGCCAGCAAGGGCGAAGGGTTGGGCAACCAATTCCTGGGCCATATCCGGATGGTGGACGCCATCGCGCACGTCGTCCGGTGCTTCGAGGATGAGAACATCGTCCATGTCGACGGGGCTATCGATCCGACGTACGACATCGAGGTCATCGAGACAGAGCTCGTGCTCAAGGATCTCGATACGGTCGAAAGGAAGCAAGCCGACGCCGAGCGTCGTTCTCGCACCGCCGACAAGAAGCCGAAGGAAGAAGAGGAGTTCTTTGGACGTCTGAAGGCTCACCTGGCCGGCGGCCGTCTGGCTCGCTACATGCCGCTGGCGAACGACGACGAACGGGTTTGGATTCGCGACGCACATCTGCTGACCGACAAGCCTGTGATGTATGTCTGCAACGTGCATGAGAAGGATCTCGGGCGAGAGAATGCTCATGTGCAACGGGTCCGCGAGATCGCGGCGAAGGAAGGAGCGAAGGTGGTGGTCGTGAGCGCGGCGGTCGAAGCGGAGGTGGCGGAGCTGCCCGAATCTGAGCGTCAGCACTTCCTCGAGGGTCTCGGCCTGAAGGAATCGGGCCTGAGCCAGGTCATCCACGAAGGCTACGACCTGTTGCACCTCATCACCTTCTTCACGGCCGGGCCGAAGGAGGTGCACGCGTGGACAGTGCGTCGGGGCGCGACGGCTCCCGAAGCGGCCGGCGCAATCCATACCGATTTTCAGAAGGGCTTCATCCGGGCTGAGATCATGTCGTTCGCGGACCTCGATCGGCTGGGTTCGGAAGCGGCGGTCAAAGAAGCGGGCCTGATGCGGGTGGAGGGAAAGGAGTATGAGGTGAAGGATGGGGACGTTACGTATTTTCGGTTCAACGTTTGAACTAATGAGATAGAAGATGTAAGACGAAAGACACAAGACTGAAGCGGTGTCGCCGAGAGCGCCATTTTTGGCGTTTTTCTGTCTTGACAATGCGACATAAATGTCGTAGTACTGAGGAGAACAAGAAGGGTAAATGGTAAATGGTGAATGGGAAGGCGGAGGCCTGAGATGTAACCGCTGATCCTTCGAGTCTGCATGGTTGACGACTTTCTCAGAACTGATCTCTGTCCTCTGGCCGCTGATCTCTACCAATGCTCTCCACCGCCTCCTCTGCCGACTCCATCGTCCATTCCTTCCCCCAACCGCCGGGGAAGGTGGTGTTACTCCATGGTGACCGTGACATTTTTCCGTTCGCGCTGACGATGGCGGCGCAGGCGATGCGGAAGGGGATGCCGATCGCCGTGGTGGACGGAGCCAACCGGTTCGACGTGCATCTGCTGGCCCGGTTCGCGCGTGAACGGCGGATGAACCCGGACGCGTTCCTGCAGCAGATCTACATCTCGCGAGGGTTCACCTGCTATCAGATGGAACAGGCCATCGTCGGCCGCCTGCCGGCGTTCCTGAAGCGCATCGGGTCGACGGTCGGCATGGTGTTCGGACTGCTCGACACGTTCTACGACGAGCAGGCGCCGCTTCGCGAGGTGCAGCAGATCCTTGCGCGCGTCCGGATGGCGTTGACCGGCATGAAGAATGACGGCATGTCCATTCTCGTCGTCTGCCGTGAGCAGCGGGTGGCCCCCGAAGAGCGGAACCGGTTGTTCACGACGCTGCAGCGGAGCGTGGATGTGAGTTATCAATTGACGGGAGGAAAAGAGGTATCGCGCAGAGGCGCAGAGACCGCAAAGGTCACAGAGAGAATGATAAAATTACAGGCGATTGACAATGCACACAAACCCGTCCCGGATCAGAGGAACATTAAAATTGATCAGAATGCCCAGATGGAAGCCAGAAAGACGGAGGTAGGTCAGCAACTGTTTCTTGTGAACCGGAAGCAGCGACTCGATCGATTTGAGTTCGAGGATGACAGCGTGCTCAACCACGATATCGGCGCGAAAGGCCGTCTCAAGGCGCAGTGAGTCATAGACAAGTGGGATGGCTTCTTGACGAGAACAGCGCAATCCCCGTTTCCGCAATTCATACGTCAGGACCTCTTCGTAGACAGATTCGAGAAGGCCGGGTCCAAGGCGACGGTGTAAGGATATGGCACAGTCCAAGACGGTGCCAGAGATGTCATTCTCAATCATACAACCCCCTCGTATGAATGGCTTTGCAAATATAGACGGTTGCCAAATCATATTCCAACCACCGCTTCCTCTGCGCTCTCTGCGTCCTTCGCGACTCCGCGTGCCATCTTTTTCTAGGAGATCATTATGGGCAGGACCGTTCCAACGTTCACCAACATCATCGACGCCGAGGTGTCGTCATGGTCGAAATTCCGCCGCGGTCTTCATAAAGAAGACCAGGAACTCTTCGACGAGGTCTTCCGCGCGGCGAAGATCCACCTGGCGGAGAACTTCTACGCCATGCGGACGATCCCGTTCGAGAGCATCATGATGTCGATCGCGCTCGAGCAGCGGAAGCTGATCCGGCGGCTGCAGGATCGGATCGAGAGGCTGGAGACCATAAACAGCAAATGAGAAACAGCAACTTTCAAAAAAACAGAAAACTGCAAAGAGAGAAAAGGCAAGGCGGCTGAATTCATGCGCCTCAGGATCCATCACGACTTGTCCTTTGGTTCCTTCCTTCTTGCCGTTTTCTTGCTCTTTGTACGTTGCCGTTTGCTTTTTGGTCATCACCATGATCTCTCCCGTTCCCGCTTGGCTCTTCGATCTCTACCCGATCCCCGAGGGGCTCGCCATCTGGCTCATTGAGCCCGACGGACGCCGCCGCAAGTGCTGGCATCCGTTCCGGCCGTCGTTCTACCTGCACCTGCGGGGGAGCGACGCGCGCCGGGCGGCCGCCCTGGCGCCCCGGTGTCCGGTGCGGGTCGATCTCGTCCCTACCACCCGTACGGAGATCTTCTCCGGCGACACGGTGGACGTGTTCGAAGTGTTCGTCCACGACGCGACCCGCTTTGCCGGGGCGGTGCGGTTCTTCGAACGGTTCTTTCCCCACCACGCCTTCTACAACTCCGACCTGCTCGTCCCGCAGCTCTTTTTGTACGCCACGCAGCTCTTTCCGCTGGGGTTTGGAGAATACCTCATCGACGACAACAACAAGCCCGCCTCCGCCGAGGAAGATGTGGATGTCGCTTCGCGACACAATATGGGCCCCCGGCTGGTGGATAAACTCGTCGGTTGGTCTCTTCAGGACGACCGGAACGCGGTCGACTACGAACTGCCGCCGCTCAGCATTCTGCGCCTGCGCAACGCCAACGACCTCGTCCCTCCAAAATATCAGCGCACGCTGCAGCTCGAAGTAGCGTACGACGGTCAAACGTACGCGCTGGAGCAAGATGACCCCGCATCGGTCGTCGAGTCGCTCAATTGGCATCTCCATCGCGCCGACCCTGACATCGTCCTGACGGAGTACGGCGACGGCACGCTGATGCCGCGCATCACCGAGGTCGCACGCAAGCTCCGCGTGCCGTTGCTCTTCAACCGCGATACGGCCATGTCGTACCGGACGACGAAGGAATCATCTTTCTTCCAGTACGGCAAGATCGTCCACAAGGACGGGGCCTTCGAGTTCTCCGGCCGGTGGCACGTCGACCAGGCGAACTCGTTCACCGTGGCCGAGGCCAACCTTGACGGCCTGTACGAGATGGTCCGGCTGACGCAGATGCCCGGCCAGCGGCAATCACGCGCCAGCATCGGCACGAGCATGTCGTCGCTGCAGCTGTCGTGGGCCTACCGCCACGGTATCCTCATCCCGGCCAAGAAGCGTGAACCGGAGGAATTCAAGTCTGCGGCGACGCTCCTGCTGGCCGACCGGGGCGGGCTTATCTTCAATCCGCCCCTTGGCTACCACGAGGACATCGCCGAGATGGATTTCGTGTCGATGTATCCGACGATCATGGTGCGCCAGAACGTCTCGCCCGAGACGATCAACTGCCGGTGCTGCCACAACGAGCGGGTGCCGGAGCTCGGGTACACGGTGTGCGAAAAGCGTGAAGGGATCGTGGCGGCCACGCTGGCGGATGTGGTGAAGAAGCGCTCGTACTACAAAAGGCAAAAGGCTAAATACAAGAAGCACAATGAGCGGCTCTTTCAGATGTACGACCACCGGCAGACGGCGCTCAAGTGGATGCTCGTGTCGTGCTTTGGCTACCTCGGCTACAAGAACGCGCGGTTCGGCCGCATCGAGGCGCACGAATCGGTCAACGCCTTTTCGCGCGACGCCATCCTAACGGCCAAAGAGATCGCCGAACGGGCCGGCTATCAGATGCTCCACGCCATCATCGACTGCGTGTGGCTCAAGAAACCGGGGGCGACGGAGCAGGACTACGAGGATCTCGGCCGCGTCATCAGCCGCGCGGTGAACATCGACATCTCGCTCGAGGGGATCTACCGTTGGATCCTCTTCCCGGCGTCGAAGCAGGACCCGGCCATCACGACGGCCAATCGGTATGTGGGGTGGTACCACCACGACGAGATCAAGATGCGCGGCATCGAAGCGCGTAGGCGCGATACGCCTCCGTTCGTGAAGCACCTGCAGGCGTCGATGCTGAGGCTGCTCGAGGACGCGAAGAACGTCGAAGAGGTGCGCGAGCGGGTTCCGGCGATGCTCGAAGTGCTGCGCGATCATCTGGCGATCCTGCGGAGCGGTCGGGCCAACCCGATGGACCTCGTTCTGCGCCGGCATCTGACGCGCGAGGCCGAGGAGTACACGACGAACACCGTCAGCGCCGTTGTGAGCAAGATGTTGCACGAGACGGGCATCCGGGTGGCGGCGGGGGAGATGGTGGAGTTCATCATCGTCGACCGGACGGGCAAGAAGCGGCCGGAGAAGGCGAAGCCGCTGGCCCTCTATGCGTTCGAGGACGGCTACGACATCGACCAGTACACCGAGTTCGCCCTGAAGGCGGCGGAGACGCTGCTAGCGCCGCTGGGCTGGGATTATGAGAGACTCAAGGAGGAATTTGCCGTGACGAAGAAGAAGACAGAGAAGCCGAAGAAGGTGGAGATCCAGGGAGAATTGTGGGAGGAAACATGCCAAATGTCCAGACATTCAAAACTCCAAACAGAGCTCCAAACCGCCAGACATCCAAACCGCTGACAGAGATCCTCACTGCGAGCCACCCCATTGGGAGATCTGGCGGTCTTGCCATTTGTTTGGAATCTGGAATGTTTGGACATTTGGAATGTTTGCAGCCGAGAACTCGTGCACGCAGATCCACACAAGAACTCCCGCACCGCCATGCATCCCATCCTTCCTCCCCGCTTGCGTCCCGGCGACCTGATCGCCCTCATCGCTCCGGCTTCGACGCCGCCCAACCAGGAACGCATCAACGGTGGCGTCGCGTATCTCGAACGACGAGGATACCGCGTCGTCGTCGGCAAGCATGTGACCGACGTGCACGGCTACCTGGCCGGTACTGATGACGCGCGGCTCGAGGACCTGAACGAATTCATCCGCAACCCGGATGTGCGCGGCATCTTCGCCATCCGCGGAGGTTACGGCACGCCGCGGATCCTCGACGGCGTCGACTACGGCGCCCTGAGACGTGATCCCAAGGTCTTCGTCGGCTACTCAGACCTGACCGCGTTGCAGCTCGCGATCTTTGCCCGGACAACGATGGTGACGTTCTCTGGACCGATGGCAGGCGTGGAGATGTGGAAAGAGATCGATCCCTTTACGGAGAGCCACTTCTGGGACATGGTGGAAGGGATCTCCGAACGCATCGTTCTCCGGAACCCGACGGACCATCCGGTCCGGGTGCTGCGTGGTGGGACGGCGGAAGGAACGCTTATCGGGGGCAACTTGTCGTTGCTGCAATGTCTCATCGGTACGCAATACTTACCGGCGCTACACGGAACGGTGATGGCGATTGAAGACGTGGATGAAGCGCCCCATCGGGTCGATCGCATGCTGGCACAACTGAAGAATGCCGGTGCGTTACACGACGCGGCGGCCGTCCTCTACGGGCAATTCACCGACTGCGTCCCGAGCGACCCGACGAAGCCCTTCCTGAGCATCGACCAGGTGCTGGAAGACTACGTTTCGGCCATTCATGGACCGGTCCTCAAGGACATGATGTTCGGGCACATTCCGCAGAAGTTCACGCTGCCGCTCGGGGTGCGCGTGCGGGTGGACGGAGACAAGGGTGAGGTGGAGGTGTTGGAGAAGGTCGTGAGGGAGAACAAATGAGATTGCGGATCTCGGCCCCTCGACTTCGCCGCTCGACTCGGCCAAGAAGGACCTCGCTCGCGGCTCCGCTCGGGGCAAGATTGTCGATTTCGAAATGTCAGACAAGAACATCAGCAGGAACCGCCATGTCCGAGAACCAGAAGTCTGTCATCGATTATGTCGAGCTTCCGGCACCAGATATGAGCGCCTACGGAGCGATGCGGGTGTTCTACTTCGGGGTCTTCGGGTGGGAGTATCGGGAATGGGGGCCGGATTACAGCGACACGCATGACAGCGGCATCGCGAGCGGCATCACGGCGGGTACGGATCACAATTCACGCCATCCGTTGCCGGTGGTGCATGTGAAGAACGTGGAGGAGGCGAAGACGGCTGTGCTCAAGGCGGGAGGCGTCATCACTCGCGATATCTTCGAGTTTCCCGGAGGCAAGAGGTTCCACTTCACCGACCCGGGAGGGAATGAACTGGCGGTTTGGTCGGAGGGGTGAGGTTGGAACCTCCAGAAGCGGGAACACAGATGACACTGAAATGCACAGATGATCACTGATCACAAGATCATTCAAATCAGCGACCATCCCCCTTTTCGGCGTTGATCAGCGTTCCCGCTGTACGCACAAGAGCCACAGGGACAACCCCTGTGGCTCTCGCGTTTCTGTCTTCACTTCCTTCGATCGTCTTCGATCATTGGGTCAAGGACCCCCAAGCTCGGTCCGGTCGAGGACTACCCCTGATGGTCCGGTCGAGGACTACCCCTGATGGTCCGGTCGAGGACTGGACCTACGGCACCTTCGATGTCCGGAGTTCCTTCGCCAGGCGATCGGCTTTGTAGATGTCCTCGACCGCCTCGAGGATGCCGGCGGACTGCACGGACACCGCGCGGTTCACCACTTCATCGAAGATGATGTTGCCCGGCAGGCTCTCGATGTTGCCGTCGAAAACGAGCCCGACCACTTCATGATTCAAGTTGATGACGGCCGAACCCGAGTTGCCGCCGATAATGTCGTTCGTCGACACAAAGTTCAGCGGTGTGCTCATGTCGAACGACGGGGGCGGGTTGAGCCACTTGGCCGGGAGGTCCCAGTCGGGCTTCCGATGCGAGTAGTACCGGTCGTACATCCCGTAGAACGTCGTCGTCGGAGGCGCGATGGTGCCGTTGTAGTTGTAGCCCTTCACGACGCCGTCGGCGATGCGCAGGTTGAAGTTCGCATCGGGCGGGATCGTCGTTCCATACACTTCATATAACGCCTTGCCGAGCAGCTGAACCCGGGCGCCTTCCTTCGCATTGATGTCGGTCCACTGCTTCTGCAGCTTCGACACCGCATCGGCGTTCTTGGCCACGAAGCCGAGGATCGGGTCGGCCGAGCCGAGGATATCGTCGGGCGAACCGGCGAGCAGCGCAGAGACCTTTTCCTTGTCGGTGACGATCGTGGCTCCGCTCAGGCGGGCGGCTGCGACGGCAGGCGTCTCACCGTTCATGAGGCCGGCCACGGTCGGGTTCTTGCCCGAGAGGTCACGGCCAATGATGCCGAGCTGATAGGCGAGCAGTTCCTTCTGGAGGCTGGCATCGACGGACGCAGGAACGGCGCCTGCCTTGAAGCGCGCGAGTCCGGGCCCACGGAACCGCGGCGAACGCTCAGCCTCCGGAAGCTTCATCTGCGTGGCGTAGTCCACCAGATCGGCGGCGATGGCGAAGTAGGCCGATCGTCCACGCCACTGGTACGCATTCAATTCGTAGAACATTGCTGACTTGGTCGGCTGGTATGATGCGATCTCATCCCACACCATGCCGTACTTCGTCGCAAGCTCCGGTCGTGCCATGACGGCCGTGCGGAAGGTCTTCTCGAAGTCCTTCTTCTTGGCCATGATGACGGGGTCCTTGTGGCCGCTGAGGTAGCCACCGATCGCCTTTTGTGAATTCTGGAGACCGAACAGCTGCGTCTGATACTGCATCCGCTTGTCGGGGTGCTGTTCGATGTAGGCGGCGTAGATCGGCACCATCGCGTTCAGGAAGTCGAGCTGGTAGGCGTACCGGTAGTCGCGGTTGAATTCCAGCTGCGACACGGTGAGCAGACGGTTCGTCGTTCCGGGGTTGCCGATGACGAACACGGCGTTCCCTTCCTTCGCTCCTTCGACCGACCACTTGAAGAAGTTCGTCGTCTTCAGCGGCTTGTCGCTCTCGTACACGCGATAGAACGACACGTCGACATCGTACCTCGGGTAGGTGAAATTGTCCGGGTCACCGCCGAAGAACGCGATCTGTGTCTCGGGCGCGAAGACCATTCGGATGTCGGTGTAGCGCTTGTACCCATAGAGCGAGTACCGTCCGCCGTTGAAGAACGTCACGACGCTGAACACCATCGAATCCTTCGTCGATTCCCTGTATTTCGCGGCAAAGCGCTGCTGGATCTCCATCATCTTGGCGCTGCGCTTCTGGACCTTCTCATCGTCGGTCGCGCCGCTGTCGAACGCCTGCTGCACTTCGGCCGTCACGTCGTCGATGACGATGAGCTGGTCGATGTAGTAGTTCGGGATCTTCCGCTCGTCGGCGAGCGTGGGTGCCCAGAAGCCGTTCGTGCCGAGGTCTTCGCCTTCTTTGTTGACGGCATCCAGCGAGCCGCGGGCGCAATGGTGATTCGTCATCACGAGGCCGTCCTCAGACACGAACGACGCCGTGCAACCCGGGAGGCGGAGGGAGGCCAAGCGGGCCTTCTCGAACCACTCTTTGGTGGGGTTGAACTTGTACGTTTGGGCAAAATAGTCGACCGGGGGCCAGTCGAAGGTCCACATCCGACCGGCGTCGAACTTGCCGGCCTTGACGTTGGAGACGTCGACGGCTTGGGCGACCTCCTGCTTGACCGCTTGCTGGGTGGCACATCCGGCCAGGACCAGCGAAGCCATCAGCAGGACGATGAACACATGCGAGAAGCGTTTCATGAGATTCCCTTTGGAATGGGGTGATGGAAGCGGTTCAATGTACTAAGGATTGTGGTGGCCACAAAGAGCACAAAGAACACAGAGATCGGGAAACGACGTTTTCCAGGGTCTTTGTGTTCTTTGTGATCTCTGTGGTTAATGTCCTTGCTTTCTCGTCGTCCCCGGCTACTTCGCCCATTTCTCGTGCCCGTGAACGGGTTTCCAGCCGAAATCGGGCTCAAAGTGGTTCCATAAGAGCCGGGAAACGGTCCTGATCAGGACGTAGCCTTCGTTGTCGTGGACCCAGCTGGTATCATCCTGGTCCTTCGTGATGACGCAGAAAACGTAGTCGCCGTGCGGGGCGTTCACGAGCACGACTTCGGATCGTGAACGGTCCACGGCACCCTGCTTCGAGGCTACGTTGATCGTGGGCGGGATCTCGGACAGCGCTTCGCCGCTCCAGTAAATATTGCTGAGCACGCGGTACATCTCGTCGCTGGCTCCGGGGCTGACGGCGCGCCCCTCGCGGATCTGAACGAGCAGATTGGCCATCTCCCGCGGTGTCGTAACGCCCCAGCCGAAGCGCGACCGCATCGCCTCGCGCCCGGGCGTGCGTGAATTGACGCGCGTGTGCATGTAGCCGTTCCGTTCCATCCACGAGTTGATCGTCGTGCCCGTACCCGCCAGGAACTGCAGCCAGAGACTCGCCGTGTTGTCGCTGGTGGCGATCATGAGCATCGCCAACTTGCTCAGGGTGATCTTCGAGCTGTCGCTAAACGACCCGAGGATGTCGACGCCCGCGTAGAGAAGAGAATCGCGGTAGATCATCTCGGCATGATAGTCGAGTTCTTCCTTTTCGATCTTGTCGAACACGCCGCACAAGATCGGCACCTTGACCATGCTGGCGGTGGGGAAGAGCGTGTCGGCGTTGATGGCGAACGTCTCGCCCGTGCGGAGGTGGCGAACGTAGATGCCGACGGTGCCACGCACCTTGTGAGATGCTTCGCGCAACGATGATGCAAGTTCACTTTGAGCGGCCAGCAATGAGGGAACAAATGCGAGGCCGCAGACGACGGGGAACCACCAGGAGCGGGTCATGTTCATGGCTGGAGTCCGATCTGACGGATCATCTCCTGAAATCTCGGGTGGCTGCGAACCTCGGGCGGCATCGGCTCGACCTTGACATAGGCAAGCAGACCCTCACCCTGATCGAGCGATTCCTGCATCAGATCGAGTCCGCGATCGATCTCGCCGAGTCCGAAATGCACCATACTGCGCACCCATGGAGAGATGGGACGAATGCGGGAAAGACTGTCGAGCTCACTCAGAATGGCGAGCGCCTCGGGTCGTCGGCCGGCGCGGGCGAGCGTATAGCCGAGGTTGGCGAGGATCACGGGCCGGCGATCGGACAATGACACCGCGCGTTCGAGCGAGGCGATCGATTCGGCCGTCCGGCCCGCGTAGCCGTAGGCCAGACCGAGAGCACAATGGGCCTCGGCGTATTGAGGATGCTCCCTGACGACCTGCTGGAGGTGCCTGATCGCCCGTTCATCCTGTCCGTCGAAGGAGAGCAAGCGACCGAGCCCGGTGCCCATGCTCGGAGACCGCGGGTCAAGCGCCAACGCCCGCTCCATCTCGACGACGCCGGCACGTGTGTCGCCCCGAAGCGCCAGGAACAAACCCCGCCATTCATGGAGACGGGCATCGCCCGGTTTCCAGGAGACGGCGGTTGCAAAGGAGGTATCGGCGGCGGCCCAGTTCCAGTCCAACCGGTACTGCAAGCAGGCGAGGACGGCGAGCGCATCCGGAGAGTGCGGATGGAGCTCGAGCGCCTTCTTAACGGCTGCGCGGGCTTCGGCGACGGCGCGCTCTCGGGGAACATTGCCGTATCCCGCTCCGGCGAACAGGATGTGGCACTCAGCCAAGCCGACCCATGCGTCAACATACCGCGGATCGACCTCGGTCGCCTGGGCGAAATATGCGCCGGCCTTCTGAACGTCCTCGGTCGTTCGCCGATGGAGATGATGACGAGCGAGGAGCACGAGGCGGTGCGCTGCCGGCGATTCCGTTCCGCGGTGCTCAAGCCGGACGCGCTCGGCGTCGAGCAGCTGAACTTTAAGCGCCTCCGACACCCGCAGGGCGACGTCATTCTGCACGGCGAGAATGTCCCGCAATTCCCGGTCGTACTCGTCGGTCCAGACGACCTGTCCGCTTGTGGCGTCGATGAGATGGACGACGATGCGCGCGCGGTTGCCGGCCGGGCGCACGCTGCCACCGAGGACCGTACCGGCGTTCAACTCCCGGCGGACGATTCCGACATCGAGAGCTGCTTGACGGTAGCGCATCGACGATGTATGAGCGATGACATCGAGTCCGCTGATATGGGCGAGTTTGGAGATCAGCTCCTCGGTGATGCCGTCAGTGAAGTAGGCCTCCGTGCTGCCAGGGCTGAGGTCTTCGAGGGGCAATACGGCGATACGGCGGATGGAGGACGTCGTGCCATTAGGATCGAGCATGAACCAGATCGCGGCCGCCGTCAGAAGAAAAGCCGACAGGACAAGCATCGAGCGGCGAACCATTCTCCTGGGCGTCCTGCTCAGCCAGCCTGGTCCCTTTTCCCAGGGAAGCTGTAGAGAATACAGGCGAACGGGCAGGCTGATGTTCTTGAGGTCCCCGGTCCCGAGCGGGACCATCCTGTGATCGATCTTGTTCTGAACCTGGCGGGCGACATCCTCAGAGAGACAGATCCCTCCGGGACGTGCGAGGGGCTCAAGGCGGGCAGCGATGTTGACTCCGTCTCCGTAGACGTCGTGTTCGCGATGCTCCACGTCGCCCACGTGCAGGCCGATCCGCAGCTGAATTCTCTCAGCATCCGGACGCGATACGTTGAGGCGATGGAACGCACGCTGGATGTCGACGGCGCATCGGACCGCGTCGAGCGCGCTTTCGAACTCCACAAGGAAGGCGTCGCCGATCGTCTTGATCTCGCGTCCGAGATGGCTCGAGACGAGGGGACGGACGATCGAGCGATGCTCTTCCAACAGACGGAGCGCGAGGGCCTCATTCCGCTGGGACAGCGAACTGTAGCCCACCATGTCGGTGAACATGATGGCTGCCAAACGTCGTCCCGAGCGGTCGTCCTTCGAACGTGGGTCGTCGGCTTTCATCAGAGGCCAAAGTAGTCCGAAATGCACCGAAGGTCAATGCCGACGCATTGCATTTCCCTCAATGACCGGGTATCTTGAGTGCCCCCCCCGCCATCCTTCATGCGAACCGTCTGGCAGATCATCTACGATGTCGTTCTCATCCCCGCGTTCGGAAGCGCTCTGCGTCTGGCCGCGCTGGGGAATGCCAAGATCCGTCGCGGACTCCGCGGGCGGCGCGGGCTCTTTGCATCATTGGAAGAGGCAGCGGCGCGGCTGAAGCCGGGCAAGCGCATCTGGGTGCACTCGTCCTCGATGGGAGAGTTCGAACAGGCCAAGCCGATCATCGCCGCGCTCAAGCAGCGGCATCCCGACGTGCAGATCATCGTCAGCTTCTTCTCTCCGTCGGGATTTGATCATTCCAAGTCGTACAAGTTGGCCGACATCATCACCTACATCCCATTCGACACGGCCGCGAACGCGCGGCGCTTCCTCGACCTGGTCAGGCCCGACGCGGCGGTGATGGTCCGATACGACGTCTGGCCGAACCATATTCACGAATGCGCCCGGCGCAGCATCCCCGTCTTTCTGGCGAATGCGACGATGCGGGCGACGTCGCCTCGACTGCGGCGCCCATGGCGATCGTTCCACCGTCATCTCTACGATCAACTGACGGCCATCCTGACCGTGTCGGCCGGCGATGCCGAGAACTTCGCGCGATTCGGGACCAGCCGCGTGGTCATCGCGCCGGTCGGCGAAACGCGCTACGACCAGGTGCTGCAACGCAGCGCCGAGGCGAAGAAACGGCACCTCATCCCGCCGTCCGTCGTGAAGAAGAAGCGGGTGATCGTCGCCGGAAGCACGTGGCCGGAGGATGAAGAAGTACTTCTGCCGACCGTGAAGAAGCTGCTCGAGTACGATCCGGGAGTCCTTTTGATCGTCGTGCCGCACGAGCCGTCGGAGCCGGCGTTGGACCAGATCGAACGCGCCTTCGGGAACGGCGTGACCTCGATCCGCTTCTCCGACCTGAACGACTACCGCAACGAGCAGGTGATCATCGTCGACAGCGTTGGGATCCTGATGGCGCTGTATCAGTATGCACATGTGGCCTACGTCGGCGGATCGTTCAAGCAGAATGTGCACAACGTGCTCGAGCCGGCGGTCTATGGCATACCGGTCATTTACGGGCCGAAGTGCCGGAACTCGCAAGAGGCGGTCACGCTGGCGGAGCTGGAGGGAGGATTCATCGTCGAAGGCTCGACGGACCTGTACCGCCTGTTGCGGACATTGTTGTCCGACCAGAAGGAGCGCGCAGCGGCCGGTGCCGCGTCCCTGAAGCTGGTCGAAAAGAACGCCGGAGCGACCGAGAGGTTCCTTGGTTATCTCGAGCCGGTGCTCTGGCCGGTGGTCAACAAGAAGCGTACGAGGTAGGAACAGTCCCGTTATGCATTTACCACAAAGAGCACATAGAACACAAAGAGTGTTATGTGTGGATTCTTCGCGGTCTTTGTGCTCTCTGTGGCCATTATTCAAACTCCGATGAAGATCGCCTATTTCGATACGTTCTCCGGGATCAGCGGCGATATGACGCTCGGCGCGCTGGTCCATGCCGGCATGCCGTTCGACACGCTCGTCGCTGAACTGCAGAAGCTCGGCGTTCCCGGCTTCGAACTCGAGGCGAAGCACATCACGCGCAACGGCATCGATGCCGTGAAGCTCGACGTGGTGATCACCGACCAACCGAAGTATCACCGACATCTCAAGGACATTGAAGCCCTCATTGACGGCGGTTCCTGCTCGGACCGGGTCAAGACGACAGCCAAGAAGATCTTTCGCGAGATCGCCGTGGCCGAGGCGAAGGTGCATGGGTCGACGTTGGAGAAGGTCCACTTCCACGAGGTCGGAGCGATCGATTCCATTGTCGACATCGTCGGAGCGTCGATCTGCCTCGAGCACCTTGGCATCGAACGGGTCTATTCATCCCCCGTCCGAACCGGCAGCGGCGGCACGGTAAGGACGCAGCACGGCGTCATGCCGATCCCGGCGCCCGCGACGATCGAGATCTTGCGGGGATATCCGACGGTCCTGACCGACATTCCCGTGGAGCTGACGACGCCGACGGGCGCCGCCATCCTTAAAGCGTTGTCATCCGGGGTCATCACGCTGGAGCGCATGCGCGTGGAATCGGTCGGATACGGCGCCGGAACGAAGGAGATCCCGCAGGTTCCCAACCTGTTGCGCGTGTTCGTGGGGGAGTTGGAGCCCGCGCTCGATCAGGATGAGATCGTCTCGGTCGAGACGAATATCGACGACATGAACCCCGAGATCATGCCGTACGTGATCGAGCGCCTGCTGGCCGTGGGCGCCCACGACGCCTACTGCACCCCGATCCTGATGAAGAAGGGACGTCCGGGGATGTTGCTCTCGATCCTCACAGAACGTCGCGTCCTCGAGCCCGTGCTCGAAGTGGTCTTCCGCGAGACGACCACGTTGGGCGTACGCATCCAGCCGACGGAGCGGCGCAAGGTGCGCCGCGAGTCGCGTACGGTAACGACATCGTTCGGCCCGACGCGCGTCAAAGCGGTGATCTACGACGGGGAAGAACGGCTCGTCCCCGAACACGATGAGTGCCGCCGGATCGCCGCGGAACGCAGCCTTCCGCTCAAAGACGTGTACCGGCAGCTTGAGCGCGAACTCATAGGTTGAACGGGTGGCCGTCCTCTTCGCTGATGTCGCCCTTCCAGTTCCCCTCTTCCGCACATTCACCTACGGAGTTCCGGAGGAGTTCCGCGACCGCATCGCCCCCGGCATGCGCGTTCTGGTCCCGTTCGGACGCAGCACCCTGAGCGGAGTCGTCGTCGGACTGACCGATCGCTCCGAAGTGCGGGGTATCAAACCGCTCAGGGACCTCCTCGACCGGCAGGCGACCTTCACCGACGATCTGCTCGGCCTCACCCGCTGGATCTCCGACTATTACCTCGCCCCATGGGGCGACGTCCTGCGCGCCGCAACTCCGCAAGGACTCTCGATCGAAGGGCACCGCACCGTTTGCCTGAAGGACCGGGCGGTCCTCGCCACCGCCCTTGCCGAGCGGCTGGGGAAGACGCAACGGGCCCTGCTCGAACTCCTGCGGGACGGATCGACCATTTCCTTTCTGACGATCCAGAACAAACTGCACGTTGCCAGCGTGGCATCGTCCGTCGCATCGCTCGAAGCCCGCGGATGGGTGAAAGTCCAGGACACGCTGAAGCGGCCCACAGTGTCAGTGCGAGCTGTTCCGTATGTAAGGCTTTCCGACGCCGGACGACAAGCGCTGGAAAGGTCTGCGCCGGAGAGGACGCCGCGAGGGCTGAAAACGCTGCGGAAGTATGCTGACGTCCTTGCGGATGCTGGAACCGTGTCGCTCCGGGACGCCGCCGAGCAGACCGAGATCTCGGTCGCGTCCCTTCGGACGTTGGTGAAGCGCGGACATCTGGAACTGGATCAGCGTGAGGAGATCCGCGACCCGTACGCCGGCTCCGACGAGGTTCCTCCCTCGCTGACGCTGACGGACCGACAGCGCGCGGCCGTCGAGGTTCTGCAATCGGCACTGTCGGAACGGGCGTTCCAGCCCTTCCTCTTGCATGGGGTGACGGGAAGCGGCAAGACCCAGGTGTACATCGAAGCGTTGCGTCGGGCGCTCGAACTCGGCCGCACGGCGATCGTGCTGGTGCCGGAGATCTCGCTGACGCCCCAGACGGTCCGTCGATTCAGGTCGCACTTTGGCGATGACGTGGCCGTGATGCACAGCCAGTTGTCGGTGGGAGAACGGTACGACGCTTGGAGGCGCGCCCGAGACGGCCGGGCGAAGATCGTCATCGGTCCGCGCAGTGCGGTGTTCGCCCCGCTCGAACACCTCGGCCTCATCGTCGTGGACGAGGAGCACGACAGTTCCTACAAGCAGTATGACGCGGTTCCCCGTTACCAGGGCCGCGACACGGCGATCGTCCGCGCAAAGCTGAACCACGCCGTCGTTCTACTTGGGTCGGCAACCCCGTCGATGGAGAGTTACGCCAATGCGAAGGCGGGGAAGTTCCGTCTGATCGAACTGCCCGACCGTATCGACCACGCCACGATGCCCGAAGTGAAGCTGGTCGACATGGTCCTCGAGCGGAAGCGCCGGTTCGAGGAAGTCAAGAAGCAGGTGAAAGAGAAGGGGGGAGCGTTCCCGAAGACGCTCGGCCCCATGTCGATCTCTCTGACGATGAGAGATGAGATCACGAAGCGACTGGAGAAGAAGGAAGGAGTGATCCTGCTGCAGAACCGTCGTGGCTTCGCGCACGTGCTCGAGTGTCTTGAATGCGGACACACCGAGCGGTGCAAGAACTGCGACGTGACGATGACCTACCACCTGAAAACACACGATCTGCGTTGTCACTACTGCGGAGCGCGACGTCCCGCTTCCGCGAAGGCTTCGGCGGGTACGGCCGCTGCGCAGGCATGTCCGTCGTGCCGGGTCGGCGAGATGAAGCAGCTGTCGTTCGGGACACAGCAAGTTCACGAAGAGCTGCAAGCGCTGTTCCCTCAGGCGAAGATCCTCCGGATGGACCGGGACACGACGCGCCGGAAGGGCTCGCACGAGTCCATCTTGCGGCGTTTCGGCAGCGGCGAGGGGCAGATCCTCCTGGGCACGCAGATGGTCGCCAAGGGGCTGGATTTTCCGCACGTGACGCTGGTGGGTGTGGTCTCGGCCGAGACGCAGTTGCTGCTCCCCGATTTCCGGTCGGCGGAGACGACCTTTCAGCTCCTGACGCAGGTCGCCGGTCGTTCAGGACGCAGCACCCTGCGGGGCGAAGTGCTCATCCAGACGGTCCAGCCACAGCATTATAGCCTCATTCACGCGTCGTCTCACGACTTCAATTCGTTCTTCGCGGAAGAGATCCGGTTCCGGACAGAACTGCGCTATCCACCGATGACACGACTGGTGCTCATCGAATTCACGGGCCTCCAGGAATCGGCCGTCGAACGTCGATCTCAGGATGTGGCGAAGATGCTTCGACAGGCCGTGTCTCAGGGCGAAGAAGTGCTCGGTCCCGCGGAGCCCCCGATCGCGCGGTTGCGGAACCTGTATCGCCGCCACATTCTGATCAAACGCGACCGCCGCCTCGACGCCATGTCGGGCGCGTTGCGCGAGCTGATCGTGGCGTTGGTCGGCGAACGACAAGAGAAGGGAACAGGTGACGTGCGGGTGAGCGTGGATGTGGACCCATATGGGATGATGTGAAGCAGATGCCAGACGCCAAATAGTCAGATGCCCGCCTCGAAGAATCGAACAAGGCGGGCAGGCCAAACAGACGGCAAAATGCCTAAGATCTAAATACCAAACCCCGAGAAGAAGTCTTGAGACCTTCTACCCGGGGTTCGGCGATTTCTGTTCTGATCGTATGTCTGTCGTCTACCGGTCTGCCCTTTGGACTCTGCTTGGAGTCTGCAGATCTGGAATCTGGCGTCTGCCTTACCGCTTTCCCTTCACGAACCTCTCTCCCCACTCCAGCATCTCCGCCAGCGTGTGAAGCACCGACTCGCGGCCGGAATAGCCGTGGCTTTCGTACGGCAACATCACCAACCTCGCCGTCCCGCCATTTCCCCTGATCGCCTGGAACAGCCGTTCTGATTGGATCGGGAACGTGCCTGTGTTGTTGTCCGCCTCGCCGTGGATGAGCAAGATCGGCTCGTTGATCTTGTCGGCGTACATGAACGGCGAGACCTTCTCGTACACTTCCTTCGCCTCCCAATATGAACGCCGCTCGCTCTGGAAACCGAACGGCGTGAGCGTACGGTTGTAGGCCCCACTGCGCGCAATGCCCGCCGCGAACAGGTCGGAATGCGCCAGCAAGTTGGCCGTCATGAACGCACCATACGAGTGACCTGACACCACCACCCGCTTCGGGTCGATGACGCCCATGGCATCGAGCGTATCGATCGCCGCCTTGGCCGCCCCCACGATCTGTTCGACGAACGTGTTGTTCATCGTCTCCGGATCGCCCACCACCGGCATCGTGGCATCCATCAACACCGCATAGCCCTGCGTCACGAAGAAGAGGGGTGTCGTACCGCGGAAGAAGGTGAACTGGTGCGGCGACATGCGTACCTGTCCGGCCGTGCCGGGGTCGGAATACTCGAGCGGATAGGCCCAGACGAGCAGCGGCAGCTTCGTCCCCGCCACGTAGCCCTTCGGCAGATACAGCGTTGCCGATAACGGCACACCGTCGAAACGCCGGTACTTGAGCAGTTGCTTCGACATACCCGTCAGCTGCGGCGCGGGATCGCGAAATGCCGTCAGACGCGTCGACGCGCCCGTCCCGGACTTCCGGAGGAAATAGTTCGGGACCTCCGACGCTGATTCGGACCGAACGATAAACGATGCCCGGTCCTTGCCGGCGAAGGCGACGAACTGTTCCATTCTACCTTCGGCGCTCTGGAAGAGCCGCGTCTTCGACATGCTCTTGAGGTCGAACCGGTCGAGGAACGGACGGTCGCCACGGTCGCTGGCGCCTCGCCCGGACAAGAAGATGGCGTCGCCGTCCCGCACGGTCACCCGGTCGCCGTTCGGGAGCGTTCGTTCGACCGGCGAGCCCGGGTCGTTGTATGCGTCATTGACCGACAGGTCGAAGATGACGGAACGCGTTCCCGTCGGATCGGCAAAGGACAACCGCGATGTGGTCCGCCAACGCCGATCGCGGTCGTATTCGGACAACAGGGCCTCGTCTTCCACTCCGGTCCAGGTGACGCCTGAATATCGGTGCTGGACCTTCAAGACCTCGGTCGCTTCGTCGGAGAACGGAGCGGGGAGGCGCATCAGCTTGTCGCGAAAAGGCACCTTCTTCAGGGGGTCGCCATCGTCGAGCGCCTCGACCCAGATGAGGGTCGCGGAGCGTAGTGCCTGCCACTCGACGGAGCGCATCCCCTTGGGCACCCCCTGCGTTGGCACGTCGTCCGACACCGGCAGGTCGGCCAGCGTCCGAACGCGCCTTCCATCGGCCGACCATAGCTCGATCGACCTGGCGAACGAAGGATACGGAACGCGGTACGAGAACGGGCGCTTCAGGGCCGTTGCCAGCAAGTGCTTCTCATCGGGAGAAAAGGACGCCGACATGATCAGCCCGGACGAGCCGAGCGGGCGTGACGTTCCGCTGACGACATCGACGACGACCAACTGCGTGGCGCCGTAGTGGACGAAGAGAGCCTCGTCGTGAGGACTCCGAAGAAGATCCTGAAACGTGGCCGTGCGAGACACGCGGCCGGCGGTCTCGTCGACGTTGGGACCCTCGGGGAGCTTCGGCATCGCGGGTGGTTCGCCCGTTCCTGTGGGAACAGAGCGAACGAGCAGGCGGCGATGGTCGGCCATCCACTGGACCGGATTCCCGAGGACGTCGTTGACGCGCAAGCCTTTGATCTGTTTGGCCATGCCGGTCGAGATGTCGGCCCACCAGAGCTGGACGCCGGCATCCGCATCGCGCGTGAAGGCGATCCTCGATCCGTCGTTCGACCATACAGGATATCCCAGCGAGCCGCCCGTCGGCAGGGCGATGCGCTTGGTTGTTCCCTGGGCCAGCGAGACCACTTGCAGCCCGGTCAGGACGGTGAGGTGCTGGCGCGAATGCCGCTGGGCGTCGATGCGCAGACCGGCGATCCGGTGAATGGGCCGGGCGAGCAAGGCCACGGACGGATGCGACTGCGACTCCACGAGGAGCATCGATCGGCCCTCAGGGCTGACGGAAACGAACGGTGTCGGCGGAGCGTCAACGATGTCGACGATCTCTTGTGGGGGGAGCTTGTATTGCGCCGGAGAGATAGCGAAACACGTCGTGATGATCGCTGCAAACCACAGGCTTCGGATCATGACTCCTCCAAGGAGATGGACTTGCACGCACCTGCCTGCCGACTGACCGCCCTCGGCAGGCAGGTCTGCAGTCAGGCAGGGAAACGCAGAGTTCGCAGAGAGCACGGAGAGAAGCTGCATTGACTCGCATGGAGTCGAGTCGCTCCGTTCGTCTGACCTTTTCAACGTAGGGGAGACTGTGGACGCCAACCAGATCTCAGTCGCGCTTCTGGATCGCGCCCTCTTTCCTCATCGAACGTTCGGACCAGGTCTGCTGGAATCGGCTTACGAAGAAGCTCTGTCGTACGAACCAGCGTAACTTGGCCTGACGCGCGAGCGGCAGGTGGTCGGACTATTGCGTCACGAATTCTTGATGCTCCGAACCGCCTTCCGAGCCGACCCAGTCGTGGAAAGCAGTGTGACTGTCGAGATCAAATCGGCTCTGCGTGATCTGCCCTTCAAGCGAACGCTCACGCAAACCTCAACGTATCACCGTCGGAGGACGGAACTGCAGCACCCCGGGTTCCTTCATGGTCCGCTGGATCTCATCCGGCGTCGAGGGGAGGAAGTCGGTGAAATTCTCGACGCCCGTGGCGGTGACGACGATAACGTCCTCCATCCGCACATAGAGCTTCTCTTCCGGCACCCAGATCATCGGATCAATGGAGAAGACGTGGCCGGGCTTGAGAGGTCCTGGCCGGTACGGACCGACGTCATGCACGGCAAGCCCAACGGGGTGCGACAGATGACCGCGGAACGTGAGAGCCCCTTCGGCAGCCTTTCGATAGATGTCCTTCTCAAACGTGACCTTCGCGAGGTAGGCTCGCATCTCACGGGCGGCGTCGTTCTGAATTGAATCGGGCGTCAGCCCTGGCGCGATGCGCTTGAGAAGGGCGTTGCGATACGCCAGAATGAAGTCGGCCATCTGACGCTGGGCCTTGGTATAGACACCCAAGACGGGCCACATCCGCGTGACGTCCGATGTGTAGTATCGATAATCCGGCGCGTAGTCCATCAGCACCATGTCGCCCGCGCGCAGCGTGTCGAGGTTCCGGAAGTAATGGCCCATCCACGCGTTGGTCCCGCCCGCGGTGATCGAGTTGTAGCCTTCACGGCGAGCCCCGTGGATCTGGTAGATATAGCGCGCCACGGCGTCGATCTGGTACTCGGTCACATCCGGCTTCGTGCTGCGCATCGCTTCGACCAGGGCCCAGCCCGCGATGCGGGAGGCCGTTCGGATCAATGCGATCTCGCGCGCACTCTTGACGCTTCGGAGATCGTCCAGCGTCGGCGAAAGGTCGCGGACGTCAAACTGCGGATACCGTTCGCGCAGAAGCTGGACGAAGCGCCCTTCGCGTGACGGACGTCCGTCCCACGGATCGGCGGAGACCTCTGCCTGATAGCCGAGGAGAACATCGCGGCTGTCCGTGCCACGTTCGGCGGGGCTCAGCGGCGTGTAGATCGAGGGAGCTGGCATGCGAACAAGCGCTCCAGTCAGGTCGCGCGCAAACATGTCGACCCCTTTCACGGCATCGACGCCTGTACTGGCCATGACCAGATCGACGTCCTCAGCCGACAGGGTCTTGCCCTCGTTGGCATCGCGCGGTCCATCCCGATGGGGAAGGTAGAGCGTCGACCGGCGTGTGCGGCCGTCGATCACCAGCAATGCGTGCGGGACCTCAAGGCCGGTGCAATAGTAGAACTCGTTTGTTTGCCGGAAGACCTTGAAGCCGTCGACATTGGGAGCGCCCTGGAGGACGGCGATCGCTTTCGACCCCACCGCGTCCATGATGAGCGCCCGCCGCTGGATGAATTCCTCCTTTGGGAAGTCGCTCTGCAGATACACTCGGTCCTGGGCTGTGAGGCCGCAAACGACGACGAACGACAAGAGGGACGAACGGAAGGTGGCTGGCATGATCTCCTCGGGCGAATGTAAAGTCCACGCAGGAAGATATCGATAATCAGACGGAATCGCCGCCGAATCACCGGGCCGAAAATGGCAACGGGGAAAGGCGATGGTAGCCCTTCCCCGTTTCTACCGGCAGAGAGCCCGCGTCATCGGGTCGACTTCAGCGCTTTTCGCAGCTTGGCGTAGGTCCGGTCGATGTCTTCAGAGATCAGCTTCGTATCGGCCAGCGTGGGCATGAAGTTCGTGTCGCCATTCCAGCGGGGGACGAGATGGAAATGGATGTGCTGGTCCAGACCGGCCCCCGCCGGGCGGCCGAGGTTGGCGCCCAGATTGAACCCGTGCGGGTTCATCACCTTCGTCATGGCGCGTGTCATGCGGGCGAGCAGCGCCATCACCTCGGCGTTCTCCTTCGGGGACAGATCGCTGATCTCGGCGGTGTGACGGTACGGGACCACCATGATGTGCCCGCTGTTGTACGGGTACAGGTTCATCATGATCAGGCAGGTCTTACCGCGATGGATGACAAGGTTCCGGGCGTCCTTGCGGCTGGCCTCGACGGCGCAGAAGAGGCATTCGTCGCCGTGTTTCTGTTCGCGCTTGAACGAAGCGATGTATTGCGAGCGCCAGGGAGAGAAGAGACGTTCCATGATGGAAAAGGCGAGTGAGAGATTGAACATCCCAAGTTAGAAATAATGCCGCAAAGAACGCAAAGAGCGAAGAGACTATTCCGAAACACGCGTGGCTGTCGATCTTTCCAACCTCTCTTTGCGATGTCTGCGTTCTATGCGGCTAGGATGCTTTGAGGACCTCCTCCGCCGCCTTTCGCCCGCTCAGGACCGCTCCCTCAATCGTCGCCGGAAATCCGGTGTTCGTCCAATCCCCGGCGAGGAACAGCCCCGGCGTTTCCGTCTTCGCCTCCGGCCGCCATGACTCAGAACCGGGAACGGGGGTGAACGTGGCCTTCATTTCTTTCACCACCAAACTGTGACGGATCGAAACGCTCCGCACCGCCGGAAACACCGCCGCCAGATCGTCTACCGCCATCCGTACGAGCGCCTCCTTCTCTTCGTCAACATGGTCTGCTGCACCGCTGATGACGCAGGCAAGGTACTGTCCGTCTCCCGAATGCCCGACGATGCGGCCGCGATCGAAAGCCCACTGTATCCGGCCGTTCAGGAGCGCGACGAACTCCTGTTCCATCACGCGGCGGTCGAACCAAAGATTCACGGTGATGATGGGGGAGGAAGAAAAGCTGGATGCCGCCAGTGGTGCAGAGGCGCGAGGGAGCAAGGAAGTGACGGCATAGTGCGGGACAGCGAGGATGACGCGCGACGCCGACACCGCCCTGTTTCCGACCATGACGCCGGCCGCACGGCCGTCCTTCACGATCACACCCGACACCGCAGATCCCGTCGTCAGCGTTCCGCCTTGAGATTCGACGAACTTCCTGGCAGGATGGACGAGGATCTCGGAGAGGCCCGCCGTAGGGATCAGGAGCGAGGCGTTGGACCGTTTGCCGAAGAAGGCGGTCCGGAGGACGCGAAAGAAGGGGAGAGCGGAGACGCGGCTCGGATGGTCGTTCAGACTCCCGATGGCGATGACGTCCCACAGGTGACGCCGCGCCGTCTCCGATTGCCGCAGCTCTTGCAGCCAATACTCTACCGACATGTGCTGCAGCGCGTATTCCTTCCACGGGGCCGACCAGAGCAGTTCGACGCCGAGCGGGATCAGTCGCAGCTTGTCTGCGAACGAGAGCGTGTTCAGTCCGAGCAGGCCGGCAAAGACATGAAGCGGGGCAGGAAGCCATCCGGCGTGCAATGAAGCCCGCTGTCCAGTGGCGACGTCGGCAAAGTCGATGTGCAGCGATGGCTGGAGCTTTGCGAGATGCCGGCTGCCGATGAGGTCGAGATACCTCATCGTTTCGGCATAGCATCCCATCAACAGATGTTGTCCATTGTCGACGATGTCGCCCGTGACCTCGTCGCGCCACGAGTATGTGCGTCCGCCGAGGTGCTGTCGGCGGTCGATGAGATGAACGGCGTGTCCCGCGGCTGAAAGATGGACGGCAGCTGAGAGTCCGGCGACACCGCCGCCGACGATGATGATGGGATCTTTCACGGTGCGAGCAGGTATAAGCCGAAGATACGGAAGAAGTTCGCGCTATGCGATGAGGTCACGCTGAGCCCGAAGCACGAGCGATGTGTCACAAACGCCACGATCAAAGCACGAAGAGCGCAGAAGGCCTACAATGGCCGACCGCGCTCCTTGTATACGACGTCCTTACCACGTCTCACTTCTACCTTCGAACTTCTCGTCACGCCGGCAGCTCCGTCCTCACATACCGATGAAGATCCCGCGGGAAGAACGTCCTCAATCGCAGCATCATCACGACCATGACCTTGACGGCCCCGCCGACCCGGATCTTGCGATCGAAAACATTGTAGTCGGCCTGTTCGATGCGGCGGAGGAGCAAGAAATAGATGTTCCCCATGATCCGCGCCGCGGTGAAGAGGGGCTTGTCTTCCTCGGCGAGCGCCGCCTTGGCCGTGCGGAAATACGAACGCGCCCGGTCACACTGGAACTTCATCAACGCCACGAAGCGCTCATTATGCACGCCCGCCAGCAGCTCCTCCTCTGTGTAGCCAAAGCGCCGGAGATCCTCCAGCGGCAGGTAGATCCGGCCCCGCTTGCCATCCTGCTTCAGGTCGCGCAAAATGTTCGTGAGCTGGAGCGCAATGCCGAGGTTCACGGCATAGTCGCGCGTCCGGGCGTTCCGGTAGCCGAACACCTCGGCGCACATCAGCCCGACGGTCGACGCCGCCCGGTAGCAATACTCCTGCAGCTCCTCGAATGTCTCGTACCGCTTCTTCGTCAGGTCCATCTCCATCCCCTCCAACAATCCGTCCACGTGGTGGAGCGGAATATTGAAACGGGCCATGATGGCGCTCATGCGATTCAGCACCTGGAAGCGCGACGAGCCGTTGATGGCGCGATGGATCTCTTCCGTCCACAGCCTCAGTCGTTGATGCTTCGACCGGTCGTCGCCCGATTCGTCGACGATGTCGTCGGTCACGCGGCAAAACGCGTAGATCGTTTCAATCGCCTCACGCTTCGGAGGTGGCAGCGTCAGGAACGACAGATAGAAGTTGCTCCGCCGATTCTGCGAGCTGTCAAGGGAGTCAATATGGAGGGCGGTGGAAGACAAGAGGAACAGAGATCAGAAGCCAGCAGTCAGTTGTCAGACGAGGCGGCGGAGGGACCTGGCAAGCATTCCTGCCGCGTCCATCCATGTCAACGTCGGCCGATCCTCAAGCACAGTATAACCAGAACGTTCGATTTTGTCCAGAATGCGCATTCCGCCCAGCCAGGTCAGGCGCAATTCGATGCGCAATGGATGTCGAACGGAGTCGGGCAGAAGCGCCCCGCGTCGGAAGATGGCGCGCGTACGTTCCACCTCAAACGCCAGCGCCAAGCGCAAAGGTTCCGTCATAATGCCCCGGACGATGAGGTCCTCGCGGCAATCGAACTTTCGCAGGTCCTCCCGAGGCACATAGATGCGCCCTCGCCGCGCGTCCACGCGCACATCCTGCCAGAAGTTGGTCAGCTGCAGTGCCGTGCAGATGGCATCAGAGTCGCGGTCGAGGTCGGGATCGTCGTAGCCGAACAATCGCAGTACGATCCGCCCCACCGGGTTCGCTGAGCGCCGGCAATACTCAAGCAGATCGCCGAACGTCTCATACCGATGGACGGTCACATCCTGCCGGAACGCTGAGAGGAGATCAAGCAGGAGATGCGTCGGGATGTTGTGGCGGATGACGGTATCGGAGAGGGCGATGAACGCCGGATGGTCCGCCTCGCCACGGTAGGCCATCTGCACTCGTTCACTCCACTTCTCCAACCACGCGATCCGTTCATGCTCGTCCATCCCCGGTTCGTCGGCGATGTCGTCCGCGATGCGAGCGAAGGCATACACGGCAGCGACGTGCGGCCGCACACGCTTCGGCAACAGTCGCGACGCCACAGGAAAATTCTCGTAGTGCGTCGATGCCAGTCGAAGGCACCATGCGTAGGCCTCAGCCAGCGACCACGAACGGGGGGAGGGTTGAAGGAGATCGGTGTGCAAGGAAGAAAGATAACCGCAAAGACGCCAAGGCGCAAAGAAACCATGCTTGACTTGCGTCTCAGCGTCTCCGCGGTGGATCGTTCTACTCGACGATGACCTCGTACACTTGGATCGGTTCCGCGATGCCCTTGGGCTGGATCGGGTCGAGGGGGCGGGTCTTGACGTGGTCCTTCACCAGCTCCCACGTTCGCTGCGAGATCATGATGCCTTCGACGGGAGCGTTAGACTCCAGACGTTGCGCCATATTGACGGGCGCACCGAGCACCGTATAGGAGAGACGGCGGGCCGAGCCCATGTTGCCGACGATAACGTCGCCGGTATTGATGCCGACGCGGATCTTCAGCGGGAAGAGGCCCTTCCGTTCCCATTCCACCTTCATCTCGCGGCACCTCTTCTGCATCTCGATGCCCGCCTTGACACAGCGAAGCGCATGGTCCTGCTGCGGCTCGGGGTCGCCGAAGAAGACCATGAGTCCGTCCCCGATGAACTTATCGACCGTCCCTTCGTACTTGAAGACGATGTCGACCATCGCTTCAAAGTACTCGTTCAGCATCTTCTGGATCGTGTCGGGGTCCATCACCGACGAATACGACGTGAACGACTTGATGTCGGTGAACATGATCGACAGCTCTTTCTTCTGTCCGCCGACCATGATCATTTCCGGGTTCGCCATGATGCGCCGAACGACGGACGAGGGGAAGTACGATTCGAAGGACCGCTTGAGCGCCTCCTTCGTCTTCTGCTCGCCGATGAACCGCCAGGCGGAGATGCCGACGAAGCCGAACACCATCATCATCGATGGGCGGATGATGTGGACGATCGTGTCGGTCGCGAGGAAGAGGAGGGCCGCAGCGCCGAGGTAGCCGAGGATGAGCCCAACGGCCATGACCCATAGAAGACTCGACGATCGCACCGAACCGATCGCCACGATAAGGAGCAGCAGCGCCGCCTCGATGATGAGCATGCGTCCCGTGCCCCACTCGTCGAGGAATCGACCGGAGAGGATCGTGTGCATCACGCTGGCATGCAAACCGCTCAGCGGAAAATTGTTGTCGGTCGGGACGGGGGCGATATCGGAGGAGCCGGTGGAGACCTGCGACACGACGACCAGCGCGCCTTGCGTGTGCAGTTCTTCGGCGAGCATCTCCAGATCATCGCTCGAACCGGCGTACTGCAGAATGTCGGCGAAGTCGATGTGCTTCATGCGGTCCCAATGGCCGATGAAGTTGACGACCATCTCGCCATGATCGTTCACGGGAATGACGAGATCGCGAGGCTCTTGGCCGGGCTTCTGAGCTCCGAGGAGCGTGACGGTCCGACCCGGACGCACGACAATGCGATCGGGTGTGACGCCAAGGTGGTCGCAGACGGCGCGGAACGGCATGCTCGGGTAGACCGCGTCGCCGATGCGTACGACGAGCGGCGCGCGCCGGAACACGCCGTCGGCGTCGAAGCGAAGGCTCAGGTACCCAAGGCCTTTTGTCGCGCGCGAGAGCTCGATGAAGTTGATGAGTGGATTGCGCCCTTCGAGCAGGTCGGCCGGCGAGCCCTCCACGCGCACCTGCCAGGCAGTCTGGTCGAGATACTCCTGATGTTCGGGAGTGAGCTCGCGGGCAGGCACGTCGTCTCCCTTGCTGGCCAACACGAACGCCATGCCGATATAGACGTTGCCGGCATCGGCCACACCGCTGACGAACGCTTGATCATCGTTCGGATCGGAGGAATGGGCGGGAAAAATGAAGTCCCACGTCTGGGCGGCAGTTCCCATGATGCCGAGGGCACGGGCGACGTCGCCGAAGTGCGCTCGGGAGGGATAGAACGAGCCCAACTTGTCGAGGCTGCGGTCGCTCAGGTCGACGTGAAGAACGGTGGAATCGTAGGCCGGTCGGAAGGTCTCCGACTCGGACCGGTAGACGAACATCCGGTCGATCGCCTTCGAGTTCCATGGTTCGAGCACATTGGGAAGCAGCCACGTCAAGAGATGCGCCACCGCCCATGCTCCGAGGGCAAGGAGGGCCGTCATGCGGAGATTGCGGGTCTTCGGTCCGATGCGCATGGTTAATCACCTACGAGAAACGAGGAACCGCCAAGACGCCAAGTCAAATGCTTTGCTTGGTCACCTTGGCGGTCGAATGAACTCCACCAGCCTCGGCACGTGCGTTCGGATCTGCACATGAACGTGCCTTGGCGGTCTTGGCGGTTATTGCTTCAGTATCGCGCGGGTCACCGATGATCGATCGTGAACGTCTTCGCGTAGAAATTGCTGGCCGTGATCGCCGTAGCGATGTTGGCGACGTCCGGACGGCGGGCGGCGGCGGCCTCACCTACGCCACGAACGTTGCCCCCGATGGTCACCGGCTTCTCAGCGAGCGTTGTGAAGGTGCGGAAGCGCTTGCGGACGTCGCGGATCTCCGCCACGACCTTCCCGGCGGCGCCGGGCTTCGAAGCTTTGTCGGCCGTCTGGTAGGAACTGATGAGCGCCTCCAGCTGTGTCAGCCGCTCGTTCGACGCCAGAACGTAGAACTTCTCCTTGCCGGCTGTCTTGTCGAACGTCAGCCAGTTCCGCCCCTTCGGAATGTAGTAGTTCTTTCCGGTCTCGTAGTCGGTGGCGAACTGCTTCAGGTCGTACGGGAAGAGGAGCGAAAGCTCGCCGTTCGGCCCTTCATACACGACGTAGACATAGCATTCGCGGACAAGCTCAACCAACATCTTGATCTCATCGCCGCTGCGAAGCGAGGTGTCGCGAGTGATCGGGACGAAGGCCTTTGTCGGGCCAGTGAGAGCCCCAAAGGCCCACTTGAAGGAGACGTTCTCCGCATCCTGGGAGCTGGCGACGGCGAAGGCGGCACACAGCAGGGTGACGATCGAAAGGCGTTTCATAGTTGCTCCGTTAATGCTGAATGAGGGAGACGGTCATATCCTTGTCGTACGACGTCTGACTGCGCGTCGGGTTCTGCGCCCCGCGGGTCTTGCGCTTGACCTGCTCCTCGGTGTATTGCATCGCTTCGTTGATCGAGATCGTATAGTCGTTGTTGTAGTCGGCTTTTCCCTTCAAGCCGTCGAGCAGGAAGTAGGTGAAGACGCCGTGGCCGAGCTCGGGGAATTCCTGCGAGACCTCGCCCGCCGCGCTGGCGGTGAAGACCACAGTGCCTTCCTTCGAGCGGGAAAGGTCCGCCAGGTACTGATTGACGAGATTCTGCTCTGTGACACCGACGCCCCGGGTGGCGAAGTTGACGCTGATGCCGCCGCTATGGCAGGCATCCGTGAAGACGATGATGCGCTTCGAATTGATGTACCGGCCGAGCACGTCCTGGATCTGCCACATCGGGAAGGCCGTCGTGCCGAGCCGGGTCGGATCGCTGTCATGCGTCAACAGATACAGGTTTTGCGGACGCGCCGGTTCGGGCGCGCCGTGGCCGGCAAAGTATAGCACGACGAGGTCGATGTCGATGGCGTTGCTGAGGAAGTTGATGAGTGCATCGCGCACGTTCGGCAGCGTGGCGTCCTTGTTGAGAAGGACGCGCATATGTTCGTTATCGTAGCCGCCTCCTTCCGGCGTGCGGAGGAAGTTCGCGAAGGCCTCGGCGTCCTTGTGCGCATACTTCAACGAGGGAATGCCGGGATTCTGATAGTCCGAAACGCCGATGACGACCGCCCATCGCTGCGGACCGGAGGCGTCCGTTCGTTTCTTCGGGGCGCCTTTTGGAGCTTGCACGACGGTCTGCGTGTACTTGCGCGATACGCCGATGGTTTTGCTCATCCGCTCGCCTTTGGTGCCGAGCACCGTGAGCTGTACCTGATTATACCCGACCACCAGCGGGATCTCAGCGCTCACAACGTCTCCGGCCCGGTGCAGCTTCGGCCTCTGGCCGCGGACGAGGTCGATGAGATTGACGCTGAGGGAGAACGAGGAGACCTCGAACCACGAACGGAACTGTATGACCGTCGACACACCCTCGATCTCGGCATTCGTGGCAGGCGCCAGTACCTCGATGGCGTCATTCGGCGCGATGCGCTCCACGCGCACTCGGGTCGTTGACATCAGGCCAACGGCATCCACGGCGGTGAACGTGATCTCGTTCACGCCGACGGTGTCGAGTCGGAAGGTAGACGAGAACGCGGCCGAGGAGGAGCCCGCCGGAGGAACGGCCAGTGTATCGGCCGGTCCCATCGGTGCGAGCGTTACGGGCTTCGCGCCGACGGTCACACCCGCCAGCTTCTTGTTGTCCCACGCCGCTCCACGCACCGAGAACTCGGTGGCAAAGATGCGGTGCGGCAGTCCGCCGGGCAGAGGTGCCGGATCGACGATGACGATGGCAGGCGGTTCCAGATCGGGCGGGGTCTTGCGGATGAACCAGCGTTCGACGGAACCCGTGCCGGTAAATGCCAGGAAGAGATGCTCGCCGGTGAATGCGACCTGCGACCACGCAGCCCCTTCGGTGCGGCGCGTTTGCACCGTCTGGAGCGTGGTCCCGTCGGCGATGTGAACGGTCGAATCAGCCCCGGCTGAAACGAACCAGGCGCCCGTTGCGTCGAACGCGACGCTGTTCACGATGCCCCGATGGGGAGCCAGCTTCGCACTCAGCAGGCCGGACGAGGTTGCCCAGATGAAGACCTGTCCGTCGGCGGTGCCGACCGCCAGCTTGGAGCCGTCATTCGAAAAAGCGGCGGCCGTGATGCGTGAGGTGTTGTCCTTGAGTTGTGAGGCGAGCGCCAGGCCGGAAAGATTGTAGATGAGGATGTTGCCCGAGGAGGTCAGAATGGCGAATTGACGGCCGCCGGGAACGGCCAAGATGCCGATCGGCTCGTACGGAGCCGTGGAGAGCGAGCCGAGATTCGTCCCTCCTAAGAGGTCCGTGATGCGGACCGACTTGTCGGCCCCGACGGAGAATGCGATATTCTCATCTTGGACCGCCAGGGCGACGATGCCGGCGGAATGCACTTTGATGGTCTTGCTGAGCGTCTTTGAGACCGTTGTCCAGGTGGCAATCGAGCCGTCGGCTGCGCCGGTCACGATGGTCTGTCCGGATGCCGTGAGGTCGACGGCCGTCACGCGCGTCGTGCCGAGAGGCAGCTGGCCTGTCTCGCCCAGGGGGTCCGTGGCCACGAGCTTCACGTTCCGATCGGAGGCCAGGACGATGCCAGAGCCGAGGCGTGTATTGAGGACGGCGCGAAGGGCGGAACCGCCGGTCACGGGAGCAGACAGTTGTCTCTCCGGGAGGACCTCCTGTGCCATGACGGCAACCCAGAGGAACGGGAGAAGGATGGTCAAACGCTTGATGGTGGTCATGTTGAAGCTCCCTCCGGCAATACTGAATGATGCCGATTGTACCGGATGTACGGAGTGTCGGCGGTCATGATTCCCCGTGGCTGAGATGCAGGTCACGCCGGTCACTCCCAATAGTAATGTTGCGGGTTTTTCGAGGGAGAGTCAAGGAATCGAGGCTTGCGCCGATGTGCCAGAAACGCTACCTTTTCGGGCAAGCCAGCCTGCTCACAAGGATGTAATGTCCGTGTCCGACGGAATCAAGAAGTTGAAGCTGCACCTCTTGGAGGAGAAGTTCACCGTCAGCAAGCTGCCGGTGTTCCAGGAGTTACCACAGATCATCGCGAACGGCGAATACTGCTTCGCCGTCCGAACCGATGACGAGCTGACCGTCGTCACGCCCGACTTCATGGCGCCGTCGAATGTCCAGCAGGAACCCGGGTGGCGCGGGATCTACATCAATGGCCAGCTTCCATTCCAAGCTGTCGGACTTCTGTACTCGCTCACGAAGCCGCTGGCCGAAGCCGGAATTCCGATCTTTGCCTTCTCTACCTTCAGTACCGACTTCATCTTCATACCCGAGGAGGTGCTGGTGCAAGCCGTCCAGGCGCTGCAGCACGCCGGGCATGAGTTCGTTCACAAGGAAGAGTGAACGGCGCCGCCGACAGGGCGAGACCTTTGTTCAAGAAGAAGCCACGGGAGCGCATCCGTGGCTTTCTCATGATGTCGACCCTTCACGACCTCCGGCCGGACCGCTTACGCAACTCCCCGACGACGTCATTCCAGGTCGATCCTCGATCTGCGAGGAGGACGGTCAAATGGTAGATGAGATCGGCGGCTTCATTTGCGAGAGCCTTGGTGTCTCCCTGCACTGCCGCGACGACGGTCTCGACCGCCTCTTCGCCCACCTTCTGCGCAATACGTCCCGTGCCTGCGTTGAACAGCGAGGTCGTATAGGACCCCTCGGGCATCGAAGACCGGCGGTCGCGGACGGTCCGTTCCAACTCGGCGAAGACCGACCAGAGATGTGCCGGGGCCTCTGTGAAGCACGACCGCGCTCCCGTGTGACATGTCGGCCCGCTGGGCCGGGCACGCACAAGCAGCGTATCGCGGTCGCAATCGGGAGTGACGTCGACGACCGCGAGGGTGTGGCCGGACGTCTCTCCCTTCCTCCAGAGCGTCCGGCGGCTGCGACTCCAGAAGGTCACGAGCCCGTCGCGTAGCGTGGCCTCGACCGCCGCGCGGTCCATGAAGCCCACCATCAACACCTCGCCGGAGTCGGCGTCCTGCACGACGGCGGGCACGAGCCCGTTCAGTTTGTCATATCGCAGCGTGTCGATCATCGTCGCACCGGAATTCCCTTCTCAGCGAGTGTATGCTTGACCTGCGCAATGGTCAGGCGTCCGTAGTGAAAGATGCTGGCGGCGAGCACGGCGTCGGCCCGGCCTTGTGTCAGCGCGGCGGCCAGGTGGTCCGCATTCCCGGCGCCGCCGGAGGCGATGACCGGAACAGAAACGGCATCGCTCACCGACCGCAGCAGGTCCAGATCATAGCCGTCGTTCGTGCCGTCTCGGTCCATCGAGGTGAGCAGGATCTCGCCCGCGCCCCGCTCCACGGTTTCCCTCGCCCAGGTTACGGCGTCACGCGCTGTCGCCGTCGTTCCGCTGCGCGTCCACACGTTCCACGACGCACCCGAACGGCGCACATCGATCGCGGCGACCACCGACTGTGAGCCGACGCGTCGGGCACAGACCTCGAGCAGAGAAGGATCGCGGAGGATGGCGGAGTTCAGAGAGACCTTGTCGGCTCCCGCGTCGAGGGCCCGGAGGATGTCGTCGATCGCGGCGATGCCGCCGCCGACCGTAAAGGGGACCATCACGGCCTCGGCCACGCGCGTCACGAGCGACAGGAAGGTCGATCGTCCTTCGAGCGTCGCGCTGATGTCGAGCAGCACAAGCTCATCGGCCCCTCCTTCGGCGTACTGGGCCGCCAACTCGACCGGATCGCCAGCGTCGCGCAGGTCCACGAATTGCGTCCCTTTGACGGTCCGGCCATTCTTGACGTCGAGACATGGAATGATGCGTCGCGTGAGCATGGTCAGTCGCCTCCCCGCGTCCATGATCGCAACGACGCAAGGGTGATCGTGCCCTCATACAGCGCCCGGCCGATGACGGCGCCGTCGATGCCGGCGCTGCGCAGCGCGTCGAGGTCGTTGACAGTCGTGACGCCGCCCGCCGCAATGAGATCGGCCTCCGGAAATGCGCCTCGGAGCGCATCGTACCACGCGACGTTCGGTCCCTGGAGCATACCATCCTTGCTCACGTCGGTGCAATGGAACGTTCGGATGCCGTGATCGAGATAGCTTCGGATGAACGATTCAGGAGTGTCGTCGCTCGCGTCGGCCCAGCCCTGCACGGCGAGGCGGCCGTTGCGCGCATCGACAGCCAGCGCCACGTGCTCGGGGCCAATGGATCGAACGACCTCGTGTACCATGTGCGGCGATCGAACGGCCGCGCTCCCGATCATGACCCGCCATGCGCCCAACTCCAACGCCCGGTCGATGGACGCCCGGTCGCGCAGACCGCCGCCCAGCTCGACGCGAACACCCGGCACCTGAAAGATCTGCCGCAGCGCGGCATCGTTCACCGGACGACCCTCGCGGGCCCCGTCAAGGTCGACAACATGGAGACGATGAAAGCCGGCGTCGGCGAACGTCGCGGCCACGAGGGCGGCGTCGCGTTCGTAGACCGTTTCCCGGTCGTAGTCGCCCTGGCGAAGGCGCACCACCGCGCCGCTGCGAAGATCGATGGCGGGAAGGATCAGCATCGCTCGACGAAGTTGCGGAGGAGCTTCAGGCCATCGGCGCCCGACTTCTCCGGATGGAATTGAACGCCCCAACGCGATCCGTGACGGACGGCGGAGGAAAAGCCCTGGCCGTACTCTGTCCGCCCGATCGTGAAGTCGCCCAGCGGCGCGAAGTACGAATGCACAAAATAGAAATATGCGTTCGGCGGCAGGCCGGACCACAACGGATCATCGCCGGTCGGTTCGACCGTGTTCCAGCCCATGTGCGGCACTTTGCCGGAGGAGAACCTGGTGATGGTGCCCGGCAGGACGCCGAGGCAGTCCGTTTCGCGCTCCGTCGACCGGTCGAACAGCAACTGCATCCCGAGGCAGATGCCGAGAAAGGGCTGCGTCGTGCTGCGGAGCCAGCTGAGCAGGCCGGCATCCGTCAGGCGTTCCATGGCGCTACGTGCCTCGCCCACGCCGGGAAAGATCAGCTTCTCAACGCTTCCGAGCTTGGCGGGATCATCGGAGACGACCGTCGGGACGTTGAGACGGTGCAAGGCATTCTCGAGGCTTCGGAGGTTGCCCGAGCCATAGCGGATGAGGCCGATGAGGGGCCCGTTTGATATCATGAGAGATTGTCGATTGACGATTGGAGATTGTCGAATCTCTACAGCGCACCCTTGGTGGTCGGCAGGATGTCGATCGCGGTCTCGTCGCGGCGGATGGCGGCGCGCAATGCGCGCGCGACGGACTTGAAGATCGCCTCGATCTTGTGATGATCGTTCGCACCTTCCGCGGAAATGTGCAGCGTCGCCCGAACTCCGTCGGCAAACCCCCTGAAGAACTCCTGGACGAGCTCTGTCGGCAGTTCACCGACGCGATCCCGCGAGAAGCGTGCGTTGAACACAAGAAACGGCCGGCCGCTCAGGTCGAGGGCCACGCTCGCCAGCGATTCGTCCATCGGCAAGGTGAAACCGTATCGCCCGATGCCTCGCTTGTCGCCGAGCGCCCGACGGATCGCGGCCCCGATCGCGAGCCCAGCATCCTCCACCGAGTGGTGTTCGTCGACATGCCGATCGCCGGCGACGGTGATCGTGGCGTCCATGGCGGAGTGCTTGACGAGCTGTTCGAGCATGTGGTCGAAGAAGCCGATGCCGGTCGAGATCGAGTGCTGGCCCGTGCCGTCGAGCGAAAGCTCGACGTTGACATCCGTCTCGTTCGTGGTGCGACGGGCGCGGACGAACCGCTCACGATCGAACACGATGCGGCATGCGTCGAGGAAACCGGGGGTGACATGGTCCGCCGCCGTTGCCGCTGACGGGTCGGCCAGTCGGATCGTCCGGACCCCGATGGCTTTGCCGAAGGCGACGTCAGTCTCTCGATCGCCGATCATGAACGAGTGCTCTCGATCAATGTCCGCTCCGGTGAGGAAGGGGTCCACAAGACCCGTCTTCGGTTTGCGGCAGCTGCAGCCGTCGATGGCCGTGTGCGGACACACGAACACCTCGGCGAACCGGATCCCTTCGCCCGCAAGGAGTTGGACCAGGAAGCCGTGCACCAGGTCGTAGGCCGCTCGAGGAAACGCGGGCGTGCCGAGTCCGTCCTGGTTCGTCACGAGTACGAGCTGAAAGTCCCGCCGGGCAAGCAGGCGCAGCCCCTCGATGACGCCTGGACGCAATCTCAGCTTTTCGAGTGCATCGACCTGTTCATCGGGCGGTTCCTCAATGATCGTTCCGTCGCGGTCGAGGAAGAGGTATTTCATCGCAAGGCCTCGATTCAGAGATGATGATGTGGATCCCTCGGGTGACCTAGGGCCGTTGCTCTGCCAGGCGGCTGATAACATCGAGCAGAGCGTTGTTCTCGTCGGGCGCGCCGACGGTGATCCGCAAACATCCGCGCAGCTTCGGCTCCTGCGTACGGTCCCGAACGATGATCCCTGCATTGGCCAGCGCCTCGCGGACGACCGTGGGGTCGTGAAAGCGAACGGCCAGAAAATTGGCGTCGGACGGGAGTACGTCGACCACGAGCGGTGAAGCGACGAGCGAAGCGCGCAATCGTTCGCGCTCCTCGCGCAGACGACGGACCATTGCGGCGGCCTTGTCGGCAGCCCTCAGACCTTCGAGGGCCGCCCGGGCCGTCAGCGCGTTGACATTGTACGGCGACTTGACCTTGAGAAGAGACCGGACCACGGCCGGATGGGCGATGGCGTAGCCGAGCCGGATCCCGGCCAATCCCCAAGCCTTCGACAACGTACGCAGGACGACGAGGTTCTCGACGGAGGGGATGTGCATCGCCATGGACGCCGCTTCGGAGAACTCCACGTAGGCCTCGTCGACGACGACCAAGCCCGGCGCTTGGCGGCACAGCCAGAGCAGGTCGTCGGTGCGAAGACGGTTGCCCGTAGGGTTGTTGGGCGAGCACACGAAGATCAGTTTCGTGTCGGGTCGCAGGGCCTCGGTGATCGCCGCACGATCAAGGTGAAAGTCGTCGGTCAGGAGCACGCGATCGATGACGGCGTTCTGGATCGACGCAGCGACGCGGTACATGCCGTAGGTCGGCTCGGGGATGAGCACATGGTCGGTCCCCGGCTCGCAATAGACGCGCAGAAGAAGGTCGATGGCCTCGTCGGAGCCGACGCCGACGAAGATCTCGTCGGCCGCGCGGCCCTCGCGCTCGGCCAGCGCGTTCCGCAGCTTGCGTTGGAACGGGTCGGGATATCGGTTGAGCGCGACCCCGGCCAACGGGAGCACACTCCCGAGTGAGTTCTCGTTGGCGTCGAGGAGCACGCCTTCGAGGTGGTCCTGCCGAGCGCTGCGGTACGGCGCGAGCGAGCGAATGTTGGGGCGCACGAGCGAATCGAGGTTCATAGGAACCGCGCCTCCACGGCAGCGACGTGTGCTGGCAATCCTTCGGCCGTTCCGAGCGCCTTGAGCGTCGGACGCAGCCGTGACAGTCCGTCGGCGGTCAGGGCCTGGAAGCTGACGACGGTCTGGAACGATTCGACGGAGAGTCCCGACATTCGGGCGGCCTCACCTCCGGTCGGAAGCGTGTGGTTGGTGCCCGACGCGTAGTCGCCGGCCGTCACGGGGGACCATGGACCGAGAAAGACCGATCCGGCATTTCGGACCGAGGGCACGAGCGCCATCGGATCGGCCGTGTCGATGATGAGATGCTCGGGGGCGTAGACGTTCGAGAACGCGACGGCGGCATCGAGCGTCTCGGTGACGAGGGCGAACGCATGCCGCAGGCTCCGTTCGACGATCGACGACCGCGGGGTCAGCCTTGCCATCGATGGCAGGAGGGCCGACACTCGTTCGGCGAGCGCCGCCTCGGTCGTGATAAGGACGATGGGCGATGCGGGATCGTGTTCCGCTTGCGACAGCAGATCGGCGGCCACGCGTTGCGGATCGGCCGAGGCATCGGCGATGATGAGTAGTTCCGACGGCCCCGCGATCAGGTCGATGGCACAACCGTCCGGGTCGGAGGCGACGAGGCGCTTGGCGGCGCTGACATAGGCGTTCCCCGGTCCGAAGACCTTGTCCACCTTTGGAACGGATGCTGTACCGTACGCGAGCGCGGCGATGGCTTGGACGCCGCCGCACCGGTAGATCTCCGTGATGCCGAGGTGCTGGGCCGCGGCCAGCACCGTCGGGTCGACCGTGCCGTTCCTTCGCGGCGGAGAACAGAGCGCTATGCGGTCGCATCCGGCCAGGGTCGCCGGAATGCCGAGCATCAACGCGGTCGACGGGAGAGGTGCCGAGCCGGCGGGAACGTAGAGTCCCACGGCGCGGATCGGACGGACCTCGCGCCAACAGCGAATGCCCGGGCCCGCTTCGACGTTGACGGTCGTGAAGCCCTGCGGAGCGTGGAAGGCGCTGATGTTCCGGGCCGCCGCCGCGATCGCCTCGCGAACATCCGGGGGAACCGTGGAAGCCCCCTCGACGATCTCTTCGGTGGTCAATCGAACGCGGTCGACGTCGACGCCGTCGAACCGGGAGGTCAGACGTCGAAGCGCCTCGTCGCCGTTGGAGCGGACATCGCGGCAGAGCTCCACGACCGTCGCATCGAGCGACGGGATCTCCCGGTCGGGACGTCGGACGAGCACGCGGCGCTGGTCGTCCGTCAGCGCGGAATGGATGTAGATCTTCATCGGACGATGGTTTCGATGGGAACGACGACAATATCAGTGGCGCCGGCGGCTTTGAGACGCTCCATCACGTCCCAGAAGACGTCCTCGGCGACGACGGAGTGGACGGCGACCATGCCCGAGACGGCCAGCGGCACAACGGTGGGGCTCTTCAGGCTGGGGATGACCTTCTGAAGCTTCGGCAGAGCGTCGGCGGGAGCGTTCATCATGAGGTAGCGTTTGCCACGCGCTTCGAGCACGGCCCGGACGCGGATGAGCAGGCGCTCGATGAGCTGGCCGCTGCGTTTGTCGCTGAGGCTCTGCGGATGAGCGACGAGCACGGCCTGCGACTCCATCACGGTCAGCAGTGGCCGCAGTCCGTTCATGCGGGCCGTGGAGCCTGTGGAGACGATATCGCAGATGGCGTCGGCGACGTTGAGTGCGGGCGAGAGCTCGACCGATCCGCTCAGCTTGACGATCTTCGCCGCCACCTTTTGCTTCTTGAGAAAGGCGCGGAGCGTGGCGGGGTAGGTGGTGCCGATACGGAGTCCGGCGAGGTCTCGGACGGACCGGATGCGGGAACGCTCCGGCACCGAGACCATGAGACGGCAGTAGCCGAAGCCAAGGGGCAGGAGCGCGCGCGTGCGCGCCTGTTTCTCGCTGAGGATGTTCTGTCCGACGATGCCGAGGTGCGCAACGCCGTCCTGGACGAACTCGGGGATATCGTCGTCGCGGATGGCGAGGATATCGAGGTCGAAGTTGGAGCAGGGGGACGACAGCGACTGCCGGGAATGCTCGAACGCGAGCCCGCAGGATCGAAGGAGCTGGACGGACTCGTCGGTGAGGCGTCCGGAGCGTTGAAGGGCGAGCTTGAGTCTGCCGTTGGTGGCCAGCATAGATTCTTTACTTGGATAAAGTCCTCCGGCGCGCGAACGGGCGCGACAGGGGGACGGGTGAACATCAGGGGTTGAGCCGTTTCAGGAGCAGGGCGTAGCCGCCCCGGCCCTGCTTGAGCCATCGTCCGACGCGGGCGATGGTGCGCGACGAGAGGCCGGTGGCGCGGGCGATCTCGGCATAGGACGCGCCGGCATGAAGCATCCGCGCGGCCTTCCAGCGCTCGGCGAATTCGGCGATCTCGTTCTCCGTCAAGAGGTCGCGGAAGAACCGGCGGCAATCGTCGATGGAGTCGAGCGTCAGGACGGCCCCGTACAGGGCGTCGATGTCGCGAGGAGCGGGTCTCTTCATGCTTTACCTAAGTAAAGTATACGACGAAGAACCCCCAATGTCAAGCCCCGCTTGTGTCCGGGGGCCAATTTGGGTACGTTCTCAGCCATGATCACCCTCGACGACATCCGGGCGGCATCCGAGCGCGTGCGGCCGGTCGTGCACCGCACGCCCCTGCTCCACGCCGCAGCGCTCGACGAACGGTCCGGAAACTCGCTCTATCTCAAGGCGGAGAACCTCCAACGGGTCGGCGCCTTCAAGATCCGCGGTGCCTACAACAAGATCGCGACGCTGCCCCCGGAGGTGCGGGCGATGGGGATCGTCGCCCACTCCAGCGGCAATCACGCGCAGGGCACGGCGCTGGCGGCCCGGCTGCTCGGCGCCAAGGCCACCATTGTCATGCCCGGCAACTCCCCGGCGGTCAAGGTCGACGCCACACGCGGCTACGGAGCCGAGGTCGTCTTCTGCCAGGATTCTTCCGACGACCGGGCCCGCGTGGCCAACGAGATCGTCCAGAAGACGGGCGCCACGCTCGTCCCACCCTTCGACGACGACCTCATCATCGCCGGCCAGGGAACCGCCATGGTCGAGGTGGCCGAGGACCTAAGAGACCTGGACGCCGTTGTCGTGCCGATCGGCGGAGGCGGACTCATCGGCGGGACCGCCGTGGCTGCCAAACATCTCTGCCCCGGTATCAAGGTCGTCGGCGTCGAGACGGAACCGGCCAACGACGCGCAACGGTCCTTCCGCACCAAGCAGATCGTGAAGATCGACCCGCCCAAGACGATCGCCGACGGCATGCGCACGCAGGCCGTGGGGAAGCGAAACTTCGAGATCATGCTCCGCTACGTCGACGATATCGTCACCGTGACCGACGAAGAGGTCATGGAAACGATGCGATTCCTCCTGCTCCGGCTGAAGGTCCTCGCCGAGCCTACGGGCGCCGTGGCCCCGGCCGCCGTCTTCCATCGAAAGCTCGGCCTCGAAGGCAAGCGCATCTGCGCCTTCATCAGCGGAGGCAATGTCGAACCCTCATTCATCTCAACACTCCTCAACGCATGATCTCACGACAGCAGTATCTGGTTTCGTTGGAACGCATGGCTGCCGCCAGCGAGAGCCTGTTCGCGCTCGTTCCCGCGGACAAGCTCGCTTGGGCTCCGCGAGAGGGAATGCTGACCTGCGGCCAACAGATGATCCACGCCGCCGGTGCGCTTGCGGAGTATGCCAACGGCATCGCCGCGGGGAAATGGATGTTCGGTTCGTTGCAGGAGATCCTGACCAAGAACCATGAGACGCCGTCCGTCAGCGCGGCGGTCGCCACGCGGGTCATGCGACGATCGTTCCAAACCCTGCGTACGGTGCTTGAATCCCTCTCCGAGAAGGACCTGGAATCGGAGGTGTTCGCACCGCAATTCGGGCGCGAAATCCCGCGGTGGCAGCTGATTGTCCTCTGCATGGAGCATCACCTCAATCACAAAGCCGAGCTTTTTCTGTATCTCCGACTTCTGGGAATACCCGTCGGTACGAAGGAACTCTATTTCGGCAACGCGAGTTGATGCATCTTCATTGATTTCGTATTTTGTCCCTCCTGTTGCATGGTGGATCGTTCCATTTCGATCGTCGAACTACTCCGAGTATCGGCATGAAGCTTATCGCCTGCGTCAATCACGTGCCCGACACCGCCGCGAAGATCAACGTGGCGGCCGGCGGGACGTCCATCGACAAGAACGGCGTGAACTTCGTCATTAATCCGTATGACGAGTTCGCCGTCGAAGAATGCCTCCGTCTCAAGGAAAAGAACGGCGGAGAGGTCGTTGCCGTGTCCGTCGGCTCCGACGCGCACAAGGAGACCCTCCGGAAAGCGCTCGCCATGGGTGCCGACAAGGCGGTCCTGCTAAAAACCGACGACGACCGCGATTCGTTCGGCATCGCCTCCGCTCTGGCAGGCTACATCAAAGAGCAATCGCCCGACCTCGTGCTGTTCGGCAAACAATCGGTCGACGGCGACGACGCGGCGGTGGGCGGAATGGTTGCCGAACTGCTTGGCCTGCCCTCCGTGACGGTCGTGGTCGGGCTCGCCATCGATGGGTCGTCGGTCACGGCCGAGCGCGAGATCGAAGGCGGCAAAGAGACCGTCAAAGCATCGTTGCCCTGCGTCATCACGGCGCAGAAAGGGCTCAACGAGCCGCGGTATCCGTCGCTCAAAGGCATCATGGGGGCGAAGAGCAAGCCGATCGAGGAGCGTCCGGCGGCGACCGTTCCGGCCCGAGTGCAGGTTGTCGGCATGAAGAAGCCCGCGGCCAAAGCCGCCGGCAAGATCGTCGGCACCGACGCGACCGCTGTGCCCGAGCTGGTGCGGCTCCTCCACGAAGAAGCGAAGGTCATCTGACGCCATACGATACTCTCAACGACCCGACCATGAAGATCCTCGTTCTGGCAGAACAGCGAGACGGAAAGCTCCGGAAATCCAGCGCGGAGGCGGTGCGAGCAGCCCGAACCTTGGCAGACCAGACCAGCGGTGAGGTCATCGCCCTTGTCGTCGGTCCGTCCGGCTCGGGAGCGGCGGCTGAGACCGGCGGCTACGGCGCCCATCGCGCGCTGACCGTGGATGCTCCCCAAGTGGCGGCGTATTCGACGACCGCATGGACCAAAGCCACGGCGGAGGTCGCCGTTGCGGTCGGAGCGAACGCCGTGATCCTCTCGGCCACCTCGCTCGGCAAGGACCTCGCTCCACGTGTCGCCGTCCGGTTGCAGGCCGGTCTCGCGGCCGATTGCACGGCCCTGCGGCTCGACGGGGGCGCGATCATCGCGACGCGTCCCGTCTATGCCGGAAAGGCGTTGACGGACATCCGCATCACGACGCCCGTCCAGATCTACACGCTCCGTCCGAACGTCTTCACGTCAGGAGCCTCCTCGGGCGGCGCGGCTCCGGTACAGACGCAGGCCGTGGCGTTCACAGATGCAGACACGGCGGTCCGCGTGACCGACGTGCAGATGGGCTCCGGCAAACTCGACGTCGCCGAGGCCGACATCGTCGTGAGCGGCGGCCGGGGACTCAAAGCCCCTGAGAACTTCAAGATGATCGAAGAGCTGGCTGCGGCACTCCACGGCGCGGTCGGTGCGTCGCGCGCGGTCGTCGATGCCGGCTGGCGTCCGCATGCGGAACAGGTCGGCCAGACGGGCAAGACCGTTTCGCCGACGCTCTATGTTGCCGTGGCGGTGTCGGGGGCGATCCAGCACCTTGCGGGAATGTCCTCGTCAAAGTATATTGTCGCCATCAATAAGGACAAGGACGCGCCGATCTTCCAGGTGGCCGACTACGGCATCGTGGGCGACGCGTTCGAGGTCGTGCCGGCCCTGGCGGCCGAGGTCAAGAAACTGACGGGAGGGGCGTGAGCGACAGCGGCGTGGAACGCATTCAGGTCGATATTCTCGGGCTGCACACCAGTCCTTCGAGCGGAGGCGCGTACGCGCTGATCCTGAAGGAGATGCACGGCCCCCGCCGTCTGCCGATCATCATCGGCGCATTCGAGGCGCAGTCGATCGCACTTGAGATGGAAGGCATCCGGCCGCCACGTCCGTTGACGCACGACCTCATGAAGACGATCATCGACACGCTCGGCGGCTCGCTGAACGATGTCACGATCAACGAGCTGCGCGAGGGGACCTTCTTTGCGCGCCTGACGGTTGACACGAAGGAGATCGACTCTCGCCCGAGTGATGCGATCGCGCTCGCCGTGCGGTACGGCGTTCCGATCTTCGTGGCCGACCGCGTGATGGACGAAGCGTCATTCGTGCCGGACAATGAGGACGCCGACGCCGAGCCGCAAGGGGATCAGGCGACGGAACCTACCAAGAGCAGCCCGGCCATTCCGCCGACCCCGTCCGCAAGCCGGCTCGAACAGCTCGAGAAGGACCTCGCCGAGGCAGTCGCGAAGGAAGAATATGAAAAAGCTGTCAAGCTTCGCGATGAGATCAAACGCCTGAAAGCCCTCAATTCCTGACCCGGGTCGTGCGGGCGCCCGCTGTCCTCTCGGGACGCCTTCGATCCATCGTTCACCTCTCATCCCCCCACAGGATCCCATCATGACCACTGTGCAGCGTTCGCTGGCCGTTGCCCTCGTCATATCCATCGGCCTTGCCACGGTCGAAGCGCAGCCGAATCCGGCCGCAGCCGCCGACAAGGTGGCGGCGTTGATCGCCGAAGGCAACGCCCTGGCGACACAGAAGTTCGACAATGCCGGTGCCCTCGCGCGATTCGAACAGGCTTACGCTCTTGCGCCGGACAACGTGGAACTGCTCATCCTGCTCAGTCGGACACACATCGATATCGGCGAGCACCTGCCGTCAGGCACCGATGCAGAAAAATCGGCTCAGTTGAAGCACTATGAGAAGTCGCTGGAATATGCCAACAAAGCCATCGCGGGCGAACCGAACGGCTCGGCAGGATACACCCGCCGTGCCATCGCGAACGGACGGGTGGCGCTGTTCCGCGGCATCTGGGAATCACTCGACCTCGTGAAGCAGGTCAAGGCCGACATCGAAAAAGCGATCGCGCTCGACCCGAAGAACGCCACGGCCTACTACATTCTGGCCCGCACGCACGCGAAGGTCGCCGAACGACCGCGCGTGGTCCGATGGCCGCTCGGCCTGAGTTGGGCCAGCTACGAAGAAGCGGCGAAGCACTACGAGCAGGCGATCGCGCTTCGGCCCGGCTTCATCATGTACCGGCTCGACGCGGCCAGGACGTACGTCGAGCTGGAGGAATTCGCCAAGGCGCGGGACCATCTCAAGGTGATCCCGGGTTTGGCGAAGGAGGATGAGGACGACGATCAGTTCCGGAAGGAAGCTGCCGACCTGATGAAGAAGATCGAGAACGAGTAGAGGCCCTCTCAGAAGCGCTTTCCGCAGAGAAGCCACAAGTCACACGTCGTCACATTCCCTCAATCAAACAGGCCCCGCCGGAGATCATCCGACGGGGCCTTGATGTGTACGCGCCTGGTGAAGGTCGAGAAGGAGGGTGGGGGCGCGACGAAAGAACGCAACAGGCTGCGAACGGCACACCCTCCGATCGTCTCATGTCGGAACCCTTGAACGTGATCCATCTACCCTCGTGGTCACACGTCTAAGTTTCCAAGGGAGGTGGTTCGATAATGTTCGCAGGTGCTGCGCGGAGGGAGGGATGGGCCTTCGCGAACCATCGCGCCGCAATGAGGGCCACCGCAATGTAGCCCGCGGCCGTATAGTACGGGAGCGTCTCGTGGACCTCGAACAGCGGTCCTGAGACCATCGGCCCGACCGCCATGCTGGCCGACATGAGCGAGGCAAGGATACCCAACGTTTGTCCCTTCATCGTCGGGTCGGCGGCGCCGGCGACCTGGCTGGTGAGCACGACGCGCAAGACCGACTGGCCGGTCGCGATCAGGACGGCGGCCATGGCGAACGCCCACCAGGCCGGGATCGTGAAGATGATCATGGCGAAGAACAGGAACCAGAGCATCAGCATCTCCAACCCTCGCTCGGTGAATCGGCGCATCCAGAAATGCTTGAGGAGGAAGGCCTGATTGAGGGCGACGATGAGTCCCATCGAGGTGAAGGCGAGGCCCGTCTCGAACGAGCCAAGGCTGAACAAGCGGCTGACGTAGAGGGCGAACACAGATTGCGACGTCACGAAGGCCAGGGAGAACATGACCCACGAGATGTACAACGGCCGGAGGTTCGTATCGCGGATGGCCCGGAGGAGCGGCCGGGCGGGATTCACGTTCACGCGCCCGTCCGTACGGAACTGCTTCAACGACTCGGGCAGAAAGAAATACGCGAAGACCCCGTTCAGCGCGGCGAGGCCTCCGGCAAACCAGAACGGGAACGAATGCGAGACCGTGCTCAACACGCCGCCGAGCATCGGGCCGACCATGAATCCGACGCCGAACGCGGCGCCGACCAAGCCGAGATTATGGGCGCGCTCCTTTTCGTCCTTCGAGAGGTCGACCAGATAGCTCTGCGTAATGGAGAGGCTTCCGGCCCCCGCGCCGTCGATCATGCGGCCGAGGAACAGCAGCGGCACGGAATTCGCCCCGGCAAACACCACCCAGCCCACCGCCGTGGTAACGATCGCACCGATGAGCACCGGCCGCCGTCCGATACGGTCGGACAGGTCCCCCAGGAACGGAGAGCTGAGGAACGACACGAGCGAGAACGACGCGAACATGAACGTGATGGTCGCCGGACTTGCGCCGAACTCCGTCACGTAGAACGGCAGGACCGGGATCACGATGCTGAACCCGATGACGGTCACGAAGACCGTCAGCAGAATGACCAGCTTCTCTTTACGCACGGGGAATGTGGGGAGGGAACTCCATCAAGGTATGCATATCTTGCCCAGGATGACAGAACGCGACGCTCCCGTGACGGTGGGGAGGTTCGCCGGACGTCCGAGGACCGCGGCCCGAGCGAGCAAGGCGAACAGGATCGCCTCTTTGCTGTCGACGGAAACGCCGACATCGTCGACGGTTCTCACGTCGACCGGCTCGGCGAGATCGGCGAGCCGCCTCATTACATGCCGGTTGTGCGCTCCTCCACCGCTCACGAGCATCTCGTCGATCGGTCCACGCACGTACCGCCGGACCTGGTCGACGACCGACCAGGCCGTGATCTCTGTGGCTGTGGCGATCAGGTCGTGCGGGTCGTGGCGTCGGCCCCGGCGCAGCAATTCGTCGACGAACGCCGCGCCGAACAGTTCGCGCCCTGTCGATTTCGGCGGAGGCCGCCGAAAGTACGGATGCCGCCGTGCCCAGTCCATCAGCGGCAGGATGATCATGCCGCGGCGCGCGTGATGTCCGTGGCGGTCGAACGGCTCGCCAAAGAGACGCTCTGCAAGCGCGTCGATGACCATGTTGGCAGGACCGGTATCGAACGCCCGTACGGCCTCCCGGGATCCGGCCCGAGGGAGGACGGTGATGTTGGCGATCCCGCCAAGATTCAGAAGGATGCGCTTTCGTCGCGAATGCCGGAACAGCATGGCGTCAAGATATGGCACCAACGGCGCCCCCTGTCCGCCGACCGCCATGTCGGCCGTTCGGAAGTCTCCCACCGTCACAATGCCCGTGCGCTGCGCAACGACCGACGGGTCGCCGATCTGCAACGTGCTGCGAGACGTGAGACCGAAGAGCGGTTCTGCGTCGGGCATGTGTTGGACCGTTTGTCCATGCGAACCGACAAGGTCGATCGAAGAGAGCGGCACACCGGCACGTCGGGCAAGGGCTCGAACGGCGTCGGCGAAACAGACGCCGAGCGCCATATGCAACCTCGAGATGATATCGACAGAGCCGGTGCCGGGGAGGGAATGCCGGAGAATGAACGCGCGGAGACCGGCCGGATAGGGTCGCTGAAGCGTGGCGATCTCGCGGATGCGGGTGCGGCCGTGGCGCTCCGCGATCTCAACCAGACAGGCCGTAACTCCGTCGGCGGAGGTTCCCGAGAGGACGCCGGCGACCAATCGGGGCGGCGGTCCCGACCAGCGCAACGGTTCAGATGTTCGTTGGCTCATGATTGAGTACATTGGGCGTGATGACATCGTCACCCACACCTTCGGCGACACGGATCGGGGCGCACATGTCGATCGCCGGCGGCCTGCACACGGCCGTCGAACGGGCCTTGCGGGCAGGTTGCACCGCCTTGCAGTTGTTCGTGAAGAACAACAACCAGTGGAACGGCAAGCCGCTGACCGACGAGGACGTGGCAACCTACAAAGCCGCGGTATCGGATGCAAATCTCGGTCCGGTCGTCGTCCACACGTCCTACCTCATCAACCTGGCCGCGGTCGACCCCGATACGCTGAAACGATCCCGCGCCGCCCTGCAGGATGAGCTCGAGCGCTGCGAACGTCTCGATATTCCATTGATCAACCTTCATCCGGGCGCGCATATGGGGGCGGGCGTCGAGGCCGGCATCGAACGCATTGCCGAATCGCTCAACATCGTTCATGACCGGACGAGCGCATGCCGGACGAAGACCGTGCTCGAGACGACGGCAGGGCAGGGAAGCTCGATCGGTCATCGGTTCGAGGAACTGCGGGCTATCATCGATCGCGTCCAAGCACCCGCGCGGATGGCCGTATGCCTCGACACGTGCCACGTGTTTGCGGCCGGCTACGACATCTCGACAGAAGCAGGATACGAAGAGACGTTGCAGGCGTTCGATGAGATCGTCGGCCTCGACCGGCTGGCGGCGTTCCATGTGAACGACTCGAAGAAGATGCTCGGTTCGCGCGTCGACCGGCACGAGCATATCGGCAAGGGCGTCATGGGACTCGTGCCGTTCCGTTGCCTGATGAACGACCCGCGGTTCATCGACACTCCGAAGGTCCTCGAGACGCCGAAAGGCGAGGACCTGCATGAGGACATCGAAAACCTGGCGGTGCTGCGAGGGCTGATCGCCTCACGCGGTGGCCATCAGCCACAGAGAGCACAGAGATCGCAAAGGCCACGATAGGAAATGCGAATGCGCAGAAGCGGTACGGATGCTTGTCAAGCCCCTGCGCTCCGTGCCCTTTGGGTTCTTTGTGGTGAACACCTCCACGAAGGTGAGCTATGAAGCCCAACGCTTCCACATCCCCCCTGGCCTCGGCGCTCGCACGATACACGGCGCCGGGCACGCTCGTCCAGGCGATGGACAACGGATGGCTCCGCTGTGTCGCGTGCGGACATCGCTGCAAGATCGCTCCCGGCAAAGAAGGCATCTGTAAGGTGCGGTTCCACGACGGTACGTCGCTACGCGTACCGTGGGGCTATGTCGCGGGCCTGCAGGCCGACCCGATCGAGAAGAAGCCATTCTTCCATGCGTATCCCGGCTCGATCGCGCTCTCCTTCGGCATGCTCGGGTGCGATTATCATTGTCCGTATTGTCAGAACTGGTTCACCTCGCAGTCGTTGCGCGACCCGTCCGCCGGCACCGAGATGGATCTGATCTCGCCGGAAGAGATCGTCCGGACGGCGCTGAGGATCGGGGCGCGCGTGGTGACGAGCACGTACAATGAACCGCTCATCACGTCTGAATGGGCGGTGGAGGTCTTCACAGAAGCCCGGCGCCATGGATTGGCCACGTCGTACGTGTCGAACGGCAACGCCACGCCCGAAGTACTCGATCTCCTCCAGCCCCATCTCGACCTCTACAAGATCGACCTCAAAGGATTCACGCAGAAGGAATATGCGCGCCTCGGCGGCACGCTTTCGGCGGTCCTCGACACGATCCGCGATGTGCACCGGCGCGGACTTTGGGTCGAGATCGTGACATTGCTGGTGCCGGGCGCCAACGACTCCGACGCGGAGGTGCATGCGATCGCGGAATTCATTGCATCGGTCTCCGTCGATATCCCCTGGCACGTGACCGCCTACCACGATGACTATCGGGTCAAGACCGCCGGGTCGACGCGTCCCGCAACGCTCGTTCGCGCGGCCGAAGCGGGCGTGAAAGCCGGCTTGCGCTATGTCTACGCCGGCAACATCCCAGGCCGGGTGGGGACCTGGGAAGACACCCGCTGCCACTCGTGTCAGACGACACTGGTCCAACGCTCGGGCTTCGCCGTCCGTTCGGTCAAGATCCAGAGCGGCGCCTGCTCGTCGTGCGGGACGGCGATCCCCGGTCGGTGGGACTAAGCATCGTCGTCGGGCTCCGTTGCCTCTCCCCCCAAGGGATGGTACATTCAATGATCATGGATTTTGAAAGGACGTTGGATGCCCCAGTACTCCGTTCGGACCGTCGTTGATGCGTCGCCAGCCGAAGTGTTCCGGTCGTTGACCGACGCCCGGCGCTTGCGTGCCTGGTCAGGCCAGGCCGGCCGCGTGCCCAAGCGCATCGGCGGCACGTTCTCGTGGTTCGACGGCTGGGCTACGGGCCGGGTACTGGCCTACGAGGAAGGCAAGCGACTGGCGATGACGTGGTCGGTCAGCACGTGGTCGAAAGAGACGCAAGCGTCCATCGTTCGCATCGACCTTACGGGTACGACGAAGCGAACGACCGTTCGGATCCGCCACACCGGGCTTCCAAATGTGAAGGAGTCAGCCAGCCACAAACAAGGGTGGGAAGAATTCGTGTTCGGGCCCCTTCGCGTTCACCTGGCTGGGAGGCGAGTGTGATGCGCCGAACGATCCGAGCCGTCCTCGCGGTTGTTGCATTCGCGATGCTGTGGTCGTCTGGCTGCGTGACGACACCGAAGGCGACGCAGACAGAGATCGCCCCCCCCAAGCCGGAGCTCCGGCTCATCGTCGCTTCGCTGAACCTGACGAACCTCAACAAGCGCATCGAACGGCCCGACATCCAGCGCCTGTGGCAGCAGCTCAAAGCGGAGCAGATCGAGGTCCTGGCTCTTCAGAACCTTTCACGCTATCCGGGCGTGGCAACGCGCGTGGACCTCGTGAATGAACTGGCCAAGCTGGCCGATTGGCGCCATGCCTTTGGCGAAACGGCGGAGTTCTCTGGACGTCAGGTCGGCAACGCGGTGCTGTCGGCGTATCCGATCCGCTCAAACGCGAACGAGGGCTATAAAGGAGTCCGTTCGGCCGTCAACGAAGGCAGTCTCCATGCCGTCATCGACGGGGGAGTGCGCGACCTGCTGATCGTGAGCGCCCAGCTTCCGCCCAAAGCTTCGGCTCCGGATCAGGCCGCGTGCGTGGGATCGATCCGGTCCGCGCGAGCCGACGGTCGCATGCCGATGATCGTAGCGGGCAATCTGCCGGCGTCCGCCAAGGGCTTCACGGAGATCGACGGAGCCGCAGCCTCAATGACTCGCATGGTCTTCGACGGCAACGGCATTCTTCAGCCAGTTTCCACGAAGAAGCTCGAGACGCCTCTCGGAACCGTCGTCGTGGTCGTCTTCGATCTGTACCGCCAACCCGCGTGATCCATGTCCACTTCCATGCCACGATTCGTTGTCCGCATTCTCATTCCCGCCCTGCTCTGTCTCGTCGCGTATGGCGTCGGCGTGTTCGTCGGAGGGCTCACTCCCGACGTCGATACGCGCGGCGCGGAGCGACTGACGGGCCTCGCGTTCACGACGGCCGAGCGGGACTCGATGACCGAGGATCTTGCGGAGTACACGCGTTCCTATGAACGCATGCGAGACGTGCCGTTGCCGAATTCCGTGTCGCCCGCCCTTGTCTTCAATCCGCTCCCGGCAGGATTCGTGCTTCCGTCGGGGCCGTCGACCTTCCGGCCGACCCCCGTCGGTGTCCCCGATCGGCCGGACCGGCTCGAGCGATTGGCGTTCGCTTCCGTCGCGGAGCTATCGGCCATGATCCATGCTCGGAAGATCACGTCGACCGAGCTGACGAAGGTGTTCTTGGAACGGTTGCGCCGGTACGGCCCAGAGTTGCAGTGCGTGGTGACGCTGACCGATTCACTGGCGTTGGCGCAGGCGGCGCGCGCCGATGCCGAGCTGGCCCGGGGCATCGACCGGGGCTCTCTGCACGGCATTCCGTACGGGGCGAAGGATCTGCTGGCGCAGAAGGACTATCCAACGACGTGGGGCTCGGTGCCCTATCAGGCTCAGCACTTGGACGAGACGGCAACGGTCATCCGAAAGTTGGAAGAGGCCGGAGCGGTCCTGGTGGCGAAGTTGACGCTCGGCGAACTGGCGTGGGGCGACGTCTGGTTCGGCGGGATGACCCGAAATCCGTGGGACACGACGCAGGGTTCGAGCGGCTCCTCCGCCGGTTCTGCGGCGGCGACGGCGGCTGGCCTCGTCCCCTTTGCGATCGGGTCGGAGACCTGGGGCTCGATCGTGTCGCCTTCCGACCGATGCGGCACGAGCGGCTTGCGTCCGACCTTCGGCCGCGTGAGCCGGGCGGGGGCGATGGCGTTGTCATGGAGCATGGACAAGATCGGGCCGATCGCCAGGAGCGCCGAGGACTGTGCCTTCGTCTTCCGGGCCATTCAGGGGTACGACCCACTCGACCCGACGACCGTCCGCGACGTTCCGTTCCGGTTCGACGCGTCGTTGCCGTTGCGCTCGATCCGCCTCGGCTTCTACAAGAGCGCCTTTGACAGCGTGAAGCGCCACAAGAACCTGACCGATTCTATGTTGGTGGTGCTTCGCTCGCTGGGTGCCGAACTTGTGCCGGTGGAATTTCCCTCCGACCCGTCTGTGAACGACCTGAGTCACATCCTTTCAGCCGAAGCGGCGGCCGCCTTCGACGATCTGACGCGATCGAACCGCGACGACCTCCTCGTCCGACAGATCAAGAACGCATGGCCGAACGTGTTCCGTTCGGCGCGCTTCATACCGGCCGTCGAGTATCTGCAGGCCAATCGCGTTCGCACCATCGTCATCGAAAAGATGGCCACGATGTTCCGGTGGGTGGACGTTGTCGTGACGCCGTCATTCGGCGGAGACCAGTTGCTCATGACCAACCTGACTGGACATCCGTGCGCCGTGGTTCCCATGGGCTTCACCGATGACGGCACGCCCGTCAGCATCTCGTTCATCGGCCAACTGTTCGACGAGGGCCGCTTGCTTGCCGCAGCCAGCGCGTACCAAGAGGCGACGCAGCATCATCGGAAGCATCCGGCGCGCTTCCAGGGAGACTGATCCGTCATGTTCCGCAAACCTGAAGCCCCTGATCCACGTCGAGAAGCGATCGCGCGACATATGCGAGCCGCCGACGAGTTGACGCGCAAACGTCGGTTCGAAGAGGCGTTGCTGGAGATCGAAAAGGCGCTGCAGATCGACCCGAAGAACACCAACGTGCGGCAGTTCTACGAGCGGGTCAAGGTCTATCAGCAGAAGACGCAGGAGGCGTTGAAGGCGAAGGAGGCGGCCGCCGAGCTCTCGCTCGAGCAGCGGATGGAGGTGATCCCGAAATTCCTGGCGCAGGCGGAGCAGCATCTGGCCAAGCGAGATTATCGGGGAGCTCTGGCGCAGTTGGCGGAGGTCTACAAGATCGACCCCACGAACTACTATGCGCAAGCCTTCTCCGATCGGATCGATCAGCTGATGACCGAGGAGAAGACCAATACCTCGAAGGCCTTCCGAGCCGCGGGTTCGACGACATCCGCCGCGGCCACGGACTCGACCGGGTCCGTTGCGGGCAGCCTGATCTTCTATCGCGAGTTGCTGAAGCAGTATTGGTTCGACGGCAAGCTGAACGAAAAAGAGACCGCGCATCTCTCTGAAGTGCGGACGCTGTTCCAGATCTCGGACGCGGACCACGAGCGGATCTCCAAAGAAGTTCGCGTCGACGCCTATGTCGAGGCCCTGTGGCTCGCTTGGATGGACGGGATCGTGACGGAAACTGAACGGCGGGTCCTCGAATCGATGCGCGAGAAATACGGCATCTCCCCGGGCGAGAACCAGCAGGCCGAGATGCGCGTACAGCAGCTCCGGAAGGAGCACAGCAGCAAGCCGACGATCCTTATCGTCGACGAGGACAAGAACCACAGCATCGCTGTCGCCAAGACCTTCCGCCCACGGGGTTACGATATCTCACTCGCCGGCAAGCCCGAGGAAGCGTTCCAGGTCCTGCAGCACACGATCCCGGCGGCCATCTTGGCCGAGGCGAAGTATGCTTCGTCGGCGGTGGACGGGTTCGAGCTGTACCGCCGCGTTCACGCCGTGCCGGCGACATCGGTTGTGCCGTTCTTCTTCATCGTTCGGATCACCGACCGCGACATGCTCCTCGCGGCGCTGCGGACGGGCGTCGATCACGTCTTGGTCAAGCCAGCCGACCCCGAGTTCATCCTCGCCGCCATCGACGGCAAACGGCACCGGAACACCTTCTGACCGTTCCGGCAGTACACGACACGGCCTCTTCGGGAACGACGCGCTCCTGAAGAGGCCGGCTTGTGTACCTGGGTTCAGCGATACAGCGCCGTTGCGGATGGATCGAGGCTGACCAACTCGGCGTGGATGGCGTTCAGCAAGGCATCGCGCACGACGGCATAGAGGGCCGGGGGTGTTCCGGCCACGCAGTGTTCGACCTCGACGCCGAAGACGATGACGCGTTCCGGCAGCTCGCCCAGGGCGCGGGCCGTCTCGACGGCCTCGGCCACACCGAATTGATGAGAAGAAGTGCAAAGAAAGCGCGCGGGGATCGGATGGTGGCTGGCATCGAGCCGGTGCAGTGTGCCGGGGGGCGAACCCGAATGGACGGCATCGATGAGCAGCACGGTCGCCATGCCTTTCCACATGCGCATGACCCGCGCACCGTCGCCGCGCGATTCGACGACACGAACGCCCGGCACATGCAGGGCCTCAACGTCGCGCACGGCCAGCAAGCCGATCGCGTCGTCGCCCCTGAACTCATTGCCGATGCCGATCACGAGTACGCCGTGGCTCATGGCGATTCCACCTCGAGTTTCAGGAAGTGTGTGGCACACGAGATGCATGGGTCGTAGTTCCGCACCGCCTGTTCACACTGCCACGTGAGCCGGTCGGTCGGCAGGTGCCGATGCTTCGTCGCAAATGCGCGAAGGTCGCTTTCCATCGTGCGCAGGTTCTGGGAGGTCGGGGGGACGATCTTCGCCTGCTGGATGAGCCCGTGGCCGTCGACCTTGTAGCGGTGGTACAAGATCCCCCGCGGCGCTTCCGTGCACCCCATGCCGATCCCTTCGCGGACCTGGAAGGGCACCGAGGCCGCCGCCGGAGGCTCATAGTGCTCGATGATCCGAAGCGATTCTTCGACGGCGAATACGGTTTCGATGGCTCGGACGATGATGCTTTGGAACTGATTCGTCACGGGCGGTCGCAGCCCCGCCGCCTCGGCCGCTTCCCGGGCTTGCGGAGTCAGACGGTCAAAATTGAGGTTGTATCTCGCGAGCGGTCCGACAAGGTACGACCCGCCCCCCTTGCGCACGGAGTGAAGGGCGTTCGAGTGCTCAACATGCTCTTCGGCAAACACGCTCTCGTAGTCCTTCACGGCAATGTCGACCCCCTTCGACGAGACGATGCGGCCCTCATGGACAGGATACTCGTCCGGGTGGCGAAGGGCCACAAACTCGTAGTCCTGCGTGAAGTCCGGAAAGGTCAGCCCTGCCGTGATGCGGACCAATTCCCGGGCCGTCCCCAGAGCCCACCGTAGAGGCTCGACGAGGGCCCGCAGTTGTTCGAGCCGCGGAAGACGATAGAATCCACCCACGCGCACGTTCACCGGGTGGATCTCCCGTCCTCCCACCACGACCATGACGTCATTGCCGATCTTTTTGAGGCGCAGCGCGGCCTTCACGAGCTCGGGTTGGGCCCGCGAGAGCTGGATGGCATCCTCGTACCCGAGGAAGTCGGGCAAATGCAGCATGGCGATGTGGAGGACGTGGCTTTCGATCCATTCGCCGCAGTAGAGCAACCGGCGCAGGTCGCGCAGCGCGCCGTCCACGGTGACATCAAAGATGTGCTCGATCGCCTGGCACGAACTCGTCTGATACGCGACGGGACAGATGCCGCAGATGCGGGCGGTGATGTCGGGGACCTCGTGATAGCTCCGCTTCCGAAGGAACGCTTCGAAGAACCGTGGGGGCTCATAGATGCGGACCTTGACGTCCTGGACCACGTCCCCCTTGAGACGGATCGCAATGCCACCTTCGCCCTCGACGCGTGCCAGTGCGCCGACCGAGATATTTCGGATCTGACCCGTGGCGACACGCTCGACAGTGGGCAGGGGCGTGACGATCTTCTTCTGCGGCTGATTGCGGCGCAGGCGTGGAGCGGTGGGATGCGTGACGCGTCCGCCCGCCCGCCTGCCCCGCGGGGCGACCTTCTTACTTCTCATGAGCTTCGCTTTCCTTTCTGAACGGCTCGGCGTATGCGTTGAATCCCCGAAATCGACGCACGAGTTCCGGCTTGGCCATGCCTTCCTTGAGCCAGTGCGAGGCCAGCGAAGCCATGTTCGGCATCTCTTTCGGACCGAAGCACCCAAAGCAGCCGCGAAGGAATTCCGGGCAGAGCGCATCGCATCCGGTTTGCGTTACCGGCCCGAGGCAGGGGAGGCCCTGCGAGACCATCACGCAGACGTTTCCCCGCTGCTTGCACTCGATGCAGACGCTGTGCTGCGGCAGATTGGGCTTGCGGCCGTTCAGGATGGCGCTGAGGAGCTCGACGAGCTGGTGTTTGTTGATGGGACATCCCCGAAGCTCGAGGTCGACGAAGATGTGATCGGCGATGGGCGTCGACTTGTTCAACGTATGGATGAACGCCGGCGTGGCATAGACCAGAGGAATGTAATCACGGACGTTCGTGAAGTTCCTGAGAGCCTGTATGCCGCCGGCCGTCGCGCACGCCCCAATGGTCACCACGGTCTTCGACATGCGCCGGACCTGGTGGATGCGTTCCTCGTCGTGCGGCGTCGTAATGGATCCCTCGACGAGCGATATGTCGTACGGGCCCTTGATGACCGCGCGGGACGCTTCCAAGAAGTACGCGATCTCGACCTCGCCGACGACGGCCAGCAATTCTTCCTCACAATCGAGAAGGCTGAGCTGGCATCCGTCGCACGAGGCGAATTTCCAGACGGCGAGTTTGGGCTTGCGTTGTCGAGGCATGTCAGAGCTCCCAGGGGGAGAGGAGGTTTCGCATCCGTGGATACGGAAACACCGGTCCGTCCTTGCAAATGAAGACCGGTCCGAGCTGGCAGTGGCCGCAGAAGCCGATGCCGCACTTCATGTTCCGCTCCATGGAGACGAACAGCTCGTGGTCCGGCACGCCTCGCTTTATCAGCTCGGTCGCACAGACCCGCATCATGACCTCCGGCCCGCATAGATAGGCGGTCGTGTTGCCCGCGTCAAACGGGGCTTTGGCGATGAGCGTCGATACAAACCCGACGTTTCCATGCCATCCTTCCATCCCGCGATCGACGCTCACATAGACGTCGAGGTCGAAGCGCGCGCGCCACGATTCCAGCTCCTCCCGGTACAAGATATCCACGGGACTTCGAGTGCCGTACAGCAGCACCAGCTTGTTCATCTCGTTCCGATGCGCGAGGCAGTGGTAGAGGACGGGACGCAACGGCGCCAGTCCGATGCCGCCGGCGACGATGACGACGTCGCGTCCGCGAGCGCGGTCGACGGGCCAAGGAACGCCATACGGCCCCCGGAGGCCCAGGGTGTCCCCTTTGCGCATGGAGCGCATCGCCTTCGTGACGGTCCCGACGGCCCGTGTCGTGTGGATGACCACGCTGCGGTCCTGAGGATCGCCGCTGATGGAGATCGGGATCTCGCCGACACCGTAGAGGTAGACCATGTTGAACTGGCCGGGACGAAAGCCGATCCCCGCGCCGGTCTCGAGGTCCTCGAGGGCGACCGTGAACGTGTCGTGCGTGTTGTGCGTGAATTTGGCGATGCGGAAGAGCCGGGGCCGCATCGGGTCGGGCGCTTCGGCAAGAACCGCCGATTCCGCCATGAGGTCAGGAGCGTTCGCCATAGACGTCCATCAGCTGAAAGCTGAGCGCTTCGATCCGCTGGGTCATGATGCGGGAGAATCGCTTGATGAGTTCGTATCCGAACACCGGGTCCTTGTCGCATTTCGTGCGCAGGCACAGGCCGTCGAAGACCACCATCCTGGCATCTTGTTCGACCCGGGCGTCGAAGTGCCAGGTGTACGGCGGGAAGAGCCAGGACCAGCCGAGCGGCTCATTCTCCGAGACCGTCTGCACGATCAGAGGCCCCTGGCCGGGCGCATGGATGTTGAGTGACACGCTGCCTTCACGAATGAGGTAGAAGGTCGTCGCATCCTGCCCTTCACGGAAGAGGAACGAGCCGGCGGTTGCCCGCTCATTTCGCGCACAGCCGACGAGCAGCGCCAGATGTTCGTCCGCGAATCCTTCGAAGAACGGCAGGCCTTTGAGTATGCGTGTGAGATCATCCATGGACATTCTCCCGGGGAGGGGTGACGGATTCGATCGACGGGTGTTGCACGGCAGCGACCTCTTGCGTGATATCAATGCCGACAGGGCACCAGGTGATGCAGCGACCGCAGCCGGTGCAACCGTACGTGCCGTACTGGTCGACCCATGTCGACATCTTGTGCATGATCCACTGTCGGTAGCGCGACATTCCAGAAGGCCGAACGCTGCCTCCATGGATGTAGGAATAGTCGAGCGTGAAGCAGGAATCCCACCTCCGTCGGCGCTCGGCGATCGTCGCGGTCAGGTCGGTCGTGTCCTCAACGGTCGAGCAGAAGCACGTGGGGCACACCATCGTGCAGTTGGCGCACGACAGACAGCGCTGTGCGGTCTGTTGCCACCGGACATGCTCGATCGACCGGCGGAGCGTCTCGGAAAGGCCGTCGAGATCGACATGGCGGCCCATCCGGCCGGCAGCCGATTCGATGGCACGCGCCGCCGCGCTGATTTCTTCGGACGTTGAGGGCCGGCAGGTGACGTCGCGCAGGATCTCGGCACCGCGTTCCGAGCCGCTCTCGGCAAGATACACCGTCGGTCCGGTCGACAACACCTCGGTCAGTGCAATGTCGAATCCGTCCGGAGCGGAAGGTCCGGTGTTCATCGACGCACAGAAGCAGGTACCCGAGGGCGCCGTGCACTGGGCAACGACAACCAAGGCCCGACTCCGGCGGCGGGCGTAGCCGGGTTCCTGGAATGGACCCTGCAGGAAGACGGCGTCGAGCCGTCGGATGGCGGCAAGGTCGCAGGGTCGGACGCCGACGAACGCCATCGCGGGTTCCTCGTCGGCGCCTTCGGGATTCAGCAACGCGAAACCCGGCTCCCCCGATGAGCGTGAGGTTCCTTCACGGCGCGCCTGCAAGAGCGTCTGCACCGGAGGATAGAGGAACTGCTTCCAAGCGTGTGGTCCCACGGCGTAGCCGAAGAGAGCGTCATCCTCACGCCGATTCAATCGGTAGCGGGCGGCAGACTGTTCTTCGCCCCTACCCTTCGGAAGGTCGTCGGCAGAATGAACGGTGTCGAGAATGATCGCCTCGTCGCGTACCGTCGGACTGATAATGCGATAGCCGCGGCGTTCGAGCGCGTCGAATAGCGTCTGGAGGTCGTTTCGCTGGATCGTGACCATGCGGTCCTTTTCCAAAGGAGGGAATAGCGCACCGGTTTCCAACAGCGGCCGGCTTCGAGCCCCGGACTCAACCTCCGTGCCGAAGTAGCTGCTGTCGAACCCGAGCTTTCAAGCAGAAAGAGGGTGTTGTTTTGCAGAGGTGGGAGAACGGGGAAGTGCGCGTAGGAAAATTCCTGACCGTGCAGTATCAGTTGTCTATCATTCCGGGATGAGACCAAACCTGATACTCAGGAAGTGAGGCTTGTGCTGAAGTTCTCACCATCCTACGGGTGTACAGTATTTCAACAGCGGAGAGGAAGGGGGCGATCAGAAAAGCCCGCTGACGATCGCGGCAGTGCCGAAGATAACGATCAACCACCCGGTGATTCGGTTGACGAGGTCGAGTCCCTTCGTGCGAAGGAAATTGCGGAAGATGTAGGTCAGAGTCGTGAGAGTACCGAACCAAGCCAGTGAACCAATGAAGACGCCGCCGACGAGCAACGCGGCTGTCTTGGTCGCCGACAGTTCCTCAACCGTGCCGACTCCGGCGAAGACCGCGGCGAATGCGAAGAGCGTGAGAGGATTGGTGAGGGTGAGGAAGAAGGTGGAGACGAAGTTGCCGGCGTGCTCGTTGAACGAGAGGCGAGGAGGAGCGGGGGGAATATGGGCCCGGTACGTGCGCACACCGAGGATGATCATGACCGCGCCTCCGATCAGACGGAACCAGAACGTGTGCTGAGCGACGAACTCCGAGACGAGCGTCACGCCAAAGGCCGCCACAAGGCCATAGACCATGTCGGCTGTCGCAGCGCCCAGCATGGTCGATAAAGCGGAGCGCCGTCCCTCCGCCAAGGTTCGGCGGATGCAGAGGACCCCGATCGGACCGACTGGAGCGGCCAGGGAGAATCCGATGGCTATGCCTTTGAGCAAAGCGATGATCATCATCGTCGGTTGCAAGTGTCAGCCGCGTCGTCCAGGACCCTGTGGGTCCTTCCAATTCCACCACAACAGCAGCTCGGGCATTGGCCGAGGCGTCTCGGCGAAGTAGACGGCGCATCGAAAGACGTACAGAAGGCAGCGATCGACCTTCGTTCCCTGTTGGGCGCATCGGCGCCGGTAGAGCTCCTCCGGATCGGAGCCCCGAAGGCTGGCGACCGACCAGTTGCCGAGCTCGATCAGATCCTCGGCGATGCTCGGCCCGACGCCGGGGATCGTTCGCAATTCCCGTATCGCTGCCGTCCGTCGCGTTTGCCCCTTTTTCATCGCCGGTTCGGGCGCCGTTGATCAGGGTGACGGTAGCAGCCGATGAGGTGGTCGTTGACCATACCGGTCGCCTGCATGAATGCGTAGCAGATCGTCGGACCTACGAACCGAAATCCGCGTGCTTTGAGGTCCTTGCTCATCCGTTCGGCTTCGGGAGAGAAGGCGGGCAGGTCCTTGAGGCGGCGGAATCGGTTCACCAGCGGCTTCGAGCCGACGAAGGACCATAGATACGCCCGTCCGCTGCCGAACTCATCACGCACCGCAAGATAGGCACGGGCGTTGTCAATGGACGCCTCGATCTTGGCACGGTTCCGCACGATCCCTGCATTCGACATCAGTCGTTCCACATCGCGACGGGAATAGCGCGCGATCCGTTCGGGGTCGAAATGGTGATAGGCCTTCCGATAGGCATCGCGTTTGCGAAGGATCGTGATCCAGCTGAGTCCGGCCTGAGCGCTTTCCAGCAGCAGGAACTCGAACAAGCTCCGATCGTCCCGCACGGGCCGTCCCCATTCGCGGTCGTGATACTTCACGTAGATCGGGTCATCTCCGCACCAATCGCACCGTACGCGGCGATTCATCGTCGCACGGCCTTCAGGGCCCGGCGCAATTCTGCCTTGATCGCCGGGGGCAGCTTCGTCCAGTGAAGTCCGAGAACCGCGCCTTCGAGTGCGTACGCCAGGTTGAGGCTTGCAGGATAGCCATGATGCCGGAGGATCCTGCAGATCTCGACCGATCCCAGGCGCTCGACATCGGCCAGCGTCCGGACGCCGATCTCGGCCAGCCATCCGCCCGATACCGGACCAAGATTGAGCTCTCGGCCGAGCGGGGCGACCTCTCGATGCGGCCTGCGCCGTCGCGGCAGGTGCGATTCAGGCGGCCGGCGGTCCATCATGCGTCCTTGAGGTACGATGATAGTCGCGGAGGACCCGGAAGGCCGTCCATGCCAGCACGACATTGAGGGCCATCAGGAGAAGGACCCAAATGCGAAGGACCGCGACCCACTGGCCCGAGGCAAACTCAGGGGGATGGACCTGCTGCAAGAGGAGACCGTTGATGACGACGCAGGAGGACATGAAGCCCAGCAAGAGGATCGAGCCCGGGCGGACCAGGCCCCTATGCACAAGCCATGCGGCGAGAAGCGGACCCACGAGGAAGATCGCCAGGACGATCCTGCTCTCAGTCCAACCGGAGGGCGCAAAGGCCGCGCTCTGGAGCACGGGCAACCCGCTGACGAGTAGGGCGTAGATCAGCGTCAACCAGATGAGACGGTGGTAGCTCGGGGTGTTCATTCCTGCCTCGCTTAGCGTTCCGGGATCGTCGTGCCGGGGATGACGCGCCGTGCCCTGACGAATCGCTTTAGATTGAACTCATCGTACTCCGGCGACGCCGGGTCGAAGCTGGCAAGCCGGATCCGTCCGCTGCTGTGGATGAACCGGCGTTCGCCGAGGTAGATCGCGACATGCGTGATCCTCTCCGGGCGGCCGTTCTCAGCCTTGCGTCCGAAGAAGAGCAGATCACCTTTCGCCAGGTTCTGAAACTCGGGTCCCGAATCGATGTCCTGCCCGTTCAGCACCTGCTGACTCGCATCTCGATTGAGTTCCAGCCCGTTGAGGCGGAAAACGGTCTTCGTGAAACCCGAGCAGTCCATGCCTTTCGACGAGGTGCCCCCCCAAAGATACGGGACGCCGATGAACATTCGGGCGGTGCGTTCGACGTTCGGGGCCGTCAAATGCCGCGTCTGTTTCCACGTTTCATGATCCTGCACACTCGTGGAAGGAAGGTAGCCGCGACGTCCGTCGGCGAGCGTCACTTCCGTCCATCCACGCTTACGCGGCCCGGCCCTGAAGATGTTGCCGATGATCGCATCGCACACCGGGTCGGATGACGACGTCGGCCGCTCACGGACCACTTCGAAGTAGGTCGTGAGGATGCACTTCTTGGCCGAGGCCCAATCGTCAACGCCGGCCCGATCGACCTGGTGAAACGCGTCGCCGTCCAGCCAGCCGAGATAGCCGTCGTGCGATTGGACGTAGTAGTAGCCTGGGCCCTTCTTCAGGACCCTCACGACCTGGCCCATCGTGACCTGTGTGGCCAGCTCTTCGGGTTCTCCCGGTTTTGAGCGGACGTTTCCGGCGCTCAGAACGACGATGCCGTAGGTCTTCTCACCCAGCGACGCATGGGGCAGAGCGATGATGCTGTCGACCGGCTCAGACTGGAAGTACAGGCGCGCCAGCGCCAGCGCAGAGTCTTTGGCGTCTTGTCGGTCCACTTCGCCGCGCACAACGACCGACGCGTTCGTGCGAGACCAGGTCAGGTCGAAGACGGCAATGCGCCGGTCGGGCGCGAAGTGTCTTCGGGCATCCTGCAGGGCCGCGTGAAAGAGCGAGCCGACGGAGTCGTTCGGTGCCACCTGAGCGAGTGCGGAAGGTCCGCACAGCAACAGCCACAACCACCGTCGGGCCATGAGTGTCTCCAAAGGTCACCGGCCGGGGGAAGACCCGTGTGAAAGCGGCCCCAGCAGGTCACGATAGAACTGGTTGATGTCGGCGATCGATTGCTCGCTGATCTGATGCTGGATCGGATACTCGACGAATCGGTACGTCGCCGGTGAGCGTGAGAGCAGGTCGCGGGAACGGCGGGCCAGGTCGACCGAAACCACCGGATCGTTCGTGCCGTGCGCTTGGAAGATGGCGATGTTGCCGATGTCATTCCAGCGGTAGGGGACATGGACCTCCGTCGGCAGATAGCCGCTGTGGGCTGCCACGGCGCGGACACTGTTCGGTGCGGCGAGCGTGTAGGCGAGCGCCATCATCGCTCCCATGCTGAACCCAAAAAGGTAGACCGGTCCCTGGGCGACCGGATAGTGTCCACGGGCATCATCGATGAAGACGGCGAGATCATCGTAGCTCTTCCGGAAGTCGCCAAGGTCGATCGTGCCCTGATCATTGATGTCGAACCACGTCTGGCCTCCGTAGGCGAACTTCAGCGGCGCACGGGCGGAGATCAGGAAGAACCGAGGATCGAGGTAGTGCGTAATGGGGATGAGGTCGTGTTCATCGGCTCCGCGGCCATGCAACAGCACTAGCAACGGCGGGAGCGAGCGCCCCGGAGTCCGCGGTGGCAGAGCCACATGCTGAAGCGTGGAGCTGAGCTGCTTCAGGTCTATCCGCATGAGGAGTGGCGGGGCTGGAGTGGATGTGGATGCGCGCTGCGTTTCAGATGAAAATATACAAACAGCCCCCTCCGGATTCAATTTTGCATCCATGCCGCGAAACGGCTACTTTCCAAAGAACCGAGCAAAGGGATGCGCATGCGTACTGTAGCGATCATCTTCCTCACCGCTGCGACGATATCCTGTCGTGATGCAGGCACGGAGGTACCCCCCGATGGTACCGGCGGGACGGGATCCCCGGCCGTGATCTCGGGCGTCTTTCCCGATTCAGCCGCGGTGAGCGACACGGTCCTTCTCGTCGGCAGTGGATTGGGCGATGCGCCGGGGGCAAGCGCTGTCAGTATCGGAGGACGTACGAGTACGGTCGTCGTTTCGTGGTCATCGACGCGCATCGTCGTGGAAGTTCCAGCCGGGTCAACGACGGGCTCGGTGAGCGTGACCGTAGGTGGACAGACGAGCAACACTCTGGCGTTCCGGGTGCTGCCGGTGGCCGAAGCCCGCGTTTCGTACAGCGGGCAGGTCGTTCCGTTGTTCACGTCGAACGGTTGCGCGGGTTGTCACGGCGGTACGAACAACCTCTTCGTCACACCGCATGGGAGCCTGATGGCCGGGACGAGCAATCACGGCCCAGTCGTCACGCCGTACGACGGCGAAGGCAGCATCATTGTGAAGAAGCTCCGCGGCACGGCCGGTTTCGGAAACCGCATGCCGCAGGGGAGTGGGCCGTTGAACGAGGCTGACATTCAACTCCTGGCTCGCTGGATCAAGCAAGGGGCCAGAAACAACTGATCGCCGGTCGACCCGTTGCCTCCCAGGCGAGGGCTGCAACGGCGGGACCTGGTGAGATCCACGGTCGTTGCACAGCTTCCCTTCATTCATCGCGGAGCCCTTCGTGCGTTCAGCCGCTCATGATTTCAGTTCGTGCAATGGCGCTCGAAGGCTTCGGTGAGCGTCTTCGTTACTTGATCGACGGTATGCCCCTCGATCTGGTAGCGATGGACCATTTCGACCATCTTGCCGTCGCGGAAGAGAGCGAAGGCAGGGGACGACGGAGGGATCTCCGGGCCGATGATCTGGCGAAGCCGGGCGGTCGCCTCGCGGTCCGTGCTGGCGAAGACGGTCGTGAGCTGGCCCGGCTTGACGGAGTGCTGAAGCGCCTTGGCCAGCGCCGGACGGGCCGTGCCGCCGGCGCATCCGCACGTCGAATTGATGACGACGAGCATCGTTCCCTTCGACATCGGAACGGTGGCGTCGACGTCCTGGGGGGTCTTGAGTTCCTGCGCGCCCAGCCGCGTCACTTCGTCGCGCATCTGCTTGATAAGAATGTCGTACATGCCTCTCTCCTGGTGAGTGGATGCTCGTGATGATCGGTCGTTCAACGTTGTCGCTCCGGGGGACGGAACCCCCGGTACGTGTCGAAGGATGAGTCGTACCAAAGCAGGTTGAGATCCTTGTCCCGCAGGGTGCCGCCGGAGGGATAGAGGTAGAACACCTCGACCCGTCCAGTTGGTTTCCGGCTTGGGCGGCCGCCGTCGTCGGCGTAGAATTCCACGACGAAATAGCCGTTCTGAAATGGCGCCGTCTCCAGTTGCGCAAGGAGGTGGTCCTCGGAGAACAGCCTCAGGTCCCGCCCTGGTTCAGTCACGATGCGATACCGTCGAGCACGTTCGGTCGGATGAGCATCAAGATGTGGCTGTGCGAAACGATGAGGTACTTCTGCCCCTCATATTCCACTTCGATCGCCGAGTCCCGCAGGAACAGCGCGTAATCACCCTCCTCGGCCTGCAGCGGGAGGTATTTCACGGGATCGTTCGGGGCGGTCGACCACGACTCTTGGTCCATGAATTGCGGGTTGGGGATCGCGTAGCCGGGTCCCACCTTGACGACCATGCCACTTTGGATCTTCTCCTTTTCCCGAACTCCGGGAGGGAGGTAGAGGCCATGGGCGGACTTCTCAGCGTCCTTGTCGGGCGAGATGAGAACGCGGTCACCCACGAGGACGATACGGCGTCGGGCTTTGGTGTCGGTCATGGGGGGGGTGTGGTCTTGACGGCTGATGCAACGTACGCTTTCGGCGGCCGCGGGACAAGTCGCCTTGCCCGCCTGCCTCACGCCGGAGCAAAATGGGAGCGCCCGGGAGCGAGGCTGCCCGGGCGCTGAGTTTCAAGTTCCGGAGCCAATCAGTTGATGGTCTCGGTCTGGATCTGTCCGTCGTTGAGCGTGAACGTCATCACGACATTCACGGGATTCTCTCGGTCGTTTCCGGTGACCGTCCCGAATCCGATGAGCGTGAGCGCGGCTTCCGTTGGACTGGCGTAGATGCGGAACCGGTTCGTGATCGCGATACCCTGCGGTGCGGTGAATTGCGTCAGGGTGCCGTCGCCGCCGCCGAGATACGTCGGCTTGGCCGCAAACTTGCGAGCTTCGGCGATGACGTATTGCATCTGGCCGATGAGCTGGTCTCGGTCGCTCGACTCATTAATATTATCCATCACCCGGAGGCCGCCATATATGGCCATACCGACGATCAGGACACCGAGCACGATGAGGAGGAGTTGTTGCTGTCCCATGGCGGTTCTCGGTCAGGGCACTCGCAGGCCGCGCGTACCCATCTCTGCCAACAGCGGACCATCGACCGCGGGCTGCACGCGCAGGAGGAAGGCCGGTGTCCGGTTCTTCTCCGCGCAATAGCGCGCCAGTTGTGTGACGATGTTCATCTTCTCGACCCGCTTGCGATCGTTCCAGCGGTCCGGGTCGACGATGAGCACGGCCGCCCTGACGTCAAACTCCCGAACAAAACCGTCCCGCTTCCACCGAGCGATGACGCCGTCCATCTGCATCACATCTTCGGGGAGGAGCTCCGTTGAGACCGTGTCATAGTAGTCATACCCCACCCAGGCGCCACCGACCAGAGCGATGGAGAGGATGAACATGATAAGACGTCGCTGCTTCTTTTCTTCGACGTCGACTTTAAGGATTCTTACCAAGGCGGGAAAGTTTTCTTCGGAAATGTAAGCGTGCGTTTCCACGTATGCAAGGTGGGTGCACGAATTACTCCTCTGCCAGCACGCCCTTTGCTGTAGGTGATTCGCACAGGTGCGGCTCAGACCGTCGAATGTGATCGGGTCTTCGTGACTCGGGAGCCATCTCCAGCCGTACTCGCGCGATACCGGGTTGTCGTCGCCGGAGAGTTTTACCATCAAGTGGCCCGTTCGCCCCTCTGCGGCCTTGCCGAGGCGACACTCCTGCCTAGGGGCCTTCTCACTTTCGATGTGTTCCGTCGGGACGGCCCGCCTTCGCTCTCAGTGAGAAGTGGATCGATGTTTCGCAGCAACATCCAACCACGCCCTTGGCGTGACGAGGCGGAAATCCCTGCCCGACTGGGTTCGTACGAGCCCGGTCAGGCGGGCGCGAAGCCCTGTCCGAATTCCGCCCATGAATGTTTCTCCGTGGGCGGATGCCGAATTCAGGATCCCGCCCTGAGTTTGTCGAAGGGCGGGACACCCCAACAAACAGCAGACCCCGACCAAAAACGTCGGGGTTCTCAATTCGGCATCGAACTTAGTATCACTTCGTTCGCTCAGTTCAGTCAAGCCTATCATAGAAACGCAGATCCCGCCAAACAGCGGCGGGATTCTGAATTCGACAATGAACTTAGCTTCGCTGACGCTCGCTCAGTTCAGTCAAGCCTATCATAGAAACGCAGATCCCGCCAAACAGCGGCGGGATTCTGAATTTGACAATGAACTTAGCTTCGCTGACGCTCGCTAAGTTCAGTCAAATTCGAAGTCGGGACGGCGGGATTTGAACCCGCGACCCCTTGCACCCCAAGCAAGTGCGCTACCGGGCTGCGCCACGTCCCGAATCTACATCTGACTCCAACGATCGGTAGCGCACGCAGTGTGCTTGCTACCGGGTCCCGTCCCGCTCTTTGAGCGGGACGAGGATGCACGTTCCGTCCCGTCGTTGCGGGACGGAACGGCACTGCGCCACGTCCCGAAATCACCCGATCCTTTGCCCCGAGCATGACCGGAGGAAGTGCCGTGAGCGGAGTCGAACGGCACGCCCGAAAAAATCACCCCGACCTCGGCCGGGGTGATGAAAAGATACGGAACAGTTCGACGCGGAGCAACCGCTACGCCGGGGTCTTCTCGTCCGTCTCCATCATGTCTCCCGTGTCGCGCTTGCTCTGCCACACCGCCCAGCCGATGCCGAAGACCGCCAGCAGCACGACGATCGACCCGACCACCATCGAACCCGAAAGAGGTGCGGTAAGGTTGTATTGCAGGACGAGGCCGAGCGACAAGAGGCTCACCATGTTCATGACCTTGATGAGCGGATTGATCGCGGGTCCCGCCGTGTCCTTGAGCGGATCGCCGACGGTATCGCCCGTGACCGACGCCTTGTGCGCTTCGGAGCCCTTGCCGCCGTAGATGCCGTCCTCGATCATCTTCTTCGCATTGTCCCAAGCGCCGCCAGCGTTCGCCATGAAGACGGCCAGGAGCTGGCCGACGAGGATCATGCCTGCGAGGAAGCCGCCGAGTGCGTATGGACCCATGAGGAAGCCGACGAGCATAGGGGCCGCGATGGCCAGGATACCCGGCCCGATGAGCTCCTTCTGCGCGGTATTCGTGCAGATGTCCACGACCCTGCCGTAATCCGGCCGCTTCGTGCCGGCCCAGATCTCCGGGTCGCGGAACTGCACGCGGCATTCCTTGACGATGTAGTAGGCCGCGCGTCCCACCGCCCGGATCAGCATGCTGCTGAACAGGAACGGGATCGCGCCCCCGATGAGGAAGCCGACGAACACCCGGGGATCGGCCACCGTCAGCCGTCCGGCTTCGGTGACGTACTGCTCCAGCGTCATGAGGTGGATCCGCTCCTCGCTCCCCACGGCGATGACCGCGATGAAGCTCGAGAAGAGCGAGACGGCGGCGATGACGGCCGAGCCGATCGCGATGCCCTTCGTTTCGGCCTTCGTCGTGTTGCCGACCGCGTCGAGGTCCGCCAGGATCTGGCGCGCCCGCTTGTAGCTGCCGGGGTTCGCCTTCTCCATCGCTTCGCGGTCATAACCCATCTCGCCGATGCCGTTGGCATTGTCCGCGACGGGGCCGAACACGTCCATCGAGATCGTATTGCCGGTCAGCGTCAGCATGCCGATGCCCGTCATCGCGACGCCGTAGGCCACGAACATCGGGGGCGCGCCGGCATACACGAGCACGGAGAGGATCAAGGCGACTACGATGATCATCAGCGACGCCACGGTGCTTTCGTAGCCGACCGCGAAGCCCTGAATGATATTCGTCGCATGGCCCGTCTGGCAGGCCTTCGCAAGGCTCTTGACGGGAGCATGAGACGTGTGCGTGAAATAGCTCGTCACCTTGTTCAGCGCGATGGCCAGGAACACGCCGATAAGGCAGGTCCACGCCGGACGCATGTCAAGGCCCGCGATGCCGAAATTCGCCAGGAACCCGAGCTGTGCCGGGTCGCCGTTCGGGAAGCCCGCCGCCGACATGGGATTCAGCTGCAGATACAGCGAGTCGAACGTGAGGTAGAAGACGCCGAGCCCGAAGAAACCGACCACGCTGATGACCGAGCCGATCCAGAAGCCGCGGTGGACGCTCCGGAGCGCCGTGTCGGACGTGTCGTTCGTCCCCGCCTTCACGGTGTACGTGCTGATGATCGACCCGAGGACGCCGATGCCGCGTACGAGGAGCGGGAAGATCACGCCCTTGTGGCCAAAGCTCGCCATGCCGAGGATCATCGCCGCCACCATCGTCACTTCATAGCTTTCGAAGATATCGGAGGCCATGCCGGCACAGTCGCCAACATTGTCGCCCACGTTGTCGGCGATCGTTGCCGCGTTCCGTGGGTCGTCCTCCGGAATGTCCTTCTCGACCTTGCCGACGAGGTCGGCGCCGACGTCGGCCGCCTTGGTGTAGATGCCGCCGCCGACGCGCATGAAGAGCGCGAGCAGCGTTCCGCCGAATCCGAAGCCGAGCAACGCTTCGTACGCCGATTCGCCGAAGATGACGAAGATGACGGTGCCGCCCAGCAGGCCGAGACCGTCGGTCAACATGCCCGTGATCGTGCCCGTCCGGTAGCCGATCTGCATCGCTTCGCCGTAGCTGTGCCGCGCCGCCGACGCCACGCGCAGGTTGCCGGCCGTCGCGAGCCGCATGCCGACGAATCCCACCGTCCAGCTGAACAAGGCCCCGACCAGGAACGCCGCCGCACGGCCCCAACGGAACGCCTCTTCGCTGCCGGTGTACGTCAGCCACAGCAATCCGGTGAGCAGGATGATGAGCGGTCCGATACGCTTGAACTGCGCGGCCAGATAGGCGTTCGCTCCTTCGCGCACCGCCCCCGCGATCTCCTGCATCTTCGGCGTTCCGCTGTCAGCGCGCATCACCTGGCGCACGAGCAGTCCGGCGTAGAGGAGGCCGAGCACCGCGATCGTCAACACGCTGAGCAGACTCGCGATCTCCATCGGAGTGTAGCGGGGGTCGGAGAAGAGCGCGAAGGGCACGAAGCCGTGCTCTTCGGCCGACGGCTGCTGCCCGGCGGTCGAGAACGGATTGAAGAACAACGCTCCGCCGAACAGGCAGAGCATGAGAACGAGAAAGGCACGCTTGGTCCTTTCAGACCTGAACGCGCGGTTCATCCAACGACGGGAGTGTGTCACGGGAAGGTCCTTTGAACCGTCAAGTGATCAGTGGAGTTCGTGATCGATCGGGCGCGGTCTTCGACCGCAGGGGCCACCGGAAGGAAATGCGACGATGCCTCGTCAGAGCGCAAGGCCGAAGATTTTCCATCCGACGCGCCGCAGACGCACCCGACAAGTACGGTGAAGAAAGGAGGAAATGCAATGCGCGACCGGCGTCTGACGAAGATTCCCAATTCTGAGACAGATGGCGTTGCGTCCCGGCAACACAATGCTGCGGATCACGATGGAGGGAGGATCTCGATCAACTGCGGGAAGGCGTCGCGAAGTCTCAGCGTATCGCAACCCTGCGATAGTTCGGACAGGAGCGGCAACGGAAAGCCGTCGACACGGACGAAGACGCGCTGTCCGCGCGCATGCAGCGCGTTGCGCAATCGCACGGCATCGGCCCCCTGGTCGGCCCAGGCGTCGATCAACAGTGCGTCCTTGGTCAGCATGAGCGGACCGAGGGCGTCTCGCCCTCCCCAGTATGTGAAGAGGGCTGCTCCTTCCGGGATGTGGGGATCGATCGCACGCAGAACGTCGTCGTGAGCGGTTCGACGTTCGCGCGATGCACGAACGTCATCCGTCAGATGAATGAGCACCGACCAGCCGAGCGCGATGCCAATGACAGCCGGGAGGAGCACTTCGGAGATCCTCCGCGGACGCAAGAGGCCTGCCAGAACGCACAACGCCGCTATCACGAGCGGTACTAGAGCGATCAGACGGTATCGCTCGGGAACGTCGGTCATCGCCAGCAATGCAACAGCACCGGCGGCCGACACCACCGCTCCGGCGAAGAAGGGCGCCAAAGCCGTTCGACGGTCCGACGCCAGTCCGGCCACGACGGCGAAGACAGGAACGAGCTCGAGCAGATAGCGTTGGTTGTACGCAAGCCCGTCGGAACGTCCGAAGCCCGCCGCCGCGATCACGCCAAATACCGGCACGACGATCCACAGTGAGGTGCCCAGCAGCGGTGCGGGCAGCGCCGCGGCTCCGGCATTCGAGCGCCAACCGGCGAGCAACATGACCAGCGCCAGCGCGATCCATGGGGCGGATTGCAGCAGCGCCTTCTTGACGACGCCCCCGCCGACGATGGGAACTCCCGTCGCAGGATCGTTGCGGAAGAGTCGTTCTTTCAGCGGGTCGGTGAACGGAGGATGCCCCCGGAAGTCGACCACCTTGGCCCACAACACGGCCGCCGGCCCTCCCACGGGTGCCGCCGCAGGTTCGGCCGCGGACCTTGTTTCGGATGCATACGAGCCGAGCTTCGGAAGGGGATGGAACGATCCGAGGCGCTCGAGATTGATGGCCGAAATGAGCAGCAGCGGAAGCGCCAAGCCCGCCGCATAGAACGTCATCGCTCTCCACCGGGGGCGCGCGAACATGAGCATCGATGCTCCGAGCCCTCCGGCGATGACGATGTTCTGTTCCCGCACGCCGACCGCCGTTGCTGCGAGCAGCCCGGCGATGACGGCCGCCGGCATCGGGCGATGCCAGCTCCGCGTCGTCCAAAGCAAGGCGCTCGTCGTCAGGGAGATCGAGAGCATGTGCGGCCACATCCCCAGCGCGTACTCGATCGAGAAGCCACCGAGCGTGAACAACACAGTCGCGATCACAGCGCCGGGCATGGAGCCTCCGTGCTCTCGCACGAGCGCATAGACACACCAGGCGGTGACGACGAAGGCGAGCACGCTGAGAAGGAACAGCGACGTCCAACCGAACCAGGAGAAGGGAAGGGCCAGCAGGGCGTAGAGCGGCGGCGCGAGCGATGTCACCGGTGTCGACGTGACGGTGCGCGACTGGTTTTCCGGGTCGAACGCGGTCAGCTCGCGGCTGGGTGGGAGACCTGCCGTGGAAGGGACCCGCCAGGACCCTTCCCGCACCCCGACGACAGTGGCAAGGTAGTTCGGTTCGTCGATAATAAAGACGCCGGGTACGATCAAGAGGGAAAGAGCGATGCCGAGGAGGACGAGGGACCAGAAGAGCACCGACGACTCACGCGCGGCCAAGCGCGTGAAGGCGGCCCCTCTTGTCGTCTCTCCGGGGTCAGGCATGGTCGGACCGACGCAGGGTGATGACGGTGATCTCGGACCGTGTGCCGAGCCGGAGTGGAGGTCCCCAGTAGCCGGTCCCTTCGCTTACGTAGAGCCACGTGGAGCCGAACAGCTTCAAGCCTTTGAGCAGCGGCTGTCCGACGCCCGCGACCAGGTTCCACGGAAAGAACTGTCCGCCGTGCGTATGTCCGGAGATCATCAGGTCGACGCCGGCCGCGCGAGCGGCCTCAAGGCTTCGGGGTTGGTGGGCGAGCAGGATCCGCACGGGTCCCTCGGGCGCCTCAGCCAGCGCGGCCGCGGGGTCCGAACGATGGCGCGGCACAAAGTTGCCGGCGCTGATGTCCGTGACACCGGCCAGCACGATGCGGTCGCCGTTCCGGTGGATGACGCGGTGCTCATTCATGAGCACGTCGAACCCGAGGCGCTTGGCTTCTTCGACCCACGCCTCGGCGCCAGAGTAGTACTCGTGATTGCCCGTGACAAAGAACCGACCGTAGGGGGCCGACAGCTTCGACATCGGGAGTACATCCTCGCGCAAATGGGCGACGGTGCCGTCCACCAGGTCGCCCGTGAAGGCGACGAGATCGCCCTTCAATTCATTGGTCATCTCCACGACCGTCTCGACGAACGGCTTCATCACCGTCAGTCCCGCATGGATGTCGGTGATCTGGACGATGCGGAATCCGTCAAAGGAAGCGGGAAGACGTGAGAGCGGGATATCGACCTCGACGATCTTCGGCCGCCGGCGCGCCTCGAATACGCTGTACCCGGTCAGTCCTCCCGCCACGCCGAGCAGAGAGAGGTGCAATCCGCGGACGAGCATCCTTCGGCGCTCGGGGTCGGAGACGATGTCGGTTACGCCGGTCGCACCTGCCAGCGTGCGTGCCTTTTCCCACGCCTCGTAGCCAAGAACACCGAGGTCTTTAAGGACCGTCAGCGTGAAGATGAAGGAGAAGAGGCCCAAGCTGACGTAGGCCATCCATGCCGCCGCGAGCGACCACCAGCGTTCGATACGGCTGAAGGAGATGAACATGCCCGAGGCGGGGATGAGGAGCAGTGCGACAAGCGCGGCCCAAGCAACCAGGTTCCAGGCCAACGGCAAATGCATGGGCTGTATGAGCCGCAGCCCCACGTAGCCGTACCCGCCGGCGAGGATGAGAACGAAGACAGTGAAGAAGATAGCAGCGTTCATGTGGCTCGAAGGTCGATCGTTCGCACAGAATGTATGGGAATTCTCGTTGACCCGGAACTCCAAAGCAGACCCGCCTTCGAAGAGAGAAACGGAGGCCCGGTCAGCAGCGATCCTCTTCTCGAATGTCGGCGCGGCGACACACACCTGTTCCGTCAAACGGCTACTTGCTTGTCGCGATGCGCCTCCGTCAAGCTTCTGGCTTTCTTTCGTTTATGTCCTCTTTGATGGGGACCGGCTCTTGACCGTCTGGACGAAATGCGCTACGTTTGAGCGCCCACCGAAGCCACTCTATGCCCGCATCAGCCGACAAGCGTCGTCAAGCCGAACAAATGGCCGACCTGACGTTCGAGCTCCTCGAACACTGCCAGGAAAAGCGTGAGCGCATCGCCGCCTCGCTGGAGTTGACGGTGGCCGAGTTCAAGCTCTTTCGTGCGTTCCGCGCCGACAGCACCTTGTCGGTGAATGAACTGGCCGACCTCCTCGGACTCTCTCCGAGCCGCTTGACGCGCATCATCGATGTGCTCGAAGAGAAGCGGCTCGTGCACCGTGCCACCAGCGCGCGCGACCGCCGCGTCATGGACATCTCCCTGACCGAGCAGGGGCGTGCCGTACAGAAGCGGCTCGAAGACACGTACGTTCGCACGCACGAGGACATCGTCCGTCTGCTCCCCTCAGGGACGACCGACGGGGTCCTTCTGGCGATGTCGAAGCTTCGCGATGCTATGAAAGAGTGGGTCAAACACTGACCCGTACCATCCGCGTCCCCGGCGAGAGGCATCCTCGTTCGCGGCGCATCGGAGAACATCGATCATGAGAACGTTCACGTTGGCCCTGCTGGCGCTCGTCGGCGTCGTCGCCGCCGAGGCGCAGATCAAGACCATCCACTACAAGAAGCTTCAGGAATGTCTTCCGACGAAAGTCTTCAAGGGTTTTGAGCGCGAGAAACCCGAAGGGCGGACGCAATCGTCGATGGGCATGTCGACATCGGAGGCCTCCGTGGAGTATTCGCAGCCGATCAAAGAGGACCTGAAGGAAGGCGAAGAACCGCCGCCGCAAGTGAGGATGAGCGTCAAGATCCAGGACATGGTAGGCATGCCGTATGCTTTGATGATGTTCTCCGGCATGCAGGAGTTCGAGAGCGAATCGGACGACGGCTACGAGAAGACGGTCATCGTGCTCGAGAAATACCGCGGCATTGAAAAAGGGCGGACGAGCGACGACAAGTCGATGACCACGAGCTTCGGCGTTGCGAATCGGTTCCTCGTCGAAGTCGAGATCCGACATTCGAACGATGCGGCGCTGTTGAAAGAGGTGCTCGGTTCGATCGACCTGGCCAAGCTGGAGAAACTGCCCGACGCCAAGTAAACAGCGGTGGCCATGCGTTCTCGTGGTCCCGCCGGGCGTGCGTCTGGCGGGACCTGCGTTTTGTGGCGCTGACTTCATTCTTGGCACTTGAAGAAGCGCCAAGCTCCAATCTTCAATTTCAAGCACCAGGGACCAAGAGCGTCTTCTCACACAATATCCCGCTTCCTGTCCCGTCTGCATGGGGCATGGACGCCGCCATCATCACTATGACCGCCGAAGGACAACGAGACGCCGTGCTGACGAAGGCGGTCCGGCAGGAGCGACAGCGCCTGTCGGACTTCATTCGCCGCCGTGTCGGCAACGACGAGGATGCGGAGGACATTCTGCAGGATGTGCTCATGCAGCTCGTCTCGTCGTACAGCGTCACGGAGCCCATCGAGCAGGTGACGGCGTGGCTGTTCCGCGTGGCCCGCAACCGGATCATCGATTGGTACCGGCGCAAGCGTCCCGAGCGGTTGACGGCGACCTCGCGCGACGCGGATGCGCCGCTCAACCTCGAAGAGATCCTCTTCGACCCGAAGCAAGACCCCGGCCGGGCGTATGCGCGCTCGTTGGTCTGGAAGGAACTCGCCGACGCCCTCGACGAGATCCCCGAGGACCAGCGGCAGGTCTTCGTGTGGCATGAGCTGGAGGGGAAGAGCTTCAAGGAGATGGCGGAGATCACGGGCGTACCGATGAACACCCTGCTGTCGCGCAAACGGTACGCGGTGCTGCATCTCCGCGACCGATTGCAGGAGTTGTATCATGAACTGGACCAACTGTAGGAGCACGATATGAAAGCGTGGTGGCTGAAGAAGGCCGCGGCCGTGGTGGCCATGACGGTCGTGACGATCCTCGCGCTCGGCGGGGTGGTGATGGTGCTGTGGAATGCGGTCGTGCCCGACGTGTCCGGCGCGCCGCCGCTCACGTACTGGCAGGGAGTCGCGTTGTTGTTGCTGACGCAGATCCTGCTGCGCGGCGTCGGACGGTGGCGGGCGTATCAGCATCCGTCGAGCCGCGACCAGTGGAAGCACAAGTTCGAGGAGAAACTGGCCTCGATGGCGCCCGAAGAGCGCGAGCGGTTCAAGGCAGAATGGGACCGGAGGTGCGGATGCGGATCAGAACACAAGGCGGAAAGCCAGAAGCAGGAGTGAAGGAGTGGAGGAGTTCGGTTAGAGGGCAGGCATGTGCAACAAAGAAGTTGGAAGGGAGCCCGAAGGGGCCGGAGGCCCAATACAACTGCTGCGAATGCAGCATTCAAATTCTCTTTCTTCCTGCCCCGGATCTCAATCCGGGGCAGAGGACTTCAGCGAGAGATTCTTCGTCGGAGAGATCGATAACCTTGAGATGGGGTAAAGGAGTTTGAGGATGAAACGCGTGGTGGTCTTTGGCGCAAGCGGTGAGACGGGCCGGCGGGTTGTCGCAAGAGCGCTCGAGGCCGGTCACGAGGTGGTGGCCGTCCATCGTTCGACGCCATCGGTGATGGCCGAGCACGACCGGCACACGATCATCATCGCAGATCCCCTGAGAGCGACGGACGCGCGGAAGGCTCTCGTCGGAGCAGACGTGGTCGTGCACGCGATCGGTCCGAAGCGGGGATCCGACGCTCGGCTGACGGTCTCGGGCGACGTCATGGAGGTCCTGCTCACGGCCATGAAGGAGGCGGGGGTCCGGCGGCTGTTGTTCGTCTCGGCGTTCGGCACGGGCGCTTCGCGTCGGGGTTTCTACGCCGCAATGTTGTGGACGATGATCCGGAGGAGAATGGAGGACAAGGAGCGTGCGGAGGCGTTGTTGCGGGCCAGCGGTCTTGAGTGGTTCGTCGCCCTCCCCGTCATCCTGACGAACGCTCCGCCCACAGGTCGATACCGCGTCGGGACGGCGCTGGCGGTATCGGCGTTTCCCCGCGTTTCGCGTGGCGACGTCGCCGATCTCATGGTGCGTCGGATCGAGGGTGCGGAGATGATGGGCAGCGCCGTCGAGATCACCGGCTGATCGCTCCGTGAACCGCTTCAGCGCCTTGTTTCTCTCCTACGTATCTGCGAGTTTCCTCCCTCCCTCAATTGCGAGCATGAGCCCATGAAGACCGTCGTCATTCTCTCCGTATTCCTCGTGGCGTCGGCGTTCGCCCAACAGGCGGCGTTCACGCGAGCCGATTCGCTCCGCGGCGGCCTGCGTCCTGAACGCACCTCGTACGACGTCCGGTACTATCACCTCGACGTCCGTGTCGACCCGGCCGACAGCAGCGTGCGGGGTTCGAACACCGTCGTGTTCACCGGCGTTTCGCCTTCGCGGATCATCCAGGTGGACCTCTTCGCCAACATGCCGGTCGGCCGCATCACGCTCGACGGAGGCAAGGAAGCTCTGCCCGTGACCCGAGAGTTCGGCGCGATGTTCATCCGTCTGCCGAAGCCGATCGAGCCCGGCCGGACCTACTCGCTCCGCATCGAGTACGGCGGACGGCCGCAGGTGGCGATCAGGCCCCCGTGGGACGGCGGGTTCACGTGGACGAGGGACTCCTCCGGCAACCCGTGGGTGGCGGTGACGTGCCAGGGGACCGGTGCCAGCCTCTGGTGGCCGAACAAGGACCATCAGGAGGACGAGCCCGACAGCATGTTGTTGAGCGTTGCGGTGCCGCCGGGTTTGCAGAACGTCTCGAACGGCCGCCTTCGCTCGACGACGACCCTCCCCGAAGGCTGGACGAAGTTCGACTGGTCCATCTCATACCCGATCAACAACTACAATGTGACCGTCAACATCGGGAAGTTCGCGCACTGGAGAGAGACTTACGGCGCGGCCGATCCGCTGACGCTGGATTACTACGTCATGCCGCAGAATCTTGAGGCAGCCAAGCGCCAGTTCGCCGAGGTCAAGCCCATGATGGAGATCTTCGAGAAGGCGTTCGGTCCGTATCCCTTCCGGCGCGACGGCTTCAAGCTCATCGAATCGCCGCACCTCGGCATGGAGCATCAGACGGCCGTGGCATACGGCAACCAGTATCTCAACGGCTATCGCGGCCGGGCCTCGTCGCCCGCGGGGGTGCTGTTCGACTTCATCATCCTGCACGAGTCGGCGCACGAATGGTGGGGGAACAACGTGACCTCGACCGACGTGGCCGATATGTGGATCCACGAATCGTTCGGGGCCTACGCCGAAGCGGTCTATGTCGAGGGACGGTGGGGAAAGGAGATGGCGATGGAGTATGTGAACGGCAAGAAGCCGAACGTGAGGAATGACCGGCCGATCATCGGCACGCACGGCGTCCAGCATGAAGGCTCGGGCGACATGTACGACAAGGGACAGTTGGTGCTCAACACGCTGCGTCACGTCATCAACGACGACACGCTCTGGTTCCGCATCCTCCGCGGCCTGCAGGAACGGTTCCGGCTTTCGGCCGTGACGGGCGACCAGATCTTCGCGTTCGTCGATTCGGTGAGCGGCGAGAACCACGCGGCGTTCTACGAACACTACTTCAAGTTGACCGGCGTTCCGAAGCTGAGCGTGGGCGTGACGAAGAAGGGAAGCGACGTGCGGTTGCAATATCGATGGACCGGCACGACGAGCGCCTTCCGCATGCCTGCGGTGATCCATTTCGGCGGCAAGAGCCAGCGGGTGATGGCAACGACCACCTGGCAATCGCTCGCGATCCCTGGTGTGGAGCCTCGCGACGTCTCGGTGGATGAGACCCACTTCTACGTCGCGTCCGAGGTGCGCCGATCCTACATCGATGAGCGGGTGAAATAGATGATCGCCCAGCCCTTCCGGCTGCTGGCCGGCTATCTGCGCAGGGTCTGGAAGCTCGTGACCCTGGCGCTCGCCCTTGCGACGATCAACCAGGTCTTCTCCCTCCTCGACCCGCTCATCTTCCGGTACATCATCGACGAGTACGCGACGAAGTACGATTCATACACGTATGCCCAATTCTTGCGCGGCGTCTCGATGCTCCTGTTGGCCGCCGTCGCCGTGGCGTTCATCTCGCGCGTTGCGAAGAACTTCCAGGACTACTACATCAACGTCATTACCCAACGGATCGGGGCGCGCATCTACCAGGACGGCCTGCGGCATTCGCTGGAGCTTCCGTACCAAGTGTTTGAGGACCAGCGGAGCGGGGAAACGCTGGGCATCCTGCAGAAGGTCCGGACCGACGTCGAACGCCTCATCTCCGCGTCGATCAGCGTCCTGTTCACGACGCTCGTCGGTATTCTGTTCGTGCTCGTCTACGCCATCAGCGTCCACTGGCTCATCGCGCCGGTCTACTTCGCCACCGTTCCGCTGCTTGGATGGCTTTCATCGGTGCTGAGCCGCAAGGTGAAGACGGTTCAGAGGTCGATCGTGGCGGAGACGACGGCGCTGGCCGGTTCGACGACCGAATCACTCCGGAACATCGAGTTGGTGAAGAGTCTGGGCCTGGCGGGTCAGGAGATCGACCGGCTCAACGCCACGACGGACAAGATCCTCAAGCTCGAGCTGAAGAAGGTGCGATACATCAGGAGCATCAGCTTCCTCCAGGGCACCTCGGTCAACTTCCTGCGCACGAGCATTCTGGGCCTGATGCTCTACCTCATCTTCCGGCAGGACATCACGATCGGGCAGTTCTTCTCGCTCTGGATCTACTCGTTCTTCATCTTCGGTCCGCTGCAGGAGCTGGGGTCGATCATCAACGTGTACCGTGAGGCGGAGATCTCGCTCCAGAAGTTCGCCGAGCTGCTGGCCCGCACACCCGAAGAGCGTCCCGCCAGCCCTGCGGCGCTGGGCCGCATCAACACGCTCGAGTTCGACAGGGTCTCGTTCACGCATCGTTCGGGACGCCGGCACGCGCTGAAGGGCGTTTCGTTCAAGGCGGAGCGGGGCGGCTCCGTGGCGTTCGTCGGACCATCGGGCGCGGGGAAGACGACGCTCGTGAAGCTGCTGGTCGGGCTGTACCGTCCGGCGGAAGGACAGATCCTCTACAACGGCATTCCGCAGGCCGAGGTGGACCTCGAAGCGGTGCGATCACGCGTCGGTTTCGTCACGCAGGACACGCAATTGTTCTCGGGTACGATCGCCGAGAACCTGCGGTTCGTGAAGCCCGACGCCACAGACGAGGAGGTTCGCCGCGTGCTCGACCAGGCGGCATGCCAGGACCTGCTGTCGCGGGCTGACAAGGGGGTCGACACGGTCATCGGCGAAGCCGGCGTGAAGGTCTCGGGAGGCGAGAAGCAGCGGCTCTCGATCGCGCGGGCGTTGCTGCGGTCGCCCGACCTGATCGTGTTCGACGAAGCGACGTCGGCGCTCGACTCGTTGACCGAGGAGAACATCGCCGAGACGATCCGGTCGGTCTCCGAGCGGCGCGAGAGTATCACGGTCATGATCGCACACCGGCTTTCGACGGTCATGCACGCGGACATCATCCACGTGCTCGAGCGCGGAACGATCGTCGAGTCCGGCACGCACGACGGGCTCGTCACCCAGAAGGGGCTATACTACGCCATGTGGCGGCAGCAGATCGGGGAGGAATTGGAGGAGGAGGCGGGAGGCAGGAGTTAGGAGTTGGGAGCGGGGAGCAAGGAGGAGCGGAGGACGGCAGTCGGACACAGGAGTCAAGAGCTGGAGCATGCAAGGGGTTCCACAGGACCTCGCTTTCCGATTGACGATTTACCATTCTCTATTCACCGATAAGGGTCTTCGCCATGTCCACACTCGATCCCCGCTACCCCGTCGGCAAGTTCGCGCCGAAAGACACGATCAGCCAGGACGAGCGGACCGCCCTCATCCGGCAGATCGAAGAAGCGCCCGAACGGCTGGCGCAAGCCGTCGCCGGCCTGACTGAGATCCAGCTTGATACGCCATACCGCGACGGCGGCTGGACGGTACGGCAGGTGGTGCATCACCTGGCCGACAGCCACATGAATGCCTACATCCGTTTCAGGCTGGCGGTCACGGAAGACAATCCCACTGTGAAGCCGTACAACGAGAAGCGGTGGAGTGAACTCATCGACTCACGAACGGCGCCGATCGACCTGTCGATATCGATCATCGAAGCGCTGCACGCACGGTGGGCGATGATGCTCGAATCGTTCACGTCAGCGGATTTCGAGAGGCGCGTACAGCATCCCGAGAACGGCCCGATGGACGTCGACCGGCTGCTGCAACTCTACGCTTGGCACGGAAGGCACCATTGCGCCCATGTGACGGAGCTGAGGCGAGTAAAGGGTTGGTGAGAACCAAGGAAGGAGGCAGTTGGCAGGCACTGGCTGGCCCGGTCAGGCAGATATCCTTAGGAAAAGACCTCGAATTCTTGTCATACGAACTCTGCCTGCCCATAGCCTGTGTGTACCTGCTTACGGCATACCTTCTTCGACCTCAGACTGAATGACTATGCTTACTCAATCCTGAATTCTTCGGCGCTTGGCCTTACCGCGTCATACATGCGCCGCAGGTTCAGGTAGGCCATCTGACTTCCGCGCTGGGCGGCTTTGCGGTACATGGAGGCCGCTTCCGGCTGACTGGCGGGCATGCCGATCCCCTGCTCGAGGCAGAACGCCAACGCAGCCTGAGCGAGCACGGATCCGCTGTCGGCTTCCGACCGGATGAACGGTACCGATGTGCTTGCCGCTCCGCGATCGAGCGCCAAGAGCGCGAGCAACGTTCGCGTCTTTCCCTCCCTCACGCCCGCACGATCTGCTTTCTCCCAAAGGGCGACGGCCAATGCCGGGTCTTGCTTCACGTGTCGTCCGGTGGCGTACCACATCCCAAGCTCGAGCAGTGAGTTGCCATGCGGCGGCGAACTGGCGATATTCTCCTCGAGCATCTTCTTCGCTTGCGGAATGCCGATCCGCTCGTCGAATCCGTTCGCAGCCAGAGAGGCCCACACGTAGCGCGCGTCGCGATCGTCGCTGAGCGTCCGCTCAGTCAGTTCACGGACGAAGGCGTCGGAATGCGAGATCTCAGCCAGCAAGGCCGGGGCGCGCGGCGAATCAAGCCGATTGGCGCGCTGGTAATGCGCGGCGGCCCGCACCAGGTCCTTGGTGACGCCGATCCCCTTTTCGTAGATGCGTCCGAGCACGACGTGCGCTTCGGGCACCCCGCGTTCGCCCAGCTGTACGATCCAATCGAGCTCCGAAGCATCCGATCCCTGTCGGGGGGACGCCGTCATCCCGGCGTCGCCGGTCTCAGGGACTTCGCGCGCCAGTTCGCGGGCGAGCATGGTGTCGGAGACGGTGGGATTACTCGCCTGACCGAACTGCAGATAGAAGAGCCCGCGAGTGGTGTCGGCGAGAGCGCGTGCATTCAGACGCAGGGTGTCGATGCCGAGGCGCCGGAACTCGACCAGCATCTCCCTGGCGGGCTCATAGCCTTTCGATGCGGCCTCGGCCACGAGCGACCAGGCGCGCCCCCAGTTGGGCTTGATGAGCAGGCCGTCGGTGTGGAGAAGTCCGTAGATGTACAGGGCGGCGGGTTGGTCCTTTTCGGCGGCTTTCCGGAACCACTGAAAAGCCTCGAAAGGATTCCAGGCCACGCCCAGGGCGTGGGTGTAGAGGATGCCCGCATTATGCTCGGCCAGCGCCATGCCCCTCTCGGCGGCCCTCAGGATCCACTCGGCGGCCTTGGCGGTGTCGGCGGCGATGCCGCGTCCCAGGAGGTAGCGGTAGCCAAGCTCATGCATTGCGGCCGAACTGCCGGAGTTCGCCTCGCGCATGAGGGCGAAGGTTTCGATGACCTGCGACGGATTCGCTTCGTAGTAGAGAAGAGGCGACGCGGCACGGATCGGCTGGCGCTGCCCGGCGCGGGGCTGGGCCGGGGTCTCGGCCGGGACCACCAGCAACGACAGAGCGACGGACGCCGTCAGGATCGCAAGCCTCGCGGTGATCGTCCTCCTCACAGGGAGGGTGTGGCCAGGATCCGCGTCATCCAAAGGTCGTTTGTGTCCGGTTCGGCTCATTCTTCTCTCAAGCGAGGTCGGACAATTTCGTATATTAGTGGCCCAGTTGCCAGCCGGAGGCTCAATACTACGTCGCGCAGCGACATCAACTTTTCATCCGAAGCTCATCAGATCACGATCGTTAGAACCGACGGGTCTCTAAGAACCACTCGCAAGAATCAATGACCGACAACAAGATCATCTTCTCCATGATCGGCGTGGGCAAGGTCCACAAGCCGAACAAGCAGGTGCTGAAGGACATCTACCTCTCGTTCTTCTACGGCGCCAAGATCGGCGTCCTCGGCCTCAACGGCGCCGGCAAGAGCACGCTTCTGCGGATCATTGCCGGGGTCGACAAAGACTTTCTTGGAGAGATCCAGTCGAACAAGGGGATCACGTTCGGCTACCTTTCGCAGGAGCCCGAGCTTGACCCGGCCAAGACCGTTCGGCAGATCGTCGAAGAGGGCGTTCAGCCGATCGTCGACCTTGTCAAGCAGTATGAGGCGGTGAACGAAGCGCTCGGCCAGCCCGACGCCGATTACGACGCCCTGCTCGAGAAACAGTCGAAACTGCAGGAGAAGATCGACCACCTGAACGCCTGGGACCTGGACAGCCGCCTTGAGCAGGCAATGGATGCCCTCCGATGTCCGCCCTCTGAAACGCCGGTGAAGGTCATTTCGGGCGGCGAGCGGCGGCGCGTGGCGCTCTGCCGTCTGCTGTTGCAGAAACCCGACGTGCTCCTGTTGGACGAACCGACCAACCATTTGGACGCCGAATCCGTGGCCTGGCTGGAGCACCATCTGGGCCGGTATGAGGGCACGGTCATCGCCGTTACGCACGACCGATACTTCCTGGACAATGTGGCCGGATGGATCCTCGAACTGGACCGGGGAGAAGGGATTCCGTTCCAGGGCAACTACTCGTCGTGGCTCGAGCAGAAGAAAGCGCGTCTGGAGGTGGAGGAGAAGCAGGCTTCGAAACGTCAGCGTGTGCTGGACCGCGAGCTCGAATGGGTCCGCATGAATCCGCGCGGACGTCACGCCAAGTCTAAGGCCCGCATTGCGGCCTACGAGGAGATGCTGAACGCGCAGGCGAAAGAGAAGGAAGAAGAGATCGAGATCTACATCCCGCCCGGCCCGCGCCTGGGGGACGTCGTCATCGAGACGAAGGCGATCTCGAAGGCCTACGGCGAAAACCTGTTGTATGAGGAGATGAACTTCGCGCTCCCGCGCGGCGGCATCGTCGGCGTGATCGGACCCAACGGCGCCGGGAAGACGACGCTCTTTCGCATGATCACCGGCCAGGAGAAGCCCGATGCTGGCGAGATCACAGTGGGGAGCACGGTGAAACTGGGCTACGTGGACCAATCCCGGCCGCTCGATCCGGACAAGACGATCTGGCAGGAGATCTCGGGCGGGGAGGAACTGCTCAAGCTCGGGACACGCGAGATGAACTCACGCGCCTATGTGTCGCGGTTCAACTTCAGCGGCACCGACCAGCAGAAGCCCACGGGCGTCCTGTCGGGCGGCGAACGGAACCGCGTACACCTGGCGAAAGTGCTCAAGGACGGGGCCAACGTGCTCTTGCTCGACGAACCGACGAACGATCTCGACGTCAACACCTTGCGGGCGCTCGAAGAGGCGTTGCTGAACTTCGCGGGCTGTGCCGTGGTCATCTCGCACGACCGGTGGTTCCTCGACCGGGTGGCGACGCACATTCTCTCGTTCGAAGGAGACAGTACGGTGCGCTTCTTCGAGGGCAACTACACGGAGTACGAGGAGGACAAGAAGAAGCGGCTGGGGATCACGGAAGAACAGCCGCACCGGATGAAGTACAAGCGAATGAGCCGCTAGCAGCGGAAACATCAAACGACAAAGAACAAAAGGCAAGAAAACCCCAAGATGTAAAAAACCGAAAGGGCAATTCGCAGAGAAGAGCGCACAGTCAGGCTCATCCCGAGAATTGCCCTTTGCTGTTTGTCAGGTTTCTGTTTTCTTACAGTTTGCCGTTTCGAAGTTGCCGTTTCAGCCAACTACTTCATCTTCTCCAACAATTCTTCCAAAAACTGCTTCACCTCCGCCATTTCCACCTTGATCTCGTCGTCTTGGATCTTCTTCTTCTGCTCGAACGTCAGCAGCGGCAGCTGGCCGTCGTCGGGCTCGGGCTCGTAGCTCTCAAGCACCTTCTTCGCGCCTTCGATCGTGTACTTCTCATCGCGCAGGAGCGTCTTGATGTGAAGGATGAGCTTGATGTCCTTGTTCGTGTAGATGCGATTGCCCGCCCGGTTCTTGGCCGGCTTCAGCTGGTCGAACTCCGTCTCCCAATACCGCAGGACGTACTGCTCCAGCGAAGTGATCTTGCTGACCTCGCTGATGGAGTAGTAGAGCTTCCGAATACCGGTCGATCGCATCTCGGCACCCTATCAAAGAAGGGGAGACAACATGCACAAACGAGCGCATGAGGCATAAACGCTTCATGGTCTCCATCGTGCGTTGACAGGCCTGGTCCCTTCCCAAGCCCGGAAGACGTAGCAAATTAGCGAAATCCAGACGGAGGGGCAAGAAACCCGGACTTTGCTCTATCTGCGGCGGCCTTCCTGGGGAGCCCGATATCCGTTACTCGCAATTGGATCGGCGGAATCGCAAATTGGGACGACCCTACGGAGGCGCCATGCTTCCTCAGAAACCGTTCCCCCACGTTTCTCCCCGCCTTTGCCGCGGCTGCGGCGGGCAAGCGTTCACCTTTCTCCTGTTTCTCAGTTTCATCACCCCTGCCCTGAGCCAGGAACGCCAAGCATCATTCGACACGAAGGGCACGGTCCTCGAGATCAAGGCGGCATCGCCGTACGCTGCGATCTGGAAGCCTGAGGTCGGCGAGTTCGACCGTCTGCTCGCTTTCGAGGCCGATACGAGCGTGACGATCGAGGTGTATCGCACGATCAACGGGACGTCGATGCGTTCGCGATGGCCGATGGACCGGGTGCGCTTCGCCCTCTTCCAGGCGCGGCTCGACAGCGCCATCACCGCGGTGATGAAACGCGGAGGCGAAATGACCGAAGAGGCCATCGAAGACCTTCGCAGCACGTTCACCTATGACCAGACCGCCTTCTCCACGATCCATGGAACGACGGCGAGCATTCTGACTGAATCAGGAGCGATGTTCTGGCTTGTCACGGGTGCCAGCTATTTCGCCCTGTCGGCCATTTCCGACAACATGAACGTAACGCCGGCCAACGTCGAAGCGGCAAAATACGGGCACCTGACCGGGCTTGTGCAGGGGTACCTCGCCGGGCTCCTCCTCTTCTCCGGTTCGTCGGGGTGGGATGAATTCGAAACGTCGGTGAAGGGCACCTTTGCGCTGACGAGTCTCGGAGGCATCGGTCATGCCATTGCGTCGTACCGATATATTAGTTCACCGGATGTCGATCCGACGGTCGCCTACCTGCGCATGTCCGCCGAGCGGCATGCCATCGTCTGGGGCTTCGGCGCGACGCTCCTCGCGGCGGGAGAAGATCCGAGCACGGAGGCGATCACCGGCACGGCGCTGGCGTTCAGTCTCAGCTCCTACCTTTGGTCTTCGCCGCTGTTCGGATTCCAACGGCGGCAGATGAGCTGGGCCGACGCGCTCCTCGCCGACGAATTCATGACGCCCTGGTACCTGACGCTGATCTCGCTCTCGACGTCGCTCGAGATCGAGGACGCCTCGACCTTGGGACTGGTGCTGTCCGCCGGCGGCGTCTCAGGCTTCCTGCTCGGCGTGAACCTGAATGAAGGTCGCATGCGCTCGCTCGGGACAGTCAAACGCACCCGCTTGCTGATGTACGGCGGCGCGCTGTTGGGATTGGGGGTCATCATCGGGGCTGAGCCGGAAGCGAAGGCGGCGCTCTGGATCGTGACCGGCACGACCTGGCTCGGCTACTTCATCGGCGGGAGGTTCGGCGGCGAAACGCATCCGACGTCCAGTTCATGGGACCTTCGGCTGATGCCGGAGAATCTCGCGCTGGGACAACAGATGAAGCCGACGCCCGAGCGGCCGTTCGTGAGGCCGGTGCCGGTGGCGGTGCTGAGCGTGAGTCTGTAGAAATTAGGTCAATGTGATTGTCGATCTCCGATTGTCGAATATCCGACGGGACCGAGTACCGGTGGAATCGGGCGGGGTGTGACCATCTGAGGTATTCGACGAGCTTTCTCGCCTTCTGCTAATCGACAATCTCAAATCGACATTCGACAATTCCTCAGTTCTTCAACAGAATCCCAAACTGCACTTCCATCTTGTCCATCATCTCCGACCCGCCCCCGAAGCCGACGTCTTTGAAGCGGATGCGTCCCTTCTTGTCGACGATGAACTTCGTCGGGATCCCCTCGACGCCGTAGGCCGCGACCGTCGCATTGTCTTCATCGAACAGGACGGGGAACGTATACTGTTTGTCGGCGATGAACTTCCGCACCGTCTTCTCGCGCGCCTCCCCCTTCTCATTCTCCCACGTATTGACGGCCAGGATCACGACGTTCGGGTTCTTCCGATACTTCTCGTAGACCTTCTGTAGATGGGGGAACGACTGGATGCAGGGGCCACACCAGGTCGCCCAGAAGTCCACGACCACCACCTTGCCCTTCAGCTTCGACAGCGTCACCTTCTTCCCGTCCATGCCGACGAGGGAGAAGTCGGGGGCCGGCTTGTCGATCATCGACTCCGTGACCTTCGACATCGCATTCGTGCGCGCGGTCTCCTCGGCGCCACGAATGTGCTGCTCGAAGCCCTTCTCCGATCCCTTGAGGCCGACGTAGGCCGCTTTGTATTGCGCCATGAGCTTGTCGTCCGACTTGCCCTTCTGTACGCATTGATCGGCGACCGTCATCGCCTCTTCGTAGCGCTTCGCGCCGACCAGCGCCGTGAGATAGCGGGCGTTGACGTCGCCGTCGAGGCCCTGCAGGAGCGTGAACGCTTCTGTGTACGCCGCGAGAGCTTCGTCCTTTTTGCCAAGCTGGTCCAGGCCGAATCCGTACGTGTCGAGGATCATGCCGAGCCGGTTGGTCCACATCGAGGACCATTGCTTCTCCGTGTAGTAGGGCGGCTTGCCGGCATCGTCCCTCTTGCGTGCGAGTTCGACGCCGGTCTTCGCCCAGTCGGTGGCCTCCTCAAGGCGTTCACCGTGCTCGATGTACTTCCAGGCGAGTGAATTGTACAGGTCCGGGGCCGGCTTCTCCATTGCCTTCAGGCGCGCCATTGCCTTCGCCATTTCGTTCGCGGCCATGGCGAAGTTGACGTATTGCTGGTCGCGCATGCTGCGTTCGGTCTCCTTCGGCGGGAAGTCCGTCTCGGCCTTCTCGAACAGGTCGAAACGCTTTGCGGCGTCACGCTCGCGGAACACCTCTTGCCAGCGGTCGTTCCCGGCGATCAGCCCCTTGGGCTCGCGGGCCTTCCACTCTTCGCGGATCGCCTTGGCGCGCTCGGGCTGTCCGGTCATCTCGAACGTGCGGAGAAGGAGTAGGACATCTTTTTCGTTCTCCTTGGCTCTTTCGTAGACGCCCTCGAGCTCCTGCTTCACGTGGTTCGTCGTCTGTTCGCCCGGCGTCGCCTGCATCTCGGCGAACCACAGCAACGTGCGCGATGCGACGGCATCGGGATACAGTCGCACTTCTTCGCCCAGGTCGGCAACGGCCTTCTTGGCGTCGCGTTCGAACTTGAGCATCAGCGCCCGGCCGGAGAGATGCGACTGGCCGCGGCTGAGGAGCCCTCCTGCGACGGGATGGCCGTCGGCGCCATGGACGAGGACCGTCCAGAGCTTCTCGTCGTTGTTGTCCGTCTTGTCGCCGTCGACGAGCTGGAGGTAGTAGATGCTGATGTTGTCGCCGACTGTCGTCGTGCCGACGAAGGCCTTGCCGTTCTTCGTCATCGAGACCTCGACCATGACCGGCATCGCGTCCTTGGCGACGCCGAGCAGCTGCGCGCTCAGGGCCTTCGGCGCCGTGAGCGCCGCCCCCTTGACGGCCGGGTTGTAGGTCAACGTGAGAGTGCTTCCAGCCGTGGGCTTGGCGGGAGCGAGGTTGAGGACCTCTTGGGCGGAGAGAGAGGAGGTGAGGATGAGGATGAGAGAGAGAACGATGCGCATAAGACCTCCATGAGAAACGTTCCAGATGCCAAACAAGCAGACGCCAAACTTCAATGAAGAACTTTCGAGCAGGTACGACCACACCTCACAAATCACGCGTAGCGTGAAACACCTTTCCTCAAACGAGGGGATCGAAGCAAAACCAACAGCGCGCGCAGGTTCAGCGAGCGAAGGTCCGCTCAATCTCCTCGGCCTTTGATTGTTTCTCCAGCGATCGCAGGACGGCCACGTACTCGCTTCTCACGTCGGGGTCCCGACCGTCGAGCAGTTCGAACGCCTCGGCGTACACCTTTTCAGCGAGCGCCGGATAGCCCAGCTTCACCAGCGACCGCGCATACGTGCGCAGGGCCAGCGGTACCTCCGACGCGCGCTGGTTGCGGAACTCGCGCAGCGACAGCAGCGCTGGTTTGCGCGCCGGATCCCAATTGCGTGCGGCGTTCACCGATTCCTTCGCCAATACCGACGCGCGGTCAAGCATCACGTTCGCGTTCATCATGCCTTCGGCGAGCGAGATGAGCCACAGCGGTTCCTTCCGCGCTTGGCGGTGGATCAACTCGTCGGCCGCGTCCCATTCCTTCGCGGCGATGGCCGAACGGACCAGCACCTGGACACTGGCTTCGTCCGCCGGGAACAGATGACGCTCGAGATACGATGAGAGTTCGCTCCAGCGGACGTGCGGATCCCGCTCGGCGACCGCCGCCTGCCACTCGGAATTGCCCGGTATCTCGCCACGGTCCGCGGACAGATCGAAGAGCGGTGTGGAACCCATGATGCTCGCGCGGAAACCGTGAAGACCTCCGGGGGAGCCCGCACGGGAAAGCCACGCATGTGCGCCTGGAATCGCGTCGCCGTTCGTCGCGCGCAGAGCTACCGCCCAGCCCTCGCCCCGACGGTCGTCGATTCGCTCGCCGACGGCCACGCGCACAACGAGCGCTTCGGCGTCGGACGGCGAGGTCCACGATGCTTCATACGCTCCGGCCGACCTCGCGAGCGTCACGTCGTACACGCGCGGAGTGGCGCCGGCGGCGAGGATCTCGACGACGACCGACTCGCCTCGAGCGGGAGCGAATTCGGAGGCGGGGCGATAGAGAAAGGTGAGCGAATCGCCCCGGACCGGATGCGACGGCGCGATGCGAAGGTCCGAACGATCCTGACCGGAAGCGAGAGCGAACGAGATGAGGAGGAGGATGAAGGCTTGGCGCACGGAGCTCTCAAACGGACTCGTCGGTTACGGGAAGACGCATTAGGTAAGAGTATCACGCAATGACGCAACGACGGCAACAAACGCAAAGCGTGAATCTGTCAATGGCTCTGAGTACTCGACGTCACCTTCTCGCCACGAGCACCGCGGCCGAGGCGTGAACCATTCCGAGCGGTCATCCACCAAAGTTGCCAAATTCCTTCGTGATTTCCATCGCCCCAAAGCGGCTCAAATGAGTGCATTTCGCCGTTTCTCTGGGTATGTTTCAGCTATGCATGTCGCCCTTCTTCTCATTTCGCTGGCGGTCCAAACGGACACGGTCCGCTACCAGTGGCCCAATCCGCCCTTCGATCGATCGCACTACATCAACGGCACGTTCGCCGAATTCCGTAACACGCTCTCGTCCAACCACTTCCACAACGCCGTCGATATCGGCGAGCCGGACGGAAATCCCATCTATCCCGTCCTCGACGGCGTCGTTGATTCGTACTCGCCTTCATCCGTCTCCGGGTCGAACGCGTATCTGCGCGTCCGCACTCCGGTGCCCGGTGGATGGAAGCATATTACGTATCTCCACATGGAGCCGAACCCCGGGCTCACCGTCGGCATGCCGGTCGTTGTGGGACAGACCGTGCTCGGCGCCATCATCTCCGGACAGGGGCACGTGCACCTGACCGAGCGCGAGATCGTGGCGACCGAGATGGGCAACGGGGCCGAGATCAACAACCTTCGAGCGGGAGGAGGACTGACGCCGTTCGAGGACCTGTGGTCTCCGGTCATCGACCTGTCGACGCTTCAGGTCCGGAGCGCCGTCACGGGCGCGACGATGTTGTTCGGCGCGCTTCAGGGTGCGATCAGCGTTCGCGTCAAAGTGGACGAGCGGAACAGCCCCGAAGCGCTGGGGGGCACGCGCACGAACAACGGCACGTACGCCGTCGGGTTTCGCATTCTTTCGGCCGACACGCAGACGACCGTGCTGGAGGCGGCGGGGGGCGCGCTGCGCTACAAGTTCGACCGGATGCCCGTCAACGCCGACGTGGGCAATGCGTTCGACGAAGCGCAGTCCAACACCGGACGTCACGTGTACATTCTTACGAACGGCGGCGGCGCGCAGACGGTGAACGAAACGCGCCGCGTCGATCCGTCGTCGCTCAATGTCGACGTCCTGCCCGAAGCCTGGTACCTGCTGCATCTCTTCTCTTACGACACGCGCGGCAACCGTCACGACACGCATGTGCCGATCTTCGTCACGAAGAGCGACCTGACGCCTCCGTCCGCCCCGACGTTGCAATGGGTGATGCCCGCGGGCGACAGCATCGACATCGCGTGGCACGGAAGCCCCGACGCCGACGTGCTCGGCTATCGTGTCTCGCATCAGTATGGCGGAACATGGACCCTCGCCGCCGGCGAGTCACTGTTGACGGTGAACGCGCGACAGTTCCGCTTCGGCGTGCCGCCGGGTTTGAGCGTTCCGGCCGGCGGTCTGCCCCGGTTCGCGTTCCGCGTGACGGCTGTCGATACGGCCGCGGCGCACAACGAGAGCGCCCCGAGCGACACCTATGGTGGAACGCCGACGTTCTATGGGGCGGTCAACCCGGGTCGCACAGCGCTGATCGTGGACGGGTTCGATCGGTGGACCGGCGGCGGCTCGTGGACGCAGGCGACGCACGCGCTGGCCCTCTCGTCGATGCAGGCCATTCGCGGACCGATCGCGATCGGGACGGCGGCGAACGAGACAGTGGCCGACGGAACGATCTCGCTTTCCGGACGACACTACGTGCATTGGCTGTTGGGCGACGAATCGACGGTGGACCACACGTTCACGTCGGCCGAGCAACAGCGGGTGGCCCAGTATCTCGAGAGCGGCGGAGCGCTGTTCGTGAGCGGGTCGGAGGTGGGGTGGGACCTCGCGCGCACACATTCGCTCACCGAGCCGGGCGACCTGGCGTTCTACACGAACTATCTGAAGGCGAGCTTCGTCTTCGACGGCAACACGGCGCAGGCCACTGCCAGCGGCGTGAGCGGCACGCCGTTCCAGGGTTACACGTGGACGTTCGGGCAGGTGTTCCCGGAGGATTTTCCGGACGATATCGAGCCGGCGGGTGGAGCGGTGGCCTTGCTCAACTATAATGTTCAGCGCGATGCGGCGACCTTCCGGAAAGCCGGGATCGGATACGTCGGGACGTTCGGCGCATCGGCGAACACGGGGCGGCTCGTGTATGTGGCGTTCCCGCTCGAGAGCATGACCTCCACGCTCGTGCGGCAGACGATGATCGACAAAGCGTTGCAGTTCATGGGCATAACCACGGGAGTTGAAGAAGGAGTGAAGGAGGGGGGGGAAGGAGTTCGGCCGGAGGTCACCGAGCTGATGCAGAATTATCCGAATCCGTTCAATAGCGAGACGGTGGTGAGGTATTGGGTGTCGGGAAGTGGGAATCGGGAAACGGGGAATGGGTATCGGGTAGCGGGGACAACGGATCCCGATACCTATTCACCATTACCCAACTCCCCGATTCACGTGTCCCTCCGCATCTACGATCTTCTCGGCCGCGAAGTGTCGGTTCTGGTAGATGAAGAGAAGGGACCGGGCGCGCACGCGGTGTCCTGGAATGCCGCCGGGTTCACGAGCGGGCAGTATTTCGCGCGGCTGGTGACGGGAGGGCGGGTGCACGTGAAGCCGATGGTGCTTCTGAAATGATGACTCGAATGAAAGATCTCACCGCAAAGACGCAGAGACGCAAAGGAAACAAACGTGGCGTAGCGTCTTTGCGCCTTTGCGGTTATCTCTTGCTTCTGGCCATGTCCGTGATGACTGGTCAGGAATCCTACCGCTCCACCTACCGTGTGACGATCGAGAAGCCCGCCCAGCCGGCCCAACGCGCGGGGGAGACTTCTACGTGGCGGTTCCGGGTGATGGACGCGCAAGGGACCTTGCGCACAGAGATCCTGCGCGAAATACCGTTCGACATCGCGGCCCCGGCCCCGGCGGTGTTCGAAGACGGCACGGTGGCACTCATCCACAGCTTCGACAACGTCGTCGAGTTCTTCGGACCCGACGGAGGATTAGCCCGGCGCGTCCCCCTTTCCCCGGTCCCAAATCCTGAGTACGAACGGGTCATTCGTCACGCGGTGCACGACGCAACGTTGGCGCTCCTGATCTCCGAACCCTCCGCGGCCAATTGTCGTTTGGTGGTGTTGAATGCGACGGGTGATGTGGTGCGCGAACGCCTGCTGGAGGGGATCCAGGCGACGGGCATCGTGATCGCGCCGGACGGGATATTGGTAGCGGCGGGAGTTCGCAGCGGAATCAGAGCAAACGATGAAGCATTGTGGCTGGTCAACGGTGCACAGGACCGGAGACTGGAAGGCGGATTCTCGACGGGACAGTTCTCGGCCGATGGCGGGACGTTCCTTGGTCGGACGAAAATGTCTGTGATGGAAGTTGATGTGGCGAAGGGGCAACGTCGTTGGGAGTATCGCGTTCGACAAGGTCAACTTGTCGTGGATGCAGTGCTGGCTCCGTCAGGAACGACGATCCTGACGGCCGAATCACCGACGTTGGAGAACAGGGAGTGGATCTACCGACGTCCGGTCATGCGGATCATGTCGGCAGAAGGCGTTGTGGTGAACGAGCGGGTGGTGCCGTCGGTGGGATTCCGGAAGGCGAAGTTGAAGCCAGGGGCGGGGTCAACAGAGGTCGTATGTGATGGGGTGAAGTATTAAACTCCTTGCGTCGTCACCACCCATAGCTCAACTGTACGCTGAACACCGTATTCCGGTAGTCATACCGGACATCGTTCGAGGCATTCCGGATCACGTCCACGCCGGTGGAGAGCGTCAGGTTCGATAGAAAGCCGTCCCGGGCGAGGGGAGTTTCAAGCCCGAGCGACAGAACTGTCCGCAGATCGCTCCGGATGGCCGTCCCTACATTCCCGTCCCAATCTTCCACCGGCCGATTCAGATATCCTTTCCGTTCACTGGCGATGTCGAGACTCAGTTGCGTCATCCCCCAGAGAATCTGCGTCATCCCCCCGTAGTAAGCGCTCCCCTCATAGCCGTATCGGCTGTCGAAGATCTCGTCGTCTGAAACAAGGTAGCCGTCGGCGAAATACCGCTGGTCGGCAGAAAGGATCGACTGCGTGCGCCATCCGATATGCATGCCCGTCGCAGCGAACACGGGCTGCGACACACGGATTCCGGCGCCCGCGATGGTCGTAGAAGGGTCTGACGACAATCCCCGCATTCCTCCGGTGGTGGTCGTGACGGCGTTGGTGTACGACTTTCTGCCGATGGACATCTCGGCGAACACCGTCGTCAGGGTCGGAAATTGATGGGAGAGCTGTCCAAAGACCGAATGCTCGGTGTTGTTCAAGTCGGCCATTTCCGTGTACGCCAAACCGCGCAAACGATATCCGAGTTTCGCATTCGTGTCATCCCCGAGGGCCCACCGGACGTTGGAGTAGAAGGAGAGCAGGGAATAGTCTGCGAACGACAACTCGGTGCGATGATCTCGTCGCGTGTACGAGAGGCCGAGGTTCAGCATTCCGGTCTCGTCGTCAAAATCGCGTGTCCACACGCCGCCGACGAGATGTTGCGCGAACGACCGATCGGTAGAACTTCGGAAGTAGTCGAACGCGCCCATATAGTGAAACTGGAGCGTGCCCGACGAGATCGCAGGTTCATACCCGGCGTTGAGAAACATTTCCGTCACCACGTCCTGCAGTCCGAGTCCGCTGTTGCTGATATTGTCGTCATGCGTCGTGCGCAGGCCCGTTTCGAGGAGGAACTGTGCCCGGCCGGAGGTGAAGAGTGCTGTGGTCAGAAGCGCGGCAATGGTGATGGACCGCAATCGCATGGAACGTCGCATGTTATTGTCCTCTTCCCTGGCCCTTGCCTTTGCCGCCCGTTGTGGTCGCACCCTTGCCGCCGCGGAATCGAATGCCGATCACACCCGAGCGCTGGTCGCAGATGCCGTCGCCGTCGGCGTCGATGAACTGTGCACGCTGGCCGCTTCGAACGCCCGCCGACTGCTGACGCGCCCGCCGTTGAAGGCCGTCGTCGATACCGTCGCCGTTTTCGTCGACGAACTTCGCTTCGCCGCTGCGTTTCATCTCCACCTGGTTGTTTCGGGGACCTCTCCGCGACGTGGAATCCTGCGCGCTGGCGAGCGACGAGCCGGCAAGCAGGAGCGTTGAGAGGAGGAGGAGGGAAGAGGATCGATTCATGGTCATTCCTTTTGAGAACACAGGGGCAGGGCCGAAGCCCCGCCCCCGAGAACTGTTCAGCCGTTGCCTTTGCCCTTACCGGCGCGTGCACCCTTGGGGCCGGTGCCGTCGCAGACTCCCGTGCCGGTGCACTGACCCGAGCCATCTTGCGGCCCGATGCCCTTGCCTCGGCCGGATCCGTTCTGCGCCTTGCCAGCTCCGCGCATGTACTTGCGGCCGGAGCCGTCCATCGGTCGGACGAAGTCGGGGTCCTTACCGTTGGGCACGCCGTCGTTGTCGGCGTCGAGCGCCCGGTCGTTGATGCCGTCGCCGTTGGCGTCGATGAATCCGCGGTCCGCAGGCTTGCCCTTGGGGGCCGTCTGGGCCTGGGCCTCGGAGCTCGTCAGGACGAGCGCGAGCCCGGCCAGGAGCAACAGACTGGTGAGTGATGTGATGCGTTTCATGATGTCCTCCAGTGGAGCAGGTGATTGATGCGGTGTGTGTTGCGTGAATTCTGGAGGTATTCACTCAAGAGGCGTGCCATGAAAGAAGTTGGTGAGTGGGTATTGGGTAATGGGTGAAGGGATAAGGGGTTAGCGGGAGGGATGGAGAAATGGAGTATTGGAGTAGGGATGCGGAAACCGCCATTCGTGGCGGAGAACTCGCCAGATGTGGCGACCGTAGAGAAAAGGAATTTCACGCAAAGCACGCAAAGAAAGCAAGGATCGCAAAGGAGAGATTTGAATAGGAGAATGAAACAATGCTAGCAGGAATCGCTCGAAGTTACATTATAATCCATTGACGACGCGGACGAAACCATCCTTGAGAAGGACGGAATTGAAGTTGATCAAGAGGCCGAGACGGAGCCCAGACAATCGGAGATAGGTGAGAAGTTGCTTTTTGTGGAGAGAATTGAGTGCTTCCACAGATTTCAATTCGAGAACCACGAGTCGGTTCACAATGACGTCCGCTCGAAATCCCACCGCGATCTCAACCGAATCATACGTCAGTGGAATGGCCACTTGGCGTGAGCAGGAAAGTTCCCGTTTTTCGAGTTCGAAGATGAGAGTCGATTCATAGGCGGATTCCAAGAGTCCGGGTCCGAGCCGCCGGTGAACAGTCAGTGCGGCTTCCAGGACCTCTCGCGAGATCTGATTTTCTGTCACAAGAAACCCCCTCAGCGTGAAATGTCAACGGCAAATGTAACGAGCCGAACACATAAACTCAACCCCACCTACATCTTTCTTGGCGCACGTTGCGACCTTTGCATATCACACAAGCCTCTGCGTCCTCCGCGGCCTTAGCGTCTTTGCGTGGTCGCTTATCTTCCACATATCACACAAGCCTCTGCGTCCTCCGCGGCCTTGGCGCCTTTGCGTGGTCGCTTTTCTTTCTCATTTGTTCCGGAGCTTCGCGAGCCGGAATCGCAGATTGCTTTCCGAGATCCCCAGCGCTTTCGCCGCCTTACTCTGGTTCCCCCCGTGTTCGTCCAGCGTTCGGAGGATCAGTTCCCTCTCGACACGCTCCAGGTGATCCTTCAACGTCCGTGGCTTCGTCGGCACCTCACGCTCGCTTGTTCCCGGTTGAAGGGTCAGCGGAAGGTCTTCTGTCGTGATGAGGTCCGAACGGGTGAGGACGCACGCGCGCTGAACAATGTTCTCCAGCTCGCGGATGTTCCCCGGAAAATCGTGCGCCGTCAGCCGGTCCATCGCCTCCCGTGAGACCTGCAGAGGCTTCTTGCGTTTGCCGCAGAACTTTCGGATGAAGTGATCGATGAGCGCCGGAATGTCCTGGCGCCGGTTCCGGAGCGGAGGGATCTCGATCGACACGACGTTCAGGCGATAGTACAGGTCCTCCCTGAACGACCCGCCGCGAATCGCCACCTCGAGGTCCCGATTCGTGGCGGCCAGGATGCGCACATCGACGGGAATGGGCGTGTGTCCGCCGACCCGGTCAATGGTCCTCACCTGCAGTACCCGAAGCAGTTTCACTTGCGTCGCCGCGGCGACATCCCCGATCTCGTCCAGAAAGATCGTTCCGCCGTCCGCCGCCTCGAAGCGTCCTTTGCGTTGACGGTCGGCCCCGGTGAATGCCCCCTTCTCATGGCCGAACAGCTCGCTTTCGAGCAAGTTCTCGTTGAGCGCCGCACAGTTGACCGCAATGAACGGCCCGGCAGCGCGGGCGCTTGCATCATGGATCATCCGCGCAACGAGTTCTTTGCCCGTGCCGCTTTCGCCCCGGATCAGGACCGAGGCGTCCGAATCGGCCACGCGGCCCGCGACGGAGAGCACATCCTGCAACGCCTGCGATTCCCCGACGATGCCCGGCAGAGACGTCCGCTCTTTCAGCTCTTGCCTCAGCCGCCGGTTCTCCGATACCAATCGTCTGTTCGCGCGCACGCGCCGTATCAGCAATTCAAGCGCGTCAAAATCGATCGGTTTCTGCAGGTAGTCATCGGCGCCCCCTTTGATGGCTGCCACGGCCCCATCCACCGTACCGTACGCGGTCATGACGACGACCGACGTGTCCGGATTTCTTTTCTTCAGGTCGCGGAGCAGGTCGAGCCCGGTCGCGCCCGGCATCCGATGATCGGTAAGAACGAGGTCGATCGTATCCCTGTCGAGCTTTGCGAGCGCCTCGGCAGCGGAGGAGGCCATGTGAACCTTGTAGCCGAGGTCCTTCAGGTGTCCGGCGAGCATCTCGCGCTGGGCGGATTCGTCGTCGACGACAAGAATGGTGAGGTTGGAGGTCATGTCAGTGGGAAAAGAGTTTCACGCAGAGCACGCAGAGAAAGCAAAGGTCGCTGAGAGCCGAAGGCCCATTACTTTGTCGCGAAGCGATAAACGATATAACTATGAGACAGCGAATTGAGTTCAACAACCGTGTGATGAGTTGGCCGCTTCGCGGCGTTTGTGATTGGCCTCCGGCTGGGCCCCTGGCTCTGCGGTCTCTGCACCCCTTGCGATCTTTGTGTGACATTCTGTTTCATAGGGTCTTCATCGGCAACTCGATGATGAGGCTCACGCCTCCGTGGGCGCCCGACTCGATCCGGATCGTCCCCCCGTGTTCCTCCACCGTCTGCTGGACGATCGAGAGTCCAAGGCCGGTTCCTCCGGCTTTTGTCGTGAAGTAGGGCCGGAACACTTTTTCACGCAGATCCCCCGGTATTCCGGGACCGTTGTCGGATACCGCGATGAACACACGTCCGTCCTGAGTCCCAGCGCGGAGAGTCACCCGGCCGCGATCCGGCGCTGCCTCCACGGCGTTGCGGACGAGGTTGAGCAGTGCCTGTTCGAGCCGGTCTGCGTCTGCGTCGACCTGCAGCCCATTCGGCACATCCACACCGATCGACACGCCCTTCATGGCGGCTTGCGATTCCGACAGCCGCGCCACTGCGCGGACCATCTCGGCAGGATCGGCGGAACGCATCGGAGAGCGGCGGGGGCGGGTGGTGCGGAGAAATTCCTCCACGATGGCATTGACGCGCCGTGTTTCCTTCTTGAGCGTGCCCACGATCTCGCGGAATTCCTTCACGCGCGCCCTCGGCGTAAAGGTCCGGTCGAATCGCTGTGCGATCATGGCGATGGCGTTCAACGGATTCCGGATCTCGTGCGCAACGGTCGACGCAAGCTCGCCGGCGATCATGGTGCGCTCACGCTGGGCCAACGAGCGTTCCATGGCACGGGTGCGCGTTACGTCCCTGAGGAGCGCCGTGAATGTCTCGACCCGGCCGTCTGCCGCGAACGTAAAGGACGTCGAAGCGGACAGGACAACAGTGGCGCCGTTCGGTATCTGGATCCCGAACTCCGATTCACGCAACGTCCGGCGGTCGGTGAGGGACTCCTGCAGCGGTGCCAGGATCCCACCGGCGATGCCGCCGAGCGCACGTCCCACGAGCGGCCCGCCCGCGAACGAGAGCAGTTCCTCCGCGCGCTTGTTGGCGACAGTAACGATGCCGCTGGCGTCCGCCGTGATCAACGCATCCGGCATGGCGGACACAACGGTGCCCAGGTACGTCTGGATGCGGTCGTATGCCGACGTGACGAGCCGGTATCGCTGGGCGGACAGCACGACACCGATCGAGAGCCCGGACAGCAGCAGAACGATGACGGAGACCATCCAGGCCCGCCGGACCATTCGATCGTCCAGCGCCTCGAACTCGTCCATCGCCACCCCCACCCGGAGCACGCCCATCGAAGTGCCGTCGACCTCGAACGGTTTCAACACCTCGAAGGTCCGCGTGCTGTCGCCCTCGATGACACGTGTCTGTGTGGTGCGGGATGTCAGAATGGATGGGAGGGACGTATCGGAATCGAAAGAAGAGAGCGACGTGACGTCGCGGCTGGCGGCGAAGATGCCTTCATCGTCCTGGAAGGCGATGTACGCGATCCCCTGGTTGTCGCCGATGTTCTGGATCAGCGAGCCGAATCCGATGCGCCGACGGAAATCAAGCAAGGTGGCGGCGTCGAGGGACAGGACGATGGCGCCGCGGCTCTGCGCACGCCGGATACCGAGGGCGAACCGCATCCCTTCGCGTTGCCGGGCCGGCTTGAGGCCGACGACGAGCGAATCGACGGAGCCGCGAAGGAGCGGGCGCAGCAGAGGATCGGCGAACATGGGCCCGGCGGGGGGCGTATGGCCCGGTTCCGGAACGTGACTGGACAGGACGCGGCGGCCCGTGCGGTCGAACAGGTTTATCCGGTCGACGTTGTCGCGGCCCGCGATGGAGCGCAGAAACGAAGCGTTGAGGAGCCCAAGACTGTCGAGAAGATAGACCGAACGTCCCGTGGCGTAGAGCCGCTGAACGAGCAGGTCTTCGACTTCCGCATTTGATATGACGGCATTGGCGGCGCTGATATCAATGGCTTCGGCGATGGAGAGCGACCGCTCTTCGAGGACGTGCATCAGGTCGTCGCGACTGCTGGTGACCTCATACGCCGCAGACCCGACGATGAGTGCGCCAACGGCGACGATACCAAGAATGAGCATCCCCGGCGGGGGAAGCGAACGCACCGGAGGGGATATGGGCGGGGTGTGGCTCATCTATTATACGATGCAGGAATGGAGTACAAAGGTGCGGTGAAAATGCGAAAGAACACAGAAGGGTGAAGCTGGGGAAGGGGGTGGTGGTGAGGCCTAACCCACGGCTGAAGCCGTGGGTGTTGCGAGGAGCCGCGCACTTTGTCCCGTCTTTCTCCTTGCCTCTGCTTCTAGCAGGATGCTGAAAAATGGTCGATTACCAACTTCGAGTTGAGTTGGGTGCGTTTGAACGAAGCTGCGGCACGCTGAGCGCGTCCCTCATCGT
>JALONQ010000021.1 GCA_025454835.1 Bacteroidota bacterium | reverse complement strand
GCACGATGAGGGACGCGCTCAGCGTGCCGCAGCTTCGTTCAAACGCACCCAACTCAACTCGAAGTTGGTAATCGACCATTTTTCAGCATCCTGCTAGAACCCATGGAGCGGCAGGCAGGCGGCGATCCCTTTTCCTTTTGTCGCGGAGCGACCCTGAATATCTCTACACTGGTGAGGATTTGATATCGCTTCGCGATGTTGATTGAATGCCTCTGGCTGTGATCTCTGTGATCTTTGTGGCAAATGCTCTTGGCAGCGTGCGGATGAGCATATACCGCCATGACGCCAAGACAGCGAAGATCCTTGTCGCGCCGAGTTCGCCAAAAAGAGACGCCAGTTTCATTCCATTTTCACAAGCCATCTTGAGGTTCTTGGCGACCTTGGCGGACTTGGCGGTTGACGTTTTGACCTCCAGAGGGTTTCTCAGCAACCTGTTAGAAATCCACCAGTGTCAGCACCCAGAACACAGCGGGAACCACAAAGCCGCCGATGAGATACCATTTGCCTCGGCGGAGGGGGCCGTTCTCCCCTTTCACGATGAAGAGCCCGGTCACGGCCAGAAGGATAAGGGCGACGGCGAAGAGGTCGGCTACGTAGGTCCAGACGCCCTTGATGTGATTCAGATGGAGCTGATTGAATTCGAACAGGACTGGTCGGGGGCGGGCGGCCTCAACGATCACTTTGCCGGTGGGCAGGTCGATCGAGTACGTTGAGGTCTCGACGAACAGCTGGAGCGTCTCGGGGTCGGGACGGAAAGAGTTCTTCAAGTCCTCCGTGGCGACACCCAGCATCGACGCCGCCCGCTCAACCTGGGTTTCGCGCGGCAGGTCGGCGAGCGGCTCGATGATGCGCCGCTCCGTGGAACGGCTGTAGTTCGGGTTCCAGTCTTCGATGTGATTGACAGCGATGCCCGAGACGCTGTACACGATCACCAACGCGACCAGGGCATAGCCCACATCGCGATGGGTCGCAATCGTCAGCCGACGCCAGGAGAACGCCATCAGCGGAGAAGGGCCCCTTCACCGTCGATCCGGATGACCGTCTTCGGCCCCTTCACGGTCGACACGTCAAAGGTCGTCCCCTGCTCTTCGGCGTGGTGCTCTCCCTGCTTGATCTGGTCCTCCACCGACGTGACCGTCGCCTTGACAACGCCCTGCACGACGGCCGTCTGGCCTTTCGATTCCATCGGGAAGACGATCACGCCGTCCTCCACCTTGAAGGTGATGGTCTCGCCGTCTTTCCCTCCTACCTTGATCCAGCATCCGCGCTTCGCGCAGACTTCGACGACGACCCCTTCGACACGCACCGTCTTGCCGTGAAATGCCGTTGGGTCTTTCAGAATGGCCGAGATGGCGGTCGTTTCTTTCACCGTGACCGGTTTGCCGTACTTCTTCTCTTTGGGAAGCGCTCCCGTCGTCGGAAGCGTCAGAACGGCGGCGAGGAGGATCGTAAGAATGGACATGCAGACTCCCTGATAGGTGCGTGATCGGACAATATGCACAAAAAGGGGCCGCGGCTCAAGGATGACCGGACAACCAGGCACAAGACCGGACGACTCGGCCGTCGGTTGCCGTGGCGGTTCAGCAGATTTTTCGCCTACTTTCCACATGAGATTCCACGTCGACGATCTACCACCCTTGGAGTGTAACGATGCCTCACACGTTAACGCTGACGGACAACCGCACGGGCAAGACCTATGAGATCCCGATCGAGCACGGAACCATCCGCGCGACGGACCTTCGTCAGATCAAGGAAAGCGACGAAGATTTCGGGCTGATGTCCTACGACCCGGCCTTCATGAATACGGCGTCTGTGAAAAGCGCCATCACATATATCGACGGCGACAAGGGCATCCTGCGTCATCGCGGGTATCCCATCGAGGACCTGGCCGAGAACTCCACCTCGTTCCTCGAGGTCGCCTATCTCCTGATCAAGGGCAACCTGCCCACCGAGTCGCAGCGGGCCGACTGGCGAAACAACATCCGGCACCATACGTTCGTCCACGAAAACATCAAGCATCTCATGCGCGGCTTCCGGTACGATGCGCATCCGATGGGCATGTTCATCAGCACGATCGCGGCGTTGTCGACCTTCTATCCCGAGGCAGCGGCGATCTCCGACCCCGACAACCGGATGAAACAGATCTACCGGCTCATCGCCAAGGTGCCAACGATCGCCGCGTTCGCATATCGCCATTCGAAGGGGATGCCCTATGTCTACCCGACGAACAACCTGACCTACGCCGGCAATTTCCTGAACATGATGTTCAAGGTTGGAGATGCGCCGTACAACATCCATCCCGCACTCGAGCGCGCTCTGACCGTCCTCTTCATCCTGCACATCGACCACGAACAGAACTGCAGTGCCAACGCGATGCGGGGCGTCGGCTCGTCGCACGTCAATCCATATTCGGCCACGGCAGCCGCGGCGGCCGCGTTGTGGGGTCCCCTCCATGGCGGAGCGAATGAGGCGGTGTTGCACATGCTCGACGAGATCGGTTCCGTCGACAAGATCCACGCCTTCATCAAGGAAGTGAAGGAAGGAAAGGGACGGCTGATGGGTTTCGGCCATCGCATCTACAAGAACTACGACCCTCGCGCTCGGGTCATCAAGCGCCTGGCCGACGACGTCTTCGCCGTCACGGGCCGAAATCCCAAGCTCGACATCGCGCTGGAGCTCGAACGCATCGCCCTGCAGGACGAATACTTCGTCAAGCGGAAGCTGTATCCGAACGTGGACTTCTACTCGGGGCTCATCTATCAGGCGATGGGATTCCCGACCGATTTCTTCCCCGTGCTGTTCGCGATCCCGCGAACGGCCGGCTGGCTGGCGCAGTGGGCCGAGCACGTGCAGGACCCCGAGCAGAAGATCGCCCGCCCGCGGCAGATCTATACCGGCCACGAGCTGCGAACGTGGGAGCCAATCGAACGTCGACAGGGATAAGAGAACCATGACACAGAATTCCACAGAGCTTTGACAGAGGTCCACCGAGAAGGATCGTAACCACGTACTTTCGCTGTGGAACTCTGTGCGACCTCTGTGGATCTCCGTGTAACGGCTTTTTCATCGCATGGCCAAACGACATCCAGCCCTCGTCCCCGTCGCTCGTGACCATCACGACGGTCTCCTGCTGGCCATCCGTCTTCAGCAGGGAGACCGCGCCGAGCTGAAGCTCTGGTCGCACGACCCGGTGTTGCAGACGGAGTACGTGCTGGCCTTCTACGACCAGCATCTGACGCGCCACTTTACCGTCGAAGAGGAACAGGTCTTCGCTTTGGGACGCGACATCCGTGACGCCGTCGCCCTGATCGATCATCTGACCGACCAACATCGCCAGATCGCTTCGATCGTCAACGGGCTGAGGTCCGATCCGCCGGCGGACCGACGCCCGGTGCTCCAGAGCCTGGGACGGTTGCTCGAAGAACACATCCGGCTCGAGGACCGGAAGCTCTTCCCCCTCCTCGAGGCACAGGTCCCGCCGGCGGAACTGCAGACGGCCCAGGCTGCTATCGAACGCTACTACGCCTGACCCACATCGTCAACGGTCCAAGAATCGGAGGTTGCCATGAAGGTCTATTTACCGAGTGGTGTCACGATCAACTATCTCGAGCGTGGAACGCCCGCCGGGCTCCCCGTGGTGTTCATCCACGGATTCCCGTTCAATCATCGGATGTGGGATGCGCAGATGCGGGCGCTGCCCCACGGCATCCGCGCCATCAGCTACGACCTGCGAGGCCACGGCGAAAGCCAGGTCGCCGACGGCCAGTACACCATCGAATTCCTGGTCGATGACCTCATCGCGCTGCTTGATCACCTGGTGATCGACAAGGCCGTGCTGTGCGGACTTTCGATGGGAGGCTACGTTGCCTTACGCGCGGTCGAGCGCTTCCCGGAGCGTGTGCGCGCGCTCGTCCTGGCCGATACGCGCAGCGAGGCTGATGGCAACGAGGCCAAGGTGAAACGCTCCGCGTCGATCTTGACCGTCAAGCGCGACGGCGTCCCGGCTTTCGCGGAAACTTTCGTCAAAGCGGTCTTTGCCCCTCAGAACATGTCCGCCCAGCCCCAGGCGGTCGAGTTCATCAAGTCGATCATCCGGAGCAACACACAGCTGGGCATCGCCGGGACACTGGTGGCGCTCGCCGCCCGTACCGATACGACCTCGTCTCTCGCGAAGATCGCTGTGCCCACACTGATCATGGTCGGAGAGCACGATACGCTGACGCCTCCGGCGGCCTCGGAGGCCATGCACAAGGCCATCAAAGACTCGAAGCTGATCGTCATTCCGGGCGCCGGTCATCTGGCGAACATCGAGAACGAGGCTGCCTTCAACGAGGCCCTCGTGGCCTTCCTGAAACAGGTGTGATCGCCTCGGCTCCCTGGCGTCGGCACAACGCCGCGCTCACCTCCTGCCGTCGATGTCCCCGGCTCGTAGCCTGGCGTGAAAGCGTCGCAGCGCACAGGACCCGGCGTTTCGCCGAGGAGGAGTACTGGGGACGCCCTGTCCCCGGGTCCGGCGACAGCAGCGCACGCCTGCTCATCGTGGGTCTCGCACCCGCCGCCCATGGCGCCAACCGCACTGGCCGTATGTTCACCGGCGACCGGAGCGGCGATTGGTTGTATGAAGCGCTGCATCGCTTCGGATTCGCCAACCAGCCGACATCCATTGACCGGAATGACGGCCTTCGCCTCCAGGGCTGCTTTGTTACGGCCGCCTGCCGCTGCGCACCTCCAGACAACAAGCCCACGAAAGAGGAGATGGCCGCCTGCCGGCCCTTCTTCGAATGGGAGGTCGGGCATCTGCCACACGTCCAGATCATCCTTGGATTGGGAAAGATCGGATTTGACGCGGCCGCGACCGTTCTCGATCAGCCCCTATCCTCGCATGTCGCAAGGACTCCGATGATCGAGGGCCCGCTCGACAAGCTCGCGACACTGCGTCGACGGTCAACTGACCAAGCTCGCCGGCGATCACCGCAATTCTCACACGGCGCGTCGGTCACGCTCGAGAACGGCCTCATCCTGATGGGCTCGTACCATCCCAGCCAGCAGAACACCTTCACCGGCCGGCTGACGCGTCCGATGTTCCACGCGATCTTTCGCCGGATCCGCACCATCCTCGACCGCTCATGACCCGTTCAGAACGCCTATCGCTCGTCCTCCTGTTGACGCTGTTTGCGGTCGCCGGATGGCTGCGGCTCAACGACCTCTCGCTCTACACCGATTCGACGCGTTATGTGATCTGGGCCGAGAGCCTCAGTCGCGGCCTGGGCTGGAATGACGCGACCCAGCCAGTGCCCGAAGCCTACGTCGTCAACGCACCCTTCTATCCTGTCCTGATCGTGCCGTCGCAATGGTTCGCATCGGGTTCGCTCTTCGCCGCGAAAGTGCTGACACTGCTGTACGGGCTTGGCGCACTCGCATTGTTCCTCCAGTGGCTCCGCACCTGGCTCCCGCCGAAGACCGCCCATCTCCTCACATGGCTCTTCGGAATCACGCCTCTGACCCTCGTCATGTTCACGGAGGCGCTGTCCGAAGCTCCCTTCTTCTTGCTGCTGTTCCTTGCCCTGTGGCTTCGGGAACGCGATCAGCGCGATCCGCTCACGCCGATCGCCACCGCCGGCCTCCTCGCCACCTTGTCAGCCCTTCCGCTGCTGCGCGAGATCAGCGTCGCCGTCGTCGGCGCGTTTGTCGTGGACGCGCTCCTTCGCCGCCGGCATCGGCTGGCCCTCGCCATCGGCCTCGCGGCGGCCGGGACGCTGGGGATCTGGACGCTACGAAATATGGTGTGGGTCGGCGTACCGGAGTCGTCGCAAGCCACCAACATCCAGTTCGTCTTCGAGCACTTCGTCACGCCATCGTCGGCGCCGATCTGGCAGGAATGGCTTCAGCGCTTCATCATCAACCTCCGCTCGTATCAATTCGAGCTGAGCGGCATGATCCTGGTCCCGTTCCCTCTCAACCTCATTCGCGACGCTTCGGACGTTTTCGTGGGCATCGTGTTCGTGCTGAATGCCGTCAAAGGGTGGACGGGACTGCTGTTCCTTCCTTTGGTCCTCGTTGGGCTCTGGACCGACGCACGCACATCGCCAACGGCGGCGGTTCGCATCCTCTTCGTGGCCTTCTACGCCGGCATCATCCTTCTCTATCCCCTGCAGGATATCCGGTTCTTTCTTCCGGCGATGCCGTTCGTCCTGATCTGGCTGGCCGTCGGGCTTGAACGCGTGGTACGAAGCCTGCCGCGTGGAAAATCCCTCATCGTGGGTTCCGCCGTCGGCATCCTGGCACTGCTGAACCTCTCCGCCGTGCTGGAGCTCGTCGCTTCGAATCAGCGATATCGCGCTTCCGTCGACGCCCATCGCGCCGGTGCGGCAGCCTTCCGGTCCGCTGGATACTATGCCACGCCCTGGGAACTCGCGGGAGAAGCCCTCAGCCGGGCCACGCCGCCGGAGATCGTTGTTGCGAGCGCGTCGAAGGAGATCGTACCGTTCGTGGAGGGCCGAAAAGTACTCGAGGTGAATCGGGCCGTGCCGCTGCCGATGTTCGAATCGATGTTGCGCGAGCATGACGTGCGGGTGCTCCTCGTACAGCAGGTGCGCTCCGGCATCCGCTCGCACGAGATCCAGATCGTGGAGTCGCGACGATTCCAGTACGACACCATCGCCACCGCCGGTTGGTTGACCGCGTATCGCGTCCGATCTCGGCTGCGTGAAGGGTTGGAAGCTCGGCCGTTCCAGTCTGACCAGCTGGATGGCGTGCTCAGCCTGCTCCATGAAGGACGCCGGAATATCCACGCCGCGCGCTACCATGAGGCCGACTCCGTTCTCGCACTCGCCCAGGCGCTGGACCCGATCAACGTCGAGATCGCCTTCCAACGCGTGACCTCGGCGGCGCTGAGCGGCTCCGTACACAACGCGATCGCGGCTCAGCAACGTTTGTTCTCGACGCCCCGGTCAACGTCGTACACGCCTCCTGGGCGGGTCTTGTTGTCACTGGCACAAGCGTTGGACGGTGCGAGCAACGGACCTGCCGGGACCGACCGGGCACACTGGTTCTTCCAGGCCAGTCGCATGGCATGGGATCTGGGATACCACCGCCAAGCGATGGCGTTTGCCGATTCTGCGCTGCGCGTCGACGACCGGCACTTCGAATCGCTCCTGTGGAGCATGCACTATCGATTTCAGACGGGCGATTCGATAAGGGCCCGGAGGGACCTTGCCAGCCTGCGAGAACTCGATGCGGCCAATCCTGTCGTCCTCGGCTTCACCGCGATCGACTCTCTCACGCACGTCATGAGTCGCACGGCCAGCCGTGTGCGTCGAGCCGGCCTGGAACTTGAGATCTCCAGGACGTATGAAGCGATCGGACTGCCGGAAGAAGCGCTTGACATGGTCGATCGGGCTTGGCTCGCCGCGCCCGCCGAGGCCCGCCGACGCACGGCCGAGATCTTGAACGGTACCGGACGCACGGCCGGCGGTCAGCGCTATCAAGCCCCTTCTTGAGTCATCGGCTTCGGGATGCGCTGTTTGTTGACTCGTTGTGCTTGTTTCGTGCTGAGTGTTGCGCATTTCTCCCCAGTTCTCTGTGAGAACGGCTCTTGTCACCGGCGGAACCGGCCTCGTCGGCTCCAATCTTGTACACGCTCTGCTTCGGCGGGGTGTGCTCGTTCGCGTCCTGACGCGGGGAACGGACGACCGGGCGCTGCGGGGCGCCGAGGCTGAGATGATCCGTGGAGATGTACGCGACCCTGGCGCGGTTCGGCAGGCAATGAAGGGCTGCGATGCCGTGTTTCACACCGCCGCGATCATCTCACACTGGCCACGGGAACGGGACCTGATGTTTGCGATCAACGTCGGAGGGACGCAGACGGTCGTCGATGCCGCCATCCGACAGAGCGTCGAGCGGTTCGTGCACACGAGTTCCATCGCCACGATCGGTCCGGACCCGGGCGATGCCGTGATGACCGAAGAGACGCCCTTCGTTCCGGGGCGTCGGCCTGTGGGCTATCGAATGAGCAAGTGGATGTCGGAGCAGATCGTTCTGAAAGCAGTGCGGTCAGGGCTTCCGGGGGTGGTCGTGAATCCAGCCGTGATCATGGGTCCGCACGACCACCGGATCCACGGTGGACGCATCGTGCGAGACGTCGCGCGTCGGCGGATCTTCTATGCGACCAGGGGCGGATCGAACATCGTATCGGCAAACGACGTCGTGAACGGTCACATCGCGGCGGCTCGGCAGGGACGGATAGGAGAACGGTACATCCTGGCCGGAGAAAACCGGACGTTCGCCGAGATCTTTCAGGTCGTGGCCGAGGAGACCGGCGGTGTGGCGCCGAAGTTCATCGTCCCGGCCTTGATGGTACGCGCGATCGCAGCGACCGTCGAGTCGGTGGCGGCGGTCCTCCGCGTGAAGCCGTGGATCACGCGTGAGCTGGTCTCGGGCACCGGACGACACCGGCGGTATTCATCGGAGAAGGCGGCTCTTGAACTGGGCTACGAAGCGCGTTCGTTGCGGCAAACGGTACGGGAAACCGTGGAGTGGTTTCGGGAAGAAGGAATGTTGTGAGGTGTGAGGTGTGAGGTGTGAGTTGCAAGTCCCAAGTCCCAGGTCCCAAGTCCCAAGTTCCAGGTCTCAAGTCCAGAAGTTGCCCCGCTGCTCACTGGTCACTGATCACTGATTACTGATCACTGACTTCTGGCCTCTGGCTTCTGGCCTCCCGCCGGTTTCCCGTTGTTCCCTCCATACCTCCTTCCTCCTCCAACCTTCCACCCTGCATTTGTTCTCCCCAGAAAACCGCAGGCCCCATCCTCTTGCGAGAACGGGGCCTGTTGAAGGATCACCGCAAGCACGTCAGTTGATCGTTCCTGAGGAAATGACTCGCTTGTAGGTACCGTAGACAGGATGCGTGACGATCACAGTCAGGAGTACGGCGGCCGGAGGATCAGAGTCGCCAGGGTCACCATCACTCAGCACGACGGTGAAGCTCGTCAAGCCGGGTCCAGTGGATTTTGTGTCTGGCATGACGATGTCCGCATCCCCGCTCACCTTGCCATCGGTGGCGTTCACCGAGATCGAAGTGCCGCTCGACATCGGATGTCCGAAGCGGTCCACGACGGTGAACTCCCAAGGACCGTCGCTGCCGCCGTCCGCGATAGCGAACGTCAACGGCCCGCTGGTGCGGGTGATGATGGGCGCTCCCGTCCAGAGGATCTCAAGCGAGTCGATCACGTTCAAGCCGGAATCGCCCAGCGTCTGCGAATAGACGTATGTGAAGCCCTTGCCGATGGCGAGCGAATCAGCACCTTCAGGATAGGGATTGGCCGAGTAGAGGGTCTGTGAGACGAATCCGTTCACGTCGGTTAGCCCGGGTGAGCCGCCGCCCGTCGTCATCGTACCGTGCGTGCTGTAGAAATACACCGCCGTACCAGCCTGCACAGGGTTGCTGTACTTGTCGGCCACCTGCACCGTGATCTTCTCCGTCACGAAGGCCCGGTCGAGGCCGGGGAAATTGTACTTCTCCGGAGCCATCGTGTAGTGCCTCTGGTCCGGGAAGCCTGCATGGATCGTGATCTTGACGGGCAGCGACGTGATCGTGCTCACCCCGACAACCGTCCTGGCGACGATCTGGACAACGCCGGCACGCGAACCCGAAGACAAAGACACGCGCGCGCGGCCGGAATTGTCGGTGCTGTCCGATCCAGGGATCAAGAATGGACTTGTCCCGCCCGGGACCCAGGTGTTCGGGAAGAATGTCAGCGAGAAGTTCACAAACGAACGAGGCGTCGCTTCGATCGCGTTGCCCAGCGAATCGCGCACCTCATAGGTGATCACCGAATTCTCAAGCGCACCCACGCCGGACACGAAGATGTCGGGAGACGAAACGCCGATGAAGGCGATCTGGGCCGGATTCTTCACCGTCGGCGACGGCGGCGTGATAGCCTGAGGCGCCCCGAGGTTGCCGTAGATCTTTTTCGACGTCGAACCATTGGGGCCGTTGACCGTGATCGTCACCTCGAAGAGGCCGGAGACTCCGCCGTTCGGCGTATTGTCCGCGAGGCGAACGCGACGCTTCGTGGCGGCCACGAGCCTTGCGTCCGACGTGACAAAGCTCACGTCACCGCTTGTCGACACTCCCGCCGAGGCCCCCGAGAGCGAACTCACCGACACCGCGACGTTGTTGCCTTGAGCGAGAGGATTGCCGATCGCGTCAGCCACGACATAGTCAAGGTCGATGAATCCCCCGTCCAGGATCGTGATGGTATCGGTCGGCACAGATGGTACGGTAACGACCGGACCGCGAGAGAACACAAACGTCACCAGCTTGCTGATGCTTGTGCCGCTTTCATCAACCGTCGAGATCGTCACGGTGTCGATCCCGCCTGGCGGGAACGGTTCTCCGCCATACAGCGTAGCCTGGGCCAAACCAGTCTCTGTCGTGAACCCGGCAGCCGTGATCACACCTCCATTGGTCTTGAAGTATACGGCGGTATTGGGCTGCACCGGGTTGCCGTATCGGTCTCCGAACCTCGCGAAGATCCTGCCAACCTCGGTGCCCTCAGGTACGTAAAAGCTGTAGTTCTGGGCGCTTGTCCACACGGTCATTCCGGAGAGCACTGGCAATCCTCCGTGAATCGTGAACACCACCGGGGCAGATCGGATCGTGGTGGCACCGATCGTGATCTCTGCCCGTATCTGAACCACACCTGCTTTCGTTCCGGAGCTCAGGACGGTGGAAACGACGCCTGAAGAACTCGTCTGCACGCTCGTGGGGAACAGTGACTCTCCTCCGCCTGGCCCACCCATGACCGAGAACGTCACCGTCGCCGCATGGGAAGCGTCGACCGGATTCCCAAGGCTATCTTTGACGACAAACGTGAGTGTCGCCGTCTCGTTGGAACCAGTACCTCGAACAGAAAGGATGCGTGACAGGGGCTGGGCATTCACCAGCTCAATACTTCCCGCATACCCGGAGCCTCCAGCCGCCGATGGCGACTGACCGGCTGCCAACTGCGCGCCATTCCAAGAGTATGTTCCATCACCGTTCTGGCTGGTCACGCTGATCCTGAAGACGACGGCTCCCGATGGTCCTCCCGAGGATTGATCGGTCGCCGTCACGTTGAAGGTTCTCAGGCTCGTGTCACGGGTGTCGGGCATGATTCTGCTGAAGTCCCCGGAAAGGGCAATGCCGCCAGCCCCCGGCCCCTCTGCCGTCACCTGGATCGTCGAGCCCTGCACCAGCGGGTTTCCGTTGGCATCGGCAACTCTGAACGAGAAGCTGTACGTACCGCTGTCGGAGATCGTGAATCCGCTTGCCGGCGTGTTCGTGATCTGAGTCGCCCCCGTGAAAAGGAACGGCAGGGTCTTCACGATCGATGTGCCATTCTCGCCCACCGTCTGCACCGTGATCGTCCCCGCACCGGTCGATGCGCCCACCACGCCGCCGCTCAATTGCGCCGTGGCCTGGCCAGCGTCGTTCGTCGAAGCGTTGGCCTGGATCAGGCCCAAGTTCGTCGTGAAATAGAACGCCGTACCGGTCTGCGCGGGATTGTTATGCTTGTCACCCGCCTGTACGCTCACCGTTCCGATCGGACCCGACTGGATCAGGCCTGGCATATTGACCCGCGAAAGCCCCACGACGACCCTCTGCGAATCGGGCAGGCCCCCAGAGATGGTCAGCCGCACGGGCGAAGAAAAGACCGTATCGGGCCGGGTCAATGCCGTGGTTCGCGCACGAACTTGGAGCACCCCGGACTTCGTGCCGGCATTGATCGTCACCGAGACGCGTCCGTTGTCATTCGTGGAGTCGGCCGTCACGGAGAGGAACTCACCTCCGCCAAGCCCGCCCAACGGCAGCAGCGAGAACTGAACGAAAGCTCGATTGTTCTTGTCCAATGCGATCCCGGTCGAGTCCTTCGCCGAGAACGTCAGGGTCGAGACCTCCGCCGCACCCGTGCCACGAATGGACAGGTTGCTCCGTGAGATCGATTCGAGCTCGAGCGTCGCCACGTACCGCGAAGCCGGGCCCGTGGCCGACTGCCCCGTCGTCAACTGCGATCCCGCAAGGGTCGCCTCGGCCGTGCCATTCTCACCCGTCACCGAGATCTTGAAGCGCACCAAGCCCGACGGACCGCCGCGGTCCTTGTCCTGCGCCGTCACGGAGAAGCTCGTGAAACTCGCGTTACGCGTGTCCGGCAGGGTCCGGCTCACGTCTCCCGCCAGATCCAAACCGCCGGAACCGTCTCCTTCAACGGTCACTTGGACTGTGGAACCCGCCGAGAGCGGATTGCCGTTCGCATCAGCCACGGTGAAAGTGAATGAGTACGAACCGCTGTCGGCAATGGTGAAGCCAGGTGCTGGCAATCCGGTGATCAACGGCGCACCGGTGAAAATGAACGGAAGCTTCTTGACAATCGAGGCCCCTCCAACACCGACCGTCTGCACGGTCACGGTATCGCTCGGGGCCGGGCTGCCGACCACGCCGCCGCTCAACTGGACCGAGGCCTGACCGTTGTCATTCGTCGTCGCCGTGGCCTGGATAAGGCCGAGGCCTGTCGTGAAATAGAACGCTGTCCCAGACTGGACGGGGTTGTTGAATTGGTCGCCCGCCTGCACGCTCACCGTCGCCAGGGGGCCTGTCTTGACCAGACCCGGGATATTGATGCGCGACAGGGTCGCCACCACGCGGCTGGCGCTGGGCAAGCCGCCGGAGATCGTCAGCCGTACCGGCGACGAGAAGATCGTGTCCGGACGGCCAGGGGCCGTCGTCTTTGCCACTACCTGCAGCACACCGGCCCTGGTGCCGGCGCTGAAGGTGACCGAAATTATGCCGTTGTCGTCGGTCGAGTCGCCCGTCGTCGAAAGAAACTCACCGCCGCCGAGCCCGCCGGCGGGCGCGAGGGCGAACGTCACGAGCGCCCGGCCCCCGGCATTGATGGGCTGTCCGAGGGAGTCCTTGACCGCGAAGGTCAACGTCGATGATTCTCTCGAGCCGGTCCCGCGGATCGAAACAGATGGATTGGAGTTCGACACGAGCTCCAACGTCGCCGGTCGGCGTGCAGCCACCGTGCCGGCCGTTTGACCTGCGCCGAGGACCTGGCCCGTGAAGCTGTACGTCTCGTTACCGTTCTCACCCGCCACGTTGATCGTGAACGTGACCGGGCCTGACGGACCGCCGACCTCCTTGTCCCGAACCGAGACCGTATAGAAGGTCCGCATCGAGTCGCGCGTGTCGGGGAAGGTCAGCGTGCCGCCCGTCGTGACCGTCAACCCGCCGGCGCCTTCACCTTCAGCCGTGACTGTGACGGTCGTTCCGGATGAGGGAGGATTTCCGTTGATGTCCGCGACTCTGAATGAGAAGTTATACGCTCCAGCATCGTCGATCGAGAACCCGGCCGAAGGCTTGTTGAGGATCTGCACTGGGCCCGTGAAGAGGAACGGCAGCGAATCGCGTACGACCTCTCCGACTTTGCCGAGGGTCTGAACGGTCACATAGCCGGCGCCATTTGACGCTCCATCCACACCGCCGCTCAGTTGGGCCGTTGCCCGGCCGGCATCATCGGTCGTCGCAGAGGCTTTGATCAGCCCGAGCGAAGTACTAAAATAGATGGCCGTGCCGGTTTGGACGGCATTGCCGAATTCGTCGGCGGCTTGCACGGTGATCGTGCCCACAGGACCCGGCTTCAGCAATCCCGGCATGTTCACGCGGTCCAAGGATGTAATGAACCGCGATTGCGTCGGAAGACCGCCTTGGATCGTGAGTTGTACTGGGGAAGCCGTGATCGGACCGGCCCCCGTCAACGTCGTCGCCACCACCTGCACCACACCCGCCTGAGACCCCGAGTTGAACGTCACGCCGACCTGTCCATTGACGTCGGTCGAGTCGCCGGTGGGCAGGACGAACGCGCCGCCCAGACCGGTCGACGGATTGATCGAGAACGTGACGTATGCCTTGACCGTCGGGTCGAGCGGATTCCCGACGGGGTTGCCGAGCGAATCTCGCACGACAAACGTCAACCGAGTTGACTCGTTGGCGCCCGTTCCCTTGACCGACAGCGTGCGCGCGCTGATGGTGTTGAGGCTGATGCTGCGGGGTATGCTCGTGCTGCCCGGAACCGAAGCGCCGCCGCCGGTCGACAACGCAAGCCCGGCAAACGTGTGCGTCGCATCGCCATTACGTCCCTTGACTTCGATGGTCACGGTGAACGATCCGCCGGTCCCGCCGCGCGTCTTGTCCACGATCGTCGCGTTGAAATCTGTCTTGGTCGGGTCGTCGGTGTCCCGCATGGTCACGTCGACGTCTCCCTGCGCCTCCAGCTCCGATGCACCCGGACCGCTCAGCGAAACCTTGATCGTGGTCCCGGCCACGAGCGGATTGCCGTTGGCATCCTGCACCTGATACGCGAAAGAGTACGAGCCGCTGTCGGGCACGGCGAACGCGGCCGTCGGAGCAATGATCAGCGTCGTACCCGAGAAGACGACGGGGATCTGCAACTGGATCAGACTGTCAGCCCTGCGTGCGGCCGTATCGCCGATCGTCCGGGCGTAGATGATCGCCACGCCACCCGCCGGACGCGGGTTGGCCGTGATCAGTTCGACACTGGCGCCGCCGTCGGCGTCGGTGTACGCGGTCGGCTGGATGATACCGCCGGTGGTCGTGAAATATACGGCCGTCCCTGCTGGCACGGGGTTCTGGTAGCGGTCGCCGAGCAACACCGAGATGGTGGTCCGCTCATTGTCATACAAGAGGCCCGGGAGGTTGGCATCTTTCCGGCTGATGGAGGCGTTCGGACCGTACGGAGGTCCGCTCGCAATCGTGACGCGGGCTGGCGAAGAGAGGACGGAATCGTTGCGGGTCGTCGCGACGACCTGGATGACGCCAGGACGCGTTCCGGAATTCAATCGTGTCGAGACGCGGCCTGAGGTTCCGCTCACCCGACCGCTATCGGGATAGAGATACTCTCCTCCGCCGGGGGCGCCAAGAAGCGAGAAGCGAACGATCGGTCCGCTGCCTCCCAAGACCGGATTGCCGAGCGAGTCGCGGACCTCGAACGTCAGGAGGGCCGATTCATTGACGCCTGTGCCTCGGATCGAGATCGAATTGACGTCGGTCCCGACGAGCACGATGCTGGCCGGCTGGCCCGAGGTCGATCCCGCCGTCGTCGGAGGGCTGGTGCTATCAGCCACCAGGACGAGGAGCACCGAGGTATCGCGTCCAGCCACGATCGTCACGGCAGCAGAGTCATTCCCGAATCCTGGCCGGGTGCCGAAGATCGTGGTGGAATACGACTGGCCCGCCGGAAGGTCGTAGGGGATGGAGAACACACCTAAGGCGTCCGTGGTGTCGATCTTGTTCGCCTGCGTGATATCGCGAACGATCACCCCAGGAACTCCGGTGCTATTGTCGCTCCTCAGGACCGTGCCCGCGATGTTCGATCGCTGGGTCGTGCCGCCTCCCGGACCTTCCTCTTCCGGGTTCTGACAGGCCATGACCAGCAATAACAAGGCGGTAATGAGGCGCGTGATCGATCGTCCGTACTTCATGCCATCCTCCCGTGACCAGATGCGTGTGGAACTCTTTTTGACCCAGTGCCGCTACCCGAGAAAGACCATATGCCGGAAGCGAGCCCGCGCGCCACGCAGTCGAGCAGGGACGAGGGTTCGTTTCTCATGCGCTGGCAGATCCGAAAACGAGATTCGCGCGAGAACGTGGAATCAAGGATCCGGGACTCGCGAACCGTGCACCTCACTCTCAGACCACGCCCGTGATCCGTTCCCCTATTGTACTTTCTTCTGCGTCGTCCGTTTCTGCAGATCCTGGTTGATATCTTTCAAAGCATTCTCCAAGGTCTGCTGCGCCGGCCCTGCCTTGAGGCGATCTTCGAGAAGCGGCACCATTTGTGCGCGCATGAGGACGACGAGCTCTTTCTTCTTGTAGTTCGTCGCATCGTAGCCGAACAGATATCGCAGACCGAAGACCCACCACGGCAGGTCCTTCAGGACGGGCACACCCTCCCTAGTGATCGATTCCTCAGTCGAATACAACCCTCCGACGTAGGCCTCTTCGCCGTCGAGGAGCATCAGGTTGCCCGACGCCTCGGTCTTGTTGACGAAGATCGAGGTGGCCGATGGCAGCGGCGTGCTCCGTTCGATCTTGTAGGACAGCGAGATGAACTCTTTGTCCTGGAACTTCCAGACTTTTGGCATGACGGTCAGGATCGTGCCCGTCTCGTAGAACGTGTTGACGACATTCCCCGAGAAATCGCGAAGCTGGACGGAGAAATTCTGACCGCTTTGCAGTTTCGATGATGTTCCGTTGCGTACGGTGATCTGCGGTCGCGCGATCACCTCCCCCAGTTGCTCGCTCTCGAAAACGTTCAGCGCCGCGTCGATATCGACGGCGAGGCGTTTGTCGCGCGGGTTCAGATTCGCGCTCAGGATCGGCGTCGAGATCCTGTCGGCTCCCGAAAACTCAATGCCGAGGTTGAGCCCCTTTCCGCGAAAGATGGAAAACCCGATCCCCGTCTGCGCGAGCTTCGTTCGATCCACCTCAAAGAAGATGCTGGAGATGGTGATCTCCCGCTCCTTGAAGTAGAATTCGGCCGAATCGACCTTGGCGGCAATTTGGGTGGCCGGAGCTTGTGTTGGTGTGGGCGGCGTCACGGTCGGCACACCGCTCGTCTTGGCCTGCTCGACCGTCTTCGTATCAGTTTGAGACGGGCGACCTGCTTCTTCGAGGGTCACCACTTCCACATGCTCTTCGAACTGGTTGTACCAGAACTTGTTGGATCTGAGGATGAGCTCGAATGCATCCTTCCAATACATAGCTTCGATGTTCACACCGACCTGTTTATCGGACTCTTTCGGACCCGATCGGTCAACGACGATCTTGCCCGCCTTCGATTTCCAGAGCTCTCCAAGCGACTTGATCGCCTGCTCGAAGGGCACGTCCGCTCGGAACGATACGACTTCGTCCGCTGACGCCCCTTCTTTTCCCTGTGCTGCTCGACGCAGTTGGGATTGGGTCTGGGCCATCGCTGACGCCACCATCAGCGCGGCGGCAAAGAGCAGGATCACTACGCGTGTGGATTTCACCGGAGCCTCCTTCGACGATCAAATTTGATCTGCTTGGATACTTTCGTGATCACGCCGCCTTCGTTGAGCGTGAACTCCACGGAGCTCGTACGAGGGTCGATGGCGCTGACGGCGCCGCGCCAGACGCGGTCGCCGAGCTGCAGGACGATCAGCTCGTTGTCATACAGCACGAAGGCTTTGCCCGGCAGGACCGCCTTCACTTCGAGGATCCGCGGGTTCATTTCGCCCGTCGGGGCCTCAGCCGCGATCGTCGGGACGATGAGCGGGTCGAACGGATCGAACGGCGCCGGGACGACCGTGAGGCTGCGCGCCGCCAGCGACGTGCCAAGCTCGGGAATGCCGCGCACGTAGTACGCGTGGAGCTCCATGTCGAACGCGATCCACTTGCTCGTTTCCTTCGTCTCGGTATCGACGGCATCCTTGTACTCAAGCGAGAGGGTCGAGATCTTGTAGAGCCGACGGCCATTCTCAAGGAAATAGACGAACCGGTACAGGTTGTCGAACTGCGCTTCTCCCTGCTCAAGCTTGTACGCGTTGAACCCGTAGCCCGGCCCCTCCTGCGTTCCGAGGAACTTCATGTCGAACTTGAGGAATCCGGCCACGTCGATGCCGCGGCTCATGTAGCCGTACGTCTGCGACGACACGTCGAACTCCGGGATCTCCTTGCTGCGGGAATCGTAACGGCGTTTCACGTCCTGAAACTGGACGGTCAGGCGCTGCACCTCTTCCGTCAAGATCGGGAGATTGTCGAGTTCTTTGTCGATCGCCTTGACCTGATTGACGAGCGTATTGAGCTCGCGCGGCTGCCAGAAATAGTACCAGAAGGCTCCACCGCCGGCAAACAACAGCCAGACGACGGCGAGCGCGATCGTATTACGAATCTTGTAGGTCACGATGCCTCCGCGGTGAATTACCGGCGATTGGGGTCGAACGGACGCTCGGGGATATCATGCCGGTCGACGCGCTCGACGACGATGTCGAATTCGTAGACGATCTTGTTCCGCACGGTCGTCGTACGCACCTCCCGCAGCGTCGCCCGTTCGAAGATGCTGGCGATACGCGGGATCCGGGTTCGGTAGATCGACCGTCCGGAGAGAATGATGATCGATTTGTTCTGCGGGTCGGGACGGATGTGATAGATCCACATCGAGTTAAGGTCCTCGACGCTGGTCGCGACGTAGTGGAGGATGCGGCTCCACCGGTCGCCACCAGGCGCGATGGAATCATACGTCGTCGTCGCATTGATGTACCGGTTGATGTCTCCCTGAAGCACGTCCTTTCGCGACCGGAAGAGGTCGAGATCCGCCAAGCGAAGCTGCTTCTGGTCCAATTCCTCCTTCGCGCGGCGTATGGCGACGCCCTGTTCCAGGATGGCGTTGTAGAAAAAGACGATCGACCCGATGATGGCCAGCGCCATGATCCAGCCGTGCCACGCCAGCTTGAAGACCTTCTGCGCTTCGACGATGGCGGCCGGAATGAGGTTCGTGTCGAAGAAGGACTTGCGCTTCGGCTCGAGCGCCTTCCAGGCGTTCATGAGCGGAATGGCGTACTCCGACAACGCCTCGCCCACGGAGCCATCGAACGGCGTCAGGTCGACGTTCGGCATGTGCGCGTACTCGACCTGCGCCGAAGAGAATTGAGGCGCGAGCGACTCGAGCAGATTCACTTTGTGCGCCTCGCCAGCGAGGATGATCCGGTCCATCCGCGCCAGGGCGATGTTATCCTGCTCGAGCAGGATGCGACTGTAGAGCGTGTTCTCGAGGTTCGGGGATTCGTGCCCTTCGCTGATGATCGGCGCAAAGTGCAGGTATTCCTTCCCCTGCATGAAGATGATCCGGCTGAAATCGTGGCCGACGTAGACGACGACCGTTACCTCTTCGTCCTGGACCTCGTAGTTGGTCCGGATCATCTCGATGAGGGCCACGTCGGCGCTGTCGACATGTCCAAGATTCGGCGCATTGTTGCCGAGGAAGCCCCGGATCTCGGTCAGCAGGTCGTAGAGGTTAAGGCCGTCCTCGCGGATGACCGTCAGAAGCCCGCCGCTGGCGTGAGGAATGATGGTGATGGAATCCAGCGCCGGCGGTGTGGCGCGACTGGCCGCCAACTCCTCCACGATGCGCTTGCGAAGCGCCATTCCCTTGAGGCCGAAGTCCGATTCGAATTCCTGGTATGTCACCGCCGGCTCTGAGAGCGCGTAGCTCAACGAGTGTTTGCCGTTGAGGTCCGACAGAAGTCCCAGCAAGACGGTGGAGTTGGAGTTCGCCTCCTCATCTTGACCAGCCTCCATCGATGCTCCGCCGCCAAAGGCGTCCGTCGAAGCGGGAGCATCGCCGAACGCAGCGGCCTCTTCGCCCTCGCCCACCATCTCCTTCTCTTCGAACTTCTTGACGAGCGCGACCGTTTTGAAGTCGCGCAACGTCAGCTTCCGCCCCTTCAAGGAGAGTTGAACGAACTTCAGCGAGAGACCGTCGACGAACAATGAGACGGCGGTCTTTCCGTCACCTCTTTGGATAGTCATACGGGGTTCGGGGTCTCCGACGTAGTGGATCGATGAAACACTCCGCCGACGCCATGGCCGGCAGAGTCATGATGTGCCGCGACCGGCCCGCCGGTCAGCGTCGGCAACACACCTTGAAGATCGCTTCAGTTGTCCGTGGGTGCGATCTGCAACAACTGCTGCAAGCGACGCTTGTTGTTGGCATAGTTCATCGCATTCTCGAGCGAGATCTTCTTCGCCAGGTACAGTCGTTTCAAGTCCTGCTCCATCGTGTTCATGCCCTGCTCGAGACCTTCCGAGATCATCTGGTAGATCTCGGTCGTGTTGTTGTTCTTGATCGCGGCCCGGACGGACGGCGTGGCGATCATGATCTCCTTGGCCAGGACGCGCTTGCCGTCGAGGCTCGGGACCAGCTTCTGCGAAATCACCGCCCGGAGCGTTTCGCCCAAGCGGTTCCGGACACGTTCCTGCTCCACCGGCGGAATTTCGCCGATGATCCGGTCGATCGATTCGACCGCCGATGCCGTGTGCAGGGTGGAAAAGACCTTGTGCCCCGAATCGGTGATCTCTAGCGCGGTCATGATCGTTTCAGGATCGCGCAACTCGCCGATCATGATGATGTCGGGGTCCTGTCGCAGGGCCTGGATGGCCCCCTCTTTGAACGACAGGACATCACGCCCCACCTCGCGGTGGCGGATGATGCAACGATCGGACTTGTGAACATACTCGATCGGCGACGCGATAATGACGATGTGGCCGTCGACCGAGTGATTGTTGGCATCGATGATGGCGTCGAGCGTCGAGCTCTTGCCCGAGCCGGTGATACCTGTGACGAGACAGAGACCCTCTTTCGTCTGCGCCAAACTCACCATCTTGGTGACGCCGGGGTGCAGTTCGAGCAGCTTGTACGGCCGGACCGTATTGTTAATGGCCCGCATGTTGAGGGCCAGCTGGTCCAGGTCGAAATAGGCGTCGGCACGGAATCGGCGGAAATCCCCCCCCTCCATATACAGCATGTGGGAGAAGTCGAGGTTCCGGTTCTCATACAGGAACGTCCGCTGCCGGTCGCCGATCACGCTCTGCACGAGGATGTTCATTTCGTCGGGCGAATACTTGCCCAGCGTCGGGTCGGGCTTCTTCGATCCATAGATGCGGTACCAAATGAAGCCTTGCGACCCATACCCCCCCATGTCGATGTCCGATGCATTGACGGCGAACATCTTCGCCAGCAGGTGATTGATCAGGGTCAACAGCTTCATCTTCGATGTCTCGTCGACCCGCGAAAGCGTGTCGCCGATCATCATCTGGCGCTCAAGGCCGGTGACCGTCTGAGGCAGCGTTCCGGCTACCTCTTTCAGGACCTTCTGTCCCTCAACAATGATGGGGGACAACTCGGCCCCTCCGGACCCGCCCGGCTTGGCCATCGATGTTGGACTTGGAGGAGTTGGGGGCATGCTGACTCAGGCTTCCAATTGGGTGATCTAGTAGAGCCGACATTTCTCCAATAATTCGGTAGAGTATACGGAAGGCCAATGTGAATTGCAACTCGCTTAAAGTCTTCCTTGCGCTCATCCCATCATCCCATTGAAATACCGCTGGCTTCACGAAACGTTCGTGGCATGGTGAGGCCTTCGTAGGCCAACAGACAGAAGCCATGGTGGCATCGGAACCAAGGCCATCTGGCCTCAATACGTCTGAAAAACGACGGTTCGGCGAGGCGGTGCCCTGATCGCGTATTGGTCCCAGCCCTTCAGTGCAATATCGCCCTCGGTTCTCAATGACTCTGTGACGGGGGCCATCGCAAGCGCACACAATAGAAACGGGCGCCTTTTAGCGCCCGTTGGTGCCCTGCAGACCAGCTATCCTAGCGCCTACTCGTCTTCAACGGTCGACGCGACGACCTCTTCGAGCGCGGTGAATCCTTCCTTCATGCGCTCCATGCCGGACCGGCGTAATGTCCACATGCCGTCCTTCGACGCCTGGTCTCGGATCGCGTTCTCGTCCACCTTTTCGCCGGCATTCAGCACGATGTCCTTGATCGCCTTCGAAAAGAAGAGGGCCTCGTGAATAGCCGCGCGCCCCTTCCACCCGCCGTTACATTTGTCGCAGCCAACGGGCTTGTAGAAGGTGTGCTGGGCCAGATCATCCTCGGTGAACCCGAACTTGAGCAGATCGCCCTTCTCGTCATCGTCGATGGGGGACTTGCAGACCTTGCACAACGTACGAATGAGGCGCTGCGCCACGATGATGTTGATGGCGTAGGCGATCAGGAACGGCTCGATGCCCATCTTGTAGAGACGGGCGACGGCACTGGGGGCGTCGTTCGTGTGCAGCGTCGAGAAGACCAGGTGACCCGTATTGGCCAGTTTGATGGCCGTCTCAGCGGTGATCTTGTCGCGCATTTCACCCACGAGCACGATATCGGGGTCGTGCCGGAGGATACCGCGGATGGCCTGCTCGAACCCCATCTTGGGACCGATCTTGAGCTGCCGGGCCCCCTTGATGATGTATTCGACCGGCTCCTCGATCGTCAGCACGTTCACCGTCGGGTCGATGACCTGGTAGAGCGCCGCGATCAGCGTCGTCGACTTACCGGAACCTGTCGGGCCGGTGAGGATGACGATCCCCTGCGGCTTGCCGATGGCTTTGTAGAAGAAGTTCTTCGCCGGTCCCTGGAGGCCCAGCTTGTTAAGGTCGGTGATCACCTTTCGGTCGTCGAGCACGCGGATGACGACGCTTTCGAACTTGTGTTTGAATTCCGTCGTGACGATGGGCATGATCGAGACGCGGAACCGGAGCTGATGGCCATCGATGACACGCTGGATGAATCCGTCCTGTGACATTTCACGTTCGAACCGGTCGACGTTCTTCGTCCGGTCCTTGATGACGGCCATGACCGCTTCGGGCAGCGTGGCCTCCTGGCAGTGCCAGACCTGGAGGTTGCCGTCGACCCGGAACATGAAATTCGTCCTGTTCCCCTCGGCCGCGACAATGTGAATGTCGGACACATCCCGTCGGACCGCTTCGACGATGCAGCCTTCGAAGAGGTTCACGAGCGCGCTCTTGTTGATCTCGGCTTCGAGTGCGTCTTCATCGACCTCGACGTCATCCTTGCTCATCCCTCCTTCTTCGATCGTCTCGCTTGAGTCGAGCATCTTGAGGAACTCGTTCTGCTTCGGGGCGACCTTCTCGAGCAGATTCTGGAGGTCCTTGAGCCGGACGTAGCAGATCTCGTACTTCTTGACGTTGAACGAGCGAGCAACGACGGGCAGGTTGCGGTCGGTCGGGTCGGCGGCGACGATGATGAGCTTGTCGGTCTGGCGCTCGTCCCACTTGAACGGCAACATCTTGGCCGCCGACATCATCTCGCGCTGCTGGTCCGAAAGCGCGTCGACGAACTTCTTGACGAACGCGATGCGCGCCTCGTCGATCTTCTCGTCGTTGAGGAAGATCTCCCGGAAGGCGTAGAGGTTGGCCACCTCGCGGAAGACGGCGTCGTGATCGGCGCCAAACTCCGACACGAGGATCTGTCCGAGGTTCTTGCGGTTCTTCTTGTTCTCCTCGGAATCCTTGAGCTTCAGCGACTTCTCCAGCGTCTCGAAGTCGATGATCCCCTTCTTCAGAAGTGTGTACCCGATCTTGTCGGTAATGTCAATTTCTGGCATGCCTCATCCTCCAGACGCCCACAGGGGCGATCAAAACCAACCGGCGATCTGTGAGATGAACCCGCCGGGGGCCTTCGGCTTGACGGTGGCCGTCTCCGACGAGACGAGCGTCAAGGCCGTCAGTACGAGCATGATGACCATCTGCACGGACAACTCGATCATCTGGACCACGTTCGCCAAACGATACGTGGTCTCCTTTTCGTAGTACTCTGCGAGCTGAATGGCCGTGTTCTTGACGGTCCCGGTCTCGGCACCGGAGCTGAGGCGTGAGAGGGCCGTCTCGGTGAAGACGCCGCTGGCCTGGAAGGCCTCCGTCAGGCTCTTTCCCTTCTCCAGCATGAGCGGGATCGCGATGGTCTTGATCCGGAACTCCATGTACTTGTTGCCGCAGGCCTCGGCCGCCATCCGGATCACCTCGATGTTCTCGCCCGATCCGCTGTAAAGAGCATAGAACACGCGGCAAAAGATCTCGATCGCCGTCTTGTGAAAGAGCTGCCCCACCACCGGCACCTTCAGCATATATTGGGACATGACGAACTGCCCCCTCTCGGTGCGGGCCCACTGCCCGAACGCCACGATCGGGATGATGATCGCCAACGACACGAGGTAGATATTGGCGAGAAGCCAATCGCTGAAAGCGAGCGTCGCCTTGGTCATCGGGGGCAGTTCGATCTTGAACTTCACGAACATCTCGGCCGTTGCCGGGAAGATGTACGCGACGTAGAACATCACGGCGAGGAACAGCACAAACAGTGTGACCAACGGCATCACCAGCGCCTGCTTGACCGATTTCTTGAACTGCGCGTTGCGCTCGAGGAACTTGGCCGTGCTTTCGTAGATCTCGACCATGTTGCCGCTCTTCGACGCCAAGCCGAGCATGTTGGCCGTGAACTTGCCCAGCACCGTCTGGTGCTTGAGGAAGACCTTCTCAGAGTCCTTCCCCTGTTTTAGCTCCAAGTTGATCTCTTTGAGGCAGTCTCGGAGGATCTGGTTGGGAATGTCATTGATCAGAAGCTGCATCACCTCGTTGAACGGAAGCTTCTGCCGCATCAGGTCCGTGCTGATGCGGACGAAGGAGATCACCTCGACGATCGGGGCCGGCTTCGCCTTGTTGCCGAACATCTTCTTGCGGACATACTGGACCTTGTAGCCCATTTTTTCGAGGGCGATGCGCACCTCGTCAGGCGTGAAAGCCTTCTGCTCGCCGTCGATCGGCTTGTCCTTCCCCTTCTGGACACGATAGAGAAAATTGACACGTTCATGGATCGCCGTCACCTTGAACTTCCGTTCGCGCGCCATTTCCTCGGCGCGCTTCTTAGCCGTCTTCTTGTCATCGGCGCTGATCACGCCGGAAATGGCCTTGCCGGAAGGGGTCAACCCTTCGATACGAAATTCAGCCATACGACCTCACCAAGTACTTGAGCCGGATTGCCCAAGACACGTCACAGTAACAGAGTTTACTTCTTTTCGAGTATTCTGTCAACTGACCTTCGACCCCTTGAGCGGGGACTTCGGCCAGCAAGCCCGCCGATGCTGCGCTTAGCCACAACGGATGGGCGATCAAAGTCATCACCAGGTACTGACGAGAGCTGGTCTCAGAAACCCGAATCGGTCCAGATCAAGCGTTCCCCGCGGCGACGCAATGACGCAACGTTCAGAATTTGATGAAGAATAGCCCCTTCCCCAACTCCAATCCTCCGCCCCGGTCGCCAGGCCGCTTCCAGAAGTGTTCTTGAGATGGCTCCGACTGATTGCTGATTACTGACGACTGACTACTGATTACTGACTACTGATTCCTGACGACTGACCCCTGATCACGATCCTCTCTCCCCCCTTCTCGCCCTCCCGCGACCACCCTGTGGGCCCTGCAGGACTTGAACCTGCGACCAACGGATTATGAGTCCGCCGCTCTAACCAGCTGAGCTAAGGGCCCGTATCATGGAAAACTGGAAATTGGAAATTGAGAATTGGAAGATGAAAGTGCTAGATTAGGATCACGGCCCGATGCACGGAATCGAGCACACAATGACCGGGACCGTCAGGATCCGCCTTGTAACGGCCAGAGAGAACCTGGCATTGATTGCAACTATGATACTGCATTTTGAAGCGGCCTTCAACCGGCAGACCCGCACCGGCATCCCGGGCGGTATCATGCGAGCCTTGAAACGACCCTTTCGGACCAATCTGCTTCTGGCCATCGTGGGCCCTGCCGCAGTGACCATCGCACAGGAACTCGTCGATACGACGCGAACGTATCGGGTCGATGCGGTCACAGTCGTCGATACTCGCGCCGGCATGGACCCGGCGCGGCTTCCCTACTCGTCGACCGTGCTTCCGATCGGCTCCGGCGCGACAGCTCGGAACGACGCACTCGCCGGAGCCCTCGAATATGTGCCCGGCGTCTTCGCTTCCAGCCGCTCCGGCAGCACGGACCTGCGACTGACCATTCGGGGGTTCGGAGCGCGCGGCAACGGCGACCGTTCCAACTCCGGGACCATACGCGGCGTCAAGGTGCTGCTCGACGGCATCCCGTTGACAGAGCCGGACGGCCGCACGTCTCCCGACCTGCTCACGTTCCTTCAATCCGGCCGGGTCGAGGTGATCCGCACGAATGCCTCGGTCCTGTTCGGCAACGCTTCCGGGGGCATCGTGAACATCGAGTCAGCCGAACCGGGCGAAACGACCGCGTGGTCCCTTTCGGGTTCCGGAGGCTCGTACGGCATGCGCAAGATCATGGGCCGCGTAGGCCTGCCCTTCGCCGGAGGAAGCCTGAGCGTTTCGGGCGGCCACCTGGCGCTGGAAGGCTGGCGCCAGAACTCGGGAGTGAGCGCTTCCAGTCTCTACGCGGTGGCTGTTGCACGGCCGACGACCGACCTCCGGGTTCGGGCGACCATGGGGCTGACCCGCCATCGATTCGGCATTCCCGGCGCGCTGACCGACGCCGAGTACTCGGCCGACCCGTCGCTCGCCGATCCTGTCTACGCGCGCCGGCGTGAACGACGCGACAATCTCGTCGGCCTTTCTTCCATTCAAGTCTCGCAGACGATCGACGGTCGGCACACCGTGTCGGCGTCGGCATATCTCGGGCCGAAGTCGCTGACCCGGTCGGAGCGGAACACGTATCGTGAGTTCCAACGATGGGCGGGCGGAGGCGGCGCGGTCTGGCGATGGCTGTTGGGTCCTGCCTGGGCCTTCGCGGCCGGGTTCGACGCCGCCGCACAGGACGGAGGCAGCCAGTTCTATTCTCTTGTCAACGGCGAACGAGGCGACTCGCTCCGCACGAACAAGGCTGAGCGCGTCATGAGCTCCGGCGTCTTCGTCGAAGGCTCGGCGGCCCTGACCGACGCGTGGTCCGTCTCCGCGGGCCTGCGGTATGACCGGCAACGCTACCGCTCTTCCGTGTTTCCCGCCGGCGTGACGCTCACCCCTCGTTTCGAAGAGCTGACCTTCGAGCACGCGACACCGCACGTCGGCGTCTCATGGCGGCTCGATGAGCGACACATGACCTTCGCCTCGGTGAGCGGCGGACTGGAAGTTCCGGCCTTCAATGAGGTGGACCCGCCTCCGGGCATCGGAGCAACCGACCTCAACCCGCTGCTGAAGCCGATGATCTCCACGACGGTCGAAGCCGGACACCGCTTCCACGCAATTGTGTCGGACGGATGGACCGTCTCGGCGTCGGCGGCGGTCTTTCACATCGAGGTACGGAACGAGATCGTCCCGTTCAACAACGGCGCGTGGTTTCTCTCCGCCGGACGATCTGAACGCGACGGGGCTGAGCTCTCAGCTGCGGTCCGTGCTTCGTGGGGGGCTGAGGCGATTCTATCGGCCACGATCTTGAAAGGACGGTACCGGGAGTTCATCTCGACCGCGGGGACCTACACGGGAAACGTTGTTCCCGGAATCCCCTCGCACCTGCTGTCGGCAAGGATCCAGTATCCGGTGGGTGAAGGGCTGGCGGTGGAGCTGAGCGGCCGTCAGGTAGGCTCGATGAAGGTCGACGATGCGAACACGCTGGCCATCCCGACATCGTCGGTGGTCGATGCCGCGGTGACGTGGAGCCGGGATCTGTTCGGGACCCGAGTGACCGTCAGATGCGACGCCCGCAATCTGCTCGACGTCACGTACACTGCGGGCGCCTTCATCAATCCGACGAGCCGGCCGGTCCTCGCATCGCTCGGCGGCAGCGTCGCGCCGGCCTATCGAGAACCGGGCCTACCGAGGAACTTCGTCCTGACCGTCTCCGTCGGCTCGTAGGACCCTCTCCTACCAACGGCGTTCGAGCGATACCAGCCGCTCACGCGCCTGCGGGGAATCAGGGTCCACCAACACCCACCTTCGCGCCAGCGATCGCGCCGGGCCGAATCGACGCTTGGCCTCCATGAGGTCGGTCAACGCGGCCAAGGACTGCGCATCGTCCGGCGCATCCTGCAGGGCCGCCCGCCAGGCATCGATCGCGTCTTCACGCATGTTGACCATCTGAAAGGCCTGAGCCTGTCGCCGCCGGGCTTCTGCACGCTGGTCGGCGGATGTCGCCCCACGCCACTGCTCCTCCGCTTCCAACACCACGCGCATCGTCGTCACGAGCGGATTGGCCGGCTGTTGAGCCTCGGCGCGGCGGAGGAATGCCCCCGCGGACGTCACGTCGCCGTCCTGATAGCGAAAAATGGAAGCAAAGATCAGGGCTGGAAAGAAGTCGGGCTGGGATTGAAGAACGGTGTCGATCATGCGAAAGGCCTGCTCCCGGTAGCCCAACTCCCAGAAATTCACGGCGACGATATGGAACTTCGTAGCCCGCTCGTCGCCTGGAGGAAGGGGGCGTGCCGCACGCCAGCGGGAGATGATCTCCTGGTGGTACCACGCCTGCTGGAGAAGAGACCCGGCCTGTGGGATCGATCGGACCCGCTCGAAGAGCCCCATCGCTTCGTCCAATTGGCCGGCGAGCGCCTTCGCGACGGCCCGCTGGAACACGATCGACGCGAAACGGCCCATGCGCTGTTCGGCGGCCTGCAAGAGCGACTCGGCCACCGCCGGGTTCCCGCGACGGAGGATCCGAACAGCCGTACGGAACACCAGCACGCTGTCGTCCGTCGAACGGACCACCTGCGAAGCGGAGGGCCCGAAGACCTTCGGCTCGACGCGGAGAATGTCCACGGAGCCGGCGCGGTGGACCGGTACGAACCGATACCTCGACGAATACTCGAGTTGCGTCTCGTTCTCCCGCAGACCGGACGCCCAGGTGACCGAGGCGATGTAGCGCACATCGTAGTCGCGGATCGTCCGGTCGAAGTTGTCAGGCGTCATCTGCGGGTCGACGTCGATCACAGACCGTTCGCCCGCCTCCAGGGCCACCTCCTTCCAACGGGAGAGGATGGTGACACCGGGCTCCACATTCTGCCTGATCCAAGCACCTGCCTCCGCCAGGGTCTTGCGGTAGTAGTCGGGCACGCCGGGGTCCAGCGCAAGGGCCTCACGGTCGTGCGCCATCCGCCAGTTCATCGAGACGTAGGAGGCGGCCCAGACGATGTTTGGCGTGAGCCCCAACAAGAGTCCTGCCACTGCCAGCGGCTTCAGCGCCGCCGTTGGAAGCCGACGGCCCCACTTCGCCCATCCCTCCTGCGCGCCGATCGCACCCAGATAGAGCAGTCCCACGAGAACCGGATAGAGGAAGCGAATGTCGTTGATCGGATACAACAGGACGGGGATGATGTAAAGACCGAGGACGATCGCCACGCGTCCCGCCGACGCGTGCGCCCGCCGGCCGAGGAACAGGCCCAGCGTCGGCAGCACGAGCGTCGCCACCAGGTAAACGGGGCGGAGGATGGTGAGAGCTGCCATCGTCCATTGCACGGGTAGCCACCCGATGTGCACCAGGCCGTGTGAACGCACGCCCAGGTCCGGAGCGAAGACGAGCGACGAGAGGTGATTGGCGTAGACGCGCGCGTTGGTCGTGAGGCGCGCCATCAATTCGGCGATGAGGCTGGCATCTTGCGGAGTGTAGAGATGGGCCGTGAGGAGCTTGCTGTTCCTGAGGGGAGGCTCTTCGATGCCGGCCACGATGACTTCGTTGCGCAGGAACCAGAGGACATACACGAGGAGACAGAGACCGCCGACCATAAGCGCCGTGCGCCGCTGGCCCGCCGTCAGCCAGAGCAGGACGAAGGCGGCCACGAGCGTCACCCCGATCTCGCGCAGGAACATCGCGGCCCCGAGCGCCAGCACGATCGCCGCGAACTCCGCCGTGATCCGGCCTTCTTTCGGCCGGTCGAGGTCTTCGGCCAGCATGGCCGCCCCGATAAATGCCATGGCGAACGGGACCTCCGACAGCACCTGCGTACTATAGATGAGGGTCAGCGCGTTCAGGGCCAAGAGCGACGAGACCCAGGCCGCCATAACGGGACTGACGGTTCTCCGGAGCCAGCTGAAAAAGAGCCACACGAGCGCGGCGCCCAGGAGGATATTGGTGATCTTGGCGGCCACCACGCTGCCGGGGGCGATCCATGCGGCCGGCACGAGCACGAACGGATAGAGGGGCGCATGCACGACGTAGCGCGTCGGGTCGGGGAGCGTAAAGTCGTTGAAGCCGTCGAACCGGCTCAGCGACTGGGCCCAGATGAGATAGCGCGCGCTGTCGGGGGTGTACAGGAGGGCGTCGTTGACCGTTGCGAGAGCGGCGACGGTCAACAAGATGAGCAGGAGGAGGAGACGGCGTTGGGGGGTCTTCACTCGACGGACGATTGGTGTCCGTCAAGGTTCGGCGGAATTTGGGTCAGGGTCAATGGCCCGGCACCTTTTCCTGCCTTCGCCATCGCGGACGCAGCCAGGCGGTCAATGCTTCTTCGACTGCATGGGATGATGATGCACCTCCGCCGCGTGGTGCTTGACGACCCGCGCCTGCGTGAGGAAGATCACTTCCTCGGCGATGTTGGTCGATAGGTCGCCGACGCGCTCGAGGTTTCGGCTGATGCGGATGATCTGCATACCACCATCGACCGTCCTTGAGTCGCTCTTGATGAGGCCGATGACCTCGCGGACGGTCTCCTTGTTCAACAGGTCGATCTGGTCGTCCCGTTCGAGGACCGTCTGCGCCAGCTTGGGGTCGAGCAGAATGAAACTGTCGAGGGCGTGGCGCAGCACCGTGCGGGTCAGTTCCGCCATGCGCGGGATCTGCAGGAGCGGTTCTTTGTCCTTGGATGCTCCGAGCCATTCGGCTGACTCGGCGATATTGACGGCGTGATCGCCGATCCGTTCCAGGTCGTTGTTGATCTTCTGAACGGCGATGATCAGGCGAAGGTCGGTCGCGACCGGCTGCTGGAGCGCCAGGAGGTCGATCACGGCGTTGTCGATCTCCATCTCGAGCTCATTGATCCGGCCGTCTCCGTCGATGACGGCCTTCGCCAAGGACAGGTCGTCGCGCAGCACCGACTCCAGTGCTTTGCTGAAGTTGTCCTCGACAACGCTACCCATCTTGATGATGGAGGTCTTGAGGCTCTCGAGTTCCCGTTCGAATCGTCGTTCCATATTCCGTGCTCGAATGTCAATGGATCAGCGCACAGCACGCGTCGGCGGATCAGCCGAACCGGCCTGTGACGTAGTCCTCCGTCTGCTTCTTTGAAGGCGCCGTGAACATTTTCTTTGTCTCGTCCATCTCGATCAACTCGCCGAGGTAGAAGAAGGCCGTATCGTCACTCACCCGGGCTGCTTGTTGCATGTTGTGAGTTACGATAACGATTGTGTAGGTGCTTTTCAACTGATAGATGAGTTCTTCGATCTTTGCCGTCGCGATCGGATCGAGGGCACTTGCGGGTTCGTCCATCAAGAGGATCTCGGGATTCACCGCCATCGCGCGGGCGATACACAGCCGCTGCTGCTGGCCGCCGGAAAGCGCCAGCCCGCTCTTCGTCAGGTCGTCTTTCACTTCGTCCCACAGCGCCGCTTGCCTCAGGGACCGCTCCACCATCTCATCCAGCTTCGACCGGTCGTTGACGCCGTTGATGCGGGGCCCGTACGCGACGTTCTCATAGATCGACTTCGGGAAGGGATTGGACTTCTGAAAGATCATCCCTACCCTCTTCCGGAGCTCGACGACATCGACCTTCGGGTCATAGATGTCGACTCCCTCGATCAGGACCTTCCCTTCGACGTGTACGTCGTCGATCAGGTCGTTCATGCGGTTCAGAGCTCGAAGGAACGTCGATTTGCCGCAACCGGAGGGCCCGATGAGGGCGGTCACACGGCTCTTCTTCAGGTCCACCGAGACGCTCTTGAGCGCTTGCTTGGGTCCGTAGAAGAGATTGAGCCCTTCGGTCCGGATGCGGGTTTCATCCATGGAGGTCGTCATGTGTTTTCAGGCGATCGCGCGCTTTCGCATTCGGTAGCGTAGATACACGGCAGCGAAGTTCAACGAGAACGTGAGCAGTAGCAGGACAAGCGTCGTGGCGTACTGGATCCCCATGGTCGCTTCAACATCGGGGGATTGGGTCGACATGACATAGATGTGATAGCCCAGTTCCATGAACTGGTCCGAGAGCGAGTTCGGCAAGTGGGGCAGAAAGTAGGCCGCACCGGTGAACAGGATCGGGGCCACTTCACCCGCACCACGGCTTACCGCAAGCACGCCCCCCGTGAGCAATCCCGTAATGGAATTCGGCAGTACGACCTTGTAGACCGTCTGCCACCGGCTGGCGCCGAGGGCCAGACTTGCCTCGCGGAGTTCTCGGGGAACGTTTCGCATAGCTTCTTCGACCGAAACAATCACCACGGGAAGCGTCATCAATGCCATCGTGAGACTGGCCCACAGGAGGTTCGGCTGGGCCCATCGCAACTCGACGCCGTCGCCGAACGCGCGATCCATGCCGCCACCAACGAACTGGATGAAGAACCCGAGGCCGAAAAGCCCGAACACGATGGCAGGAACGCCCGCGAGGGTGTTCACCGCAAACCGAATGAAGCGGGCAAAGATCGAGCGCTGGCTTGCATACTCGCTCAAATAGATCGCCGTGATCGCTCCGATCGGAACCCCGACGATCGACATCAGGATCACCCGGAGGAACGTGCCGACGATCGCGGGGAAGACCCCGCCGGCGGTCATGCCCTCCGTCGGTGCAGCGGAGAGGAACTCCCAACTCAGCGTGTCCCATCCTCCGATGAGAATGTTCGCCATCACCACGACCACCAGCAGAATGATCGTCAGGGCCGCTGCGCCTGAGCCGACAACGGTCAGTGTTCCAAGCCAGGGGGCGTTGCGCATCGTCAGCCTCCCCGGAACTTGCGCAACAGCCGACGGCGAATGTAGAACTCTGCCACGGCATTGAGCGTGAACGTGAAAATGAACAGGATCGACCCGATGAGGAACAGCACGTTGTAGTGCGTGTCGCCGAAGACAACCTCGGCCATCTCAGCACCGATCGTCGCCGACATCGTGCGGACAGGATCGGTCACATTGAACGTCATCAAGGCGGCGTTCCCCGTTGCCATGAGCACGATCATGGTCTCACCGAACGCCCGGCCAACGCCCAGCAGGACCGCTGCAAAGATGCCAGGCGTAGCGGCCGGCAAGGTCACGAAGAGGGCTGTTTGCCACGATGTTGCGCCGAGGGCCAGCGAGGCCTCGGTCATTGACTTAGGAACGGCGGCGATCGCGTCCTCGGCGATCGTGTAGACGATCGGGATGACGGCGAGCGACAGCGCCACACCGCCGACGAACGCGTTCAAACGGTACATCGTGCCGAACAGATCCTGCACGAACGTCGCCAGCACGATCAAGGCGAAGAACCCGATGACCACCGACGGGAAACCGGCGAGGATCTCGATCGCCGGTTTGAGGATCTCTTTGACCCGTTTCGGCGCGAATGTCGACGTATAGAGCGCCGCAAGAATGGCGAGCGGCGCCGCAAGGAGGATCGCGATGAGCGACACCTTCAGACTGCCCACGATCAGCGGGAGCAGGCCGAACTTGGGCTCGCCCGACACCGGCTGCCAGTCGGTACTAAGCAAGTTACGGAGGCTCGCATTCCCCTCGACATGTTCGATCGAACCGGCACGGCGCTCCTTTTCCTCGGCCGCACGCAGTTGCGAGGCTTCGCCCAACGCTTCCTCGCCGTACGTTTCGACCTCCTCCTGAACGGCCTCATCGTGCGTCGCAGGCTCCGAGGAAGAAAAGATCGGCAACGCCTCGCGGAAGACAAAAACGAAGATGAGAATGATCACGGCGAAGGACAGGAATGCCGTTGCCGCGATCAGCTTTTCGGCGAGGAACTCGCTGACGTGAAACTTGCGCGTGTAGAGATCGGAGGATCGCATCGATCAGCGAAGCGGAAAGTAGCCGATGCTCTGAACGACCGACTGCCCCTCGTCGCTCAGGATCCAGTCAATGTACGCTTTCGCCGAACCGGTTGGGCGGGTCCGCACATACATGTAGAGGAACCTGGTCATCGGGTAGGCGCCGCTCCTGACATTCTCCGCGGTAGGGGGATAGGCCATCGAGGATTCGTCGGCCTTCAGCGCCAGCTCTCGGATGCCGCGGCCGTAGGCCGCGCCACCGTAGCCAATGCCATTCTTGTCTTTCGACACGGCGTTCACGACGGCCGCCGTCCCCGGCAGGCTCTGCGTGTTCGGGGCGTAGTCCTTACCTTCAAGGATGTTGTCCTTGAAGTAGACATACGTGCCCGAGTTGTTCTCGCGGCTGTAGAGAATGATGCGGGCTTCGTCCCCTCCCACCTGCTTCCAGTTGGTGATCTCGCCCAAGTAGATCTTCCGCACCTGCTCGATCGTCAGTTCCTTCACCGGGTTGGCCTCGTTCACGTAGACCGAGAGGCCGTCCTTGGCGGCTTTGATCTCGACACCGAGGGAGTTGAACCGTTGCTTCAGCTTCTGCTTCTCCGAGGTCTTCATCGGACGTGAGGAATTGCAAATGTCCGTCGTGCCGTTGATGAGGGCAGAGATCCCGGTGCCCGAACCGCCTCCGGTGACCTGGATCGTCACATCCTGATGCTTCGACATATAGACCTCGGCCCATCGCTGGGCCAGCAGGACCATTGTGTCGGAGCCTTTCACGGTGATGACCTCCTGCGCCACCATGGTCGCGGCGGCAACGATCGAGAGGGTCAAGAAATGGATGATGGGTCGCATCGGTCGGTTCCTTGGAGTTGTGCGGTTCAGAAGCGGAACTGGGTGCGGAGCGTGAGGACGTTGTCCTTCACGTCGCCTTTAAACGAGGCGAGAGCACCCGTCGCAGCGGGGTTAGCCGTCTCGTTGGTGACCATGTCATAGTACAGGACAAACTTGACATTGTCATCCCAGTGGTAGATGTAGCCCACGCCGAGCGTCGTGTACTTGAGGTCCTGGTCGGTCAGCCGGGCGGTGGGGGTTGCCCCGACATTCACGCCGGACACTTTGGTATTCGGATCGAACTCGTCGTACCGGGCGATGACCTGGTGGCTCACGCCGATGTTCTGGATGATGTTGACATAGAAGCCCCGGACCTCCCGGCGATAGAGGTCAGCAGTGGCCGTGGAATAGACGCGATTGTCGGTGCCAGTCGATGGCTGCGAGCCTTGGATCGCCTCGGCCCGGACGGAGATGCCTCCGAGGATGGGCAGCTCGTAATAGATCTGCAGGTCGACGCCGACGTAGTTGCGGTCGTAGTTCTTGCCGAGATTCGTGGCGGTCGAGTCCACCACGAACACCCGCGTGGTGGCGTCAGCTGTGTAAATCTTTTTCGTCGTGGCCCGGGCTGAGCCGCGATACAGCGACACGCCGCCGTCGATCGCTAGGTTCTGTTCCGCGAAAGGGAACTCGAATCCAAGCCGGCCGATGAAGTCTTTCCGATTGTCGTTCTCGTTGGCGGTCGGACCGGTGCCGTTAAAGAACCCCGCCCGGAGGTTGAGGTAGCTGAGCCACTCCCCTTCGAACAGCACTTCAGCCGGAAGAACTTCAAGCTTCATCCCCAGGTCCCGTTCGCCCGGGAAGAGCACCTGGAACATGCGCGACCTCTCGGGATTCTCGCGCGATCCTGAAGAATAGGAGATCTCGAACCCGAACGGCCGGTCGAAGACGCCAGCGGTGAGGCCGACGAACTTCGTCCACGGATCGCGGATGCCGAGATATGCGTCTTTGATGCCCACGCCGCTCTGCGTGATATCGATCTGCAAGACGGCCGTGGAGAAGGTCAGGTCGTTCGTGTATTGCGCCTTGATCCGTCCGCGACGGACGCTCAAGCGTGAAGCTGTTGCAGACGGGAAGTTGCCTCCGGCATACGAGCCAATGCCAGCCGCCTCGGCCGATTGGAACTGGGCCTGAATGTAGCCCGAGAGTTTGAGTTTCTTCAGTGCATCGACCGCATTCTTCACTTCCGCGAACATCTCCTGGAGCCCCTCTGCCTCTCCCTTGAGCTGAGCGATCTGCTCGCGCAATGCGGCGACGGTGGAATCTTCCTGGGCGGCCGCGGAACTGAGAAGCCCCGCACCCAGCAGGATGGCTGCTACGGCGTATCGGACAGTCATGAGTAAACCTGTGGTGGCTGATGAGATGAGGATCGTCAGAAGGCTACGGGACAAAGAGGAGCATGATCAGCACATACGCGAGGGCGGCGGCGGCGACCATCCAGATGGACGCCCGAAACTCACGGACGGAGATGGGTCGAAGATCGTCATCGCGGGGGATCAAGATGGTCTGTTCGATCAGCATCAGAGCGTCCTTCGTGTGGGACCGTTGACAACCCTAGCGCAGCGGGAAGTAGCCGACCTCGGAGACCGTCTTCTGCCCTTCTGGGCTGAGCGCGTAGTCGATGAACCCTTTGACGGCACCATCCGGCCGGGACTTCGTGTAGAAGTAGAGAAACCGGGTGATCGGGTAGGTCCCGGCGAGGATATTCTTGACGGTCGGAGCCACGGCGGACGAAGCCGCGTCCCTTTTCACTTTGAGTTCGCGGATCCCTTTGCCATAGGCCGAACCGCCGTAGCCGATGCCGTTCACATCGCGCGCGATGGAATTGACCACGCCCGCGGTTCCGGGAAGGCTCTGTGTTTGCGGCGCAAAGTCCGCGTTGGCAAGGACTTCTTCCTTGAAGTAGGCATACGTCCCCGAGTTATTCTCGCGACTGTAGAGGATGATCTTCGCGTCGCTACCCCCCACCTGCTTCCAGTTCGTGACCTTGCCGGTGTAGATGAGTCGGATCTGTTCGATCGTCAACTCGCTGACGGGGTTCTTCTCATTGACGTAGATCGCGATGCCGTCCTTGGCCACTTTGATCTCAACGGGTCCCCGGCCGTATTTCTGCCTGAGCTTTTGGGCTTCTGCCGGCTTCATCGGCCGGGACGAGGCACAGATGTCGGTCGTGCCGTTGATCAGCGCCGAAATGCCCGTGCCGGACCCTCCACCGGTCACTTGGATGGTCGTTTCTTTGTGGACCGCCATGTAGCGCTCGGCCCACTGCTGGACGAGGATCACCATGGTATCGGACCCCTTGATGGTCAGGGTCTGGGATTCCGGTACGGCGGCGGCCACGAAGAGGAAAAGCGCGAGGAACGTTTTCATCGATTGCGGAGTGTGATGGCTTATTGTGACGTCACAAAGGTACCAAGAAGTCGTGAGGTCGATGTTATGTCAATGTTACGGTACTGTTAAGGCCGGGACCTTGAACCTTAACGGGCTTCTGTAAGCCCCACGACGCATATTTCTGGCGCATGGCGCTCAGTTCATACATCCTTGAGCAGGCCCTTCGTCAGATGGGCCTGCCGGCTTCGTCGCTCCGCCAGTTCGCTCTGGCCAATGAGTTGAGCAACGTTGACGGCCGCGGATTTCCGCGCGAGCTTTTCCAACTTAGCGCTCCGGTGGTCGTACGGGGTCTGTTGAACTACGCTGTCTTCCAGATGCGGCGTGATTGGGTCTATCCCGCATGGGTCCATCGGCAACTCGACCCCGACGACCCTGCCTATGTCGCACGGTCGCAGAACCCCCTCTTCATAAATACGACGCATCGCAACTGGACCCTGCTCGGGAGCCCGCACGGCACCCACGAAGCGATCGTCGACCGGCATGGATTGGCGACGCCACTGCCCCGTGAATGGTCCTTCGACGTATGGCTCTTCTCCGAGGCAGGTGCCTATTTCCCATCACTTGCTCGCGCGCCTGAACAGTTCTTCGACGCCTCCGCCCCGCTTCTGCGCACGGAACACGTCGTGAACGACCTTGGGCTCACCCAGGAGCATTTTGTCGGCACGACGAACCATCACGTTGACATCCTCTTCCAGAAGATCACGATACGAAACAACGGTGCGACGCCACAACGGGCGACTGCCGCGATCGCTCTTCGACCGTTCAACCCTGAAGGCATGGCCCCGATCGAACATCTCACCGTCGACGGGCCGCGGTTCATCGTGATCAACGGGACGTTGGGCCTTGTGCTCGCCGAGACACCGGACGACGTCCTCCTATCCTCAGGAGACCTGGGTGATCTTGCGTCAGCTCTCCAGAAGGGATACAGGCCGGGATCATCCCTCCGATCCGGAGGTGTGCACCTGACCACAGAAACGAGCAGCTCCGGACTCGGGCATGCCGTCGCATTGTTCGACCTCGACCTGGCTCCTGGCGGATCCCGGTCGATCCACGCCAGCGCGGCGTTGGGCAACGACCGCGCACTTCGCTCGGCATCCGCCCGGCGCACGTGGCGCGTCTCCTACGAGGCACGGCTCCAGCGCCACCGCTCGGTCTGGGCAGAAGAGGCCGAAGATGGCACAACCTGGGCCCTCCCAGACGATCGCCTGCAATCAATGCTCGACGCCCACCGTGCTGCGTTGCTGCAACTGCACGACAAGGACCGGATCACGCCGGGACCGTGGCTCTACCATCACATGTGGTACCGCGACGCGGCGGTCATGTGTCGTGCGCTCGACGTGCTCGGCCATCATGAGCGTGTCCGGGCGGTCATCAATGGTTTCCGCCGCGGACAGACAGCCGAAGGCTTCTTTCGAGGTCCTGATGGGGAGTGGGATTCCAACGGGGCGGTACTCTGGAGCGTACGGCGTCACTTTGAATTGACGCGCTCGCTTCTCTGGCTTCGTTCGCAGCTGCCGTCGATGCGGCGCGCCGGTCGATGGATCGTCGAACAAACCCGCAGGAGTCGGACGACCTCCACAACGCATGCCGGACTGATGCCGCGCAGCCTTTCCGCTGAACACCTGGGCACGGTCGATCAGTACTACTGGGACACGCTCTTCGCGCTCTCGGGACTCCGGGAACTGGCGGCCAGCGTTCTTGACGCCGGACACTCGGCCGAGGCGGAAGAATGGCGGACGGCGGAGCGCGAGTTGACAGGAGCGGTGCGTCATTCGCTCGACGCCGTCGCACAACGTCTCGGCGAGACGCTCATTCCGGCGACTCCCACGCGTGCCTTCGACGAAAGCGCCATCGGATCCGTTGCGGGCGTCTATCCCCTTCGCGTCGACGACATCGCTCCCGAAGCCTTCCAGAAGACCATACGGGCGCTCGGCGATCGGTACGTTCGCGACCGCGGCTTCCTGCATCCTTTCATCCATTCGGGATACAATCCCTACCTCACGATGCAACTGGCCCACGCCGAACTATGGCTGGGCCGCACACAGCGGGCTTGGGAGATCGCTGAGACGATCTTGCGTCATTCCGAAAGTCCTTACTCGCTGCCCGAAGCTATCCATCCTCGAACGTTCGGCGGTTCGATGGGAGACGGACATCATGGGTGGGCGGCGGCGGAGATCATCCTGTTCTTGCGGGATGTCCTGGTCAACGACCGGGGCGAAGATCTTGTGCTCCTGGGGGGGGCGGGACCGATCTTCAGAGAGGGGCGATTCGAATTGCAGCTACGTCGGACGCCGACCCGATTCGGACCATTCGATCTCACGATGCAGCCGGAATCGGGAGACCGTCTGGAGGTGACGTTCCGGGGGAGGTTCTTTCGCGGCCACGAGCCCTCGCGGATCATCCTCCATCTTCCGTTCGAAGCCCGGAGGGTCCTTCCGACAGCGCCTCAACACCTGATCGGTTATCAGATCGAAGAAGGTCGAACGATCGTTCTGTGCGCACCGGATGCACGAACGCTCGTCGTCGAGCGCTGAACCTCAGGCCACAGCCTGGGCTCGCGATCGCGAACCGGTCGCGGTGCGATGGACGAACGCAAAGGTCCGTCGACCGCCCAGCCTTCCCTTCATCATCTCAAAACGTACTCGATCTTCCCCCACCCAAACGATCAACCCCTCGTCAGAGACGAGGTCGAGCATCGGCAGGTCCAGTGCGCTGTCGCCGCCGGCGACGAAGGGTGCATCGGTACCCACGAACGTGCGATAGACGTCGCACTTGCCCGCGCCGATCGGGTGCGGAGCGAGCAGGCGGTCCGAGAGTCGATCACCATCGATCGCCGACCGGACGCCATGAACGCGCTCCTCCGGAATGCCGAAGTACTCCAGGCAGACGATGCGGGCCGGCAGTTGGTGGCTCGCCGTGATGACGTGCACGGCAAAGCCAAGGTTGTGCAGGAGTGCGATCAGGGCCCGCATGACGGGATGCGGACGCGGAACGGGGATCAGAGACCGTTCGAGAAGCAGCTCCCGGGTCGACGTCGTGACCAGTTTGACGGTCGCTTGCACCACCACTTCGATCGGCAGCCCACGCAAGGCATCCGCGGCCGCCAGGTAGGCCGCCGGCGGGTCCTTCGCCACCATCGCACGATACTGGTCCCATGACAGCCGAACCGGTTCGCGGTCGATCAGGAGCCGGGCATGGACCGCTTCTCCGATGTCCCCGCGAAGCAGGGTCTGATCGAGGTCGAACACGGCTCGGCGGACCTGGCCTCGCGGGATGCCGGCCTCGACCCGCATGACCGCGTCGTGAAGCTCGGACGGGATGACCCGCAGATCCACCAACGGGCGGCTCACGATACTGTTGCTCATGATTGCGGCTGCGGCTCCAGGGAAGCTGATGAAGCGAACACCCGGCGGCCGCGGAGCACCCGGTTCACGGTCGATTCCTGGTACGGAATGTCGAGCGTGCGGACCTTCGCGACGAGACTTCCTTCCTTGCAGTCGACGACATTGTACTTCAGGCGGCGGACCGGATCGTCGCAAATGGACCCCGCCCCGTTCAGGAACGCCAGACCGGAGCGATCGTAGACCTCGTTCCGATGGATATGGCCGTGCAACACCGCGCGGACGCCGATCTCTTTCAGGATCCGGAGGAGTTTCCGGCGTTTTCGCAAGCGCATCGTTCGAGCTTCGATCTTCCTCCAGAGACCGTTCGACGGAGCATCGTCCGTCAGATCGTTGAAGTGATGATGGACCACGACGACAGGCAGACGGTCTTCCCATGCTCCGGACGCGGCAAGGTCGAGGAGGCCTGCGATCTGCGCATCGTCGACGATGCCGTTCGTCCCCAAAATGTTCTGTCGCATCGACCAAGGTGGGATCGAATTTAGACCGATGAGGGCGAACGGTCCAACGCGCTTGACGAAGGGATACGGCGCTCCCGACGCCGACCGAATGGCCCCTTCAAACGTCTCCGCGAAGGCGTCGCGGAACATCGCGTGGTGGCTGTGGTAGTCGATGGATCGTATATGCGAGGGGAAGCTCAGCACATCGACGGCGCGGTGAGGTCCGCCAAAGACGTCGTGGTTGCCCGGAACAACCGTCAGCCGCGACGCATCGAGGACACCCGCCTTCGCGAAGACCTCGCGCGCCAGGTAGAGATCGTCCGGATCCGCCGTCGATACCATATCGCCGCTGATGACGACATGGTCGGCCCCTTCCTCGAGCACGGTCCGCAGGAGGATCTTGAGCGACTTCAGATGTTCCCGATAGTACTGCCGGCTGAGGTGCGGATCGGACACGTGAGCGATCCGGTACGGACGCACGACGGATGGCCGGTCCTCCGGTCCAGCGACCAGCGGCGTGGGAGTTGCGCTACGCGGCGCGATGCCGGGGGCGGCGATGCGACTCCACGACATCGGCATAGGAGTCAAAGAGCTGGCCAAGGACGACATTCCAGTCGAAGTGCTGTGCATGGGCATGAGCGCGCCGGGCGATGGTCGTTCGATATTCGGGATGGTCGAGCAGCACCTTCACTTGAGAGGCAAGGCTGTCCCCGCAGTGTGGGACGGAAAAAAGGCCGGAGACCCCCTCTTCAATGATCCCCGCAGCCCCCCCCACTTTTGCCGCGACGGGCGCCAGACCGGACGCCATGGCTTCGAGGGTCACCAGTCCGAACGTCTCCGTCGTCGACGGAAACACGAAGATGTCGGAGGACGCGAAACTCTCGGCGAGCGTCGTGCCAGACTGAAAGCCCAGGAAGTGTGCGCCGGGCATCATCGCTTCGAACTCGGCACGGGCGTGTCCGTCGCCCACGACCACCATCTCGAGATCCTGCCGCTGTTCCCGCAGGAGACGGTAGGCCTCAGCCAGCACTCGCAGGTCCTTTTCCCACACCAACCGGCTGACAAACAGCACGATCGGCTTCTCACCGTTGCCGAAACGGTTTCGCCATTCCGAGGACCGGCGTGAGGTCGTGAAGAGCGCCGTATCGACACCGTTGGGCACATACTCGAGCCGCTCGATGCGGTTCGCGACGAGCTCGTCGAGGATCGGCCGCGTGGGCACGAATGTGCGATCCACGCTGTTGTAGAGCGACCGTGTGATCTTCCAGGTCAGTTCTTCGAACCGATCAAGACCATAGTAGCGAGGATACGTCGGGAAGTGCGTATGGTAGGTGGCGACCACGGGGACGCCGAAGTGCTGTCCGTATTTGGCGGCCGCGAAGCCCAAGGTGCACGGACTGTTGATATGAAGAACGTCGGGACGGAAGGCCTCAAGGGTTCGGGCGAACGATGAGTATCCGGGCAGGGCAATGCGGTAGTTTTTCTGGAGCGGGAGGACCACTGAGGGCACGCGATGCATCGGGATCGGTGGAGCTTCGAGCGGGAGCGTGGATGTGACGGCGATCGCCTCATGACCTCGTTCAAGCGCACCGTCGATCATCTTGTAGATACATCGGGTCACTCCATCTTGACCCACCCTCAGATTGGCGTTGAAGTATGCTATTCGCATGGCCACGCTCCTCGTGTGAACGTGGCCCAATCTACACACGGGGGGTTACCTCGCTGTTACGGAGGCGTTATCGATTCCTTATCAAGCGACTGTGGGCCTTTCTTCACACCGTTTGTCAAAGCACGACCAGAACGGGTTTCCCGACATGCACTTCCAAAGGGAACCGCACTGCAGCGATAGGGAAAAAAATAAGGCGCAGGCCCGTCTTAACGGTACCTGCGCCCCTGCGATCCCCGATACAGCGGAGGGGAAAGCTCTTCAGGAAGGGGTGGCGGCCTCCACCACGCTGGATGCTTGGGCCTTCCTGCTACTTGATCAGGGTCATTCGCTTCACTTGGCGCAACGACCCTGCCTCGATGAGGTAGAGATACGTTCCAGACGACAGTCCGCGCGCATCGAAGGTCACCTGATGCTGGCCCGCGGGGAGCACGTCGTTGACGAGCGAAGCCACCTCACGACCGAGCAGGTCGTACACCTTCAACTTCACCATCTCCGTGCCGGGGAGGGCGAACCGAATGACGGTGCTCGGGTTGAACGGGTTCGGAAAATTCTGCTCAAGCGCGAGCGATCGCGGCACTTCTCCCTCGATCGTCTCTACGGACGTCGGCGTTGAACCGACACGCAGGTTCGGATTGTAATCCGTCCAACCCGCATCCCATTGTTCGGACCGGGCCTTGGAGGGATTGAAGGCGCCGCGGTACGAGACGGGGGTAAAGAACGCGCCGCTGACCGCCGCGTCGGTGAAGTTCGTGCCGGCCGTAGCCAGCTCCGAGCCCGACGTCGGACGCAGGTCGAGGTTGTAGAGATCATAGGTGTCGACGAACCCGAGCGCGCTCGGGTTGCGCACAGCCGAACCGGTGTTGCCCGAGCCGGCCGCCGTGAACCACGTCGTGATCGCCGTCAGATCGCTGCTCTTGAGCGGCGCCGTCGCCGACTGCACGCTCGTGCTCTTCAGGATCAGGTTCCCCGCCGTCGCGTTCGTCACCGTCGACGCACCGTCCACGTTCACGCCGTTGCCGAAGCCCATCACCACCGAGTTGTAGATCTTCAGCTGCGTGTTCCGGCGCAGGCGCAGGCCGTCCTGGTGGTTGTTCGTCGCCACCGGCGTCGCACCGTCGAACCGCAGCGGACCGACCACCGTCACGTTCGACCACGCCGCCGAGGTGAAGGGCACCGCCGCCGTCCCGGAAGCGTCGTTGTCCGACTCGAACCCGTTCGAGGCGTCCGAGTCCCACACGTTCGGGTCCTTGATCGACACCAGGAACTGCAGGTTCCCCCGGTAGCCGAAGTCCGTGTCAAAATCGTCGTCCTGCGAACCGAACGAGATCAGATACTTCCCGTTCACCGTCCCGCCGAACCACTCGAACCCGTCATCCAGCGAGTAGCTCACCTGGACATACTCCAGCGTCGTCCCGCTTCCCACCCCGCCCATCGTCAGGCCGTTGATCTCGTTGTTCGGCTGGAACCGGTAG
>JALONQ010000040.1 GCA_025454835.1 Bacteroidota bacterium | reverse complement strand
TTCCGCCGAATGCCGTCCTCTGCCCATTGTTGCCTCCTTTTGACCCAAGATACGAAACTCCCTAACTTATGCTTGGATCAGCTTTCGGGGGGCAGGTCAGGAGGGGGTGCGATAACTGCGGGGGGTGGATGAGGAACGAAGGGAGGTATCGCACAATGCATGCAATACCCGGAGTATTCGTTTCCGCGTATTACTTCTGGTGCAACGTGGCATAAGAGCACTCTAGGGGGGTATGAATGGAAAGAAGACGAGCCTCGCTATCGGCGAGTACAAAACGCATCCGTTTGTAAGAGAGGTCGAATCCCACGCACACCTCCAGGCAGGTCCACGTGTTTAGTTCAGTCGGATGAGATTCACGCTGGAATGGAGGTTTTTGGTTTGAAGGTGGGCATAGACTTCCGTCACAGCAATGCTAGAATGCCCAAGGAGTTTCTGAACTTCTGCCAAACTTACTCCGCTTTGGACGAGCCACGTCGAGAACGTGTGTCTCAGCGAATGAAACCTCAACCGCTGATTTGGTAGCCCTGCCCTCCGAACATAGCGTTTGAATACGTGGCTAGCCCAGTCTTCATCTATCTTCCCGTCCTTGTGCGAGAAGACGAAGGGGGAGGGGCTCTTGCCTTCCCTTGAGGCTATGATATTAGCCGCCAGTTCGCTGAGGGGAATGGTTCGCCGTTTCCCTTGCTTACTCTTCCACGTCTCCCGGCTTTGGATATTGACCAGCCTTCTAGCCAAGTCAACCTGCTCCCATTGGAGGTTGAATATTTCTCCGCGTCTCATTCCCGTTAGTACTGCGAAATAGACAATATCCTTGAGCCAGCCCTCGCGGATACAGGACACAAGCCGTTGGAATTCATCCGGGCTTAGAAACATAGGGGCCTGCTCGGGAACGTTTAGGAGGGCAATGCCTTGCGCGGGGTTCTCTTGGATCAGTTTCCAGCGGACAGCATAGGCAAAAGCAGAGCGAAGCATCCTCAGTTCGCTGTTCACTGAAACGGGGCTAGTTGCCTTGAGCCTAATGGCCTTGTACTTGTCCAGCGTCTCAGGTGTAACTTCTACGAGTGCGGCGTCTCCCACGTAGGCCCCAAATCGCCCAAGGATGCTTCTGAAGCCTGCGTTGGTCTTCGGGGCCAGTGTGGAGGCGCAATACTCAAGGAACGTATCTCTGAACGCACTGAATGAAACATGCTTGGTGCGTTCTTGAAGCAAGGCCTTGAATTCGGTTAGGGCCTTGAGTGCTTCGGGCTTTGTGGTTTGGCCCGTTGACTTCCAGCGTCTTCGGCCATTCTGCGAGAAGAGGATATAGTAGACGCCGTTGGAGCGTTTGAGGAGGGAGAAGCCACGAAAAGGAGCGGACATTGCCAACCTCCATCGTTAGCAATTCCGTTAGCAGAGTGGCCCGAAAAAAGAAGCGGGAGAGCCAAAAGGCCTCCCGCTGCTTGTTGCCCGACCAGGGCTCGAACCTGGACTCTTCTGATCCAGAGTCAGACGTGTTGCCAGTTACACCATCGGGCATCATCCCCTCAGGCAAACCTCGAGCGAGTCCCGACGATGTCTGTCGGGACGAGTCGAGAGGTTACACCATCGGGCAATATGAAAAACACAAGCACTTCCCTGACTGGCTTGAGCGAGCCGTGAGCGAGCGAAGCGAGTCGAACGGCGAGTCGAAAGCCACCATCGGGCATCATCTCCTCCGGCAAACCTCGACCGACCCCGAGCGCAGCGAGGGGGAGTCGAGAGCCAATGCCGGCCAGCATCCTGAGGCTCATGAAGCTTGCAAGGCATCAAATATAATCAACCGTTGCGATGAAACCAAGAGTCTCGTTGATACTCCAAGCCGCTCTGAGTATATTGAGCCACGTTTCCCAGGCCCCTCTTGTCGCAGACTCTAAACGTTCGTATCTCCCGCGTCGATGATAGCACCGGCGATCTGCCGTTGCCAGGTTATGCCACGGCTGGTTCCGCCGGCATGGACGTCTGTGCGGCGGTGACCGGCGACTTGACGATCGAACCCGGCCAGACGGTCCTGGTTCCGACCGGTTTCCGGATCGAACTTCCGCCCGGACACGAGGCGCAGGTGCGTCCTCGGAGCGGCCTTGCGGCCAAGCATGGCGTCGGTGTTCTCAACAGCCCCGGGACGATCGACTCGGACTATCGAGGCGAAGTGAAGGTGATCCTGACGAATTTCGGACGTGCGCCGTTCGTCGTCCGAAGGGGCGACCGGATCGCGCAGATGGTGGTGGCGCGCTATGAGCGCGTCCATTGGCAAGAGGTCCCCGCGTTGGACGAAACGGCGCGCGGGGAAGGCGGTTTTGGCCATACTGGTGTTCAAGGATGACTCCCATGGCACAACGACGTACGCGCCCGGCTCCGCGATCATCCCCTGAGAGGAACGAAGACCTCCGCTGGGACTCGATCTTCTCGAGTCTGGGTCGCATCGAGATCGTTCTGCTGGTCGGCGGCGTACTGCTGCTGCTGATGCTCCTTTACACCATCCAGGACATCCTGTCGCCGTTCCTGGTGGTGGGCGCAATGCTCTTCATGCTCTATCCGCTTCGCCAGTATGCGCTGGCCCGCAACCTCATGTGGCTCGGTGCGCTGCTTTTCGCCGTTTGGTTCCTCGACAACATCGCCCCCATCCTGGCGCCGTTCATCGTCTCGCTCGTGTTCGCCTATATTCTCTCGCCGGTCGTGGACCTGTTCGAGGGTTGGAGGGTACCGCGATGGGTCTCGTCTCTCATCCTGCTTATTCTGTTCGTCGCCGGCATCGCCCTCGCCATATTCTTCGTCCTGCCGATCGCTGTGACCCAGCTCGAAGGAGTGCTCGACGGGATCTCAAACCTGATCGGTCAGTGGCGGACGACGCTGTGGAGCAGCAACGTCATCAAAGTGCTTGAACGGTATGGCATTCCGGCCGAAGAGCTGCGCCAGGTCTTCTCCAGCCAGCTGACGCCGCGCTTCGAAGACATCCTCAAGACGGTATTCCGGGCGTCGTCGACGCTCGTCTCCAGCATGTCCGACGTGATCACGCAGCTGTTCTACGTGATCCTCGTTCCGTTCCTGACCTTCTACATTCTGACGGATTTTCGGAAGATCAGCCATCGCTTCCGCATGCTCTTTCCGCGCTCCGTTCGCGACACCGTCTCTCGCCAGATGGAACAGGCCGACGAGTTGATCGGTCACTACCTGCGGGGAGCCTTGACGGTCGCGATCCTCCAAGGCTTCATGGTTGCCGTTCTCTTTTCGCTGGCAGGCATCAAGTATGCCCTGCTGCTGGGACTGCTTGCCGGCGCGCTGGATCTCATCCCGTACTTCGGTCTGATCATCACGATGGTCGTTTCCGTGATCGTCGCGTTCTTCAGCGAACCCCCTGTGGTCGGCAAAGTGATCTTCGCGCTGCTGTCGGTTGGCGCACTGCATCTGGCCGAGGTGACCTTCCTGTCGCCGCGCATCGTGGGCGACAAAGTCGGCCTGCATCCGTTGCTGATCATCCTGTCACTCCTCGTTTTCATGCACTTCCTTGGCTTCGTGGGCCTGCTGATTGCCATCCCCGCCACGGCCCTCATCGTGCAGTTCGTACGGGAATGGGAGCGTTCCCGACGACGTCCGGTCGCCGAGGATGGGTCGATGGATCCTCCTGTATGAGCGGCACGCTCTACCTCGTCGCCACGCCCATCGGCAATTTGGAGGACATGACCCTCCGCGCTACGCGGATCCTTCGCGAGGCAGATATCATCGTCTTCGAGGAACGGAAAGAAGGGTCCCGCCTTTTGCGTGAACTGGGCATCGAGAAGCCGGTCGAAAGCCTTAACGAACACAACGAATCAGCGGCGACCGAGGTCATCCTCGGATACCTGCGTGCCGGCAAGAACGTGGCCGTGACGTCCGATGCCGGGACGCCGGTCTTCTCCGACCCCGGTCAGATGCTCGTCGAGCGGGCGGCGGCTGAAGGCATCTGCATCGTGCCGATCCCGGGGGCCTCTTCTCTGATGCCGGCGCTCACCGTCTCGGGTTTTGTCATCGATCAATTCCTCTTTTACGGGTTCCTCTCGCCCAAGCGCGAGCGACGCATCGTCGAATTGCAGCAGCTGAAGCGCGAACAGCGAACGACGGTCGTGCTCGAAGCGCCATACCGGCTGGTACCATTGATGAGGGATGCGGCGGAGGTGTTCGGGTCGACACGCCGTCTCTGCGTAGCCTTCGACCTCACGATGCCCGATGAGGAGGTGTTCCGCGGGACGGCCCCGGAACTCTATCAGCGCTTCGCGAGGGAGGGACGGAAGGGGGAGTTCGTCGTCGTCATCGAGGGTTCCCGACGACCTGGTTCGCCCGGAGGGTCACCATGAGCGGCGCAGTATGACGACCATCCTGATCATCAAACATGGGGCAGCGGGAGATGTCGTTCGAACGACGACGCTGCTGCACCTCTTCCCTCCGGGATCGGTCGATTGGACCGTCGATCCGACGAATGTGGATCTGGTTCCTTTCCACCTGCTTCGACGCGTGTTTCGCCGGGTAGAAGAGATCCCACTCGGTAGCGTCTACGACCTCGTGATCTCACTCGAAGACGATCGCGAACTGCTCGAGACGATCTTCGACCGTATCGCCCCTCGTCAGGTCTTCGGAGCGTATCCCGGCCCGGGCCGATCCGTGGCCTATACCGACGACGCTCGAGAATGGTTCGACATGAGCCTGGTCAGCCGGTTTGGCCTCGTGCGGGCGAACCAGCTCAAACTCGAAAACAGGAGAAGCTTTCAAGAGATCCTCTTTGGCGGCCTTGGACGTCCGTTCACCGGCCAGCCCTATCTGCTGCCTCGGCTGGAAGGGTCCGGCGACCTGCACGGAGATATCGCTACCGCCTCGAGAGCGGGGGCGCGTTGGCCCCTCAAGAGCTGGCCAGGTTTTGAAGCGTTGAAGCGGCACTTCGCTCCAACGCGTGTCGTGCACGAGCTTCCCACGCGTCCCCGGCTCAGCGAGCACGTAGTCGACGTTGCCGGCCATCGCCTCCTCGTCGCCAACGACAGCCTTCCGATGCATCTGGCGATCGGGTTGCAGATCCCGACAGTCGCCATCTTCACCTGCACGAGTCCTTGGGAGATCCACGACTACGGGCTGCTCAGGCGAGTCACATCTCCGATGCTGGAACGGTACTTCTTCTCGCGTGAGAATCCACCCGAGGCCGCTGAGGCGATCCCGGTGGCCGTCGTAGTGGAAGAAGTGGAGTCCCTGCTGGCGTCGGCAGCGGGCCCTCAGGGACATCGGTAGGAACAGTCCGTTGCCTGGATTTTCGACGACGAGCCGGAAGGAGCGCGCCCTCAGCGCACCAAGAGCATTCGAACGGTCCGGACCTCGCCGGCGGTGACGGCGCGCAGGAGATACATGCCCGACGGCAGGCCACCGGCATGGAACGGCCATCGGTGGGTGCCGGCCGACAACGACCCCTCATGCATCGTTGCTTGTCGCCGACCCAGGACGTCGTACACTTCGATCCGCAGGTCCTGACGTTCTCCAAGATCCAGCTCGACGATGGTCGCGCTATTGAACGGATTTGGGTACGCACGAAGGAGGAACGACCGGGGCACGGACGGCTTCTGGTCGGCATCCATCCCTGTGAGCGATCCTCCCTCCACGAGGGCGTGGACGCGATCGACCGAAACCCTCGTGAAGAGCTGCGAAGACCCGGAGGGCCACCTGATGTCCACCGTGTCGATCTCAGAGCTCGTGCCGAGCCCCACATGCAGCGTCGACGAGACCTGCGAAGCGTAGCTGCTTCCGGCGGTCACGGTCCGCACTTGGCTGCGTCCTCCGGCGACCACCCGGAGGCGCGCTCCGACGGCGCTGCGGTTGGTCGTTCGGCCCTCGAGGCGGAACGCCGCCCAATGGCCGGCCGCGGACGTATTGCGCAGCAGCAGATTCTTCGAGCCCGAAGCCAGGTCGGTGACCACGAGGTCGCGCCGTCCGTCGTTGTCGAAGTCGCCCGATGCGACGCCGCTGGCTTCGCGACGAAACGCCGCGCCCGCCTTCGCCGCCACATTCGTGAAGATCCCTCCGTCGTTCCGGTAGAGCTGCGAAAGCGGCTGACGACCCCCGAAGCCTGACCGGTTCGCAATGAACAGGTCCTCGTCGCCGTCGTTGTCGAAGTCCTCGGCGACCACGCCCCAAGCCATGCCGTTCGTGTCACTTCCGGTGGCACCGGCGACGTCGGAGAACGTGCCGTTCCCATGGTTCCGGAACAGGCCCGCGCTGTCGATGCGGGTCACGTACGCATCCTCCCACCCGTCGCCATTGTAATCGAACCACGTAACGCCCATGCTGTTGCCCCGTCCGACCTGAGCGATCCCTGCGGCGCCCGCGACATCAGCGTAAGGGAAGGTCCCAAGGTTCCGGTAGAGACGGCTCTGATCGTATCCGTCGTGCACGAAGAAGAGGTCCGGCGTTCCGTTGTGGTCGTAGTCGATGAAGGTCACTTGCATGGGGATCGTCCCCGAACCACCCGCCGTTCCGGCGGTCGGGGTGATGTTCTGAAATCGGATGGTATCGCCGGTGGAGACGTTGCGGTACAAGAGGTCGGCAGCGCTCGTCGCGAGCGCCAGGTCGATACGGCCGTCCTGATCGAGGTCGCCGAAGGCCGCGGTCGCGACGGCGGCGGTAGAATCGGTGCCGGAGCCCGCTGTGACGTTGCGGAAGGTGCCGTTGCCGAGATTGCGGTAGACCCGATTCCGAAAGCCAAAGCCGCCGATGTACAGGTCGGGCCATCCGTCGTTGTCCAGGTCGCCGAAGAGGCCGACGTTCGCGCTCGGCGACACCATGGCAATGCCGGCTGCGGAGGTCACGTCGGTGAACAGGAGTTGACCGTCGTTGCGCAGCAGCAAGATCGCCGTCCAACCCACGAACAGAATGTCGTCGTCGCCGTCACGATCGTAATCGGAGACGCTGACCCCGTACCACTGCGAGCCGGACCGGGCGATGCGAGCGCTCTCGTCGGCGAACGTGATCTGTCCCTGCAAGGGGAGGGCGACCATGGCGATCAGCAGGGACAGAAACAGGAAAGGCGCGCACCGGGTCGGGTGCACGCCTTCTGCGTTCGTTCGGGAGCGGTGCAGCGCCATCGCTGAGATTCTCATGAGCGAACGGAAGAGCACGTCAAGCCGCCGTTCCCTCCAAGGTCCTTCGTCAGCCGGCCCTCACCAACGGACCGATGTTCCGGGCCTCGACGTCGTGGCGGTGTGAGCCCTCTTCATCAGAGGGTCACGGGATCAGCACGGCAACGGCGATCACGGTCGTCCAGAGGCCGTTCCGATCCCCCTCGGCCGACTGCGTAATGTTGAACGTTCGAACGATCTTGCCGGAGAGCTTAAAGTCCTTCTCACGCTCGTCCCAGGCCGTGTTCGGGTCGAACGGAATGCCGAGCGTCGTCGCCAGCATGGTCGCGGCCAGGTCTTCGGAGTAGTCGCCGGCCCGCTCGTCGGTCTCGCCGAACGGATGGTGTTCCGACAGGTAGCCGTACTGCGTCTCGTCGGCCGGCTGGGCCACGCCGATCGAAGCAGCCACGAGACGGTTGGGCTCGTTCGTCGCGTTGCGGGCCATGACGCAGAATGTCACTGCGCCAGGCTGCACCAGCTTGAGGCCGTCGTCCTTCGGGATACGCTTGCAGCCCGGAGGATAGATGCTCGACACCGTTACGATGTTGCACTTCTCGATCCCCGCATCCCGCAGCGCGAGCTCAAAGGACTGCAGATAATCCTTGTGGCGTCCGACGCCCTTCGTGAAGAACATCTTGGTAGGTACGAACACGGCAGTAACTCCAGTGGAAGTGTGATCAGGGACGTGGGGAGATTATAACTTTCATGAAGCGGCGCTTGCCGACCTTGAGAACGAACTCGGCCTTCGACGGCACCGGGTCGTGGATCCCGCCGACCTTCTCACCGTCGATCGTCACGCCGCCCTGCTCGATGAGCCTGCGCGCTTCGCTGTTGGAAGCCGCGAGCTTCAGCTGGCTCAACAATGCGTGGGTCGTCGGCGGCACCTCGTCAGGGGCGAGCGTGGTCTCGTCGAGATCGTCGGGCACGCTCTTCTGAATGAAGATGCGGTCGAACTCTTCTTCGGCGGCCCGGGCGTCGTCGTCGGAATGATACAGCGCGACCAGAGTACGTGCCAGACGCCGCTTCACGTCGCGCGGGTTCGTGCCGGCGGCCAGAGATTTTCGGATGGCGACAAGCTCGGCGTTCGTCACGTCGGTCAACAGCTCGAACCACGGGACGATCTGGGTGTCGGGGACCCTCAGGGTCTTGCCGTAGATGTCCTTCGGCGTGTCGCTGACGCCCACGTAGTTGTCGAGCGACTTGCTCATCTTCTCGACGCCGTCGGTGCCGGTGAGGATCGGCATCGTGAGGGCCACCTGGGGCTCGAGGCCATATTCGCGCTGGAGGTCGCGGCCGACGAGGAGATTGAACTTCTGGTCGGTTCCGCCGAGCTCCACGTCGGCCTTGATGGCGACGGAATCCATCGCTTGGGCGAGCGGATAGAGGAACTCGTGGATGCTGATCGGCTCACCAGCCTTGTAGCGTATGGTGAAATCGTCCCTCTCGAGCATACGGGCCACGGTGTACTTGCTGGCCAGACGGATCACGTCGGCGAAAGCCATCTTGCCGAGCCATTCCGAGTTGTAGAACATCGAGATATTCTTGGCCGACAAGACCTTCGTGGCCTGTTCAAAATAGGTCTGGCCGTTCTGGCGGGTCTCCTCGAGTGTCAGCGACGGGCGGGTCTTGCTCTTGCCCGAGGGGTCGCCGATCATTGCGGTGAAGTCGCCGATGATGAGGATCGCCTGATGGCCGAGTTCCTGGAATTGGCGGAGCTTTCGGAGAACGACGGAGTGGCCCAAATGCAGGTCGGGGCGGCTCGGGTCGCATCCCAGCTTGATGTTGAGGGGGGTCTTCGATGCGATGGATCGTTCGATCTTGCGGGCGAGGTCCTCTTCGGGAATGATCTCCGAGACGCCGCGCTTGATGACGTCCATCTGAACGTTCAAGGTGGGAAACAAGGTCTTACGTTGCGCTCCTCTTCGTGCGCTGGCGCACCTCGCGCTCCGCGTCGCGGCGCTTAATGCTCTCACGCTTGTCGTACTGCCGCTTGCCGCGGGCAAGCGCGAGCTCGACCTTGGCGTACGGACCCTTGAAGTAGACGGAGAGCGGAATGAGGGCGAGGCCCCGCTCAGCGACGCGACCCTGCAACTTCAGGATCTGCCGCGTTTGGAGCAACACCTTGCGAGTCCGGTCCGGCTGGTGATTGGCGTAGCTGCCGTGTTCGTACGGGTTGATGTGCATCCCCAACAACCACACTTCGCCCCCCTTGAGCAGGGCATACGCGTCCAGCAGGTTCGCTTTGCCGGCGCGGAGGGACTTCACCTCCGTCCCCGTCAGCACGAGGCCAGCCTCCCAGGTCTCCAAGATCTCGTAGTCGTACCGCGCTTTACGGTTGGAGACGATGACGCGCCGCTCGTGTTCTGCCATGCCTCAAAAAAAGTCGGCCGAAACGTACGCCAAAAGTGCATCACAATCAACCGAAGCCGACGACGGTCCGCTCAGTTGTTTTTACCCGCATTCGTGGGTATATTTTTCATCTTCGCGAGTGCCCGCCCGGTCGCAGCGGAACCGGCCGGAACTCACCCTTGAAAGGAAGGACATGGCAGAACGACAGTTCGATCTGACGGTCATCGGCGCAGGCCCTGGCGGATACGTGGCCGCCATACGGGCCGCTCAGAGCGGCAAGAAAGTGGGGCTCATCGAGCGCGACAAGCTCGGCGGCGTCTGCCTCAACTGGGGTTGCATCCCATCGAAGGCGCTCCTGAAGAGCGCCGAGATGTACCAGCAGTTCAAGAAGGCCGAGGAGTTCGGCTTTTCCTACAAGGACCTCACGTTCGACTTCTCGAAGATCATCCAACGCAGCCGAGGCGTGGCCGACCGGATCACGAAGGGCGTCGAATACCTGATGAAAAAGAACAAGATCGAGGTCATCTACGGTGAGGCGAAATTCAAGGACCGCTCGACCATCGAAGTGTCGAAAGATGGCAAGGTCTTCGACGTCGTCAAGTCGAAGCACGTCATCCTGTCGACCGGCGCCCGGCCACGGTCGGTGCCTGGTGTGACGATCGACCGGAAGAAGGTCATTACGAGCATGGAAGCCATGTCCTTGCCGGCCCAGCCGAAGTCGATGGTCGTGATCGGCGGCGGGGCCATCGGCATCGAGTTCGCCTATTTCTACAACGCCCTTGGTACGAAGGTGACGGTCGTCGAAATGATGCCGACGATACTACCGCTGGAAGATAAGGAGATCACGAAGATCGTCGAATCATCGCTCAAGAAGCAGGGGATCGAGCTGATGACCAGCGCCAAGGTCGCAGGCGTAAAGGTGGGCGACCACGTAACGGTCACCGTCGAGACGAAAGAAGGGAAGACCGACGTCACCGGCGATGTGGCGCTCATGGCCATCGGTGTCCAGGGCAACGTCGAAAACCTTGGCCTCGAGCAGGTCGGCGTGAAGGTCGACCGGAGCTTCGTGGTCGTGAACGAGTTCATGCAAACGAGTGCCCCGGGCATCTACGCCATCGGCGACGTCTCCGGTCCGCCTCTCTTGGCGCACGTAGCCTCACACGAAGCCATCGTGGCCGTGGATCATATCGGTGGCAAGGCGAAGCACGGCATCGACCGGTCGAACATACCGGCGTGCACGTACTGCCAGCCCCAGGTGGCCAGCGTAGGTCTCACGGAAGATGCGGCCATCGCCAAGGGGTACAAGGTGAAGATCGGTCGGTTCCCGTTCCGTCCGCTGGGCAAAGCCATGGCGACTGGCCAGACCGAAGGAACCGTCAAGCTGGTGTTTGACGAGAAATACGGTGAACTGCTCGGCGCTCATATTGTCGGCGCCGAAGCGACCGAGATGATCGCAGAATTGGGAATGGCGAAAGCCCTCGAAACAACGTGGGAGGAATTGGCCCACACCATGCACGCCCATCCGACTCTGTCGGAAGCCGTCATGGAGGCCGCGGGAGATTCTCACGGAGTGGCAATCCATATTTGAGGCTGGAAGTCAGAGGCCAGAGGACAGAGATCAGAGGCCAGAAGCCGGAGGTCAGAGGCAAGCCCCAAGCGAAGCCGCGAACTTGTCGAGCGGCGAAGTCGCGAGCTTGTCGAGCGGCGAAGTCGAGGGGCCAGAGGCGAGAGGATCCATCGAATTCGGCGCTGTGATGAGCGTGGCAATCGTTGAGCGGAGGATGATACATTGATCAGCTCGTCGCGTAACATCACCGTGATCGACCTGGCCCGCACCCGCTACGCCGAGGCCTGGGACCTTCAGCATCAGCTCTGGGAACTTCGGGTTCGGGGCGCGGTGGACGACCTGCTGCTCTTCACGGAGCATGAGCCGGTCTACACGATCGGCAAAGGCGGCGACGAGGATCATGTGCTGGCCGACGAGGCCGAGTTGGCACGCACGGGCACTGAGATGTTCAGGATCGACCGCGGCGGCGATGTGACGTTTCACGGCCCCGGTCAGATCGTCGGCTACCCGATCATCGACTTGCACGCGAAGCCGGACCTGCACCGGTATCTCCGGGACCTGGAGGAAGTGATCATTCGCACGCTTCGGACCTTCGGCATCGAAGGCGTGCGAGAAGATGGACTGACGGGCGTTTGGGTGAGTGGCAACAAGGTGGCGGCCCTTGGCGTGAAAGTGAGTCGTTGGGTGACCATGCACGGGTTCGCATTGAACGTCTCGACGGACCTTCAACGGTTCGACCGCATCATCCCCTGCGGCATCTTCCACAAGGGCGTGACCTCGATGGAGCAGTTGCTCGGCCGCACGGTACCGATGTCCGATGTGCGCGAGGAATTGACGCGCGCTTTCGCCGAGGTCTTCTTCACGACACCCCGGAGCAGTACGTTGGAGGAGATGCGGCCCATACTGGTCGCGATGAAGGATCCGGCGGTCTCTCCGGCAGCGTGAGCGCCGGGACCGCGGTTGTATGGACATAAGGACGGCAAAGGACACCAGGACCACCGCATCGTTCGCGTTGCTCTGTGATCTTTGTGCTCTCTGTGGCAATGATTCTTTCAGCTAGCAAGGAACAGGATCGGATGGCGAAGACCGCGACGATGCAGGAACGAGAGACCTCGAAGATCCCGCACGGATTGACGAAGCAGCAAGTGCTTGGCGCCTACCGCACCATGCTCACGGCCCGGCGGATCGACGAGAAGCATCTCATTCTCCTGAAGCAAGGGAAGTCGTTCTTCCACATCGGCGGCTCCGGCCATGAAGCAGCGCAAGTGGCTGCCGCCATGGCGATGCGTCAGGGCCACGACTGGCCCAACTGCTATTACCGCGATGTCGCGTTCGCGCTTCAGAACGGCATGACGGCAGAAGAGGTGTTCCTGGCCGCGCTCCACCGGGCCGAGGATCCAAGCAGCGGCGCGCGCCAGATGCCCTCGCATTGGGGCAAGAAGAGCGCGCGCATGGTGACGCAATCGAGCCCGACGGGCACGCAGTATCTCCAGGCCGTCGGGATGGCCCTCTCGATCAAGAAGGAGGGGTCCGACGAGGTCGTGTACGTCTCTTCGGGCGAAGGTGCCACGAGCGAGGGTGAGTTCTTCGAAGCGGTCAACTGGGCTGCGCGCGAAGCGCTCCCCGTGATCTTCTTCATTCAGGACAACAAATTCGCCATCTCCGTCCCCGTCGCTCAGCAGACGGCGGGTGGATCGGTCTTCGAGGTGACGAAGGGCTTCGCCGGGCTTCATCGCGAGGAGGTGGATGGAACCGACTTCTTCGCCACGTACGAATCGATGCAGCGCGCGGTCGGTCGCGCACGCACGGGTAAGGGACCAACGCTCCTCGTCGCTCATACGGTTCGCCTCTTGCCGCATTCGTCCTCCGACGATCATGCCAAGTACCGTACGAAGGAAGACATCGAGCGCGACAAGAAACTCGACCCCATCCCGAAACTGACGACGTGGCTTATCGAGCAGGGCATCCTAACGGACGCGAGCGCGAATGAGTTGGTCGAATCGGTGAAGGCCGACGTGGACCGCGCCGCGGAGTGGGCCGAGGGCCGACCCGTGCCGGAGGCCGCGACGGTCATGGATCATCTCTACGGCGACGCCCATGCGACGAAGCCAACAGCCTTCGTCGAGCCTGAGCACGCCGGATCGAAAGTCGTTCTCGTCGACGCCATCAACCACGCGCTGGCCGAAGAGATGGAGCGCGACGCAAAGGTCGTCGTGTTCGGTGAGGATGTCGCCGCGGGAAAGGGAGGGGTCTTTACGGCAACGAAGGGCCTGACGGCGAAGTTCGGCCCGGAGCGGTGCTTCAATTCGCCGCTGGCCGAAGCCAGTATCATGGGTGTGGCGATCGGCATGGCTTTGCGCGGCTGGAAGCCCGTGCCGGAGATCCAGTTCGGCGACTACATCTGGCCGGCATTTATCCAGATCCGCGACGAGCTGGCGATGCTACGCTATCGTTCGAACGGTGCCTGGCCCTGCCCGGTGGTGATCCGCGTTCCGGTCGGCGGGTACATCCACGGCGGACACTATCACAGCCAGTCGATCGAAGCGTTCTTCGCGCACATCCCGGGTTTGCGGCTCGTGTTCCCTTCGACGGCGGCTGACGCCAAGGGACTGTTGAAAGCGGCAATACGGGGCGATGACCCGGTGCTCTTCATGGAGCACAAAGGACTGTACCGTCAGGGATATGCATCCACCCCTGAGCCGTCGGCGGAGTACGTATTGCCCTTGGGCGTGGCGGCGACCCGCCGCGTCGGAACCGACATGACCATCGTGTCATGGGGATACATGGTCCAGCAATCGCTCGAAGCCGCGCGCATGGCGGAGGCGAAGGGGATCAGCGTGGAGGTCATCGACCTGCGGACCATCAATCCGCTGGATGAAGAGACGATCTACGCTTCGGTGCGCAAGACGAATAAGGTGATCGTTGCCCACGAGGACACCCTCACAGGCGGATTCGGCGCGGAGATCGTGGCGAGGATCACCGATCAGTGCTTCGAAGCGCTCGACGCGCCGGTCGTGCGCGTGGCGGCGAAGGACATTCCGGTGCCGTATGCACCGACGCTGGAAGACGCGATGCTACCGTCAAAGGTCGACGTCCTCGCAGCCATCGAACGCTTGGCGGCATATTGAGAAGCAGTTTCTCACGCAACGGCGCAACGGCGCCAAGGCTCATGTTAGAAGCATCATCACGGTATTATCTAGAAGCCATCTCAAAAACCGAATCCCTCCAGAATCAACTGGTCTCTCGCAGCGGCGCAACGACGCAACGGTTCAATTCCTGTCAAGTATCAAGGTTCTCTATTCCAAACCTCTGTCGTTGCGGTCGCCGCGTCGTTGCGCGATGCATTCTTAAGACTGCTTCTAGCAGGCTGCTGAAAAACTCTGTTTGACGGTCGTTGTTGTGCAACAAAAGAGTCGCTCGTACGTTGTTTGCGGTATCACGCTCAAGGGAGTCA
>JALONQ010000007.1 GCA_025454835.1 Bacteroidota bacterium | reverse complement strand
GCGCAGCGTCAAGACCCAGCTGGCGATCATGTTCAAAGAACGTCTTGCTGATGTTGCCTAATCCACCAATGGCTCACACACAAAATCTCTGACAGTCCCTCGTCTTTCGGCCGATCGGAACTCGGCGAAGGTGCTGCCTGTTCTAGGGTCATTGCTTCTTCCGGCTTTCACGCGTATTTTGAACCTGTGCAGCGCATCCTGTCCATACTGATCCTCCTGGTCTACGTCAGTCTCGCCGTCGGAGTCAACGTTCTCCATCACACCTGCGGCGGAACGACGGACGCGAACTTTGCCCCGGTCTCGCAAGAGGACCCCTGCGGCTGTGCCGATGTCATGGACCCGGCCGATCGCTGCTGCACCGTTGAGATCAAGTCGTTCCAAGTGCACGACGAACAGGTCGCTTTGGCCCTCGTGAGCCAGCCGACGCTGGATGCCGCACACATCGTCTATCCGCTCGTCGACGACGCTGCTTCGGTGGCGGCAGTCAGCGAGTCCCGCATTCCTGTCGACACGTCTCCTCCTCGGGCCGTGTCAGCCACCATCCTCAACTGCTCATTCCTCATCTGAGTTGCCCTGGTCGGAACGTCAGGTAGCGTGCGTCCGCACGATGCCTCGCTGTACGCTATCCGTCTTTCACACTCAACCTGAGGATTATCATGCGTACCATCCTTTTCGCATTCGTCGCTCTGTCCCTTTTCGCCTTTCCCGCAACTGCCCAGGAAGCTAAGGTCGCTGAGACCTCCTTCAAGGTCTTCGGCAACTGCAACATGTGCAAGAACCGCATCGAGAAGGCGATGAAGATCAAGGAGGTCGAGAAGGCCTCCTGGAACAAGCAGACCAAGATGCTCACCGTATCGTACCGCCCTGCGGCGATCTCCGTCGACTCGCTGCATCAGCGGCTGGCCGCTGTCGGTCATGATACGCCAAAGGCCATCGCCCCGGACAGCGTCTATGACGAGCTCCCGGGCTGCTGCCTGTACCGCGACAACGATTCCACCCACTAAGGAGCGACGGACATGAGAAGCGCATGGTTGTTGAGCGCTCTCCTCGTGCCCGCCCTTCTCTTCTCGCAGTCGTCGGCTCTGGTGCAGGGGAGAGTGGTGGAACGGACCGAGGATGGGCAGATCCGGCCGGTCGTCGGCGCATCGATCTACTGGCTCGGTACTCGGGTCGGAACGGTGGCCGATACGGTGGGCCGATTTCAGTTGGCGTTCCCTGATCGTGGCGGACGCCTCATCGTGAGCAACGTCGGCTATCGGGCCGATACGCTGACGATCAGCGAGCCCCGGGTTCTTCGGGTCACGCTCGTTGCCGAAGCGTCGGAGGTTGAGGGGGTCAACGTCGTCGGCCAACGGGCCCCCAGTTTCATCGAATACCGCGCGGCGACGAACACCGTGGTCATGACGGAAAAAGAACTCTTCAAGGCCGCGTGCTGCAATCTGTCGGAGAGTTTCGAGACCAATCCGTCCGTCGACGTCTCATTCACCGACGCGGTCACGGGGACACGGCAGATCGAGATGCTCGGGTTGGCCGGGACCTATTCGCAGATCACGCTCGAGAACATGCCGGCGGTGCGAGGGCTCGCCTCCAACGTGGGCCTGACCTACATCCCGGGTTCGTGGATCGACAACATCCAGGTCTCGAAGGGGGTCGGCTCGGTGGCGAACGGCTACGAGTCGATCACGGGCCAGATCAACGTCGAGTATCGCAAGCCGTGGAACGAGGCCGAACAGCGCGTGTACCTGACGATGTTCGGGACCGACGACCAGCGATTCGAGCTCAACGGAAATCTGCGGACGTCGCTCGGCGAGCATCTCTCGTCGCTGACGATGGTGAACATGGACACGCGGCGGGTGTCGATGGACCGCAACGGCGACCGCTTCCTGGACGCTCCGATCGGGACCGCCGCTCACGTGCTGCAGCGGCTCACGCTGCACGACTACGACGGACTCGAAGCGCAGGTCCTCGTCCAGTACACGTCGGACGAGAAACGCAATGGGACGATGCACGGCATCGATATGGACCACCTGGCGCTGGGTGCCGATCCCATGCAGTATCGCTATCGCATGAAGGGACATCAACTGCGGATCACCGGCAAGACCGGCTACGTCTTCGCGGATGAAGGGCGCAGCATCGGGCTTCAGTGGTCCTACGCCGACCATCGGACGTCCACAACGCTCCAGCACCGCGAGTACGCCGGGAGGGAACGGACGGGATACCTGAATCTGCTCTACGACGCTGAGATCGAGCCCGGCGTCCATCGTCTGCGCGGCGGCGTCAGTCTCCTCGTGGACGACTACGACGAGCGGGTGTTCGGCGTCGACGAGGCACGGATCGAACGCGTACCGGGTGCCTTCCTGGAGTACACGTTCTCGAGCGGCGAAGACCTGTCGATCGTAGCCGGCCTGCGGGGCGATCGTCACAATCTCTTCGGCTCGTTCGTCACCCCGCGTCTGCACGTGCGCTACGCGCCCGACATCAACTGGACGCTGCGTCTGTCGGCGGGACGCGGCCAGCGGACGGCGAACATCTACGCGGAAAACCTCGCGCTGTTCGCCAGTTCCCGAACCCCCGTGCTCGAAGGGTTCGCATCGGGTCTGGCGTACCAGCGTGAAGCCGGATGGAATGTCGGACTCAGCGCAACGCGCTATGTGACGGTGAATGGCCGTGAAGGGACCATCGTGATCGACTTGCATCGGACGACATTCGACGATCAACTGGTCGTGAATCTCGACCGCGATGCGCGGACGGTCGTCTTCCAGCCATTGACGGGCTCATCCTTCTCGAACAGTGCCCAGGCCGAAATGAACATCCAGCCCTGGGAAAGGCTCGAAGTGCGGACCGCCTATCGCTACCTCGACGTTCGGCAGACGGTCGATGGCCGGCTGCGCGACCGTCCATACGTGGCAAAGCATCGGGCGTTCGTCAATCTGGCCTACGCCACACAGCCTGACGACGACGGCTCGGGACGCATGGCTTTCGACCTGACCGTCTCGTGGTTCGGCAGCAAGAGACTTCCGGAGACATCGACGAGTCCGTTGCCGTATCGCCGACCCTCGTCGTCCCCATCCTTCTTCCAGGTCAATGGGCAGGTGACGCGGACGCTGATGGCAAACCTGGACCTCTACGTGGGGGTCGAGAACCTTTTTGACTTCCGTCAGAGCGACCCGATCATCTCGGCCACCGACCCGTCCAATGTATACTTCGACAGCTCCATCATTTGGGGACCGGTGCAGGGGAGAATGATCTATGGAGGGGTGAGGTGGAGGATGTGAGGAGGAGTAGAAAGTATGAAGTATGAAGTACTAAGTATGAAGTATTGAGTAGGGAGTATGGAGTAGGGAGTAGGGAGAATGGTTTGACTGTTGAGCATCCTGAGGTTGGAGAAATGGAGGGCTGGCGAAGAACTGGGACGAGGAGTGAAGGAGTTCGAGTGAAGACCATGAGCTGGAGATAAGAAGTTGCTCTGGAGATCCATGAGGTGGAGTAATGGAGTGTGATCAGAGGACAGGAGTCCGGAGTCGAGGAAGTTGGTAGCGAACCCGAAGGGTTTGTGCAATTACTGCCCCGGAATTCATTCCGGGGCAGGGTTACTCGGGAAGCAGGCTCCACGTACGTAGCGAACGATGACTTGACTCCAGCCACAACGCGAAATGTCCGCGCGAACAAGCCGGGGGCCGACATCTGGACGAGACCGGAATCACATCTCTTTGCAGTCTCTGCGTTCTTTGCGGCTGAAGTGCTGTTAAGGTGGATTCCAGGATCAAGTCGGCCTAGCGGTCAATCGTTCGAAGGAGCACGACGCCGTGACGGGGGACGTCAAATGTGGCGGTTCCCGAGAACCGACCGGCCGATCGTTGCCGCCACACGTCGCGGAAGTTGACGCTGGTCGGAAGCCCGACCTCCTCCAGGTCGACGCGGACCTGGCGCGCGGTAGACGAAAGGTTGAAGACACCGACGGCCGTCGAACCGTTGGCCAGAGGCTTCGTCCATACCTGAATGCTGTCCTTGATGAGTTTGGGAGTCGCCTGCCGTCCGAGCGGATCTTGGTCGATAACAAGGACCTCGTCATTCGTCAAGAGATTGAGCGTAAAATCGTCGAGCCGCGTCAGGTCGCATCCTATCAGCAGAGGGGCCGACAGCAAGCACCACAGACTGATGTGCGCGTATTGTTCATCCGGCGTCAGCCGGGTCGGACGTAGGCGAGGACCCCAGCCCACCCATCCGACCACGAGCATATCGGGGTCGTTCCAGTGTCCGGGGCCTGCGAAGGGGGCATTTGCCACCTGATCGAACCCGATGCCGCTCATGCTTTCCCAGGTGTCGATGATGTCCCCCGTTGTCCGCCACAGGTCGCCCCCCACCTGAGCACCCCATTCCCAGACATTTCCCATCCCGTACTGACACAGACTGTAGACGATGTCCCGGTCGACGGCGTCAAGCTTGCTCCGCATCAGGGCGTACGGCTTCATCAACTCTGCCCGCGAGCCGTCCTTCGCGATGCGGCTGTAGGTACACCAGTCGTACTTGAGATAGTCGATGCCCCAGGCGGCGTACGAACGTGCATCGTGCTGCTCGTAACCGTAGCTGGCGGTGTAGCCGCCGCACGTCAGCGGCCCCGGCGAGGAATAGATGCCGAACTTCAGCCCGAGCGCATGCAGACTGTCGCCGAGCGCCTTCATGTTGGGGAACTTCTCATTGACGACGATCGTGCCGTCAGGATGTCGCTTGGGGCGCGGGTCGTCCCCTCGGATCTCCCAGCCGTCATCAATGTTGATATACGTCCAGCCGTGGTCGGCCAGCCCTTTCTGTGCGAACATCTTTGCCGATGCCACGACCTTCTCTTGGTCGACCGCGAGTCCCCACACGTTCCAACTGTTCCAGCCCATCGGCGGGGTCAATGCGAGTTTGTCGCCGACGTTGAGCGTGATGACGCGTTCGTCGCGGCCGTGCGCGTTCTGTGCATGCATCTGGATGGCATAGACGCCTCTTTCGGGCGTGCGGCCTGTGATGATGCCTGTCCGTTGGTCTACGGCGAGTCCCTTCGGAAGGCCGTCGACCTTGTACTGCATCGGGCGTTCGCCGCTGACGGGAATGCGAAAGACGAACGGCCGGTCGGGCCGGGCCCCGACGACCGAAGGACCGTTGATGCGGGGAGCGTCGTTCGGCAGGGGTGTGAGGACATACGGCACCTCGTCCTGCGACACGACCGATCGCTCAAACCCGTCCACCGTGGCCTGATACACGATCAGCGTCGAGGTGTTCGGCCGCGACAGACGCTCCGTCACCGGCGACGTCATCCCGGGTGCCAGGAGAAGCGGCCGCGTTGATCTCGAGAGCTCCGAGCCGTTCATGCCATCGACGACCCGAATGACGAGCGAGCCACGGATCTGGATCGACGATGAGCGGTTGTGAAGATCGAACGTCTTCTCGAAACCGCCGTCGATCTCACGGAAGGGCGCCTCGGCATGCCCGATCATCAGCACGTCTGAGAGCGATAGCGGGCGGAACCTCGGATCTCCCGACCAGAGCCCTCCCGGTCCTCCGCTATCATACACCCGGATGGCGATGACATTCTCGGCATCCCAGCGTATCCGCGGGTCATCGGACGGGATCGTGTATGATCTCGCCGTGTTCCACTTCGTACCGATCGGCGCCAGCGAACCGGTGTCGGCTTGTGTCCCTGGGGGCACATCGGTCCCATTCAGTCCGATGAGCGCCCCGTTCAGGAAGGTCTGGTCGATATCGTCGATCATACCCAGTTCCAGCCTGATCGCCCCCTTGATCTCAGCTTCATCGCGTAACGTCGAAGGGATCGTGACGCGAGCTCGATACCACATGTGGCCGTCGAGTTTGTCGAACCCCTGGCGCTCCCAACTGCTGCCGCTTCTGATGAGCGCCCACGAGGCATCAGAAAAGTCCGTGCGCGCATGATCTGGACGGTCCACAGTCGAGAAGCGCCAAGGTCCCGCTATGGGGACCGGTTGGGGCTGGCTTGTGAGACTTGTAGCAAGAAAGGCGATCGCTGCGGTCACGGTAGAGGTACGCATGCTTGCTCCTTAACAAGGGGTTCAGGGCTGCGAACGGTACAAATGAACGCCGTTGCCGTCTGTGCCGGTGGAGATCGATCCAAAGAAGGTTTCGTCCATCACGACGGCATACGTCGTCGGGTTCAGATAGCGAGCGGTGATCTCAACGGCATCGTCCTCGTAGATCCGGAGACGCACGTAATTGAGGACGTATCCGTGGCGGGGGTGGCTGATCACGTGCGTTTCGGACGTTGCGAGATACGCTTTGACATTTCGGACGACGCCGCGGCCAAAGTACTCGTATGTCTCGATCGACATCCCGCCGATCGCTTCGGGCGACTGGTGCTCCACAGAGTCGATGACGAGCCTGCATTTCGCGTACTCGATCGTCGTCCTGACGGTCCAACCTTCCTTGAGGGAGGTCAGGAGTTCGTCGAAGGATGTGCAGCGGGCAGGTTGAGCCATGACGCTTGTTGATGCGCCGAACAGCAGAAGGGCGCAGAGGAGAATGCCGAGTGATCTGTTCATGCGGTCGGTCGTTGGAATGGTGAGCCGAGGCAATGTACGCTCTCCTCGCGACTATCACAGCGTCGGAAAAGTGCGTATCATCCCTCGTTCGTTCAAAGCCTCCGGTTCCCTCGATGAATTCCTTCAGGCGCTCAGCGATTGCGACGCTACTCCTTCTCCTCCTTGCGGGGGAGTTGGTTTCCCAAGAACGAGAACTTCGCGGTCTGTGGATGACCCCCCGCGAGGGTTCGCGTCTTTGGTCCCGGGAGGAGATCCGTACGGCGATGCGGCAGACCGCCGACGCGAACTTCAATACAGTCTACTTCTTAGCGTGGTCCCGCGGTTGGCCCCTTTGGCAGAGCCGGCTCTTTCAAAAGGAATTCGGTTTTGCGACTGATCCTGCGGCGGGCAAGCGCGACATTCTGGCCGAGGCGGTCGAAGAAGCACACGCCGTTGGGCTGCATATCGAAGCGTGGATGGAATATGGCTTCGTCGGCTGGTGGTCGGGCAATGAGATCGATTCGCTGCCGCTCGGGCCGATCTTCAGGAAACGTCCCGAATGGCTTGCCCGCGATTCAAAGGGGAGCGCCGAGTACGTGAGCGGCCATGTGGGAACGTTCTACTGGATGGCCCACAGCCAGCCGTCCGTACAGACCTTCTTGGCCGACTTGCACGCCGAGGTGGCGGCGGAGTACGACATCGATGGCATTGAACTCGACCGGATCAGGTATCCCAAACACGATTGCGGGTACGATTCGGTGACGACGGCGATGTATGCGGCCGCCCATGGGGGCGCGCGGCCTCCAATGGATCCTTCGAATACGGCATGGATGCGCTGGAGGGCGGATCGCATCGTCGAATTCCATCGCCTGGCCTACCAACGCATCAAGAAGGCCAATCCGCGGGTCGTGGTGTCGAACGCCCCCGGTCACTACACGACGGGTGACGAATACGGTTCATACGAGGAATACCTTCAGGACTGGCGGCAGTGGTTGAAGGATGGTTCGGTGGAACTCGTTCAGATCCAGATGTATGGCCGGCCGGCGGAATTCCGGAAGTTCGTGCGAGCGGCACTGGCTCCGTTGCCTGAGTCGTTGCGCGTCCGCACGACGTCGGGTCTTGTCGTCAAACCCGGCGGCGTGGCAATGGGCGCGAAGGAGGTGGTCGAGCTGGTGAAGATCGCGAGGCAGCATACGACCGCCGGGCATTCGTTCTGGTACTACAATGACCTGCGAGATGGCGGCCTGTTCGATGTCTTGAAGCGGGAGGTGTATCAGCGTCCGGCCTCTGTTCCCCTGAAGCGAAGGGACCGCTCCGAGACAAGGGAAGTGCGTCGCGGAGTTCGGCACCGATCATTTTCGCTGGAGGGACCGTATACGCTGGATATCCTCGAAATCGATCTTCGAGAAGAGGGCGTAACGATCGAGACGTTCCGCGCCGACAGCTTGCGACGAACGACCGACCAGGTGCGGCGCCGATCGGCGGAGTCATCGAAGGTCATCGGGGCCGTAAACGCGGACTTCTTCTCGTTCAAGACGCATTGGCCGGTCGGGAGCCAGTCGTCGCGTGGGGAGGTGGTGGTGGCCCTGCCATCGAAGCGCAGTCACTTCGGGATGACGTCGGACCGTCGACCGGTCATGGACCCGATGAACTTTGCCGGTGCCGTCTCGACCTCACGGGGACGCCTGTTCTCGGTGCGTGCGGTGAATGACCTTCTGGATTCTTCCGGCTCCGTGCTTTACAACGCTCGTTGGGGGAAGAGCACACGATCGATATCAGGAGCTTGGGAGGCCGTGCTGGCTCCGATCGACCAACCGCTGGCAAATGGAACCGCTCGCTTCAGAGTTTGGTCCGTGCAGAGCAACGGGAATGCCTCGATCTCGGGTAACGATTGGGTCTGGTCGTCCGTCGCCGGTCCTGCCGGCCAGGTTGGAGTGGGAGACACGGTGTCGGTGTCGCTGGGGTTGTGGTCGGGTTCGAAGACTTTGGTGGAGGTCGTCGGGGCGGGGGGGCGCATCCTCCGGAATGGACGAACGGTGGAGATGGATGAGCATCGAAGGGAAGGGATCGGAATGCAGTTCACGACGGACCTGCATCCGCGCACGTTTGTCGGGATGAACCAGGATTCGACGGTACTGTATCTCGGTACTGTCGACGGACGCCAGTCGACGAGCATTGGAATGAACTTCAGGGAGATGGCTCGGTTTCTGCGTTCGATCGGTGTCTGGAACGCGGTGAACTTGGATGGAGGAGGCTCGACGACGATGGTGGTTGAGGGCAAGATCGTGAACAGTCCATCCGACCGGACTGGCGAGCGGGCGGTGGCGAACACGATCATGGTGGTGGAAGAAGAATAGCAGTCGCAGGAGCACGGAGGAGGGAGTTGGGAGTTAGGGTAAGGAGCGGAGAGAGGATTGTTGGAGTGAAGGAATGTTTGTTGGAGGCTCTTCTGCTGGCGAAGTCTTGTGTTGGTGGGCGGTGACAGGCACTAGACGTTGCGTCGTCGCGTCGTTGCGTGAGATCATTTTGAGTTGACTGATTTTGTGCGATGGATTCTCAAGTCTGGGAGAGTGTTGCCGTCGAATTAACTTGACAGAATGGGGTCAGCATGCCATATTGGGTTTGTTCGTCAAGTTGACAAACCAAAGTCTACTCCTGTGGACCAATCGTGTGGCGTAGATTAGCCCAGCGAAGAAACGCCTTTGACGAGCCGAACGAGTACCGCATCCTGCGACTCGTCCGGGATTCCAGCCCCATCTCGCGCACTGAGATCTCTCAACGCTGCGCCCTCTCAAAGACCACGGTCACAGAGATCGTCGGTCGATTCCTCGATGTCGGGTTCCTTGAGCCGGTTGGCGCAGGCACATCAACGAGCCGCGGTGGACGCAAGCGAGAGCTCCTGCAGTTCAATCCCAAGGCCGGCACCGTCTTCGGCGTGGATATCCGCATGCGGTCGGTGCAGATCGTCGCGACCGATCTCAACGCGAACATCCTTCGACGGACGACCTTCCCGATCACGCCCGGAGACCCTCCTGAAACCGTCATCGGCCGCACGCTGGAGCAACTGGACTCGTGGCGCACCTCCGAGCCCATGCTCTTTGAGCATAGCGTCGGCATTGGCATCGGCCTTCCGGGCGTCATCGATCGTGAGAGCGGCATCATCCGCGTCGCCGACACCCTCCGAGGGTGGCAGGGGACCGATCTGAAGCGGGCCTTCAGTGAGCGGCTTGGACTCTCCGTCTTCGTGGAGAACGACGTGAAGGCCATGACGCTCGCTGAGTTCCTCTTCGGAGCCGGCAAAGACGTTCCGGACCAGGTGTTTTTCTGGGTGGGTGATGGCATCGGAGCAGGGATCATCGTCGACGGCACCATTCTGCACGGCACGACCTCGAGCGCCGGAGAGATCGGCTACAACGAAGTGGGGCATATTCTCTCCCGGCCCGACCAATTTCCGCTCCTGTATCATGGACAGCGCGACCTTGGCGGACTGCTTGGGGACGCTTCGTTGCTTCGTGCCTATCGACATGCCGGCGGTGAAGCATCCCTTAAAACCGTTGAGGCCGTCCTTGCTGCGGCGCGCTCGAGTGACCATGTCGCGTCGCGTGTGATCAACGAGGCGACGACGGCCATTGCGACCATCTGCATCAGCATCGTCAATATGTTGAACCCGCGTTCGATCATTTTGGGCGGTTCGATCGCGAACGATCCTTCGGTGGCTCGCCTCGTCCAGCAAAAGCTCGGCAAAGACCTGCTGTCAGAACCGGCGAAAGCCGTCACGGTCCAGCCGGCACAGTTGGGGGGAGACGGAGTGGTGCTTGGAGCAGTGGGGCTTGTGCTGTACGATCTGTTCAAACCATCTCGCGCGAACGGCGTGTCCATGGAGACGAAGGCATGAGGAGAGAGGCAAGAGTGGCCACTGCATGTTCGAGTAATGTCAGAAGAGTATCCGTTGGCGTGACGATGCTGATCGTCCTCCTCCAGTTGACTCAGGGCCTCGCCGCTCAGGAGCTGCGCGGCATTTGGGTGACGCCGAGGACGGGAGGGAGCTTCTGGTCGAAGGCCGAGATCGCGCGGACGATGGATACTATCGCCGCCGCCAATTTCAACGTCGTCTACTTCAATGCGTGGAGCCGCGGCTTTCCGCTTTTCCGGAGTGATGTCTTCTTCCGTGAGACGGGCTACTACACAGATCCCGCGGCGGGGGAGCGTGACATTCTGCAAGAGGCGATCGCCGAAGCCCATCGGAACGGTCTCGAGATCGAGGCATGGATGGAGTACGGGTTCGCCGGATGGTGGTCGGGCTATTCGCTACCCGGCTTTCCGAAAGGGCCGTTGTTCGACAGAAGGCCATCGTGGCTCGGCAAGGACGCATCGGGCAACGACCTCATTCCGAGTCCCGAAGGGGGCATCTTCTTCTATTGGCTCGCTCATAACAACGACGAGCCGCGTTCATTCCTCATCGAACTGCACGAGGAGATCGCGCGTCGGTATGATGTTGACGGTATCGAGCTGGATCGGATCCGCTATCCCAATCTGAACTTCGGCTATGACAGCGCGTCGGTGGTCAAATACACAGCCGCGACTGGCAGCGCTCCTCCGGTTGATGGCACGAATTCTGCCTGGAAACGTTGGCGGGCGGATCAGTTGGTCACGTTCCACGCAGCGGTGTACGATTCGATCAAAGCGGCGAACCCGAACGTGGTCGTCTCGAACGCCCCGAGCCACTATGCCTCGGGACTGGGCTCATATCCGGCCTACGATAATGTCCTCCAGGATTGGAAGGCTTGGTTAGAACTGGGTAAATTGGACGCGGCGCAAGTGCAAATGTATCAACCTTCCTCCGTGCTGATGGGATACATCCCGTCCGCGCTCTACGGCCTCACCAGCGCCTCACAACAGAAGGTCAACGCTGGCATCGCCATCAAACCAAACAACACTCTGTTCTCGCTCAGCGAAGGCGTCAATCTGATCCAGGCTAGCCGAAATGCGGGATTGAAGGGGCACGCGTGGTGGTACTACAACGATCTGCGAGATGCAGGATACATGGTGCCGTTACGCAACCAGGTCTACCCGACGAAAGCTACGCCCCCGCACCGCGAGGAAGGCTGGCGTCCGACGCCGGTCTTCGCGAAAGACTCAGCGGCCACCCGGACCGGATTCGTGGGAGTCAATTACGTCTCGGGTTGGAATGGGTCGGTCTTCTATGCGGACGCCAACGGCGCCGACACGATGAGATACGCGGTGACCGTGGCCGAATCGGGCATCTACGAGCTGTACGCGCATATCCCGACAGGTTTGAACGCGCTCACGTCGTCGGCTACCTATCTGCTGCATGATACGACTTACGTCCCAAGGACCGTCGTGGTTGACCAGGCTGGCGCGCTCAACGCCGGATGGACGAGGCTCGGAGATGTTGTCGTGCCAGCCGGCGGTCCGGTCACGATCGTGACGCTTACGAATGCCGGGATCGGCACTGGCAAGAATGTCGTCGGAGACGATCTGATGCTTCTCCGCAATCGACGCGTCTCGCCGGGGACTCCGACATCGGTCTCATCGTTGCGTCCGGAGGCTCCGTACTCGTTCGTCGTTCATCCGCCGTATCCGAATCCGTTCAATCCGTCCACCACGATCGCCTTCGACCTTCAGTGGGCGTCGATGGTGCGCGTGACGGCCTATGACATGCTGGGACGCGCCGTCGCGACGATCGCGGACGGCCCGCTGCACGCGGGACGACACCAACGCACTTGGGAGCCCGGAGGAGTGGCGAGCGGCGTGTATCTGATCGAAGTGCGCGTGTCGCCGGACGGGCGGCAGCATGGCACGGAGCATCGCATGCACCGGCGCGTCGTTCTGATGAAATGACGAGTGTACCCTCACAACGATCGAGTTTGTTCCGTATCTATTCATCCTATCAGCCCGGCACCGGCCTTTGTGAGCGGTGCCATACCAAGAGGAGATGTGCCATGAGGAACCTTGCGACGCTCGCGCTCTCGTTGCTGGCCCTGCTGTCGGCGGAGGCTCAACCCCAGTGGCGTTTCATCAAGGCGATCCCGTTCCCGGCGTCGGACACGCTGTACGTCCAACCGTATCTTCTGACCGTCACGTCGGCGGGGCGCGTCTACATGATCTCGACAACGGCCACAAATGCCAACGCGCGAAATGCGATCTGGTATGCCGACTCGACCGACACCGAGATGAAGAAACTGGTGGACTTCAAGCTGAACGGCGACGCTGATACGCTCACGGGCAACATCGGCCAGTTGCGCGGTATCGGGTCGATCGGGAATAGCATCGTCATCGACGCGTCCGTCCCGTATCAGCGGACCAAACCGAATACCGTCGCGTCGATGTACTTCTATCCGAACGGCGACACGATGCTCGTTCAGAAGTTCGGCTTCTACTTTCCACCGTCGAATCCAGGACACGGCACGCACCATCACGGTGTGACGCTGACGCGCGATACCATCGCCATCGCCGGCGTGTCAGCAGGGGCGGTAGGTACGGGTCCGCGTGCCCGTTCCTACAATCTTACGAATACCATCACCTCGCCTGTCAAAGGCGCGTGGTCCTCGGAATCCAACCTCGACCCGGGTGGACAGCAAACGGGCGGCGTGGACGTCATTCGTGACGTGGCCGTACGGCCGGACGGGGACTATGCCGCCGGCACCACCCCGTTCTACACGTCGCGGAATTCCGCCGCCAGCACATCGACCGGCGGCGTGGTCGCGTGGACGGGTGGAACGCAGTTGGCGATGTCGGGATACACAGGAACGCGTCTGTCGGATGCCACGGGCCTCCTGAGTTTCGGGAATGCCGTCAGCTATGGCATCACGGTGGACAAGGACAACCTCCTGTGGGTGGCGGGTATCGATTCGACGAAGCGTTGGGTGAAGGCCTTTGATGTGGGCGGCATCCTCGCCACGGAGATGTTCGACCTGCCGTCGAAGAACAACCAGGACGGCTTCAGCGCCGACCCGAACGGCGCTCCGATGATCGCTCCGACGGACGTGGCGTTGACGAAGGACGGCCTCACCGCCTACGTCTCCGATGCCGTGGCGCAAAGGGTCTTTCAATTCAAGTACACGACGGCCACGTCGGTCGAGTCGTCGGTGGAAACGCCGGTCGACTTCGCGCTGTATCAGAACTATCCGAATCCGTTCAATCCCACGACGATGATCGCCTTCACGTTGCGATCGGCCGGCCCGGCGCGGCTCGAGGTGTTCAACCTCGTCGGCCAGCGCGTGGCGACGCTCGTCGACGCGGACCTGTCGGCCGGGATCCATCACCGGTTCTTCGACGGAACCGGCCTCGCCAGCGGCGCGTATTCGTACACTCTCACGACCCCCGAAGGGGTCTTGTCGCGAACCATGATGCTCGTCAAGTGAGCTGACCGTGTCACACCGCATTCTGCTCGCCCTTGCTGCGCTGTCCTTGTGCGTGGCGTCGCTCGACGCCCAGGGGCAGCGCGGCAAATTGTCCGGGGCCGTCATGGACGCCCGGACCCAGGAGCCGTTGATCGGGGCGAATGTCTTCCTTGAAGGTACGACGCTCGGGGCGGCGACCGACTTCGAGGGACGCTATACCATCCTCAACATTCCTCCCGGTAGCTATTCGGTCATCGGTTCGATGCTCGGCTACAACCGGACGGTCGTGCGGGGTGTCGAGGTCAACATCGACCGGACGACGAACCTGACCCTGCGTCTGGAAGACGCTACCATCGAGCAGAAGGAGGTGGTGGTCACGGCGGAACGGCCGAAGATCATTCGCGACCAAACCTCGACGTCGCAGAGCATCAGCGAAACGCAGCTGAAGTCGGCGCCGATGGAGGGCATCCGCGGTGCGCTCGACCTCGTGGCCGGGTTCCAGAAGGACCCGCAGGGGAACTACAGCGTCCGTGGCTCGGGAGCCTACGAGGTCAACTACCAGATCAACGGCGTGCAGCAGATCAACGCTTCGACGACCGCTCCCGGATCCTTCGGGACAAGCAAGGCCGACAATTCCTGGAAGTTCGACGTCAATCCGCTCGCCGTGCAGCAGGTGCAGCTGATCTCGGGCGGCTTCTCGGCCGAATACGGCAACGCACAGGCGGGCGTCGTGAAGGTGGTGTCGAAGGAAGGCGGCCCGCGCTTCAACGGCGAGGTGCGCGTCGAGATGAGGCCCCCGGGACAGTACCACTTCGGGCCGTATGTTTACGACCGCAAGAGCTACGAATGGCAGCGGTGGGGAGATTTCAACTACTGGATCAGAGACCTGCGGCTCATCGCCGACCAGCTGGGCCTGAACACCCGCGCATCCGCGCTGTACAACAAGATGTACCAGACCGGAGCGGCGACCGAAGCCGACTCTGCGGCGTGGCGCAACGTGGTCCTGACGGAAGCGGCCTGGGCGTACGACGTCTGGCTGAAGAACCACACGCCCAGCGACGACAATGCTCTTGGCGTCTATGACTACCGGAAGGGGATGTACACCCGGTATCTCATCGGCTTCGGCGGACCGCTGACGCGCGACCCTGAACTGCTCCGCTTCTTCTTCTCGGGCGAATATCGCAGTGCGCCTACACGCCTCCCGACCTCCGAACAAAACCTCGTCTTCCAGAACTACCTGACGAACGTCATCTACACGCCGGTGCGGGCGCACAAATTCAAGCTCCTCGGTATGTATCAGCGCTATCGCGGCGGCATCTGGTCGGGTTCGGACGACATCCGCTGGTCCGGCCTGGCCTTCAGCCCTCCGGGTATCTCGACCAAGTACTACATCAAGACCGATCCCGTCCGGACGGAAGAGACGTTCACGCAAAGCCTCAACTGGGTCTACACCATCAACAGCCAGTCGTTCATCGAGCTGACAGCGTCGCACCAGATGGAGACGTACGAACTGCCGTACGAGTACCTTGCCGGATATGAATCTGCACGGGACCGGCTCGACAGCCTGGGGGATGTGTCGGGAAGCGTCTTGCGCCAGGGCGTATGGTGGGACGGGTCGTACTTCCGCGAGCCGTTCAACTTCAGCACGAATTACTACCAGTACAACCGCACCGAGCATGCCTCGGTCTCGGTCGACTACACCAACCAGGTCACGTCGGCCAACCTCTTGAAACTGGGCTTGAGGGGCTACTACTGGGATATGGTCAACAACGGCGTCAACTCGTCATTCCAGGCCAATTCGTATCTCTTCCGTTCAGGGTTTGCGGAGTACTACAAGGCTTTCCCGTGGCTGCTCTCGGCGTACGTGCAGGACAAGATGGAATACGAAGGGCTCGTCGCCAACTTCGGACTGCGGGCGGAAGCGTACAACTTCCAGGAGGACGTCGCCGTCGACCTGTTCGATCCGTTCTACCAGGGGACGCTGAGCAACAATGTCCGTCCGAACTATGTCGGCGATCCCGCGACGGAGCCGTCGAAGACCCGCACCGTCCTCATGCCCCGGGTCGGCCTGTCGTTCCCCATCGGCGAGAACACCGCCTTTCGCATCCAATACGGTCATTTCGCGTCGATGCCGATCTTCTCGCATGGACTGTCGCAGCGGACGCAGAGCGGTTGGACAGGGCGGGGGAATCCAAACCTCGAGCCGAAGAAGACGATCAACTACGAGTTCGGCGTTCAGCAGGTGGTGAACGAGAACCACCGATTCGACGTAGCCGTCTACTACAACGACCGCGTCAGTCAGGTGGGGCTGCTGCGTGTGGCGGCGTTGACGGGAAGCGCCGACCGGCCAAGAGGCGTTCTGCCGGATAACACTCCGCTCTATCTCTACACGACCTTCTCGAACAACGCGTTCGGCTCGACGCGGGGCATTGAGATCACGTTCGAACGCATCGCGCCGTCACGCTGGCATTACCGCGTGAGCTACAACCTCTCGCAAACGACCGAGGGGAACTATGGCCCGCAAGAACAGTTCCCGGAGGGCGTGACGGCCTTTGCGTCGCGCAACTTCACGGGAGAATTCCTCTCGCCTTCCGACCGTACGCACGTTCTGCGGGCCCTCGTCCAGTACCGGTTGGGGGATGGAGAAGGTTATGAGATCGCGGGGATCGCACCGTTCGCGAACATGTCCGTCAGTCTCACGTACGCCGCGCAGTCGGGCCTGCCGTTCACGTATGTGACCGATTTTGACGTGCAGGACGTGCTGTACAATCGGAGGTATCCGATCGAAACGAACGTCGACGTTAATATCGTCAAGACGCTGCACTTGCTCGGGCGCGACATCATTCTCGGCGCGCGCATCATGAACCTGCTCAACAATCAATGGCTGACGCCGATGGACGCGCAGGTGGACCGGAACAACTGGGTCGAACGAGGCTTCACTGTGGCCGACCCCGGTGACGACCCGCTCCGCCTGAGCTACATCTCCGCTCCGTACAAAGCGTACCGGAACATTCCGCGCCAGGTCTTTCTCTCCGTCGGGTTCACGTTCTGATGGGACCGAAACTCCGTCATCTTGCCGTCTGCCTGCTTGTGCTCCCGGCGCTGCACGAGGCCATCGCGCAGGTGGAATCACCGATCTTGAACTTCCGCCGGGGCATGCTGTGGCATAGCCTGCAGGCCGGAAAGGTGGGACCGGTCTACAGCAACTGGGGCCGTCGAGGGATCGGCCTGGATTGGCCGGGCTTCGACGACACATGGATCGCGCGCGACATCGGCGGTCCTCCGTCGCATCTCGTGACGGGGGGCTTCTACATAGGCGCGAAGAAGAACAGCGACTCGGTGTTCGCGGTGGAGGACTGGGCCATCTACGCCAGCAGCATCGCCAACGAGGCCAGCGCCAAGTACATCGTCACGAAGCATCGGCATCGGTACCCGGGCGGGTCGAATCACTACCTCAAGACATCGGGCCGGGAGGGAGAAGAGGTCATTGAGACGTCTTGGGAATACAATCTCAACTACAATCGCGTCGACGACCGTGAGCGACAGCTGCCGCTGCGCGTGACGCGTCTCTCGCACCAGTGGAGCGGCTCGAGGCGCGACGAGAACTACATCATCCACGAGTACACGTTCAAGAACATCTCCGCCGAGATCCGGGCGATCGATACCGTGCGCTCGGTCCAGGACACGCTGTTCGATGTGTATGCGCTCGCCGTCTACGGACTGCATGTGAACTCGCGGGCGTGGACGGTCCTCTTCCCGACCCTGCCCTCCGGTGCGCGGGGTACGTATCATTTCGGTCCGCTGAGCGCCAATGTCAATCACCCCACCTACAATATGATGTGGGCTCGTTCGGGGGACTATCTCGATACGCCCGAGGACGAGGAGTATATGCGTTCCAGGACGCAAGGTCCCATCGGTTCGAGCGGCGATCCCACGGGCGAATGGCTCGCTCCGGGGCATGTCGGCGTGAAGCTGCTGTATGCCAGCCCGAACAGGTTGGGGCAAACGTCACGCGTCAACAAGATCTCCTGGTCCGGCGGAAGTCCTTCGATCGATCAGGGGGGTCCGTTCACCGGCAAGGCGACGTTCGAGTCACGCTACGACGTTCTGCGGGACCCGGCGAATGCGACCAATCCCATTGCGTCGCCGTCCGATACGCTCCAAATGCGAAGGACGCGCGTCTGGTCGTTGATGTCGTTGGGCCCCTGGAACCTGGCGCCGGGTGACTCCATCGTGATCGCTCTGGCGGAGCTCGTGGACGGCGTTGACTACAGCGTCGTCGTCAATCCGGCCTCATCCAAGGCCAACATAGGGGCCGGTTCAACGATCTTTCAGACCACCGCACGCAAGGCGCAGTTCACATACGACCAGTCGCGGCTGGGGAGCCAGCCCGGCCTGAACCATCCCGACCCTCCGGCGGCGCCGTCGTTCACGCTCGACTACCTGCGCGATCGTCCGGGATTTGCCGGAACGAAGATCTCGTGGGGGACGGAGACGGAGTCGCTCGCCGATCCTGATGACGGAACCTTCGACCTCGCCGGCTATCGCATCTACCGCTCGTCGTACCTTCCGATCGGACCATGGACGCAGATCGGGAGCGTGACGAGGGGAAACGCGGCCTTCTTCAATTCGACGACCGGCCGCTACGAGTTCGTCGATTCGACGGGTGATGTCGGCACGGGTTACTACTATGCCGTGAGCGCCTACGACACCGGTAAGGTCTCCTGGCCAGTCAATCCGTCGGCCAGCTTCCCGGAGACCGGGAGCAACCGGGTGCCCCCGCTGGAATCGTCGATCTTTGCGGGCCGAACCACGTCGCCGTTCAAGATGACGTTGCCTGCGTCAGCCTCGCTCGACCGCATCCTCGTCGTGCCCAATCCGTACGTCATCGGAGAAGGCTTCTCGCAGCCGACGCAAGGAGACGAGATCCAGTTCGTCAACATCCCAAACCCCGCTACGATCCGCATCTATACGGTTCGGGGTGACCTCGTGAAGACCCTTCCCGTGCCCGACGGGTTCGGTGGCATTGTCGCCTGGGACCAGCTGACCGACTTCGGTCAGTTCGTCGAGAGCGGTATCTACATCTATCACGTCGAATCTCCGTTGGGCACGAAGATCGGCAAACTGGCGATCGTCCGATGAAACGGACACTCCTCCTCCTCCTCATGGCGCTCAGCGCCGGTCTGACGGCCCAAACCTTCAAGCGCACGGGCACGTCGGGGTTCACATTCCTTCAGGTACCGATGTCAGCCCGGGATGCCGCGCTGGGTGAGACCGGACTGGCCGGCGCCGACCCGGGTCCGCTGGGGCTGTTCCTGAATCCAGCCGGACCTGCCTTCGGAATGCGGACGCCGGCGGTCGGACTCTCGTACGCTCCGTGGATCGCCGACATCTCACACTACGGTCTCGCTTACGCCATTCCGTTCGGCTTCGGCCTCGTGGGTGTTTCCGCCAACGTCATGGATCACGGTGCGATGGAACGGACCGTGCGCCAGGTGGGCACGCGCGAGTTCAATTCCGCGGGGACCTTCACAGCCCGATCCACCTCGTTCGGACTCTCCTTCGGGCGCAAGCTGACCGATCGATTTGCGTTCGGCCTTTCGCTCAAGTACGTGGAAGAACGCATCGACGTGTACTCGGCAAGCAACGTCGTCCTCGACGGAGGCATGATCTACGACACCGGGTTTCGGTCGCTGCGGCTGGCAGCGGTCATCCAGAATTTCGGCACAAACGCCAGATTCGTGAACGATGAGTTCCGAATGCCCTCGACGCTTCGCATGGGAGCGGCCATGGAGGTGCTGGGAGAGATCGGTGACCCGGTGCGCGTGACGGTGATGGTTGTGGCGCTGCATCCCAGCGACAACGACGAGCGCGTGCACGCCGGGCTGGAAGCGGCATGGCAGGAATCGATCGTCGTGCGCTATGGTCACAAGTTCGGCTACGATGAAGAGGACCACAGCTTCGGCGTCGGACTTCGCTCGAACCTCGGCCTGCCCGTGGATATGGACTTTGCGTACGTCCTGTTCGGACGTCTGGGCGACGTGGTGCGCATGTCCGTACAGGTGGAACTATGAGCCGCCGCCGTTGGCCGTCCATTGCGCTGATGTCGATCCTGGCGGTTACATCCGCCGCGTCTCAGGTGGAAGCCGTTCACGTTACGGGGGGCTACGTGCAGTCGATCTCCGAACGGATCCGAGTGCGAGAAGCACACGGTCTCACGACAGGCGTTGACCTTCGGATCGGTCTCGTCGGCGACCTGTCGTTGTCGGTCGGCTTGGGCTACGAACGATATGAGGTCGACCAGGACAGCGCGCTCGAGAAGTGGAACTGGATCTTCTGGAACGATCGCTATGCCGGACTGGTACGGTCCATCGTGCGAGGTCCGGATTCATCGATCATCCGGTCGTCCTTGGTCCCCAACCAGAGGATGCAGGCCTTCCCGATCACGCTGGCGTTGAGCTATCCCATCGCGCTCGGTGAGGACGTCTCCATCGTCCCGTCACTCGGGGGCGGCGTGATCTTCTACTCGCGGAAGATCTACCTGCAGGAGACATGGACCCGCTATTTCGCGTCGGTCGATCATACGTTCGGCTACACGTTTGAGCAGTTCTCGAATCCCAAAGAGGGCAACCCGTTCTTCGCGATGGCCTCCGTTGACGTGTCGGTCCGCGTCTCGGAATTGCTTCGCATCAGGGCAGGGGGGCGCCTTGTCCAGATCATTCCGACCGAAGGATCGATGGGGTACGATGAGGTGCCCTTCGATCGCTCGCTCACTGGCCGCATTGCATTGGAGTTCATGTATTGAAAACCTTCGAGAGTTGTCTGCTTGCGGCGCTCTTGCTTCTGTCGTTCATGTCGGATGCTCGGGCACAGCTCATCCGTTCTCCGTATGTCGTCGGAGCCGAAGTCGGCCGGTCCCTGCCCCTCGGTGGACTCGCGGACCGGGTCACGGCGGGTTGGTCGGGAGCGATCGTTCTGCAGCCTCCGAGCGAGGATGAACCGCGGTGGGGGGCACGACTGGAGATGCTCTCCTTCACTGAGGGCAATGCCGACGCCCTCGTCCTGAAACGAAAGAAGGAGATCGCCGGCGTCGAGCGGGTCTTCGAACTGCCGCTCACGGGCCTCGATGTGAAGGTGCAGGCGGTCGGTCTCCTGGCGACCGGCACGGTCCCGGTCTTTCAGGGGGAATTTGTCGAAGCCGACGGCTCGTTCGGGTTCGGGTTCTATCGATGGACCAGTCTGCGCGGGGCCTTCCGGGATACGCTCACGGCCGATTCGCTCGGGACGCCGGTGCGATTGGCGATCCTGAACGTGCCCCAGAACCGACAGCAGGAATGGAGCGGTGGAATTGAAGTGGGTACCGATCTTCGCGTTCGTGCCTTTGAACCCGTCTGGTTGTCGCTCGGCGTGCGCTACAAACTGATCATTGGCGAGCTCTGGCCCGCGTTGGCGCTCGACATGGAGAATGTCAGCGGGCTCCAGATGTTCGATGTTCGGTTGGGTGTCCACGCCAGGTTGTAGGCTCCGTTTGTCGAAGACGAGGTCTCTGAAAGTCGAAGGGTCACTGTCTTGTCGCTCATTCCAGGACCTCACTGAACTCCTCCGTACAGGAAGAATCAATGCTGACGCTCCGTTCGATCGAGCCTCAATCCATTCCGAAGATCTCTGAGGTAGACCTGCTCGTCATCGGCGGCGGCACGGCCGGTGCGATCGCCGGGATCGCCGGCGGACGAGAAGGGCTGAACACGCTCGTCGTCGAGCAATTAGGATTCCTGGGCGGCACGCAGACGGGCGCCCTCGTCACGCCCATGATGCCGAACCAGATCGACCGCGAACCGCTGAATGGCGGCATCGACATGGAGATCAACCGGCGACTCAACGCGATCCACGAGTCGGGCGTGTGGAAGGACGGCAATCAAGGCTGGTTCAACCCCGAGACCTTGAAGCACACGCTGGAGCAGATGGTCCTCGAGTCGGGTGCGAAGCTTCTGTACTATACGATGTTCGAGGATGCGGTCATCGAAGACGGCGCCGTGGCGGGAGCCGTGGTGCTCAACAAGGCCGGCCGCGGGTTCATCTCAGCCAAACGAACGATCGACGCATCGGGTGACGGTGATGTGGCTTCCCGTGCCGGAGTGATGGTCGAGCGGGGTGACCCGGAGACCGGCCGCAACCAGCCGTTCTCCGTTCGCTTCCATCTCGGGAACGTGGATCTCAAACGATTCGCGGAGTACTTGCGTTCGCTCGGAAAGCACGACGTGATGGACACCGCGGAGGGTTCGGACGTCATGTTGATCCACACCGCGATGGTGTGGGGGAAGGGATGGACGCTCGAACCGGTCTTCCGGAAAGCTGTGTCGGATGGCGTGTTGCAGGAGCACGACGGGGACTACTTCCAGGTCTTCACCATGGCAGGCCGCCCGGGCGAACTGGCTTTCAACTGTCCGCGCATCCGGGAGAATGTCGACGGCACGAACCCCGACCATCTGACGCTCGCGCAGATCAGGGGCCGCGAGATCATCCAGCGCTATGTCGCCTTCTGCCGACGGTATCTTCCTGGCTGCGAGCAAGCCTACCTTGTGATGTCGGCGCCCATGGTGGGCGTGCGGGAATCTCGGCGCATTCAGGGCGAATACTACCTGACCACGGATGAGGTGCTCGGAGGCGCCAAGTTCACCGACGCGATCCTCCGCAACTGCTATCCGCTCGACGTGCATCGCGACCCGCAGGATAAACGAAATGGCGTGATCAAACTGCCGCCGGGCGAGTATCACGAGGTCCCGTACCGCTGTCTGGTCCCGGTCGGGGTCGAAGGCCTGCTGGTGGCCGGCCGCTGTTTCTCGGCCTCCTTCGAAGCCCAGAGTTCCGTCCGCATCCAATCGAATTGTCGGGCCATGGGCGAAGCGGCCGCCGTCGCCTCGGCCATGTCGCTCAGGTCCGGAATATCCCTCCGGCGCGTGGACGGCGTCGAGCTTCGCGCCGAGCTCAAACGGCGCGGCGCCAGACTCTGACGCTCTATGCTCAACGCCGTCCTCATCCTCCTTCTTTTCGTCGCCGCGGCGACGCTCATGTTCCTCCGGAAGCTTCCGGCGGTCCTGGCGCTGCCATTGATGGCGTTCGGCATCGGCGCGGTCCAGGTGATGAGCGGACGCCTGGATTGGGCGGGTGTGAGCGCGGCCATTCTGGCGGACGGTGCCCTCCGACTTGCGGACCCGATGGTCATCTCGTTCTTTGGCGGCATGGTGAGCCAGCTGTTGCAGCGTTCCGGAGTGGCGGAACAGATCGTCCGACGAGGGGCTGAGTTTGCGGGTGATAATCCGCTGCTCGTGGCGCTCGTGATGTTATCGATCGTAACGTTGCTGTTCACGACCATCGGCGGACTCGGCGCGGTGATCATGGTCGGCGCCGTCATTCTGCCGATCCTGTTGTCGCTGGGCATGCGCGAACATGTGGCGGCCGGCGTGCTGCTGGTGGGCATCAGCCTCGGCGGCCTGCTGAACGCGAATAACTGGGCGGTCTATCGGTCGGTGTTGCGTCTCGAGGATGCGCAGGTCTCCGCCTACGCCGTAACGTTGTTCGGAACAACGGCCCTCGTGGCGGTGGGATTCCTCGCGGTCGAGTTGTTGCGAGGCGGGTCGGTGCGGTTCCGGACGATACGTGCGTCGCTCGGGGGCATGCTGCTCGTCGCTGTCGTGATCGGTGGATTGGCCTGGGCGATCGATGGAAGCATGCTGGCGTGGGCGTGGCAGCCACTTCGATGGTCGGTCGCGGCAGTGCTCGCCTACGCCATGCTCGGTTCGATCTGGCGCTACCTCCGCGTGCGATCGAAGGAGCCCGAATCGCACGTGTCGGCGTGGGCCTATCTGACGCCGGTCGTTCCGCTCGTCTTGATCCTCCTGTTCGAGGTGCCGTTCGTGGCAGCGTTCATCGCGGCGTTCGTTTACGGCATCGTGCTCACGCTCCGCCGCGGGACGCTCAATATGGTGACCCGATCTGTGATCGAGGGGAGCGCCAGCGTGATCCCCGCCGTCGTCCTGATGCTGGGGATCGGTATGCTCTTGAGCGCGATCCTCGGACCTACGACGACGGGACCCGGTCGCTCGTGGTATGTCGATGCGGCGGCGATGGGAATCCAGGAATGGCCGGTGATGAGCGACATGAAGCCACTGCTCTCGCTGATCGTGCCCTCGTCGGGTTGGACGTATGTCGCGCTCTTCACGCTCCTCGGACCGCTGGCCCTGTATCGCGGACCGTTGAACGTATGGGGTCTGGGCTATGGCGTCGGAGGCATCCTCTTGGCGACCGGTGTTCCGGCCGGGGCCGTCATGGGGATCCTGATGTCGCTCGGCCTCATCCAAGGCATCAGCGACCCGACCAACACGCAGAATGTCTGGGTGGCGAACGAGGTTCGGATCGATGTGAACGAGGTCATGTGGCGGACCCTGCCGTATGCCTGGGTCGCAGCGTTGCTGGGCTTGTGCATCGCCGGTGCACTGTTCTACTAAGCCAACATTCGTATGGCCACAAAGAACACAGAGAGCACAAAGACACAATGACCGGTACGACAGTACGACACAATTATTTCTGTGTTCTTTGTGCTCTTTGTGGCTAAGACCCGGTCCATGTCTTCCAAGCGCTCCATAACAAAACGGTGCCGAACACGCCGCCAGGTGAAGATCGGTATTGACGTCGGCGGTACGTTCACCCACGCCGTGGCGCTCGAGGCGTCCACGCTGACCCTGCTCGGAACGGCCGTCGTTCCAACGACCCATGCCGCCAAAGAGGGAGTGGCCAGGGGCGTGGTGGAAGTCATGCAGGAACTGCTCCGCAGGTCGAAGGTCCGTCCCGCCGATGTGTCGTTGATCGCGCACAGCACGACGCAGGCAACGAACGCGCTTCTGGAAGGAGATGTGGCTCGCGTCGGGGTCATCGGTCTCGGGCGTGCGGGCGACGGCTGGGTGGCGCGGCGCCAGACCAAGGTGGGTCGTATCGAACTGGCTCCCGGCAAATTCCTCGAGACGCTGCACCGTTACTGCGACGTCACCGATGGCGTGAGGCCCGAAGCGATCGTACGGGCGGCGGAGGAACTGCGCGGTGAAGGAGCTGAGGTCTTCGTCGTGAGCGAGGCGTTCGGCGTGGACGACGGTTCGCGCGAACATGCTGCCGCGGCCGCCTTGCAGGGCCGGGGCCTCTTGGTCACGGCGGCGTCGGACATCTCGCAGCTCTACGGCCTGCGCGTGCGCACCCGCACGGCCGTGATCAACGCCTCGATGCTGCCGAAGATGCTCGAGGCGGCCAACATGACGGAGCAGTCGGTCCGCAAAGCGGGCATCACGACGCCCCTCATGATCATGCGCAGCGACGGCGGCATCATGGATATCCAGGAGATGCGCCGTCGTCCTATCCTGACGATGCTCTCAGGTCCGGCGGCAGGCGTGGCGGCGGCGCTGATGTATGCGCGCGTGTCCGACGGACTGTTCCTGGAGGTCGGCGGGACCAGCACCGATATTTCGATCATCAAGAACGGCCGTCCGATGGTGCGGACGTCGGAGGTCGGCGGTCATCGGCTGTTCGTCAAGACGCTGGACATCCGCACCGTCGGCATCGGCGGCGGCTCGATGGTGCGCTGGAAGGATGGGTCAGTGGTCGACGTCGGTCCTCGAAGCGCCCACATCGCCGGACTGCACTATCCCTGCTTCAGCGGGCCGGAAGCGCTCGATCAAGTCGAAGCCAGGAGTCTCCAACCGCGTCCCGGCGACCCGGCCGACTATGCTGTGCTCGTCCCACACGACGCGCGCCATGCTGCCATGGCCGTCACGACGACGGATGCCTTGAACCTGGCGGAGACCCCGAAGGGGTACGCGAAGGGGAATCCGGCCTCCGTCAAAAGGCTGGCGCAGGTCCTGCGTCCGGTGGTGGATCAGGAGCCCACGCTGTGGGCCCGGAAGGTGCTCTCGGTGGCGGCCCGGAAGGTCGGCAGTGTGGTGGAGCAGTTCATACGGGAGTACGAACTCGACCGGGAACTGCTCGCTCTCGTTGGCGGCGGTGGGGGCGCTGAGGCGGTCGTTCCCGAAGCGGCGCGCCAGACCGGATTGCCCCATGCGATCACGGGCCATGCGGAGGTCATCTCTGCTATCGGCGCAGCGCTGGGGATGATCCGCGACAGCGTGGAGCGAAGCGTGATCGCGCCGACGGAAGCCGACATCCTCCGGATCCGTGCCGATGCCGCCGCCTCGGTGGCGGCAATGGGCGCCTCGGCTGATTCCATCGAGGTCAGGGTCGAAGTAGACACCAAACAGAAGCGCCTCATCGCCGTCGCGACGGGTGTGCCGGAGCTTCGCACGAGGGACCTCGTTCAGCATCGGCTTCCCGACGACGAGATCATGCGTGTGGCGACCGTTTCCATGGGGACGGGGGTGGCACCCGTTGAAGCGGTCGGCTCTACCGAGTTTCTCAGGGTTTTCCGCGGCGTGCATCGTCGTTCACGATGGTTCGGCTGGACGTCGACGGAACGGCACCCGATCCGGGTCGTCGGAACTGACGGCGTCGTCCGGCTGAAGCTGTCGAATGCGCTCGTCGAGGCCGTGACCGTGCAATCGCTGACCTCCCGCGTGGGTGCTCTCGTCGAGGCCGCCACGGTGTATGGTGATGCGGGCGGCCTGGCTCCGGATGTGTTCCTGCTGATCTCGGCTCGGGTCGTGGACCTGAGCGGGGTCGCCACGAAGGACCAGATCCTGACCCTCGTCCGGGCAGAGTCTGACGCTCTTCCGGGCTCCGAACCGGCCGTCATCCTGGTCTCCGCGAAATAAAATCAAGAAGCGTGGCACAGAGTTCACATAGAGATCCACGGAGAATTGACCTAGGAGGGTGCTGAAAGACTCTCATTGAAAGAGTTTCACGCATTGACGCAAAGACAGCAATGTGCGCAAAGGGTCGATTCTGATTCGTTTTGCGCCGCGGCCGTTGTGTACGCGATATCCAGAGCACGCGGCGGTCGCCGCCTGCCTGCCGAGAAGTGAGCTGTTTGCAGTCAGGCAGGCGCGAAACCTTCTTCAGCATCCTGCTAGAGCTCTCAACATCTTCTCTCGGCGGGTCTCTGTGCACCTCAGTGGACCTCTGTGAAACGCTTTTTCAAGTGACCGTATGCCTTATTTCCCCCCATCACATCCCTCCATGAATCACCTCCGGCATCTGATGCTGATGTACGGAGGTTTCGATCGTCCGTGGACCGTCGATGACCTGCGGTATTACGTCGCTCACCAAGATTCCCGTGGCCGTTCCGACGATTGGCTGTTCGATTCGTTTCTGTTCCTGAATGTCAAAGCCTCAGAGCAACGGGACTTCTGCGCCGACGTCAACCTCGGCACGTCGATGTCGGGCGAGGGGGACTTCTTCGCCATGGTGTCTCCCCGTCCCGCCACCAAAGCGGATTGGGAAGAATTGCTCGAGTTCTATCTGGGTCCCGAGGGCTCCATCGCAACGCTTGAGCGGACGATCGAGGCCTGTGGACGCGAGATCGGCGTCATGCCGTCGCAGAAGCGGAATGTCATCCTCATGCTCCCGTATCCGCACAACTCGCAGCGTGCGTGGGGCAAGCTGGCGCCCGATGGACCTGAGCTCGATTTCGGCATCGGCGGACAGAATCTCATGAAGGCCACCCAACAACGCCTCGCGGCGGAGAAATGGTTCGTCGACGAGATCGCGCGCCGGTGGAATGAGCGGGCCTACGAGCATGTGCATCTGCTCGGCGTGTATTGGATGTTCGAGTCGGTATATCGGAGCTGGGATGTGGATGACCACTGGCTGCTGAAGGAGCTCCGTCTGCACGTCCATCGTCACGGACTGATCACCTCCTGGATCCCGTTCTGGGCGACGTACAACCTGCATCTTCTCGACGACTATCGGGCGTACTACTTCGACCTGGCATTCCTGCAACCGAACTACATGTTCTACCGGTCGGGAAAGACGATCGAAGGGGCCGCCCGGGCCGCACGCGAACGGAACGCCGGCATCGAGATCGAGTACTACCTTGAACTGGACGAGCCGATCGCCATCACTGGCGAACGGCATTCGCGCTTCCGGGACTACCTGAACGGCGGCGTGACGTATGGTTACATGCTGGACGCTGCCTGCGCCCATTTTCAGGGCGTGGGATCCCTTCGGAAGATGCACCGGCATGACGACCCGCAAGAACGCGAGTTCTACGAGGACATCTATCATTTCGTCAAAGGCGACTACCAAACGAAGCCGCCGATCCCGCCAGGAGCGACGGACATCTCGCAGGAATCACAAACGGACGTTGCGATCGCCGTCGATCTGGGCGGGACGAACCTGCGGGCTGCCGTCGTCACCCTTCAGGGCGAGGTCCTCGAGCGCGAGTCGGTCCCGACTCCAGGGACGAGGGAAGAGATCATCGCCGCGATGACGGTGCTCGTCAGGCACGCGAAGGTGCAGGCGGGCGGGCGCCGTTTGCGGGGGGTCGGCGTCAGCACCGGAGGACGCGTTGATCATGCCAATGGAGTCGTGGTCGATTCCACGGCGGTGCTCCCAGGCTGGAGCGGAGTTCCGCTGGCCATGCTGCTCGAGCGCGAAACAGGGCTCGGGGTATGGGTGGACCATGATGGTAAATGCGCTGCCATGGCCGAGGCCCGCTTCGGGGTTCTGCGTGCGGCCTCGAACGCGATCGTCGTTGCCGTCGGGACGGGCATCGGGGGCGGGGTGATCCTGAACGGTGCGCTCGTGCGGGGAGAAGCCAACGCCGCCGGAGAGATGGGGCACCTGAGCATCGACGCCGAAGGACCCCCATGTTCGTGCGGGAGCCGCGGTTGCGTGGAACTGTATGCATCGGGTTCGGGACTAGCGCGCTTGTCCAGAGAGTTGGGAGAGCCGCTGACCGCCGAAGAGATCGGAGTTCGTGCACGCCGGGGTGACCGCATGGCTCAGGAGATCCTGAAGACGGGCGGAGCGGCGCTGGGCATAGCGCTGTCAGGTCTTGTCAACGCCCTGAATCCAGAGGTCGTTGTGGTGGGTGGCAGCGTCTTGAAGAGCGGTCATGCGTACGTCGAGGCGCTTCGGACAGCCTTCCACGAACGGACGATGCGGGTGCAGCGGGAGGGAGTGCGATTGGTCGTGTCAACGCTCGAAGACGCCGGACTTCTTGGGGCGGCGACGTTGGTATTCGACCGTTCAGCGGTTCAGTGTTGAAGCAAATCGTTTGACGATATCCACCGGCCGGGTGATCGCCGTTCCCACGACGACGGCGGCGGCTCCGAGGCGCAGGGCCAGCGCCGCTTGCTCGGGGGTCCAGATCCTTCCTTCGGCCACGACCTTGCCGGGAAGCTCCTTCGCCAGCCGCTCGATGAGTTCGAAGTCGGGCACATCCAGGCGGACCTTCGAGGTCGAATCGGTGTAGCCTGACAGCGTTGTTCCCACCAGGTCGGCTCCGGCTTCGGCGGCTTTCAACCCTTCTTCGTACGTCGCGACGTCAGCCATCAACGGCAGGCGATGCTCGTTGCGAACGCGGCGGAACCATTCCAGGCGATGCACGCCGTCGGGTCCGACGCGATCGGTCACATCCACGGCGACCATGTCGGCGCCCGACGCGAAGAGCTGTTCCACGTCACGCCGGTCGGGCGTGATCAGCACGCGGCCGTCGGCGTACGATCCTTTGGTGAGCGCGATGATGGGGAGTGTGGTTGCGGCTCGGACGGCCGTGACATTGACCACGTCTCGGAGGCGCACGGCCACGGCGCCGCCGAGCTCGGCAGCGCGCGCGAAGGCAACGACGAATGCCGGCGCGTGGAACGGACTGCCCTCTTCGGCCTGACAGGAGACGACGAGGCCGCGGGGAAGGAAGGGCTTGGCGCTCACGACTTCTTGCGTGCGGCGAAGCGCACTCGAACCGTCTTGATCTCGAACGGCTTGAACCGAACGGGCATCTTGCCGGACTTCACCGGCAGGTCCTTGACGGGACGTTCGAGCAGATCGCTCTCTTCGCATTTTGCGGGAAAACGTCCGAAGACGATGGTGGCATCGGTGGTGCTCCCGGAGGACTCGTACATTCGGAGCACGACGCCGTCGCCATCTTCTGCTGCCTTGACCGCCGTCAGCGAGATATTCGGCTTGTTGACCGTGATGAACGGCGGGAAGGCCTTCACCGGGGCGCCGGGAACGATCACGACGGGCACATTGAACCCGCGCGCTTCTGCCACGACCCCCGCGGAGCGCCAATCCCCCGCGTAGGGGTAGAACGCGTAGGCAAAGTCATGATCGCCGATGTCGGTCCAATGGTGGTCGGTCTGCGTGTGCGGAGTGATCGGGTGCGGATACCGCGGAGACCGAAGGAGCGTCAACCGCAGATGGTTATCGCGGCAGTCGTAGCCGTATTTCGAATCGTTGATGATCGCGACACCGATCTTGTTGTCGCCCACGGCGGCCCATTGCTGCGCAGGCACTTCGAACTTGGCCTTCTCGGCCGGGTCTTTTGAGCGCGACGCTCGGTCGACGGCTCCAAACTGGATCTCGTACGTGGCAGACGACGTGCGTGCCGCGACAGGGAAGGCGACCTTGAGAATGGTGTGTTGTTCCTTCCACTTCACGTGGTTCTCGACATCGATGCGGGCCGACGCGTGATACAGACGGATCGACTGCGTGATGACGGAGCCATTCTCCGTCCGATACTCTTGGCGGATGGTCGCACGGAGCGGTCCTTGTTCGACGACCTTGGCCCACTTGAAGGCGAACAGATCGGTCCGGCGACGGTCGAAATCACCCTCGAGTTCCCACGCCTCCCATTCCTTCGGCAGATCGCGCGCCGTCATCAGGGCATTGGCGCGTTTTCCCTTCTGGACGAATTCGCGCCGCGTGGCCTTGTCGTAGATCGAACTGATGCCGCCCTTGTTGTCGAACCGGAGGCGCAAGCGGGGCGTCTCGGCGGTGCGAAGCGCGAATTTCCATCCGGGAGATGCTGCGGCTTCATTCGTGGTCGACGGGGTGACCTTGAACGCCGCCAGACCGAGCGGTGGAACGCGCGGCAGATAGACCAGCAGACGCACCTGGGTCTTCGAACGTTCGAGGACCTGCGTCTCCAACCGTTCGCCGGTCGTCAGCTGGGCTGACCAAGCAGCGGCCGTGCCCGGCACCTCGACCTCGACGTAGGCGGGGCGATTCACCGCGAGCGGATTGAAGGCCGTGAACGTGGCCGGACCCTTGGCGGCGGGCTTCTGAACGAGACCGGAGAGCGCCTTCATCGCCAGGGCATCGCCCGACGCGCGGATGCGTTCGACGTCGGCGTACGCCTCGTCCATCGCATCCTTGATGGCGGTGCCAGGGATGATGTCGTGGAACTGGTTTGTCAGGAGCGATTTCCAGAGCCCATCCAGATCCTTGGCCGGATACGGCATCGGCGCCGTGCCGGAGAAGGTTGACCGGAGAACAGACACCAGTTCGGCGACATACAGCGCGCGTTCGGCGGCTCGATGAAGCTTCTTCAGCCGTGCGTGTGTCGTGTACGTCCCGCGATGCTTCTCGAGATACAGTTCCTTGTCCCAGACGGGAAGCGACTCAGAGCGGGTCTCGAGATCCTTGAAGAATGTCGTCGGCGTTGAGATCTGCGACATCGGCAGGCCGGGCATCGACGTGAGAAATGGAACCGTCTCGACCTGTTCAGTGGTCGGACCGCCGCCTCCGTCGCCGTAGCCGAACGTTTGCATCACAGGCAGGGGCTCAGCTTCGTCGCCGAAATCCTTTGCCGTCTTCCGGAGGTCTTTGGGCGTGATGAGGGCTTCGAGGCCGAGGGGAGGGATGTGGGCCAGAACACGAGAACCGTCGATCCCCTGCCACCAGAACGACGTATGCGGGAATGTGGTGGTGTCGTTCCACCGAAGTTTCGTCGTGAAGAAATACGGCACTCCGGATCTTTTCAGGATCTGCGGCAGGGCCCAGCTGTAGCCGAAGGCATCGGGAAGCCACAGGACCTCAGACGAGCGATCGAATTCTTGCTGATAGAATCGACTGCCGTGGATGACCTGACGCACAAGGGACTCGCCCGACGGGATGTTGCAATCGGGTTCGACCCACATGGGTCCGACGGCTTCCCAGCGGCCGGTCGAGACGTGTGCCTTGATCTCGTTGAACAGGCGCGGCGTCCGCCGCTTGACCTGTTGGTACAAGAACGGCTGGCTTTGGGCATACGTGAAGGAGCGGTGTTGCTCGAGCAGGCGAAGCATGGTCGAAAACGTGCGGCCGTTCTTCCGCTCCGTTTCCGCGAGCTTCCACAACCAGACGACATCGATGTGCGACTGACCGACGAGATGAATGAGCCCGGTCATGTCGGTCCGGAACTCTGTGCCGATCGCATTCTGCAGGAAGTGCAACGCTCGCCCGATGGCGTTGGGATATTCTTCGCCGTCAGGCGCGAAGTACTTGAGGAAGATGAGAGTACGACGGATCAACTCCTTGACGGCCGCGAATTCCTCCCCGTTATGGTCGAGGGTCTTTGTCAGCTCCTGGAGTAACTTGAGGCCGTAGTAGAGGGAGCGGGCCGTCGTGTCGACCTCGACGCACTCTGCCGTAGAGAACTGGTGATGCTGGTCCGAGCGACCGCTGTAGGCCTCCACGGCCAGATGGAACTTCTGATGGCGCCGGGCCTTCTCGGTGAGCAGCACCTCACAATGATGCACGTCGAGTCCATGGTATGGCTCGCCATTCACATAGAGCTGACCTTCGGGAAAGGAGAGACGCACACCCACGGCCTTGCCGACCGATGTCTCGGGAACGGTCCAGACGCTCCGAAACCATACCGTCTTGTCATACCGGCCCCATTCGAATGGCACGCGAATATCGGTCCATCCCTTTTCCTTGAAATCGGGTCGTTCAGCGCCGGAGATCAATCCCTCTTTCATGCGCCAATCGAGCAGCGGATAGCGCTGGCGATGGATCGCATTCCGCACATGGCCGAGGATCTGGTCGAGGAGTTCGATTGCCATTTTGTCAGTGGATGACGGTCTTCGGGAAAAAGTGTTGGGAAGATAAGGAATTCATCGCTGATGGGCAAGAAAGAACTTGAGCAGAACGGCGCATTGCTTGTTGGAGCGCCATCATGTACATTCGGGCGGTGTCTTCGGCTGAGCCTGACTCACCTCGAACTCCTTCCGCCCTTTCCGTCCTGACGATTTAGCATACACCCATGCACATCTTCGATTGGACGATCATCGTCGCCTATCTTGTCCTGAGTGCGGCCGTTGGGTTCTATTATGCCCGCCGGGCGGGCAAGAACATCAATGAATTCTTCCTGTCGGGACGGAACTTGCCTTGGTGGCTGGCAGGTACGTCGATGGTCGCCACCACCTTCGCCGCCGATACGCCGCTGGCCGTCACCGAGTTGGTGGCCCGCAATGGCATCGCAGGAAATTGGCTGTGGTGGAACTTCGTCGTCGGCTCTGTGTTGACGGTCTTCTTCTTTGCCCGCCTGTGGCGAAGGGCTGGCATTCTGACCGATGTCGAATTCGCCGAGCTTCGCTATTCGGGCAGACCGGCGGCGTTCCTCCGGGGATTCAGGTCGATCTACCTCGGCATCTTCATGAACTGCATCATCATGGCATGGGTGAACGTGGCGATGGCGGCGATCCTGGAGGGTATGTTCGGCATCCCGCGGTCGCAGGTCATGCTGTACGTCATCGGCGTCATGCTAGTCACGGCGGTCTATGCGGCGACCTCTGGTATGTGGGGTGTGGCCGTCACGGATGCTCTTCAGTTCGTCCTGGCGATGACCGGCACGATCGTACTGGCGGTGATCGTCCTGGATCTGCCGCAGATCGGGGGGATCAGCGGTTTGATGCAGCAACTCCCCGCCTGGGCGTTCAATTTCACCCCGACGATCACCGGCATTGACCTGAAGGAGGGGGCGGCCGGGGCCTTTGCCCTCAGCGCCGGCGCGTTCATGGCCTTCGTCGGCGTGCAATGGTGGGCCTCGTGGTATCCTGGGGCCGAACCGGGCGGCGGTGGCTATGTAGCACAACGCATGATGGCTGCGAAGAACGAAAAGCATTCGCTCTTTGCCACGCTCTGGTTCACGATCGCCCATTACTGCATCCGACCGTGGCCCTGGATCCTGGTTGGGCTGGCGACGCTCATCCTGTACCCGGACCTCTCGCCTGAGGACAAGAAACTGGGCTATGTCTATGCCATGCGTGATTATCTGCCGGTGGGGTTGAAGGGCTTGTTGGTCGCCTCGTTCTTCGCCGCCTACATGTCCACGTTGGCCACGCAGCTGAATTGGGGGGCCTCGTACGTCATCAACGACCTCTACAAGCGCTTCTTCAGGCCCCAGGCCTCTGAGCGATCGCTCGTCGCGGTCTCTCGCGTGACGACCCTCGTCATCATGGCCGTTTCGGTGGTCGTTACACAGTTCATCGACACGATCTCGGGAGCGTGGTCTTTCATCATCGAAGCGGGAGCGGGCTTGGGCCTGGTATTGATCCTCCGATGGTTCTGGTGGCGCATCAACGCCTGGTCGGAGATCGCCGCCATGATAACGCCGCTCGTCGTGACAGGCGCCATGCGCATGTGGTGGCCGATGGCCTTTCCGGAATCGTTGTTCGTGATCGTCGGCATAACGACGGTCGTCTGGATCGGTGTGACGTTCGCCACGCGGCCGGTCGAAGAGGCGCACCTCCTGGCCTTCTACCGCCGCGTCCATCCGGGCGGTGTCGGCTGGAAGCATATCCAGTTGCTTCTGCCCGATGTGACCGGCGACAGCGATCACGGCGTCCTGTTCACGAGCTGGCTGGCAGGCGTTGTCCTCATCTACAGCGCCCTTTTTGGTGTTGGCTCACTGATCCTCGGAGACCATGCCGTCGCTCTGGTGTACGGCGTCGTGGCCGCCATCGCGATCTGGTGGCTGAATCGCCAGATGAGCCGCATCCGCCTGATCGCCTGACCGGCGCTTCACTCCTTACCCTGTTCAACATCCGACACACGCAATGAAACAACGGAACCGCATCCTGCTGATCGTCCTCTCACTGGCTCTCGTCGGCGCGGCGCTCTGGTGGTGGCTCCCGAGGGATGCTGACGCGATCTACCTCAATGGCCGGCTGCTCACGATGGATGACGACCAGCCGGAGGCCGAAGCCCTTGCCGTGGTAGGCGACCGGATCGTTGCCGTCGGCTCCACATCGGAGATCAGGCACAGATTCACGGCTCCCGTCGAAATCGACCTGAAGGGCAAGACCATGCTCCCGGGCCTCATCGATGCGCACGCTCATTTTGTCTCGCTCGGGATCGCGCGCATGACCGTCGACCTCGTCGGCGCACCCAGCGCCGAGGCGGCGGCAGAGCGTGTGGCAGAGCGCGTGAAGCGCTCCACGCCGGGACAGTGGATCCGTGGCAGGGGATGGAACCAGAACCTCTGGTCGACCAAGGCCTTTCCGCATCATCGAGTACTCGACAAGGTGGCGCTGGACCATCCGGTGGTCCTGAGCCGCATCGATGGTCACGCGCTGTGGGTCAACAAGAAGGCTCTGGAGATCGCCGGTATCACGAGGGCAACGCCCGACCCGGAAGGGGGGAAGATCATACGGGATGCGCACGGCGAGCCGACGGGCGTCCTCGTCGACAACGCTGAGCTCCTCGTGGCACCGCACGTTCCTCCTCCGAGCGATGCAGAGCTGGAAGAGGCGATGCTGACGGCCCAGCAGGAATGCCTGTCGCTTGGCCTGACCGGCGTCCATGACATGGGCGTTGACTCGACCGACCTTGCCGCATATCGACGGCTCATCGAAGACGACCGTCTCAAGATGCGGATCTACGCCGCAGTCGGAGGTCCCGGTCCCACCTGGGAACGTTTCAAAAAGGAGGGGCCGATGATCGGCTTCGGCGACCATCGGCTGACGGTTCGAGCGCTCAAGCTCTACGCCGACGGGGCGCTCGGCTCGCGCGGTGCTGCCCTCATCGAACCGTACTCGGACGATCCAACGAACCGCGGGCTGACCGTGACGGGCGAACAGGAACTGGCGATGTCAGTTTCCGAGGCGCTTCAACACGGGTTCCAGGTCTGCACGCACGCCATCGGCGATCGGGCCAACGCCATCGTGCTCGACGTGTACGAAAGGGCGATCGAGGCGACGAAAGCCCACGACCATCGACTTCGGGTGGAACATGCGCAGATCCTGCATCCGGACGATATCGGGCGTTTCGCGCGGTTAAAGGTCCTGCCGTCGATGCAGCCAACGCATTGCACGTCCGACATGTACTGGGCGGAATCGCGCCTGGGTCCGGAGCGCATCAAAGGCGCGTATGCCTGGCGGTCGTTGCTGTCGACGGGCGTCATCATTCCATGCGGCTCCGATTTCCCCGTCGAACAGCCAAATCCATTGCTGGGTGTGTACGCTGCCGTCACTCGCCGAGATGCGGACGGCAAGCCCCGCTCGGCAGCGGACCTGACCCGTGAGCTGTTCGATCTGTCATCCGCCGGCATTGTCGACCCAGCAGCGTTCGACGGCGGATGGTACGCGAACGAGCGCATGACGCTTCTGGAGGTGCTGAAAGGCTATACCACATGGGCGGCAACGGCGGGGTTCGAAGAGGCGTTGAAGGGTAGTCTCACCTCCGGGAAACTGGCGGATTTCATCGTGCTGTCGGATGCCTTCGACGAACAGGCCCCCGAGCGGATCCTGACGACGACGGTCGAGGCGACATACATCGGTGGCCGAAAAGTCTACGCGCGCCCGTAAGCATCCTCGAAAGAGGTCCTGCGGCGTCGCGCGTCGTTGGTTTGTATTTGCACCCATTTTGTCGTAGGTTCATTCCGTCCGAATTGAAGTTCCACGACCATGCCCTACAAAGTTCTCATCGCCGACGACGACGAAGGACAACGCAAGTCGCACGGCTTCGCTCTTGAAGTCGCCACGGCGATCATTGAGGATGAGATCGCCATCACGGAGACCGCAACGAGCGTCGAGACGTGGGCGAAGATCAAGGCCGAGCAATTCCACCTCATTATCCTCGACAACGACTTCAAGGACACGAACCTCAAGGGTCACCTGCCAGGGATCGCGCTGCTTCAGCTGGCGAAGAAGGAGGGCCCGAACCGCGGAACGCCCACGTTCTTCTGCAGTGCGGATGCCTACGACACGCTGAAGGCCATGGTCGAGAAGTACGGCGGACACTATCTCCCGAAGGTCGGCTACGACATCGAGAAGGTGGCGCAACTCTTCGCCGACAACCTGAAGAAGAAATGACCGTGGTCGCAGCACGGTTGAACCAAGGTCGCCTCCGGCGGCCTTTTTTCTTGTCCCATGGACCCCGCCACCCGTCGTCGTAACTTCCGAGTCCACCTCGTCGAAGGCGCGCTCTACATCGGAAGCGGCGCCTTCATCGCCGGCCCTACGGTGGTCCCGGCGATCGTCCTGCATTTGGGCGGCTCAACCACCCACATCGGTGCCCTGCCCGTCATCATCTACTTCGCCTTCTACGCTCCTCAGCTTTTCTCAGCGCTCCACGCCCGAACCTTCACGGCTTTGAAGCCCTGGGTGCTTAGGGGAGGGATGATCCAGCGCCTTCATATCCTGGCCATGGCAGCCGTGCTGGCGCTTGCCGCTTCAGGCGTCGACGGGTGGCCGTTGACGCTCTTCCTGCTTCTGCTCGCGCTGAACCAGCTTTGGGCAGGGCTGGTGTCTCCGCTCTGGTTCGATTTCTTCACGCGTACCACGTCGGTTCACGAGCGAGGGCGATTGCTCGGCTGGCGGTCCGCGGGGGGTGCCTGCCTCTCGTTCCTCAATTCCTTCGTGTTGACAGCCGCTCTGGCGCTGTTCGGATTCAGCTGGGGCATTGCGGCGGCGATCGCCGTGGCGTTCGCGTTCCAGGCCTCCTCGTGGATGGTCCAGCGTAAGGTCGTTGAGTCTGAGTTCGCGACACTGCCGGCAGAAGCCGGTCGGCACCGCGGATCGGACATCATCCGTATCCTCCGGACCGATCGACGCATGCGCCGTTTTCTCCTCGCGTCTGGCTTTGTGACCTCGGGTGCGAGCGCGGGCGTTTTTATCCTTCCGGCGGCGACCGCGAAGTTCGGGTCGGACCCGGCCTCCGTCGGGATCTACACCATGGTGCTGGTGGCCGCGCAAATGTTCGGCGGCGGATGGCTGGGATGGCTGACAGATCGCCGGGGGTCGAACTTGCCGCTGATCATCTGTGCGATCAGCTCAGCCTTGGCGCTTGGGATCGCGACGTTGGCCGATACTCCCGGCATGATGGTCGCCGCGTTCATCGCCCTCGGCATTCCTCTGGGCGCCGAGATGATGGCTCGCTACAGCTTCGCGGCCGAAGCCTCCTCGGCCGGTGAGCGTGCCCTGTATATCGGTCTCATGAATGTCTGTCTCGCGCCGTGGCAGGCCCTGAGCGTTGCGGCCGGATTCGGCGTGGACCGATGGGGCTATCCGACGGTGTTCGTATCGGCGATCGTTTCGATCTTGATCGGCGTCATCTTGTTGCGTCGCGTTCCGGCGATCGCGGTCGCTTGACAGTTCATCGCAGAACTCCTACCTTTTTGTGCGGCCCGGACCCTTTCGTCCTGCCCGCCAGCCCTGTGTTTGAACGCACTCTCCATGTCGCGGCTCAGGTGCTCGCCGCCGAGTCGTCGTCCCCCGTCCCGCTCCGCTCTCTGTGGGAGTCGGTCTCGAAGCAATCCCGCGCCAAGGGATTCGAGTTGTGCAGCCTTGCCGATTTTGCAGCGATGCTTGAGTGCGACCCGCGGTTTCACGTCGACCGGTTGGACGGAGCAGGCAACGAGGACGGTTCCGATGAGGAACGGGACGAAGACCTGGTGAAGATGGGCATCTGGTCGGCTTGGAACGTATCTCTCCGGCGCAAGGCGAGGCCGGCGGAGGACGACGTCGACGAGATGCCGAGTCTGCCGCTGCGACATCTCTCGGAGACGCGTGCCGTTGCCTCCACGCGGGGCACGAACGGAGCTGACCGACCGTCGAGGGGAAAGACGACCGCTCGGAAGCCGGCATCCCGGCCTTCAAAGCGGCGCAAACGCTGATCCGCATGTTCGACACTTCCACCCGTTCATGGACGGTGCGGGAGCTCATGCGAGTGACCATCGACCACCTGCAGCAGCGGGGCCTCGAAGAGGCGCGCCTGACGGTCGAACTGTTGCTCGCACACGTGCTCCGGCGCCCGCGCATCGAGCTCTACACCGGGTTTGAACTTCCCGTTCAGCCGGCCGAGCTGGAAGCGTTTCGGCATGTCCTCCTGCGACGCCTGCGCGGAGAGCCCGTCCAATACATCGTCGGTTCGGCCCACTTCATGGGCATTGCCCTTCGCGTGGATCCGCGGGTGCTTATACCCCGGCCGGAGACCGAAACGCTCGTAGAGTGGATCATGCTGTGGGCCAAGGACAGGTCGGGTGACATGCCCCTCCAGCTGCTCGACATCGGTACCGGGAGCGGCAACATCGCCGTAGCGACGGGAAAGTACATCAAGAATCTACGGGCGATCGGCGTCGACGTTCATCCCGGCTCGCTCGAAGTTGCGCGGGGAAACGTCAACGATCACGGCCTGTCGGACAAGGTCGAGATGATCGAGTGGGACATGTTCGAACCTCCGCCCGAGTGGCTGCGGGCGAGGTTCGATATCGTGGCCAGCAATCCACCCTATATCCCGTTGGTGGAATGGGAGACGCTTGAGCCGCACGTTCGGAACCAGGAGCCGCAACGGGCGCTCACCGACGGGGGCGACGGGCTGAAGTGCGTTCGAAGGATCATTGAGGTCGTGCCTGAGCTGCTGCGAGCGCCGGGACCGCTGGTCATGGAAGTGGGCCATGACCAATCGGCCGACGTGAAGCGGTTGTGTCGGGATGCCGGAGCGGCGAAGGTCGAGGCGCATCTCGACCTGCAACAGGTCGAGCGGGTCGTGACGGCGTGGTTCGAACCCCGGACGGTCCGCACATGAAAGCGCTCATCCAGAGGGTGTCTCGCGCATCCGTCTCGGTCGATGGTGCTGTCGTTGGCGCGATCGGCCCGGGGCTCCTGATCCTGCTCGGCGTCCATCGCGACGATCACCCCGCCGCCGCCGATGACCTCGCCGCGCGCTGTGCCGTCCTGCGCATCTTTCCGGATGCCGACGGAAAAATGAACCGATCCCTGCGGGAGGTCAACGGTGAAGCGCTGGTCGTCTCTCAGTTCACCCTCTATGCCGACACCCGCCGCGGCACGCGTCCGAGCTACACCGATGCCGCTCCGCCGGACTTGGCGGAACGGCTGTACGAGAGCTTCAAGTCAGCGCTCAGCCGGGAACTGCGCGGCCGCCCGGTCCCTTCGGGCGTGTTTGGCGCAATGATGAAGGTGGATCTGGTGAACGACGGTCCCGTCACAGTGCAACTCGAGTGCTTGCCGGGCGGAGGACGCGGTTGAGGGTCTTCCTGCTCTTCCTCGACGGCGTCGGCATCGGTCCGGCTGACCCCGCGAAGAATCCTTTCTTCGTTGCGCACCTCCCCGTACTTCGTTCGCTCCTCGGCGATATCCCCCATCTGCGAAGGCGCCGGCTGACGACAGGTCGTGCGACGCTGCATCCCGTGGATGCAAACCTGCGCGTTCCCGGCCTCCCGCAGAGCGGTACCGGACAGACGGCGATCTTTACGGGCATCAACGGTGCCCGGCGCTTCGGCCGGCACTTCGGTCCTTATCCTCCCACCAGTCTGCGACCGTTCATCGCCGAGCGCAGCCTCTTTCGCCGGGTCCGTGATGCAGGGAAGCGGGCCGTGCTGGCGAACGCTTTCCCGCAACGATTCTTCGACTACACCGCATCCGGGACGCGTCGGCTCAACGTCCCGACGATGGCGTCGATCATGGCCGGCATCCCGTTGAAGACGGCCGACGACCTGGCGGCTGGTCGCGCGATCTCCGCCGACTTCGTTCGAGATCGCTGGAAAGAGATGGGGCATGCCCAGGTCGAGCCGGTGACGCCGCACCTCGCCGGCCGACACTGCGCAGAGATCATGGCCGAACACGACCTGACCGTCTTCGACTACTGGATCACCGACCACGCCGGACATGCCCAAGAAATGTCGAAGGCCGTGACCTCCCTGGAGCGGCTCGACGCATTCCTCGGCGGCGTCGTCGAGGGAACGGACCTCCGCTCGACGTTGATCCTCGCCGTCAGCGACCATGGGAACATCGAGGATCTGAGCACCAAGATGCACACCCGCAATCCCGTGCCGTGCATCGCGCTTGGGCATGGTCATGAGCGGTGTGCCGACCGTATCCGCAATCTGACACACGTGGCACCGTGTGTCCTCGAACTGCTGAACATCGCACCCTAGGGGGATGGCTCGCGCCTCGCCCGGCTGTTCGCATGGCGTTGGCGCTCGCCGCTGGGATCGCAGCCTCCGACGCGCTCGGATGGCCGCCGCCCCTTTCGTACGCCCTCCTCGTTCTCTGCTTCGCCGCCGCGCTGGCTATTCGCCGTCAGAGCATCATTGTCGCCGACGCCTTCCTGCTCATAGGTCTGTTGTTCGCGGGCATGTCGTGGCATGCGCTCGTTCTCGAGTCTGGGTCCGCCGCGCGGGTGCCGCCAACCGACCCCAACACATTGCTTCCGTTCACAGCACGGATCGTCGATCCGCCGACGCGGCATGAGCGAACATGGACGTTTGTCGCGGACGTTCACATGCCGGACACGGTGTGCGGTGGGAGAAAAATCGTGCGGAGCCGGGTGAGCATGCCCCGCCCGTTCAACAAAGAACCCATCCCTGAGCCCCGCGCCGGTGACGTATGGCTTCTGACAGGCTCGGTCGAGCCGTTCCCTCGACCGAGGAATCCTGGCGAAATGGACTATGGCGCGATGCTTTCGCTCGCCGGTATCGATGCCGTGGTCCGCGCACGTTCCGCCACACGCGTGCACGCGCCGCCCGGTTTTGATCATCGAACGTGGCTGGGCGTCCTGCAATCGGTGTTGTACGGCTGGATCGACCAACTGCACGCCGGAGAACGAGCGGCTTTTCTGAAGGGGGTCATTCTGGGGTACCGGGCGGAGTTGGGGGAAGATCTGAAGGATGCCTTCCTGGCCACGGGGACCGTTCATATTCTTGCCGTGTCGGGTGGGAACGTGGCGTTGATCGCGCTGGTGGCGCTTGTCGTCGCCGGCCTGTTGCGGCTGCGGAGGCGCGCGGCTTTTGGGATGGCCGTCGTGGGAATTCTGTTCTATCTCTGGGTCACCGGGTCGAGCCCGTCGGTCGTGAGGGCGAGTGTGATGGCGATCGTGGTGCTGACAGCCGGGGTCGCAGGCCGCCGCGCTGACGTGTTCCAATCGCTGGCCATCGCGGCGATCATTCTGTTCCTCCGCGATCCACGCTCGTTGTTCGATGTCGGATTTCAGCTTTCGTTCATCTCGGTCCTGGCGATCGTGATCGGTTCGCCGATGCTGGAACCGCTTCTGCGGCGACTGCCTGAGGAGTTTCACGATCATGAGTTCGTTCGCGCGACCGTTCAGTTGCTGGCCGTTTCCGCGGCGGCGCAGATCGGCACGCTGCCCTTGACGATGTCGGTGTTCGGCCAGGTGTCGCTGGTGTCGGTCGTCGCGAATCTGGTGGTCGTACCGCTTTCGGGTGTGATCTTGGTGCTCGGCGTCGTCGAATTGCTCTTCATGCCCGTTCTGCCGTGGATCGGTTCGGTGTATGCCGGCGTGAATGACGTGCTCATGGACCTGTTGCTCGGCTCGGTCCGCGTCGGGGCTTCGCTGCCGCTCGCCGCCGTCGAAGCGGTGAGGCCCGATGGATGGACGCTGGCGGCGCTGTACTCCTTCCTGGCGGCCGTGGCCGCAGGCTCGCTCCCGGGCGTTCGGCGCACCTTCGTCATGGCTGGATGTCTGCTCGCCGTGGTCGCTGTGTGGCGACCGGTGGTGACGGAAAGACGACCGTTGGCGGAGATCATCACGATCGACGTCGGCCAGGGGGATGCGCACCTTATCCGCACGTTCCATGGGGCGACGGCCCTCGTCGATGCCGGTCCGTCAGAGTTCACCTCTGAGAGGACCATCCTCCCGTTGCTGCAGCGACTGGGTATTCGCGCCCTGGACGAAGTGATCATCACTCACGGACATCGCGACCATACGGGCGGACTGACGCGGTTGCTCGACCATCTTCCGGTGCGTACATTGACGTTGTGCGACAGCACCGCCGTCCGCCCTGAGGTCCATCATCTGGCCAAGGCGAGGGGCGTCACGGTACGGATCGCCCGCCGAGGTGACCGCCTGACGCTGGATCCGGCCGTCCGTTGCTACGTGCTTCATCCCGGGCCGGATCCCGTCAGCCGTTCGGCGAACGATCGATCGGTGCTGGTCCGCCTGATGGCAGGCAGCGCCTCCATACTGCTGACCGGTGACCTGGAAGACGACGGGGAGGAAGAGGTTCTGTCGCGGTACGGCGGATTCGTCCGGTCGGACCTGCTGAAGGTGGCACACCATGGAAGCAACACGGGGACGTCGGCGCGCTGGTTGGACGCCGTCCGTCCGGAGCATGCCATCATTTCCGTCGGTCGGGGCAATTCGTTCGGACACCCCGATCCGCATCGCATCTCGCAGCTCCGTGATCGCCGCATCGATGTCGCCATGACGATGGAAGCGGGTGCGGTGTGGTTCACAACGGACGGCGGTCGCTGGAGTCGAGAGGCCTGGAGCCAACCTGGACATTGACGAAGGAACCCTGGCTATGAGTGGTATCGACAAGATCACGACTCAGGACCTCGATCGGTGGGAGCGCGAGACGCGCGGACCATCCATGAAACGAGGAGGCGAACGCCGGCCCGCGTTTGCGACCGACTCAGGCATCCCGATCGATCCGGTCTACGTTGACAGCGAGATCTCCTACCGCGACGCGCTCGGATTCCCGGGTGAGTTTCCCTTCACGCGAGGCGTCTATCCGACGATGTATCGGACTCGACTCTGGACGATGCGGCAGTACGCCGGCTTCGGCACGGCGGAGGAGTCGAACGAACGCTATCGCTACTTGATCCAGAGCGGGACGACCGGGCTCTCGGTGGCGTTCGACCTTCCGACCCAGATCGGCTACGATTCAGACCATGCCATGGCGGAGGGCGAGGTCGGAAAGGTCGGTGTCGCGATCGACTCGATCGAGGACATGCGCACGCTGTTCAAGGGCATCCGTCTTCAGGATGTCTCGACGTCCATGACGATCAATGCGACCGCTTCGACGCTGCTGGCCCTGTATGTTGCCGTGGCAAAGGAGCAGGGGGCCGATCTCGCCAGGATCTCCGGGACGGTGCAGAACGATATCCTGAAGGAGTACGCCGCGCGGGGCACGTACATCTATCCCCCGGAGCCGTCCATCCGGCTTGTGACCGACCTGATGGCATGGTGCCGCAGCGAGCTTCCCAAGTGGAACACGATCTCGATCAGCGGATATCACATCCGCGAAGCTGGCTCGACGGCCGTCCAGGAGCTCGCCTTCACCCTCGCGAATGCCGTGGCGTATGTGCAGGCGGCCGTCGACCGGGGACTGGCGGTCGACGACATCGCGCCGCAGATCTCGTTCTTCTTCAACGCCCACAACAATTTCTTCGAGGAGGTGGCCAAGTTCCGCGCCGCGCGGCGGCTCTGGGCGCTTCTGATGCGTGATCGCTTCGGCGCCAAGCTGGCGGAGAGCCAGCGTCTTCGCTTCCATGCGCAGACCGGCGGGGCAACGCTGGCCGCCCGGCAGATCGACACGAATGTCGTCCGCGTGACCGTGCAGGCGCTGGCCGCCATCGTGGGGGGATGCCAGTCCCTTCATACGAACGGCCGCGACGAGGCGCTGGCCCTGCCCACGGCCGATGCGGCGCGTTTAGCGCTGCGCACGCAACAGGTGCTGGGCTATGAATCGGGTGTGACAGAGACGCCCGATCCGCTGGGCGGCTCTTTCTATGTCGAGTCGTTGACCGACCAGATCGAGTCGAAAGCGCGGGAGTACATGGACCGTATCGAATCGATGGGCGGCGCGGCGCGCGCGATCGAACAAGGCTACATGCAGTCGGAGATCGCCGCGAGCGCGTACGCCTACCAGCAGGCGATCGAACGAGGCGACAAGGTGATCGTCGGCGTGAACAAATTCGTGCAGGAAGAGACGGTCAGGCCCGAGACCTTGAAGGTCGACGAAGGCGCGCGCGCACGTCAGATCGAGGTCCTCCGGGCGATACGAGAGCGGCGAGATGCTTCTGCGGTGCAGCGTGGCTTGGCCGGCATCCGCTCGGCGGCGGTCGAACAACGCAATCTCATGCCGCCGATCCTGGCGGCGGTCGAGGCTGAGGCCACGGTCGGAGAGATCTCCGACGTGTTGCGGTCCGTCTGGGGAGAGTACGAAGGTCGCTGAGCCGCAACGTCGAGGCGCATGTGATCAGACCCCGTCCATATGGGTCCTTCTGGTTCCGCGGGTCGCTGGTGTCGGCGGCGCTCGGTCTTCTCGCGATCGCGGCTCACGCCCAGCTCCCCCGAATGGTGATCGAAGGGAGTGTCCAGCTCGACGGAGCGCCTGTGCCGAACGGAACGATCGTCCGGATCCTGAGGGACGATGGGACGATCGTGCGCAGCGTGAGTCACTATCCCTCAAATCCTTCGCAGTTCGGAGTCCGGTTGGGTCTGCAGGAGGCGCTTACGGACGGAGAGGCGCTGCGTTTCCGTGTGGTGTTGTCGCGACGGGATTCGTTCGAGGCGCGCATCGTCGGCGGCCCTCTGGTGTATCGCGGCGCTTCGCCACAGCAAGCTGGGGTGTCGCGCGTCCTGCTGTATCGGAACCACGTGCCGCACGTTCGACGCATATTTCCCGATACGACGATCGTTGAACGGCAGTCGCTTCGCTGGCGTGTGTTGGCCACGGACGAGGACGGCGACACACTGCGCTACCGATTGGTCGAGGCGCCCCCTGGAGCCACCATCGAGCCGTTGACAGGATATGTGACGTATCTGCCCGGCTACGAGGACGCGGGGACCTATCCTATCGAGGTCGCCGTCTCCGACGGGCGCGAGGAGATCACCATGAAGCGGGGGCGCGTGCGCGTGCTGCATGTCAACCGGCCTCCGCGGATCACGCGAACAGCTCCCGATCTGAGAACGGTCGAGGGTCGCCCGACGGTCGTGGCGTTGCCGGCCGAAGACCCCGACCGCGATTCGCTGACGTTCTCGCTCATCGAATCTTCGTACCGCTTCCGCCTGTTCTCGAGGACCGGGGCGTTCGAATGGACGCCGGGCTATCAGTCAGCGGGGACATACTCCTGCGTGGTCGTCGTCTCAGATGGCCGGGTCGCGGATACGTCGAATCGATTTCAGATCACGGTGGACGAGACGAACCGTGCTCCCGTCTTCGCCCGCGTTCTGAGCGACACCGTCGTCTACGAGATGGAACCGCTGGTGGCCGACCTGTCGGCGGAAGACCCTGACGGCGACACGGTGCGGTTTCGCCTTGACCTTGCTCCAGAAGGCGTGAGCTTCGGACAGGAGGGACTCCTCCGATGGACGCCGTCCTACGAGCAGGCGGGCAGCTATGTGATCATCGTGTCGGCCGGCGACGACGACTATGCTTCTGAAGCGGTCGTTCGCGTCACCGTACTCGACCGCAACCGAACGCCGGCCTACCAGCCCCATGCTCATCGTCGCGACACCGTCCGAATTCCGTACGGCCGGATGATCGACCTCAGCTGGTGGGGGGCCCATGATCCCGACGGAAATGACGCGCTGCGGTACACCCTGCGTCTGTGGGGTGGCGGATTGGACACGAGCCTCGTCGGCATCGCCGATACCAGCATCGCCCTGTTCGGCCGCGGACGAATGAGCCCCGATCACGTGTATGCGTGGACGACAGGCGTGAGCGACGGACTGGCCGAGATCTGGAGTCCAGATACAGGCTCGTTCCGCCTGATCGATGCCCCGGTGGCGACCGTACCGTCCCGCGAACCGGAAGCGCTGGCTCCTCGAATGTTCTCGCTTGAGCAGCCGACGTCCAATCCGAACAGCGGGCAAACAATCATCCGATATGCGCTCACGAACCGGAGCAACGTCGATATCGCTATCTATACCATGCTCGGCGAGCGCGTGGAGACGATCGTCAGCGGCGAACGGGCGCCCGGTCAGTACGAGACCGCGTACGATGCCGGACCGCTGGCCAGCGGTGTCTATCTCTTCAAGTTGGAAGCGCATCCCATCGACAACTCCCAAGCGCGCGATTTTGTGAGCACCAAGAAGATGGTGCTCGTCCGCTAGTCTCGGCATATCCTGAACGAACGATGGCCCGACCTCTGACCACACCCGCGCGTCCTCTCACCAAGGGAGAAGTGAAGTACCTCCGCTCGCTCACGACCAAGAAGGGGCGCGAGGAGGCGGGCCATGTCTTGGTGGAAGGGTGGAAGGCGGTCGATGAACTGCTCGCTTCGCGTTGGAGGGTCGAGTCGGTGGTCGTGGACCTGCAGCGCGTGCCGCCGCAGGGTGTGTCTGTGCTCCAGAGATGCGCCGACCGGGCGATCGTCCTTCGCTCCGGCACAGCGGCCGATCTGCGAGCCGTCAGCGATGTGCGCGAAGACCAGGGCATCGTTGCCGTGGCCCTCCTTCCCACATTTGGATTGAGCGATCTGCCCGCCGCAGGCGACCTCCTCGTCCTTGACGGCGTGGCCGACCCCGGAAATGTCGGCACGCTCATCAGGACGGCTGATTGGTTCGGAGTCTCGGCGGTCGTGCTCGGTGCTGGATCTGCCTCCGTTGATAGTCCGAAGGTCCTTCGCTCCACGATGGGTTCCCTCTTCCATCTTCACGCCATCGAGGTCAAAGACCTGGCAGGGGCTTGCCGCGCGTTGGCTGATGCGGGGGTCACGCTCGTCACCGCCGAAGTCGACGGCGGTACGTGGCCGCGGTGGGTGCCTCAGGGGCGGGTGGCGCTCATCCTCGGAAGTGAGGCGCACGGCATCAGTCCTGAGGTGCGTAGCGTCGCCTCCCGGCGGGTCTCCATACCACGAAGCGGTCGCGCAGAATCGCTCAACGTTGCGGCAGCCGGTGCGATCCTCCTCTCGTCGCTCTCGGAGCAGCGCCATGCCTGACACGATACGACTGCTCGACGGTTTCCGGCTCGGTCACTGGACTGATGCCGTGCATGGAACGGGTTGCACGGTCCTCCTGTGTCCGCCCGGGACCATGGCCAGCGCCGAAGTGCGGGGGAGCTCGCCGGGATCGCGCGAGATGACGCTCCTCGCCGTCGACAAGAAGATGGACCAGGTGCATGCCATTCTGTTGACGGGCGGCAGCGCGTACGGTCTGGCTGCGGCCGATGGAGTGATGCGTTGGCTCGAGGAACGTGGCATCGGCTACCGCACTCCATGGGGCGTGGTCCCGATCGTCCCCGCGGCCGTGATCTTCGACCTGAACGTGGGGTCCTGGAGTATCCGTCCCGGCCCGGAGCAAGGGCGCCTTGCATGCGAGTCGGCCGAGCCGTTCATCAGCAGCCAAGGTTCGATCGGCGTCGGGACCGGCGCAACGGTCGGAAAGTGGAATGGGCTGGAGGGACGCATGCGCGGAGGGTTCGGCGCGGCTGAATGGCGACAGGGAACGGTCGTGGTCCAGGTCCTGGCAGCGGTGAATGCGGTCGGTGATGTGCTCGACGAGCGCGGAACGATCATCGCCGGGGCGCGAGAACCCGACCAGTCTTGGACGGCCGATCGACATCCGCTCCGCCCCTTCGCCCGAAGCCGGGTACTTGACCAGACGAATACCACCCTCATGGTCCTTCTCACGAATGCGCGCTTCACCAAGGTGGAATGCCTGCGCGTGTCCCAGCGGATGCACGACGGACTTGCGCGCGCCATCGTTCCGGTCCACAGCTCGTACGACGGCGACGTTTCGTTCGCGCTCTCCTGCGGCGGCGAATCGGCCGACCTGGACCTTGTGGCGGAATGTGGCGCTCACTTGGCAGGAGAAGCCATTCGAAACGCCGTACGGCATGCCACAAGCGCCTTTGGGGTCCCATCGGTCTCTGGCCCCTGATCCGCGCCTTCCATTGGATTCGGCTCGTTTTTCGGCTATCTTTGAGGCCGTTGTCCGTGCGGTTCGTTCGGAGCTTTGCGGGAATGAACGACGGGCGGACGGCAAACATTCTCGCGTTTCATGCCCTTGATCGCGTCGTCGTTCGTCGAAGTCGCCGTGTTCCGTCAGCGCGGGGCCCGGCTTGAGATCCTGCTCGTCCAGCGGGCGGCGCAGGAACGCCTCTACCCGGGCTTGTGGCAGTTCGTGACGGGCAAGATCCGCGACGGTGAGTCGGCGGTCGAAGCCGCGCGACGAGAGGTGCGGGAGGAGACCGGTCTTCGAGTGCGTGCGTTGTGGGTCGTTCCTGGGATCAACGGTTTCTACGGTGCGCTCACAGACACGGTCCACCTGACGCCGCAGTTCGTGGCCGAGGCCGAATCGTCGTCGGAGGTCGTGCTGTCGACGGAACACCAGGATGCGCGTTGGCTGTTGCCCGACGATGCGCGGGCTCGGGTCTTGTGGCCGGCCAACAGGAGATTGATCGACTATCTCGAGCAGGAGTTGTTGACCCATCCCGAACTGGCGGAACGCACCCGATTGGCTGCGTCGTAGTCGAAGAACGTGGCCGCTTCGCGGGGACGCAGGTGGCACGAACGCGCAGGGTGCAGAAGGGTCTGGTCCGGGCATCTTGGGGCGCACCGGTCGTTCAGGTTTGATCTCGTTCGAAAGGATTCCCCGTGAGTCTGCTGGTTGTCGGTTCAGTGGCACTGGATTCTGTCGAAACGCCATTCGGACGCGTGGAGAACGCGCTCGGAGGGTCGGCCGTCTACATTTCAACGGCGGCCAGCTATTTCACCAAACCGATCCGGTGCGTCGGCGTCGTCGGCGGTGATTTTCCCCAAGAGCACTTGCGCTTCCTGGAGGAACACGGTATCGACCTCGACGGTCTGCAGGTCGTGAAGGAAGGACGGACGTTTCGGTGGGCCGGACGCTATCACTACGACCTGAACAATCGTGACACGCTCCTGACGGAGTTGAATGTCTTCTCCGCGTTCGACCCGAAGATCCCGGACAACTATCGCCGCAGCGCGTACGTCTGCCTCGGTAACATCCATCCAGGCCTTCAACGAAAGGTCCTGGACCAAATCAGCAAGCCCCGGCTTGTGGTCGGCGATACGATGAATTACTGGATCGAGTCGACGCCACAAGAGCTGGTCGAGACCCTCAAGGTCATCGATGTGCTCATCTTGAACGATTCCGAGGCGCGGTTGTTGACGCGCGAACCGAATCTGACAAAGGCGGCCCGCGTTATTCGGGGCATGGGACCTCGGATCGTGATCATCAAGAAGGGAGAGCATGGGGCGTTACTCGTGACCGAGGAGACGATCTTCTCGGCGCCGGCGTATCCGCTCGAGAACCTCTATGATCCCACGGGCGCGGGGGACTCGTTCGCAGGCGGGTTCATCGGCTGGCTGGCGAAAACGGACGACCTGTCCGACGCCAACTTGAAGCGGGCCGTCATCTATGGAAGCACACTCGCTTCCTTCTGCGTCGAGCGCTTTAGCGTCGAAGGTCTTCGTGACCTGTCCCCCCTCAAGATCCAGGACCGTTTCAGGGCGTTCATGGACCTGTCGCGGTTCGACGAGGCCTGACCCTCGTCCATGCCTGTGCGTCGTTCACGACCGGCCGTTCACCGGGTCACCCGGAGGATGGCCGGTGCAATGTCAGGGCCATCAGAGCCGACCTCGCAATGATCGAACCGATCCAATGGCATGACGGACGACTCCTGTTCCTCGACCAAACACGCCTGCCGCACGAGACGGCCCTGATCGAAACCGATGATCCATCCGTGGTCATTGGCGCGATCCGGGAATTGGCGATCCGAGGAGCGCCGCTCATCGGGATCGCCGGGGCGTACGCCGCCGTGCTCGCCGCACAACGCCACCTCGGCCGGTCATGGGAATTCGTTCGCCTTCAGTGGGATGCGATTGGCAGCGCGCGTCCGACAGCGGTCAACCTCATGTGGGCAATCGACCGGATGCGGAAGGTGGTGCAACTGTCGGGTTTGGTTTCGCGTATGGATGTGACGGCACTTGAACGCGAAGCCACGGCGATCCACCAGGAGGACCGTGAGGCGTGCGAGCGGATCGCCGCCCATGGCTCCGCGCTCTTGCCCGATCAAGCTGCGGTGTTGACACACTGCAACACCGGAATGCTCGCCACGGGCGGCATCGGTACGGCGCTCGGAGTGATCCGAAAGGCTTGGGAAGCGGGACGTTGCACGCATGTGTACGTGGGCGAAACCCGGCCGCTCTTGCAGGGAGCCCGACTCACCGCGTGGGAGTTGAGCTCCCTCCAGATCCCGTATACCCTCATCACCGATTCAATGGCCGCTGTGCTGATGCAGCGCGGCATCGTGCGATCGGTGATCGTCGGTGCGGACCGTATCGCTCGGAACGGCGACGTTGCCAACAAGGTCGGCTCGTACGGTCTCGCCGTGCTTTCTCAAGCGCACCGACTTCCGTTCTTTGTCGCGGCGCCCGTTTCAACGATCGACCTGAGCACGGCTGAGGGCGCTCAGATCCCGATCGAGGAACGAAGCGCACGGGAGGTCGTTGTGTGCGGCGGTCGGGAGGTAGCCCCCGTTGAGAGCAGGGTCTTCAATCCGGCCTTCGACCTGGTTCCGGCGAGGCTTGTCTCGGCGGTCATCACCGACCGAGGGATCGCGCAGCCTCCGGGGGTCGACACCATCGCGGCGTTGACGGGAACGAGGAAGCCGGCATGATCGTCAAAACATCTGCCATCGTGCTCCGCACGATACGCTACGGCGACACGAGCAAGATCGTTACGCTGTTCACGAGGGACCATGGCAAAGTGGCGGTCGTTGCCAAGGGGGCCCGTTCAGCTCGAGCGCGTTTCGGCTCGGCCTTGGATGCCGGCGCGCATCTTGAGGTCGTCTATCATGCCCGAGTATCGCGCGAGGTGCAAACGCTCACGCAGGCCGACGTGCTTGAACGCCATCGGAGGCTCTCATCATCACTGGCGGCCACGACGGCCATGATGCAGATGGTCGAGGTGGTGAATGTGCTGACGCAACCTGGCGAGCCGCATCAGGACCTCTACGAGCTTCTGGCCGCCGGCTTGCGCGCGGCCGACCGGCGGGATGACGGCCTTGCCGATGTGCTGATCGCGTTCCGGTGGAAGACGATCGGCGCGCTGGGGTTTGAGCCGTCGTTCGTTCGCTGCGTCCGCTGCGCGAAAGAGGTCATTCCAGGCGAGCCGACGCGGCTCCGCTATCATGTCGGGAAGGGTGGCCCCCTGTGCTCGGAGTGTGAACAGGCGGTGATCTCATTGCCGAGCCGTGCCGGCGGAAGGGACCATTGGTCTGAAACGCTCGTTTCGACCGAGGCGCTGGAGGGCCTGCAACGCCTGCAGTCGGGACCGTTGGTGGACGCTGGCTCGAGGCCGGTCTCCAATGAGGTGAGGAACGAAATGGAGTCGGTCCTGCGTTTATACGAGAGGTTCCATTTGGAACAACGGACACCCCTGAGGACGTCCGATCTGGTGCGTGAAGTGATCCGTTCCCATTAAGGAGGTAGGTATGTCGACCCGTTCTGTGATCCTGGCGGTGGTGCTCGTTTCGCTCGGGATCGTCTTTGGTGTCATCCTCGTGTCAGGCCTCAAAGGCGTCGGAGTGTCCTTCGCCGTGCAAGACGTCACGATCGGCAGTCAGAAAGCCCCGCCGAAGGCAAATGCGACCCTGAAGGCCCTGAACGAGGCCTATCAGGAGATCGCGCGGAATGTGAATCCGACCGTCGTCTACATCACGGTCAAGACGGACCCGGAAGCGAAGGAGGGAACCGAAGAGGGAGGACAGTTCTTCCACCGGTTCTTCGGCCCGGAGTTCAGGATGCCTCGTCGTGGTCCAGAGCTCGGCGCGGGATCGGGTGTCGTTTTGTCCACGGACGGCTATGTCCTGACCAATCACCACGTCGTTGAGAACGCGGCGTCCAACGGCATCACCGTCCGATTGCCCGACACCCGGGAATTCCAAGCCCGGCTGATCGGGAGCGACCAGTACACAGACCTCGCGGTGATCAAGGTTCAGGCGACCGATCTCCCGGTGGCCATGCTCGGAAATTCGGACCAGGTCGAGGTCGGCCACGTCGTCTTTGCGTTCGGCAATCCTCTCGGTCTTTCCTCGACCATGACACAGGGGATCGTGAGCGCGCTCGGACGCCAGATCCGCATCATCGACGACCAGAACACGGGCTATGGCATCGAGAACTTCATCCAGACCGATGCCGCCGTGAACCCGGGCAACAGCGGCGGAGCTCTCGTGGACATCAACGGTACGGTCATCGGCATCAACACGGCCATCGCCACCACGAATGCGCGCTACCAAGGGTACAGCTTCGCCATTCCCATGAATCTTGCGAAGAAGGTCGCGACCGACCTGATCAAGTACGGCAAGGTCCGTCGTGGCTTCATCGGCGTGCAGATCCAGAACGTCGATGCGGTGACGGCAAAGGCGGCCGGGCTTGAGAAAGCCCGCGGCGTGATCGTTCAGGGGATCAACAAGAACAGCGCCGGCGAGGGGGCCGGATTGCAGCTGGGAGACATCATCCTGTCGGTTGACGGGGTGGAAGTGAACACCGCCAACGCACTCCAGAGCGTGGTGGCAAGCCGCTATCCGGGCGAGACGGTCTCGCTGAAGGTCTACCGGAACAAGAAGATGATCGAGAAGAAGGTCACGCTGAAACCGAGGGACGACGAAGAGACGACGGTCGCAGCCAACGACGCGCCGGCGTCACGCCGGCCGACGCCGAGCGACGAAAAGGCGGCGGTCGAGGACATTTCGTCTCTCGGGCTGAAGGTGCGTGGCCTTGACGACCGAACCCGGAAGGCCAACGACGTCGAGCGCGGCGTGTTGGTCGAAGAGGTTGAACCCTTCGGGCCGGCCAATTCTCGCGGTCTCGTGAAGGGGGATGTCATCATCTCTGTCGGCGATCGGCCCATGCAGTCCCCGTCGGAATTCAGGGCGGAGGTCGATCGCCTTGAGGCCGGCGATGCTGTCATGCTCCGCGTCAAGGGGTCGGACAAGCGCGTGCGTTACGTTGCCGTCGAGAAACCTCGATAGGATGTGGTGAGGCGGTCTCGCGCGACGAGGCGCGGATCACCATGGTGAACGAAGGCGCTCCGGCCCGGGCTGGGGCGCCTTTCCTTGTACCCTCCATTGCCACTGCGTGGAATTCGGGGTATGTTACGCCAATACGTGGAAGGCAGACCAACCTGCGTTCCACCGGAACGAATGTCGTTGGAGAACTGAACGATGATCCGAATCCTGACTGCCGGCGAGTCGCACGGACGTGTGCTGACCGGCATCATCGAAGGCGTGCCGGCGGGCGTTGACATCGCGAAGAGCTATGTCGACCATCAGCTACGTCGCCGTCAACAGGGCTACGGCCGTGGCGGGCGCATGCGGATCGAATCGGACGCAGTCGACATCGTGGGAGGGGTGCGGTACGGCCGCACCACCGGTGCACCTATCGTCCTGCAGGTCCGGAATATCGATCATGAGCACTGGCTCAAGGTCATGGCGGTCGATGGCGATGGAGCCGGGGTCGATCCGGTGTTGGTTCCGCGACCAGGGCATTCAGACTACGTCGGGGTCGTGAAGTACCGTCATTCGGACATCCGAAATGTGATCGAGCGGGCGAGCGCCCGGGAGACAGCCATCAGGGTCGCTTGCGCGACGGTCGTTAGAAAATTCCTCGAGGATGTCGGCATCTTTGTCGGAAGCCACGTGACGGCGATCGGACCGGTGGGATATGGAGACCGATCGACCGTCGACCGGAAGATCGCGAGATACACCAAAGCATCGTGCGGTGCCTACAAGGTGACGGAAGAGGCCGACCTCTCGGAGGTGCGCATGTTGGATCCAGGAGCCGCCTCCAAAGCCATCGCCGCGATCCGGCGGGCCCGCAAGGCTGGCGATACGCTCGGCGGGATCTTCGAGGTGATCGTGACAGGCGTGCCGATCGGCCTCGGAAGCTACGTGCAGGCCGACCGAAAGCTCGATGGCGCGATCGCTCAGGCGGTCATGGCGATCCCGGCCATCAAAGGCGTCGAGTTCGGAGATGGATTTGCGAATGCCCGGAAGCCCGGTTCGCACGTTCACGATGCCTTCGTTGTCCGGGGCGGGAAGGTCGGCCGATCGACCAACAGGGCGGGTGGGATCGAGGGGGGGGTGACGAACGGAGAACCGATCATCATCCGCGGAGCCATGAAGCCGATCGCAACACTCGCTGTTCCGCTTCCCTCCATCAACATCAGAACAGGCAAGGCTTCCAAGGGCCGCTACGAACGCTCGGACGCCTGCGCAGTTCCGGCGGCAGGCGTTATTGCCGAGGCTATTGTTGCGCCAGTATTGGCCAACGCATTCCTCGAGAAGTACGGAGGTGATTCTCTGTCCGAGATCAGGGAGCGGTATCGGCGCGTTGGCGCTGTCAAGAATGGGAAAAGCTCCGAAAACCCAACGAATTCTTGACTCTTGGGCGTGAATCGGCTATATTTTTGGCCAGCAATCAGACTGTTCCTCAAGCAGTGTTTGAGCAGAGTTCTCTAACCTGAATCAGAGGAGACGGGTCTTCAGCACAAAATACGAGATACATCGTGGGGTTGGGCTTTCAGGTAGCAAGGTTCTGGTTCTCAACCACAACTACGAGCCCCTCAGTGTCTGCAACGTCAGGAAGGCCATTGGCCTGCTCTGGCTAGGGAAGGCTGAACTGATCGCCGCCTCGGACGGGAAGAGGCTACGGTCGGTCTCGTCATCGATGCCGTTCCCCAGCGTGGTGCGTTTGGGGGTCTTCGTCCGCGTCCCCTACAAAAAGATCGTGCTCTCCCGTAAGAATGTCCTCCGTCGTGACGGGCATGTGTGCCAATACTGCGGACGCACGGATCAAACGTTGACGGTCGACCACATCATTCCTCGGGCCCGCGGGGGATCTGATTCGTGGGAGAACCTGGTCGCGGCCTGCGTGGGCTGCAACAACAGGAAGGGGGACCGCACGCCGCATGAGGCCAACATGGTCCTCAAGCGAAGGCCGATCCGGCCAAACCACGTGATGTTCCTCCGGCACTTCGTCGGCTCGGTCGACGATCACTGGAGGCCGTACCTCTTCATGAATTGACACATCGCCGTCGCCGGCCGCCGTGAGGCGATCCGTCGCCGGGTTCCACTCAAGGAGTATCAGTCCTCTGACACCATCCAGCAAGCGGGTAATTCTGAGCGGGATGCGCCCGACGGGCCAACTGCATCTCGGCCATCTCGTAGGTGCCCTGGAGAACTGGGTCGCCTTGCAGGACGAGTTCCAGAATTACCATCTCATCGCCGACTACCATGCGCTGACCACCGACCCCGACTCGCGTTCGCTCGAAGCGAATTCGTTCGAGATGGTCGTCGACTGGCTTGCCGCCGGCATCGATCCCGCGCGGAGCCCGATGTTCCGACAATCGCAGGTGAAGCAACACTCCGAATTGCACCTCATCTTCTCGATGCTGATCACGACGGCCAGGTTGGAGCGCAATCCAAGTCTGAAAGAACAGGTCCGTGACCTGGAACTCGAGACGGTGGCGTACGGCCATCTTGGGTATCCCGTACTCCAGGCGGCCGATATCCTGCTCTATCGCGGCGAGGTCGTTCCCGTCGGCGAGGACCAGTTGCCCCACATCGAGATCACGCGCGAGCTGGCCCGGCGCTTCAACGCTCAGTATGGCGAGGTGTTCCCCGCGCCGGAGGGACGCGTCACGAAATTCCCCCGTCTTCCGGGCCTGGACGGCAAGAAAATGAGCAAGTCGCTGGGCAATTCGATCCTGCTCTCGGACAGCGCCGAGGAGATCGCGAAGAAGATGCGGACGGCCGTTACCGATCCGCAGAAGGTTCGCCGCAACGACCCGGGACGCCCCGACGTTTGCCTGGTCTTCTCGTATCATCACAAGTTCAACCCCGGCGAAGTGGCCGAGATCCGGAAGGGATGCGAGTCGGGCCAGTTGGGCTGCGTCGATTGCAAACTCCGGTGCGCCGCAAAGATCGTCGAGGCGACGGCCCCCATCCGTGAGCGCCGTGCTGACTATGCATCGAAGCCCGATGAGGTGCGGGCGATCCTCCGCGAAGGAGAAGCTCGCGCCCGGGTCGTGGCCTCCGAGACAATGGACCGTGTCCATCAGGTGATGCACCTCGGCTGATCGCCCTCGCTCCCATGAACACGTACGCCGTCAAGATCCAAGATTTCGAAGGTCCGCTCGACTTGCTGCTGTTCTTCATCAAGCGAGATGAGCTGGATATCTACGACATTCCGATCGCGCGGATCACGAAGGAATTCCTCAGCTACATCCACTACCTGCAGCAGCTCGACCTCGAGATCGCCGGTGAGTTCGTCGTCATGGCGGCTGAGCTGATGCAGATCAAGGTGCGTATGCTCCTCCCGCCTGAGCCGGGAGCCGAGGCGGACGAAGAGGACCCGCGCGCCGGTCTTGTCAAGCGGCTCGTTGAGTACAAGCGTTTCAAGGAGGTCGCGGAGCAGATGCGCGGCCTGGAAGCGGAGGCGATGCTCCTCTCGCCTCGCGGCTACCGTGAATCCGACCCGGTCGAAATGCCCGTCGAAACGGCAGACGACCTTGTCCGTGACGTGAGCCTGTTCGATCTCATTGCATCGTTCCAGTTCGCCATGGACCGGGTGCCGAAACGGACCGTCCACGAGATCGTGCGCGTCAACGTGACGATCGAAGAGCAGATGGCGTTCATCGTGGATTTCTTCAGCCGGCGTTCAGAAGGGACCTTCTTCGACCTCATTCGAGAGATGCATGAGCGCATCCGGATCGTCGTGACGTTCCTGGCCCTTCTTGAAGTGATCCGCGCGCGGCAGGTGGTCGTTCGGCAGGTTGATCCCTTCGGTGACCTCTTTATCGTGCGGAACGTGGCGTGAGCCAGGACGATCCTATACCGACGACATCGGAAGGAACGGCGCCGGTCGCCCCCGCGGCACTGGCCGTACCGACGACGATGAAGGCCCTGATCGAAGCCCTCATCTTTGCGGCCGAAGAGCCATTGTCGGTCAAGCAGCTCAAGGCGATCTACGAATACAGCGCTCCCCCGGGCAGCGGCGAAGAGCGGAAGATCGAAGCAGACGCTATCCGCGCCATCGTCAAAGAGCTGAATGATGAATACCGTTCGGCGGGACGACCGTACCGGATCATGCCGATCGCAGGTGGGTTCCAGTTCGCCACGCACAAGGAGTACGCCGATTGGCTCGGAAAGCTGCGTCGCGAGCAGGGGCGACGCAAGCTCTCGCAATCCGGGGTCGAGACGCTGGCGATCGTCGCGTACAAACAGCCCATCTCGAAGGGCGAGCTTGAATCGATCCGTGGCGTCAACTGCGACTACGTACTCAAGACCCTGCTCGAGAAAGAACTCGTCACGGTCACCGGACGGGCCGAGACCGTCGGGCGTCCGCTCCTGTACGGCACGACGCGCGATTTCCTGAAGCACTTCGGCCTCAACGAGATCACCGACCTGCCGCGTCCCCGCGAGATCGAGGAGATCCTCGGGGAGACGCAGTTCGAGACGGAACGTCGTATGCTCGAGGCGCAAGCCGCCGCGGAAAAGGCCAAGACGGACGAGGATTTCAAGTCCCGACTTCCGCACATCCCGAAAAAGCGCGCCGATCTCGAGCAATCGGCGGTCGAGATCGTTCCGCGCATCTCGAAGCGCGAATTGAAGACCCGTTCGACGACGGAACTCCCGTTCGAAGCGCCGACGGAGGTCTCGCCGGCGATCGAACCGTCGGAAGAAGCGGCCCGGATCGCGGAACCGTCCGACCAGGCCGAAGCCGCCGAGGCGGCGGAACACACGCCAGCGCCCGAGACTTCCTTCACCCGGACTCAGACGCCAGAGCCCCCAGACCTCGGCGTGAAACCGTCGCCGGCGCCCGGCACTGATGCAACGGATGCACATCCTCGTAACCGCTGGAAATCGTGGAAAGAAAAGATCTCGGGCTTCATCAAGCGCCTGTTCGACTGAACCGCTACCTGGCGATGGCCGGTCTCGGTTCCCGCCGCAAGATGGATGCGCTCATCGCGGAAGGGGCGGTCACGATCAACGGAAAGCCGGTCACCTCACTCGGCGTTCGTGTCGATCCCGTGCGCGACCGCGTCATGGTCGAAGGCCGCATGGTGGGTCTCGCTGAGAAGCCCGTCTACATCCTCCTCAACAAGCCGAAGGACGCCATTACGACGGTCAGCGACGAACGCGACCGGCGCACGGTCATGGATTATGTTCGCGTCCGGCAACGGGTGTTCCCGGTCGGTCGGCTCGACCGGAATACGACGGGCGTGCTCCTGCTCACGAACGATGGCGTGCTGGCCCACGCCCTTCTGCATCCGAAGTTCGAGATCGAGCGCGTCTATCGCGTGACGACGGCGAGGCCCGTGCAGGACGACGAGGTGGCCAAGCTTCGCCGCGGCGTTCGACTCGAAGATGGGCTGGCGAAGGCGCAGGAGGTGGAGATCGTGGAAGGGAGCAAGCGAAAAAAAGTGCTCCTCTCGATCGGTGAAGGGCGCAATCGTGAAGTGCGGCGCATGTTCGAGGTCCTCGGCCATGACGTGCGGCAACTGGACCGCGTGTCATATGCGGGCTTGACGCCACTTGGGGTGCCTCGCGGAAACTGGCGGTTCCTGACAAAAGACGAAGTGCAATGGCTGCGACGCCAGACGGGACAAGAGACCCGGACGGGTGATCGGCGGCGGCAACGGCAAGGATGAACTATGCGATTTCCTCGATCATCTGGGATCCTTCTTCACCCCACCTCATTGCCGGGACCGTACGGCAACGGTGACCTCGGATCTTCGGCTTATCATTTCGTCGACTGGCTCGTTCTGGCGGGACAGCGGCTCTGGCAGATGCTGCCCCTCGGTCCGGGAGGACTGGCCAACTCGCCCTACATGGCGTTGTCGGCTTTCGCCGGCAATCCGCTCGTCGTCGATCTGGAGGAGCTGAAGCGCCATGGTTGGCTGACAGAGTCCGACCTGGCCGGAGCTCCAAAGTTCCCCGACGAACGCGTCGACTACGCCGCTGCGATCGCGTTCCGCACGAGCGCGCTTTGGACCGCCTCGCGCCGATTCTTCAGCGCGTCCACATCCGCCGATCGCGCCGCCTTCGAAAGCTTCTGTGCCACCGAACGGTCGTGGCTCGAAGACTACGCCCTCTTTCAGGCGCTCAACGAAGCGCACGGCCAGGTCCTGTGGACATCGTGGCCACAGGCGTTGGTGCATCGAGATCCGGCGTCGCTCCGAGCGGCGCGCCAGGAGCATGACGAGCGCTTCCGCCATCATCAGTTCCTTCAATGGTGCTTCCGATGGCAATGGGATGCGCTCAAGCGCTATGCGAACGAACGAAAGGTCGCGCTGGTCGGCGACATCCCCATTTTCGTCGCTCACCACAGTTCGGACGTCTGGTCGCACCAGGACCTGTTCCACCTCAAGAAGAACGGAGATCCAACCGTGGTCGCGGGGGTCCCACCCGACTATTTCAGCAAGACGGGACAGCGTTGGGGTAATCCGCTGTACCGGTGGGACGTCATGGAGCAGAAGAAGTTCAAGTGGTGGGTCGAGCGTTTTCGTGCGTCCCTGGCCATCTTCGACATTGTGCGCGTGGACCATTTCCGCGGTTTCGAAGCCTACTGGGAGATCCCCGCGTCGGAGAAGACCGCCGTCAAGGGGCGTTGGGTCAAGGCGCCCGGCGAGGCGCTGTTCCGCACCCTACAGAAGCGGTTGAAGGACCTGCCGATCATCGCCGAGGATCTGGGCGTCATCACGCCTGAGGTGACCGCGCTGCGTGACGGTTTCGAGCTTCCCGGCATGAAGGTGCTGCAGTTCGCCTTCGCCGCGGGACCGGAGAACGCCTTCCTGCCTCACAACTACGGCCCGCATTTCGTCGTCTATACAGGGACGCACGACAACGACACCACGGCGGGCTGGGAACGGACAGCGACCGACCGGGAACGCGAGTTCGTCCACCGGTACCTTGGCGTCGACGGGCCATCGACGACTCGCGCGATGATCCGCGCCGCCCTCAATTCCGTCGCGGACCTCGCCGTCGTGCCATTCCAAGACGTGCTTGAATTGGGCACCGAACACCGCATGAATCTGCCGGGAACGACCGACGGCAACTGGGAATGGCGATTCTCTTGGTCGCAGGTCGGTCCAAAGCACGCTGACAGCTTGTACGAATGGACGGCCCTGGCACATCGCTGTCCTCCGGACCGTCTGACGCTTCCGCCGTATCCCTCGGGCCGCGTCCAGCCCTGACCGAGGCATGAAGACACCATGAGTTCGACCGAACCGACGACCCCGCATCCGCTCGACGATCTGAACGACCAGATGGTCCGCCGTCGAGAAGAGCTCCAGGAACTCCGCGCCAAGGGGATCGATCCGTACCCGTACGCGTTCGATAGCACATCGAATGCCGCGGAGATCCTCGCGACCTTCAAGGATGACGGACCGCGGTTGGATGTCGCCATCGCCGGCCGCATCATGTCCATCCGCCGGATGGGGAAGGCGTCGTTCTGCCATCTGCAGGACTCTACGGGGCGGCTTCAGGTCTACTTGAAGCGGGACGATCTGGGAGATGCGTATGACCACTTCCGGCTGATGGACCTGGGTGACATCATCGGCGTCCGCGGATATGTCTTCCGCACGCGTACGGGCGAGGTGTCGGTCCACGTCGTTTCGTTCGAACTCCTCTCCAAATCCATCCGGCCGGTCCCGATCGCGAAGGAGCAGGTACAGCCCGACGGCACAAAGATCGTGTTCGACCCGCTATCGGACAAGGAGATCCGCTACCGCCAGCGTTATGTGGACCTCATGGTGAATCCGACGGTGCGCGAGGTCTTCGTGAAGCGGGCGAAGATCATCAGCACGATGCGCCGCTACCTGGATGAACGAGGCTGTTTGGAGGTTGAGACTCCGGTCTTGCAGCCACTCTACGGTGGGGCGTCGGCCCGCCCGTTCAAGACGCACCACAATGCCCTGGATGTCGACCTCTACCTGCGCATCGCGGACGAACTCTACCTCAAACGCCTCATCGTCGGCGGCTTCGATGCGGTGTATGAGATCTCGAAGGACTTCCGGAATGAGGGGATGGATAAGACGCACAACCCCGAGTTCACGATGCTCGAGCTCTACGTTGCCTATCGCGACTACGTGTGGATGATGTCGCTCGTTGAAGAGATGATCAGCCGCGTCGCCATTGAACTCAACGGATCGCCGCAGGCGAACGTGGGGGAGACGGTCATCGACTTCACGCCGCCCTGGCGTCGCGTCACCATGTTCGACGCCATCAAGGAACGCACGGGCGAGGACCTCTCGGGCCTCGACGAGGCCGGGCTCAGGGCCGTCGCCAAGCGGCTCGGCGTCGAGGTCGATCCGGCTCTGGGTGCGGGGGCCATTATCGACGAGATCTTCGGCGAACGTGTCGAGCCGCATCTCGTGCAGCCCACGTTCATCACCGACTATCCGCTTTCGATGTCCCCTCTGGCGAAGCGTCATCGTACCGCTCCGGGAGTCGTGGAACGCTTCGAGGCCATCGTTCTCGGGAAGGAGATCTGCAACGCCTTTTCCGAGCTGAACGATCCGCTCGATCAACGGGCCCGCTTCGAAGACCAGATGGGCCTTCGTGCGCGTGGCGATGAAGAAGCGCAGGTCTTGGACGAAGACTATCTGAGGGCCTTGGAATATGGGATGCCGCCGACGGCGGGTCTCGGGATCGGCATTGATCGGTTGACGATGCTTCTGACCGGTCAGGATTCCATCCGCGACGTCATCTTGTTCCCACAGATGAAGCCGGAACGCGCCGGCACGTGATCGGAGGCCCCATCCTCCGGATACCGACGATGACCGAGTTTGCGGCTTTCACGTCGATCCGACCGTGTCAGCCGACCGCCGCAGTCGCATGCGCCGTGTTGCTGACGGCACTCTCATGCCGTGAGCACCTGCCCGCCTACGAAGAACCCACGAACCTCTTTTCGCCGAAGGTTCTGGCCGCGCTGGTGTATCGGTCCGACCAGACGGCCATCTACGTGTCATTCGTGCTCGTGAACCGATTTGATGAAACGCTCGACGGCATCGCCGATGTGGACGGGACGATCAGCGTGTCGCTCTTGCGGGATCCTTCGACGGTCCGCACGTTCGTGCTCGATGCGACCCACCTGAGCGCCAGAGGGTATGAGCCCGTTTCAAAGCGTCTCCGCCTCGATCCGGGTGAATCGGTCACGCTGCAGGTGCGATACGATTTTCGCGACGATTCCGGCCGCGATCTCATTGCGTCGTACCTGGAGCTCCGCCAAGATCCGTCCTGCCCGAGTCGCGCGGTCACCGGCCCGGAGATCTATGACATTCGGGCGTCGGTCCGCCTGTTTCCCCGAACGCAGTTCACCGTCGCACCTCCGTTGTCGTATGTTCTGTGTCTGCCGGTGCCGTTCGTGGATGATAGGGTCTGTCTGGGACCCAAAGGCGATCATCCGGAGACCGCTCTGTGTCCATAGCATACGCGATCGGGCGAACCTGGTGGCCGCCCAGGGCGATGCGGGTCGTGGCCCTGGCCGTGACGCTGGCAGCGTTGCTGCAGGCTGGGACCGACGGCTTGATCGAGGGGGTGGTGCGCGATAGGGTGACGGGTGAGCCCATCGTCGGCGCGGTCGTCACGATCCTCGGCACTTCCGTCGGTACGGTGACAGATCTCCAAGGCCGGTACCGCATCAGTCCGGTGAGAGCCGGCCAGTACGACGTACGATTCACCTACATCGGCTACCGGGCGACCGTCGTGCGGGCGGTCCGCGTGCTGGCGGACCTGCGGACGACCCTGAACGCTGAGCTCGAGCCGTCGTCCGTGGAGATGGAAGCGGTCGAGGTCCGAGCGGTGCGGCCGCTCATTCAGCGTGACCTGGCCGCTACGGCGTTCATGGTGGGATCGGAGAAGATGGCGCTTCTGCCGGTCTCGACCGTCAACGACGTTCTGGCCCTCCAGCCGGGCACGACCGCGGAAGGGAATGTGCGCGGCGGAAAGACGACCGACGTCGTGTTCCTGATCGACGGCCTTCCCGTCATGGATGTGCTCGGCGGCGGTGCGTCGGCCTCCGTTCCGCGGAGTGCTATCACGGGCATCACGTTGCAGACGGGGGGCTTCGATGCCGAGTACGGCAACGCGCAATCGGGTGTCGTCAACATCGTGACTCGTGCCCCCAGTCGCACGACGCGCTGGGTTGTCCGCCACGAGCGTGACAACTGGGTGGGCGGACTGAACGACGAACACTCGGGCTGGATCGAGACGGAGGTGGCTGGATCGGGCCCGCTCATAGGCGATCGGCTGCACTTCTTCACGGCCAACGTGTTGCACACCGACGAGACACGCTGGTGGCAGGACTTCCAACGCCAGGTGTCGGCGCCGGTCGTGACAGAGTTTAGCGGGATCTCGAAGCTCGAGTGGGACGTCGGGTCGTCCGATCGACTGTCGCTGCAGGCGATCTATTCGTGGCGCCGCTGGAGAGACTACGAGTTCAGCTGGCGTTTCAACCTTGCGGGTCTCCCGGAGCGGGAACGACGTGCCGGCCGCGGCACCGTGCAGTATGTCACCTCGCCGGCCATGGGCCTGACGGTCAAGGGGACGGCGAGCCTCTATGCCCAACAATCGAAGATCGGTGACGAGCGGATCGGCGGCCAGCCGACCGCCTACGAATACGATTTCTTCCTTCGCTACATCGTGCGTGGGAAGCGGCACTGGTGGTCCGATGCTCGGCAGTTCGTGTGGACCGCCAGGGTCGAGGCGGTCTATGACGGCTGGAAGGACCAGATGTGGAAGATCGGCGCGGAGTTGCACCAGTACGACCTGCGGTCGGACCTTCAGAAGGTCGAGCCCCAGAGGACCTACTTCGGAAAGCCGATCGTCGGGGCTCCGCTGTTGAATTTCAGCAACGGGTACTCTTATCGGCCACGGTCCGGTTCGGTCTACGTGCAGGACAAAGCGCAGGTGGAGAGCGAAGGTTCGATCCTGACGGCGGGGATCCGATGGGACTTTCTGGATCCGCTCGCGTGCCGACCGATCGTCGAGTTCATTCCAACGATGCCGGGTGAATACCGGCAAATGGTCGTCGGCGATGCGCCGGCGACCTTCAAGCAACAGATCAGTCCGCGGCTCTCATATACGGCTCCCGTCGGCCCTCGTGTCTTCGTGTTCATGAATGTGGGACACTACTTTCAGTTCCCGCTCTTCGACCAGCTGTATGCCGGACTTCGACCCGAGGTCATCGCCGGCAGTTCCAAGAATGTTTCCGCGGGGAATCCCGACCTGCAACCAGAGCGAACAGTGGCCTGGGAGCTGGGTCTGAAGGTGAGCCTCGATGACATGACCGTGGGTTCCGTCACCTACTACAGGAAGCGGATGACGAATCAACTCGACGCCAAGACGCTGATCCCGTTCGACAGTAAGTCGGCGGGAGACTACGGATTCGCGGCGTATGTCAACAATGCGGAGGCCAAGGCAGAGGGAGTGGAGGTGATCATGACACGCGAATCGGGTGAGCGCCTTCGCGGCAGTCTCTCGTACACCCTCATGTTCACCGAGGGCGTGACAGAAGCGGCAGAACAAGGGATCAACTATGCGCAATGGGGCTTCCCCGTGGCCGCAGAGTCGTACGCTCTGAGCTGGGATCAGCGACATACGATCAAGGCCGATGCCGAATGGTCGTTGTGGAACCGCCTGCATCTCAATGCGGTTCTCCTGTACAACTCGCCACGACCTTACACCTATTATCCGACGCGCGACGGTTACCAGCAACTCGATACAACGAAGGCCTTCCTACCGAACAATCGACGGATGGGGCACGTTTGGTTCATCAACTTCAAGGCTTCTCTGGACTTCCCGATCAATTCCCAGGGAATGCTGACGCTCTTCGCCGACGGGCGCAACATCCTTGGCCGTTCCAACGTTCGTTGGATGGACTCCAACGGCCGGGTCGGCGGTGAATTGGGCGATCCCTCGGCCACCTACGACCCCCGCCGGGTTCGGATCGGTCTCGAAATGAGGTTGTGATGCAATCGTTTGGATTTCAACGGAAAACCGTTACTTTAACATTCTGAACCCCGAAAAAGCAGCTTGGAACCCAGCCTCTCGGCGCACAAGGAAGGCAACATGAAGCGGACATTCTCATTGTGGAGCGTGGTTGCCCTGGTCGTCGCCAGCCTGGTCACAGGCATGGGGATCAACCGGCTCGTTTCTGCGGACAACGTCTTTGAGCAGCTCTCAAAGATCAAGGATGTCCTGAGCCTCACGGAGAAGAACTACGTCGAGGACGTGGACATCAAGAAGCTGTCTGAGGCCGCGATCACCGGGATGCTGAACACGCTCGATCCGCACTCCGTGTACATCCCGCCAAAGCAGTTTGAGCGCGTGACGGAGGAGTTCCGCGGCAAATTTGAAGGCATCGGGGTCTCGTTCAGGGTCATCAACGATACGATCACGGTCATTGAACCGGTCGGAGGAGGTCCTTCGGCCCGCCTCGGCATTCTCTCGAACGACCGCATCGTCAAGATCAACGACAGCACCGCCGTTGGGTTCGACGATAACAAGGTCATGCGCACCCTCCGTGGGCCAAGAGGTACGAAGGTCAAGGTGTCCATCCTTCGGCCGGGGTCGAAGGAGATCCTGGACTACGAGATCATCCGGGATGAGATACCGCTCAACAGCGTCGATGCGGCCTTTGTCGTCGGCAAGGATGTAGGCTACGTTCGCGTGAACCAGTTCAAAGAAACGACGGCCGGCGAGATGGACAAGGCGTTGACGCGGTTGTCAGCCTCCGGCATGAAGCGCCTGGTCCTGGACCTGCGCATGAATGGAGGCGGCTATCTTGACCAGGCATACCGCATGGCGGACCAGTTCCTCGACGGAGGAGCACCAGGGGCCCCGCGGATGATCGTCTATACGAAGGCTCGCCGTCCCGAGAACGAAGAGACACACCACGCCCGCAATGGCGACCCGTACGAACGGCTGCCGTTGGTCATCCTGGTCGACAACGGATCGGCCAGCGCCAGCGAGATCGTGGCGGGGGCCGTCCAGGACTGGGACCGCGGCCTTGTCATCGGCGAGACGACGTTCGGTAAGGGGCTCGTCCAACGACAGTGGAAGTTGGCGGACGGATCTGCCTTCCGGTTGACGATCGCGAAGTACTATACGCCCAGCGGCCGGTTGATCCAGCGTCCGTACGAGGGCAAGGCGAAGGACGAGTATCAACGCGAGGCCTTCATGCGCGAGGAGGAAGAAGGCGAGAACCTGAACCACGGCGTCGATGCCAAAGCCGATTCCGCGGCGCCAATGTTCAAGACCTCGTCCGGACGGACGGTTCGCGGAGGCGGCGGCATCACGCCCGACTACATCGTGAAGCCGGGCAACGTCACGGCGCTGTTCTCGACCATGGCCCGACGCAATCTCTTCTTCGACTTCACGAAGGAGTTCATGGAAGGCCGCGGTCTTGGTCTGCGGACCATGTACGGGTCGTCAGGGATGCAGGCCTTCACCTCGACGTATGAGCTTCCGGCTTCTGTGCTTTCGGAATTCAGAACGTTTGTCGCAGCGAAAGGTGTGGAGTTCAACGAAAAGGAATTCGAGCAGGACCGTTCGTATATCGTCGCGCGCTTGAAGGCGACGATCGCACAAACCCTGTTCGGATTCGAGGGCTGGATCGCCGTCATGCTCGATGTCGATGCGCAGTTCCAGAAGGCGTTGACCTTGTTCCCCGAGGCTGAGAAGATCGCCGGTCTGCGCTAACTCGACAATGAGTGTGTCCATGAAATGCGGTGTGTCTCGCTGGGTCGTGGCCTTGGGGCTCGCGGCGTGCGTCGCGGCCGCCTCGGCCCAACCCAAATCGGTCGATCCGACAGGCCGGCCAGTCCTGATGGTGGGCGAGGAGTTGGAGTATCGTGTCAGCTATTCGTTCTTTCACATCGGGACCATCCGCACGAAGGTCACCGATCGATGGGAGCGTGACGGGCGCGTGATCTATCGGGCGGAAGTCCTGATGGACTCGGACCCGGCACTGAGCTGGCTGGTCGACCTGCATATGCTTTTTCGCGGCACGATTGACGGGGAGGCGTTCTCGTACACATGGCTGAGCGAGGACAGCACCTCGACGGGTGTGGATTTCCGGACCATGGAGTTCGACTATCCCCGGGGAAAAATGTACTATGCCTGGGGACGGCGGCCCCATCGCGGCAGTAACATTGTGGCCGGACGCGATACTGTGCCGATACGCGACCGGTCGGTGGACGGCATGTCCTTGTTGTTCTTCGCGCGTGAGAACGCGAGACACCCGCGCACCTGGCGGATACCGACTTTCGTGGACAACCGCGAGGGCATTACGGAGTTCTTCTTCCGCGACAAGCGTGAGGACCTCAAGATCGATGCGGTCGAGTATCCTGTTCGCACGGTCTGGTTCGACGGAACGGCGAAGTTTGTCGGCGTGTTCGGTCTGACCGGCGGATTCGAAGCATGGTTCAGCGATGACGAGGCTCGCATTCCGATCGTCGGCCGCCTCAAGGTGATCCTTGGGAGCGTGAAGGTCGAGCTGATCAAGTGGAAGCGCGGGTCCTGGGCTCCGCCGCGGGGCAAGGGATGATCATCCGGCCGTTCAACGGCAAGGCCCCGTCCATCGCGCCCGACGTGTTCCTCGCCCCTGATGCGGTCGTCATCGGCGATGTGACGATCGGCGCCGGTAGCAGTGCCTGGTATGGCTCGGTGATCCGGGGAGATGTTCATTGGATCCGGATCGGCGAGAGGACGAACCTTCAGGACCATGCCGTGCTGCACGTTTCGACGGGGACCCATCCGTTGAAGATCGGTTCTGATGTGACCGTCGGTCACCGTGCGATCCTCCATGGATGCGAGGTAGAGGACGAATGCCTCATCGGCATGGGGGCCATCGTCCTGGATGGGGCGAAGATCGGCGCCGGTGCGCTCGTGGCGGCCGGTGCGCTCGTGCCCGTCGGCATGCACGTTCCGCCGGGGACCCTCGTCGCTGGTGCTCCGGCGCAGGTGAAGCGGTTGCTGGGGCAGGAAGAACGTGAGCGCCATCGTCAGACCGCCCGACAGTATCAGCATCTGGCAGCACAACACCGAGCCTTGTTGACGGAGCCATAGAGCCATGAAACTGACTTTCTGGGGTGTGCGGGGGTCGATCCCCACGCCAGGCAAGCATACCGTCCGGTATGGCGGCAACACGCCCTGCCTCGAGTTACGCCTTGATGATGACCGGCTCATCATGTTCGACGCAGGTACCGGGATCCGGAGTTTCGGAGACCACGTCCTAAGCAAGGGGGAGTCGATCAACGGTCATCTGTTGATCACGCACCCTCACTGGGACCACATCCAGGGATTCCCGTTCTTCAAACCGGCCTTCATCTCTGGGAACGAATTGACGATCGTCGGGACCGAGCGGATCGAGAAGTCTCTCAGCGAGATCATCGCCGAGCAGATGAACCGGATCTACTTCCCCGTGCAGTTGCACGACTTGAAGGCGAAGATCAAGTTCGTGCCGATCCGTGATGAAGGTGTCTTGCAGATCCACGAGGCGCGGGTGAGCTACATCTACGTCAATCACCCGGGCTTCACGGTCGGCTATCGTGTCGAATACAAGGGCAAGGTGCTTGTGTACATCAGCGACAACGAGCCGTTCGATCGGGAGGCCGCGGCGACGTTGACGAACTTCGAGGCCACGGTCAAGGAACGCTTCATGAAGGTCGAAGGCGACCCGAATCAGCGGATCGTCGACTTCTGCCGGAATGCCGACGTCCTGATCCACGATGCGACCTACACGCCGGAAGAGTATCTCGACCGGGTCGGTTGGGGGCATTCGCACTATCTGTTCACACTTCGCATCGCGGCAGATGCGAACGTCAAGCGGCTGTACCTGTTCCACCACGACCAGAATCACAGCGACGAGAAGGTCGACGACATCCTCATGAAATCAAAGAGGGAAGTGAAGAGCCGTGGCTACCGCTTCGAATGCGAGGCGGCGGTGGAGAATACGACGATCACGATCTGACGACCGGACGATGGCCACCTCACTCTTGGCACCCCGTGACCTCAAGAAAATCCAGCGCGTCCTCGCTGCGACGCTCAAGACCAGCGGCAATTCGGTGCGGTTCGAAGTGGCCGCCGGCCAACCGGGACGTACGTTGGCTTTGGAAGTGTATCCCCATCTCACGATCGGCGACCGGAAGGGCTCGCTCGTGACGGTCTATACCGCCAACGCCCATCTCCAGCTCCACTTCTGTACGGGGTTCGTGGCGAGCGAATTGCTGGGCGAGGTCACGTTCGTCGGAGAGTCGAACGGCAAGTTGTCCGGCCTGACGGTGGAGCGGGAAGGCGGATGTTCGCTGTACGCGAACGTGGACCGGTCAATGCTCTCCGGAGACTTCACAAAACTCGGCCCCGAGGTGATGTTGTCAGGCGTGGCACTCTCGCTGACCGAGGAACTCATGTCGAAATCATCCGCTCGGACAGAGCGGACGAACACCCGCCGCCCCCGGACCCGGGCGGGACGGAAGGTGCGATAGCCTCCGTCTGCGCCACGTGATCGACGTTCGGACACAGCACCCCTCACGACGATTCTCAAGCACGGAAGCCGTTCGCCTGATCCGTGCCGTCGCACGGGGCGAACGGGCCCGCGTGGGCGACGTGACCGTCGTCTTTGTCGGCGACCGCGCGATGCGGAAGTTGAACCGTCGTCACCTTCGGCATGATCGGACGACGGATGTGCTTTCATTCTCGTATGGGACCCGTCGGCGGCTCGAAGGCGAGATCATCGTGAACCTCGACCAGGCGAAGAGGCAATCTCCCGAGTACGGCACGACGTACCGGCTGGAGGTCAGTCGCTTGATCGTCCACGGCTGTCTGCATCTTGCCGGACACGACGATCGAACCCCCACGTTGCGCGAACGGATGCAGCGGCGGGAGGACCGATACCTCTTGCCTTCACAACGCTCCAGAACAATGTGATCTTGGTTGTCCATGCACGAACGTATCGTCGAGATCCTGATGATGTTGATGGATGAACTCCAGGAAAAGAAGCGCCTGGGGGACATCGACGTTGCGTCTCTAGCGCGACACGGATACACGCCCACGGAGATCTCATCGGCCTTCTCATGGCTCTTCGACCGGCTCGAAGGGGGCCAGCCGGCCCCTGAACGGTTCCGGCCGGCATCAGAGTCGTCCGTGCGTATGTTGCACCCGGCGGAGCAGGCGGTCATCTCGACCGACGGATACGGATATCTGCTCCAGTGCCACCAGTTGGGCCTTCTTTCGTCCGAAGACGTCGAGACGATCATCGAACGCGCCATGATGGCCGGTTTCTCGACGGCGGGCGCTCAGGAGGTCAAGACGCTGGTGGCCGGCATGTTGTTCGATTCCGATCGATCCACGGGCGGAAGCCCGACAGACACCATTCACTAGCGTATGGCGAAGTCCCTCGTTATCGTAGAATCTCCCTCGAAGGCCAAGACGATCAACAAGTATCTGGGCAAGGACTTTCTTGTCGAGGCCTCCGTCGGACACATCAAGAATCTTCCGAAGAGCAAGCTCAGCGTCGACATCGAGAAGGAATTCGAGGTCGTCTACGAGACGATGGAAGGAAAGAAGGACGTCGTCGAGCGCCTTCGGAAACATGCCGAGAAGGCCAAGGAGGTCTTCATAGCGACCGACCCTGATCGCGAAGGCGAGGCCATTGCCTCCCACATCGCCGATGAGCTCGAGGAGGTCAACAGCCGGATCAAGCGCGTCTTGTTTCACGAGATCACCGAGACGGGCATTCAGGAGGGGATGTCCCACCCGCGTCCGCTGCACCGAAATATGGTCATGTCGCAGCAGGCGCGTCGGGCCATGGACCGCATCGTCGGCTACAAGATCTCGCCGTTCGTGTGGAAGACTGTGTTCTATGGGCTGTCGGCCGGCCGCGTCCAATCGGTCGCCCTCCGTCTGATCTGCGAACGTGAGGAGGCGATCCGCGCCTTCGTTCCTGAGGAGTATTGGTCCCTGATCGGGGAGTTCGAGACCCCGAAAGGCGACCGATTCCTTGCCAAGCTGGCGAAAGTCGGCGGTGCAGAGCCGGAGATCCCGGATGAAGAAGCAGCGAAGACGCTCTTGGAGCGTGTCCGCAACGCCTCGTTCGCCATCACGTCGGTCCAGAAACGTCCGGTCAAACGGAACGCTCCCCCTCCTTTTATCACGAGTACCTTGCAGCAAGAGGCGGCCCGAAGACTTCGGTTCTCGGCCAAGCGAACGATGACGCTCGCCCAGAAGCTGTATGAGGGCATCGATCTTGGCGGAGAAGAGGGCCTCACGGGCTTGATCACCTACATGCGTACCGACTCGACGCGCCTGAGCGACGAGGCGATCGCCGGCGTGCGCGAATACATCTACGAGAACTACGGCAAAGAGTACTTGCCGAAAGAACCGAGGCACTTCAAGAAGGGCAAGGCCACGCAAGACGCTCACGAAGCGATCCGGCCGACGAGCGTCAAGCACACACCGAAGGCGGTCAAGAAGCATCTTGACAAGGACCTCTTCGCGCTCTACGAGCTGATCTGGAACCGGTTCCTGGCCTGCCAGATGGCGCCCGCCGAGTTCGAAGCGATCTCGGTGGACGTGTCTGACGGAACGCTGGTCTTCCGCGCGACCGATCAGCTTCCGGTCTTCCGGGGATTCTTGACGGTCTTCGACGATACGGTCGACGAGGACACTCCGTCGCCAGACGAGACCGACCCGACCTCAAAACTACCGGAGGGTTTGACGGAAGGCTTGGCCACGGCCGTTGCAGGTCTTCAGCCGCGCCAGCACTTCACAAAGCCGCCGGCCCGGTTCACGGAGAGCAGCCTCGTGAAGGAACTGGAGTCGCTGGGGATCGGGCGTCCGAGCACCTATGCGCTCATCGTTTCGACCGTCATCGACCGGAAGTACGTCGACCAGAAGGAACGGCGCCTGTTCGCGACCGACCTCGGCATGCAGGTCAACAAGATCCTCGTCGAGCATTTCCCGAACGTCTTCAATGTGCGGTTCACGGCGCAGATGGAGAAGGAGCTCGACACGATCGCCACGGGCAAGAACGACTACCTGACCGTCATGCGGGACTTCTACGAGCCATTCAGCACAGCGCTCGAGAAGGCATCGGCCCTGGCCACGTCGATCAAGAAATCGCTCCAGGAAAAGACCGACGTGGTGTGTGAGAACTGCGGGAAGCCCTTGATCATCAAATGGGGCCGAAATGGTCGCTTCATGGCCTGTACCGGTTATCCGACCTGCAAAACCACGAAGCCGCTTGCCGAAGAACAGGAACGGATGCAGCACGTTACGGGTGAAAAGTGCGAATTGTGCGGCGGGGACATGGTCGTGAAGGGCGGAAGGTTTGGCACGTTCCTTGGATGCTCAAACTATCCTAGCTGCAAGAACACCAAGCCGATCACGACGGGGATCAAGTGCCCGAAATGCGGCAAAGGCGACCTGCTCGAGCGTAAGACAAAGAAGGGAAAACGGACCTTCTACGGATGTACGAAGTACCCCGAATGCGATTTTGCTTCTTGGGACAAGCCGGTGAATGAACCGTGTCCGGCCTGCGGCAACCCATATCTGGTGGAGAAGTTCACCCAGTCCAAGGGGGCGCAGATCATATGTCCGTCATGCAAGACCGTTCGCGAATCGCAGGACCTCGCGGTTCCGGCGTGAGCGTCGGGCCCGGCCTCGAAGGTCACCTGAGGGGCTTTCTGTCGTATCTCGAGGGGGAACGGAGTGCCTCAGTGCACACCGTCTCTGCCTACTCGGCCGACCTGCATGACTTTGTCGGTCACATGCGATCCTGTGGGCGCGACCTGTCCACGGTCGACCGTCCGTATCTTCGTACGTATGTCGCAGATCTGTATGACCGAGGCCGCGCCACAGCCACCGTGGCCCGCCACATTGCCGCCATCCGTTCATTCTTCCGCTTCCTTGTTCGCCGCGGCGTGCTCTCCGCCAACCCTGCCGCCACACTGACACAACCTCGAAGGAGCCGTCGTCTTCCGGCCGTAGTGGAAGAACAGGCCGTTGCCGCGATGTTGACAGCGATGGAAGTGTCAACGGCATCGGGTGCGCGTGATCGCGCGATGTTGGAGGTGCTGTACGGCGGTGGTATCCGTCTTCAGGAGCTGCTGCAGTTGAAGATCAGGGACGTCGACCTCGGGGATGGGACGATCAAAGTCCTCGGAAAGGGGCGTAAGCATCGCATCGTCCCGGTGGGTCGCGCAGCCGTTGCAGCTTTCAAGGCGTATCTGCATCTTCGAACGGAACTGTCACCTGCGCCCGAGGCTCGTGAGCTGGCGTTTGTCACAGACCGGGGTCGGCCCATGAATGCTCGCTACGTGCAGCGGATGGTCGCCGCGCGTATCCGGGCCGTGTCAGAGGTCGGCCGCCAGAGCCCCCATGTGCTTCGCCACACCGTGGCCACGCATCTGCTGAATCGTGGGGCCGATCTGCGGGCGGTCAAGGAGCTGCTTGGGCATGCCAGTCTGTCGACCACGCAGGTCTATACGCATGTCTCCTCGGCGCAGTTGAAGAGGGTGTACCATCAGGCACATCCAAAGGCCTGATCAGTTGTCATCCATGGCCGCTCATCGTTCACAAAGGAGCCAGTCATGAAGGTCACCGTAACCTCGCGTCACTTCAAAGCGCACGCATCTCTGAACGCCTATGCCGAGGAGGCCGTCGAGCACCTTGCGCGGTACTACGACGGCATTCTGAAGGCCGAGGTCATCCTGCATTTCGAGAAGGCCCGGAACAGCGCCAAACTGGCCGAGATCAACTTGTCCGTCTACAATGCCGTCTTGACCGGCGAAGGATCGACCTCTGATTTCTTCAAGTCGATCGACGCCGCCGCTGCCCGGCTGACCACGCAGCTCAAGAAGTACAAGGAACGTCTCCATCGTCGCGACCGGGCGAAGGTTCGCCGCGTCCGGGAGAAACTCTAACCCGGAGTGACCATGCCCCTGGAACACCTCAAAGAAACCCGGAAGAAGAGCATCACCGTCGGATTTCTCTACGAAGCCAACCGTACGCGGTTGCATCTGCAACAGCTGAACGGTGACGCCGGCGTGGAGCGTGAGGTCATCGATAAGAATGTGCACCGACCCGGTCTTGCGCTGGCGGGGTATGTCGAGCTGTTCACTTATAACCGCGTACAGATCTTCGGCAACACCGAGATCCGCTACCTGAAACATCTCTCGCTCGAAGAACGCCGGAAGGCCTTTCGCACGCTTCTGCAGTTCGATGTGCCGTGCATCGTCGTCACGAATGGCAATTCGCTGGACCAGGAGCTTTTGCATCTCGCCAAGGAGAACGGCGTCTCCGTGCTCCAAACGCCCTTCGAAACGACCAAGTTCGTCTACTTCCTGAGCGACTTTCTGGACGATCAGTTCGCCCCGCAAACGGCCGTTCATGGCTCCTTCATCGATGTCTACGGGATCGGCGTCTTGCTGACCGGGCGTTCAGGCATCGGCAAGAGCGAGGTCGCCCTGGACCTCATCGAACGAGGCCATCGACTTGTGGCAGATGACGTCGTGATGGTCACCCGAAAGGGGGAGGGGATCCTCATGGGCTCCGGCTCCGATGTCGTGAAGCACTTCATGGAGATCAGGGGCCTCGGTCTGGTGGATATTCGCTCCATCTTCGGTATCCGCTCTATCCGGTTCCAAAAGAGGGTCGAGCTGATCGTGGAGCTGGAAGAATGGCAGAAGGACGCAGAGTACACTCGGACCGGGCTGGATCATCAGCATGTTCAGGTCATTGGAGTGGAGACCCCATATATCCGACTGCCTATCTTCCCAGGCAAGAATATCACAGTGATCGTGGAAGTGATCGCGATGGACTATTTGCTGAAACACTACGGATACGACGCTGCAAAGGAGTTCTCCAAGCGGCTTGATTCTGCGATCCAGGAGCGATCAAAGGGGAAGCGTGCGATCGACTACTTTGAGCATGACTTCGAATGATCCGTCCGAAAGGAGATCCTAGTTTCGAGGCGGCATCAGCCGTATTCCGAGGCTTATTCAGCCTTTTTGAGGCCTCTAAGGCTTGACAAAGGCTGAAATCGTAGGTATTTTCAGCAAAATCAAAATCAGGCGCTTCGCCAATGGCGAACTGCGCCCGGTCTCTAAACCGTTATCGTGAAACGATTCCGCCTCTATACCTTCTCCCGCGACACGCTCACGTTCCAGGAGCTGAAGTGGGGCCGCACACGCCTGCTGGCGTGGGGACTCGTCGCGGGCATTGCCCTGCTGCTGGGGGCGTTGGAGATCAACCAACGGACGGGTGACCGGTGGTCGCTTGGGTTCACGCGCACGAACCTGATGAAACAAGAGAACCGGGTCTTGCGTCAACAGCTACAAATGGTGACCCACCGGATCCAGCAGTTGGAAGGTCGCCTGGCCGAGTTGAACGACCATGGCAACCACCTCCGCCTTCTGGCCGATCTCCCGACGATCTCCGAAGACGAGCGTCAGGCAGGTGTCGGTGGCGCTGTGGACGAAGTAGATTTTGCCACGAGTCCCGACGTCAGCACACTGCTGAACCGCCTGCGGAATTCGGTTGCTTCGGCCGAGCGGGAGCTTTCGCTCCAGGTAACGAGCTACCGGGACATGTCGGCGAAGTTCGAGACAAACAAGGCACGCTTCGCGCATTTGCCCGCGATCCGACCCATGGAAGGATACTACTCGCGCCGGGGCATCGGCCTTCGGCTGCATCCGATCCTCAACTACTACCGTCCGCATGAGGGGCTCGATATCGCCAACGATGTGGGCACGCAGGTCCATGCGACGGGGGATGGGGTCGTCAGCTTCGCCGGTAGGTCGGGCGGGCTCGGGATCATGGTAGAAGTGGACCACGGGTTCTCGTATCACACGGTCTACGGGCATCTTTCCAAGGTCCTCGTCCGTGAGGGACAGCGGGTGAAGCGAGGCGATGTGATCGCTCGGTCGGGGAACACCGGCTTGTCGAGCGGACCGCATCTGCACTATGAAGTGCGATTGAACGGGATCGCCCAGAATCCCCTGGAGTACTTCCTCGACGATGTTCCTTACGAGGATGACCTCGCCGGCGTTCTCAGCGGGCCGTCCGCTCGGACGGAACGCGAATGAGGAGACGGAGGACATGATCTGGAATATTGAACTGGCCGCCTACCTGGACGATGCGCCGTGGCCAGCGACGAAAGACGAATTGATCGACTACGCGGTTCGTACGGGGGCTCCGACCCAGGTCGTGTCGAACTTGGAGGAGCTCGAAGACACGGATGAGCCGTACGAGAGCATCGAAGAGATCTGGCCGGATTACCCGACCGACGAAGACTTCTTCTTCGAGGACGACAAGGAATACTGATCGCTGCCACCGCTGTGCGGCAGCGGCATCGTCGGTTACGAGTTCCGTGCCCAGCGATTGGCGCTGGGCATTGTTGTTTCTGGCATTCCTCCCATGACCTTTCTCCGCGTTTGTGCGTTGTTCCTCGTGCTGTCGCCGCCTGTTCTCGCCCAGCGCGAGATCGGCTCGATCGGCTTCGATGGGGCACTGACATTCAGCAAAGAGGAGTTGCGCGCGGTCATCCAGTCGCAAGAGACCCCTTGGGCGCTTTGGAAGTGGCTCAACTCCATCAACGCCGAGATCGGGAGTCCCCCGCAGTATTTCGACCCGCTCGTACTCGAAGCCGACCTCTGGTCGCTGAGACGGTTCTACGATGACCAGGGTTTCCATCGGGTCTCGATCGACACAAGTCTGACATTCACCGACGACCGTGTGGCGGTGCTCTTTCGGGTCGTGGAAGGACCGCGGGCGATCATCGATTCTGTCCACGTTACCGGCACGAGTGATGCCTCTCCGGCCCTTCGCGAGGAGGTCCGGTCGGGGGCGTTGATTGCTCCCGGTCAGCCCCTCGTCCTCTCGAAGGTAGAAGCGGAGTTCCGGCGTCTGATCGGATTGTACTCCGACTATGGCTATGTGAACGTCAATGCGGTCGCCAAAGAGGCCGTCGAGCTGCCGGCGCTCAATCGTTTCGTCGTGCGGTTCGATTTCGAACCGGGCCCTCAGTACCTCTTTGGGCCTGTCGAGGTGGTGGCGGATACGAACTCGCTTGAACCCGTCGATCCGGCCGTCGTGCGGCGCCATTTGGATTTCCAGGAGGGCGATCTCTACAGCGAGTCCAGGAAGATCGAGAGTGAGCGGCTTCTGAACCGACTCGGGATCTTTGATGCCTCACGCATCGAGAACGCGGCGCCGGCGGAATCGACCGGTCGCGTTGCCATTCCAACGCGCGTCACGGTGCGGACCCGATCGTTCCAGGAACTGGCTCCTGAGATCGGCATCAACGACGAGGACAACGTCCTCAATCTTCTCGCCGGTCTTGGCTACCAGCATCGGAACTTCCTGGGAGACGCGCGGAATCTCACGACTGCGTTCCGTCTCTCGCTGCGATCATTTTCCCGCGTCAGCCTTCAGAAACTCTTCAGCGCCGACGCGACCCGTGATCGCAACCTCGTCGCCAAAGCCGAGGTCACCACCCAGCTGATCCAGCCCTACTTCTTCAGCAACAAAGTGAGCCTGACGGCGTCCTTGTCGGGGATCTGGGACAAGCAGAAGGAGTACTACGTTCCCGTCCTCCGGACCAAGATGGGCGTAACGGCGCAGACCGCCACGTACACTCGGCTCTTTGCCGACTGGAACCTGGAATGGAGCGACCCGCGCAGTGTCGTGACCCAACAGGACACGAGCCTGCCCGACCTGTACGAACGGCAGTTCAACTCGATCCTGACGCTCACCCTCCAAAGCGATCGGCGCAACGATCTGTTTGCGCCAACGGCGGGATCCTTCCAATCGATCACGCTGGAAGAGGCCGGACAATTGCCGCGGTTGTTTCGCGGATTGCTCGATACGCAAGTGCCGTTCTCGCAATACGTCCGCCTGATTCTGGTCGGCCAATACTATTTGGACCCGGGTGAGCCGCGCGGGACGGTCTGGGCGGCGAGGGTTCGGGTCGGAGCTGCGGAGTTGTACGGTCGCTCGCCGGCGGACGTCCCGATCTACCGGAAGTTCTTCGGCGGCGGCAGCAACAGCATCCGCGGCTGGAAGGCTCGCGAGTTGGGTGCCGTGCTCGACCCAGCCAAGGGGGGCAATGCGCTCGTGGAAGCCAGCATCGAAGCCCGCCTGCGTCCACTCGACGATGCAGGCGAATTCCTGTTCCTCGATCTTCGGAAGATGTCGTTCGTTCTGTTCGGCGATGCGGGGAATGTCTGGACTCGTGGACGAAGTGTTCGGGGGAGTGAAGTGGCCATGGCGGCGGGATTTGGCATTCGCTATGACACGGTGGCTGGACCCATCCGCCTCGACTTCGGGATGAAGGTCTACGATCCGCAAGCAGCACAGAACCGCTGGATCTCCGACAAGCGCTTCTTCCCCGAGACGTTTGCCGGCGGCATCATTCACCTTGGCATCGGACAGGCGTTCTGACATGGCGTGGGATTCGATCATAGGTCAAGCCCGGGTCAAGCAGCTCCTGCAACGTGCGATCGAGCGGCGCTCGGTCGCCCACGCGTACCTGTTCTTTGGGCCCGAGGGGGTCGGCAAGGACGCCTTGGCGATCGAGTTTGCGAAGACGCTGCAATGCCGTGAAACCGGGACGGAGGCGTGCGGCGTCTGCCCAAGCTGTGCGCGGACGAACGACCTGGTGCACCCGGATATCCGCGTCATCATGGCGCTGCCCGTGGGAAAGGGCGAGGATCCCGGCGACGATCCTCTGGAGAAACTGCCGGAAGAGGCGGTCGAACAGGTGCGCGCGCAACTCCGGGCCAAAGGGCGTGATCCGTACCAAGAGATCGAGATCCCGAAGGCGAACTTCATCAAGATCAACAGCGTGCGCGATCTGAAGCGCGAAGCGTCGCTCTCCCCGGTCGAGGGCCGATACAAGGTCTTCTTGATCCTGAACGCCGAGGACATGAACGCCGAAGCGTCCAACGCACTCCTCAAGACACTCGAGGAGCCGCTGCCGAACGCCGTGCTGCTCTTGACAAGCGCGTACCGCGAGCGCCTGTCTCAGACTGTTCTGTCACGCGTCCAACAGATCGAGTGCAGCCCGCTCAGCGACGATGAGGTCAGCGAAGCCCTTCGGATCCGCGACGACGTCGCCGAAGGAGAAGCCGCCACGATCGCCTTGATGGCCGACGGCAGTTATCGCCGCGCGCGACAGCTCATTGGGACCGACGTGGCAGGCGAACGGGCCGAGGTCGTGCAATTCCTGAGGCTCGTTCTGGGGGCAAAGACGCTCGAGTTGTCGGCTGAATTGGAGCGATTAGCCGCGAAGGAGAAGGGTCACGTGGAATCGTGGTTGGGTGTGCTTGCGTCATGGCTCCGTGATGCCATGTTCCTTCATTCGGGCGTCGAGGTGCCCGACCATCGACGCGACGAACCGATGGTGACATTCGTCAAGCGGTTCCCCGGTGGGCGCCTGCCCGAGGCGCTCGAAGCGGTCCAGCGGTCGATTGCCGATCTTCGCAAGAATGTCTATCTTCCACTCGTTCTGACCACGCTTGCGTTCTCTCTGCGCAGCCTCATCGCCAGCCCCACCCGATCGACATGACGCGTCAAGCTACCCGAATCCTCGTGACATCGGCCTTGCCGTACGCCAATGGCTACATTCATCTCGGCCATCTGGCGGGGGCGTACCTGCCAGCCGATATGTACGTACGCTACCAACGGCTGAAAGGACGAGATGTGCTCTTCCTGTGCGGCTCGGACGAACATGGCGTCGCGATCACGGTCAGCGCCGAACAGGAAAAGACCACGCCGACGGCGATCATCGATCGGTACCACCCGGACAATGAGGAGGCTTTCCGTCGCTTCGGGATGAGTTTCGACACGTATTCCAGGACGTCGCGTCCATACCATCACGCGACCGCCCGTGAGTTCTTTGCCGCCTTCCACCGGGCCGGCATTCTCCGCGAGAAAGAAGAACGACAGCTGTATTGCCCGAAGGACAGCATGTTCCTGGCAGACCGGTACGTGGAAGGGACCTGCCCGGTCTGCAAGTACGACAAGGCGCGGGGCGATCAGTGTGAACAATGCGGCAGCTGGCTCAATCAGGTGGACGTGATCGACCCGCGCTGCAAGCTCTGCGGCGCGACTCCTGAGGTGCGGTTGACCTCTCATTGGTACTTCCCGCTGGGGCGGTACCAAGCACGGTTGCAGGAATACATCGCCGAACGGGACCGTCGCGACGGCTGGCGCGAGACGGTCAAGCGATATTGTGACAGCTGGTTCCGCGAGGGACTGCAGGACCGGGCGGTCACGCGCGACCTGTCATGGGGCGTTCCTGTCCCCGTCGAAGGCTACGGCCACAAGGTCATCTATGTCTGGTTCGATGCCGTCCTCGGCTACATCACGGCAGGTCGTGAATGGGCGCGCGATCGGGGTACTCCGGAGGCCTGGAAGGCCTACTGGCAGGACGATGCGACGAAGTACGTGGCGTTCATCGGCAAGGACAACGTCGTCTTCCATTGTATCGTCTTTCCGGCGATGCTGATGGCCTGGAACGATCATCAGGCCGATCAGTACGTGCTTCCGGAGAACGTTCCCGCCAACGAGTTTCTGAACCTGGAAGGGGCGAAGTTCTCCAAGAGCCGTGGATGGGGCATCGATCTTCGCGACTTCCTGAGGTTCTTTCCGGCAGACTATGTTCGGTTCGCCCTTGCGTCGACCCTGCCGGAGACGAAGGACAGCGACTTCTCGTTGAAGGACTTCCAGTCAAGGATCAACAACGAATTGGCTGACATCGTCGGCAATTTCGTGAACCGCACGCTGGCATTCACCGCGCGGTCCTTTGACGGCGTCGTGCCCGATCGCGGACCGTTGAATGCACGTGACCGTGAGATGCTTCTGCTCCTTCAGCAAGCCCCGACTCGGATCGGTGAGATGTACGAATCATATCATTTCCGAGACGCTCTGACAGAAACCGTGGCCGTGGCGCGGGCTGCGAACAAGTACTTCAACGATAGCGAGCCGTGGAAGACGGTCCGATCAGATCGTCCGGCGTGCGCGACCACGATCGCGATCTCCCTGCAGACGGTAAGGTCTTTGAGCATACTGTTCAGGCCTGTCCTTCCGTCCATCGCGTCAGGTATGGCGAGGCAGATCGGCGATACGGAGGAAGCCGTTGCATGGGATACGGCCGGCGATCAGCCGCTGCCGGCGGGACGAGCGCTGCCGACGCCCGAGATCCTTGTGAGCAAGATCGAAGACCAAGCCATCGAGAAGATGATGAGTGAATTGAGTCTCACGTCGCCGTCGGCAGCGCCAGCGCCGATGCCTGAAGGGTTGATCAGCATCGATGATTTCAAGAAGATCGCCCTCCGCATCGCCACCGTCGTGTCGGCCGAAGCTGTCCCGAAATCGGAGAAACTGCTTCGCTTGATCGTGTCCATCGGCGGGGAAGAGCGTCAGGTCCTTGCCGGGATCGCGAAGCACTACTCACCGGAGCAGCTGGTCGGCAAACAGGTTGTCGTCGTTGCGAATCTGCAGCCGGCCAAACTGATGGGGCAGGAGTCGCGCGGCATGTTGCTCGCGGCGAACGCCGACGATGGCACGCTCAAGATCATCACGGTCGAGGGGCCGATCGCGTCGGGAGCGGTGGTTCGTTAGGCACCCTTCTTTGCTTCCCTCGCGATCAAGCCGTATATTTACCGTCTAAGGTGTTCATGTCCGGCTCTGCCTGCGCAGGCTGGACGGATCATGTCCAGTCATCACCCTTCCATGTCCGCCGCGATCGTCGAAAAACTGGGAACGCTCGTCGACACCGGCACGCAACTCGTGCCGCTGGGCGGCTTTGAGTTTTCGGGCTACAACGCGCGATTGCAGGCGAAGTACCTCGAGTGGCGAAAGCAATGCCTCGAGACGCTCGAGCAGGCGGGACCGATCGCCTTTCCGTACAAGACGAAGGTTTTGGGAGATCCGAACGGAGGGTTCTTCTATCAAGCCTCGGCTCAGCTCATCCAGAACTGCGTCAAAGAGCTGTATGAGAAGCTGAAAAGCTCTCCCGACCTGGCGACTGCCGCCCCGCCTGCGGCTCCTCCTGCGACAGGAGCCACGGAGGCAGCGGCCGGCACGCGCGTTCTGCGACCACCTCCGAAGCCGGCGACCGCCGTCGCACCACCGCCGGCGCCTGCGCCGACTCCGCCAGCCACTCCGGCGGTAACGGCTGCTGGGTCCCGAGTATATGTGATCGGCGAAGAGAACGAGCCATTGCGCCTCCAATTGGCGCAGTTCCTGACCGAGATCGGTTTGGAAGAGATCGTCGTTCCTCGGATCCATGGCCAGATGTTGGCCTTGGATACCTTCGTGCACGAGCCGGACGTCAAGTATGCCTTCTTTGTGTTCACCTCAGACGACCTGGCCTATGCGATGTTCGAACTCGGGCATTTCCTCGGAAAGCTGGGTCAAGGACGCGTTTCGGTGCTTCACATGAGCGACGTCGCCTTCCCGAAGAACGTCCCAGGGATCAGCGTCAAGCCGATCGTCGTGAAGCTTGAAGAGGCCAGTCTGGCGATCATGAGAGAATTGAAATCGTCAGGATACAAGATCAGCCTCTAGGACGGTCATCTCGATGGGATAAAAAAAGCAACGGCGCCACCAAGGCGCCGTTTCGGTTTTTCGCGGCACGAAGAAACCTACGGGTTGGCACCGTCGACCAGCGCCGCCATGTTCTCGAAGAAGATCTTCTTGATATCGGCGATCGGGATCCGCATCTCTTGGACCAACTTGAGCTGATTGTCGACGATATCATATCGATAGCCACGGGGAAGCATGCCGGAGTCGGATCCGAACAGGATGCGACTGGACGTGTAGGCCTCGAGGGTGCGCTGGAACACCTTGCGCAGGTCAGGCTTGGAAGGATGCTCCTGGGTCCATGAGTTCGACCCGGCAGTATCGATGTAGACATTTGGGCATTGCTTCCCGAGTTCGAGAACTTCGTCAAACCGACCGGCTCCGAAGTTGGGGACGATGAATCGAATGCCGGTGAATTTCTTGGCGACCGGTGCCAGGTCGAGCGGATTGGCGAAATGGTCGTTGGTCACGAGCGGAACGCCGGCGTACTCCCGGGGCCTCATGATGAGCTTGCCGAAATGGACGAACGCGATCCCTTTGACCTCTTGCAGGAGGTTGTAAAGAGGGTACAGCCATTCGTCATTGGCGCTGATCTGATACAGCGAAGGATACAGGAGTACGCCCTTGAGCTTGTCCTGTTTCAGTCGCTTCTCGGCGTTCTCCATAAGCACGTTCGAGTTCGGGTCGACCGCGAACATGCCGCTGAAGCGAGTGGGGCAGGCTTGAACGGCCTTGACGACGGCGTCCTCGTCGCCGGGCATAGAGCCGAAGAGCATCAGGCGCTCGAGTTTCCACTTGTCGATGATGTCGATCCAACGCTTAGCCAGTTGGACGGGGTCCTCACCGGGGATCTCGATATGGCCTTTCGAGGCGAGGCCGCGGAGTTCAGTGTTGATGTCCGCGCGGTTCGGCTTCTGCTTGACCAGATACTTGAAGAAGCTGTTCGAGTAGAAGTGAACGTGGGCGTCGAATATTTTGAACAGTCCGATCATGAAGCCATGAGCACAGAAGGGGGTCGTTCAGCGACAGTCAGCGTTGCGATACCACCGGTGAGGGGGATCGAAGCCGAGACCTTCAGACCGGCGGTGCGCAGGATCTGGTCGAGCGAATCCGAGTCGTGGAATGCGGCAACGGACGTCGGAAGATACGTGTACGCTTCCGGATGGCCTGAGATCCACCGTCCGATCTTTGGGACGACGGCGACAAAATACCACGTGAAGAGTGAGCCCCACAGACCGCGACGCGGCCTGGAGAATTCGAGGATCCGCAACTGACCGCCGGGGCGCAAGACGCGATGCATCTCACGAAGACCGGCTGAGAGGTCTTCGAAGTTCCTAATACCGAATGCGACCGAGACGACGTCGAATGACGCCGAGGCGAACGGAAGGCACTCGGCTGCGCCGCGGACGAGGCTCCCATCGACCCCAGCTTTGCGCAACCGCCGTGCCGCGATCTGGAGCATTTCGGGTGCCAGATCCAGCCCCACCAACGAGCCGGGCATTTCCTGCGAGAGCCCGATCAGGAGGTCTCCCGTTCCACAGGCGACATCCAGGATCCTTTGTCCTGCGAGCGGTTGCAGCGTCCGGATCAAGCGCCGCCGCCACAGGGCGTCAACGCCGAAGCTCAGGACCCGGTTGAGGACGTCGTAGGTCGGCGCGATCGCGTCGAACATTCGGCGTGCTTCTTCTCGATTGGCGGCCACGAGCATCGATGCGGGTCAGGACGGCGGTCAATATACCGAACGGTCATCCGAATTCCAATGCGATTGATTCTCCACGTGCCAACAAGTAGATTCAGCAACATGCGACCCTTCCTCAGCATCGCCCTGTGCATCTTCGCCTTCGGGTTCGGCGCCTGCGATCATGGCCTCGCCCCGCCAACCGTGGAACCGGGCCTGGCCGGGAGCATCATCGTCGATCCGGCCTCGAGTTGGCCTCCCGCCGACAGCGTGGAGGGACTCTGGCTGTTCGCCTCGCTCCAGTACCCGCTTGATTCCACGAAGGTGATCAGCGGGGTCTTGATCGAGCCCCGGACCATCTTCTTGTATCCTTCGTTGGGGGAGTCGCTTCCCTACGGGGCCGACTCTTTGGCCTTTCGGTTCACGCTGCCGCCGGGCACCTATCCTTATGTCGGCGTGATCCAGCAGCTGAGGCCTGAGCTCCTTGTCCAGAACTTCCGCGTCGTCGCCATGCTCGAGGATCCTTCGAACCCAGGACAGCCACTGTCGGCCACCGTGAGAGAAGGCAAGCTCGTTGAAGGCCTTAGGATCGTCCTCGACTTCGGCACGTTGCCCCCCCAACCGTTCGCAGCATTTCCATGACCACGCTCCGGTCTGTCTTCGTTGCGATGTTGATCCTGGTCGGGCTGCTCCAGGCTCAACGAACTACTGTTCGAGGCACGGTGCGCGACGCTTCGACTCGTGACCCGCTGGCCGGCGCCATCGTTCGGATACCCGAGAGTCCGTTCGGAACCTCGACCGACACGTCGGGGGCCTTCGTGTTTCAGGTCGACGCGGGCACTTTCGATCTGGTCGTCTCTCACGTGGGATATCGGACCGTACGATTCACCGCCCTCCGGCGTGCCGCCAGCGCTGATACGACGATGGCCATTCTATTGACGGAGGACGCTGTCACGGCTGGTCCCGTGATCGTGACAGCCTCTCGGCGAACGCAATACCTCGAGGATGCGCCGGTGAGCATGGCGGTGCTCGAGGCTGAGGAGATCGCCTCGCGCGTGCCCGTGAACGCCGACGAAGTGCTTCGCGCCGTCTCGGGCGTTTCCATGGTGGACGACCAGATCAGCATCCGCGGCTCTTCGGGTTACAGTCGGGGTGTGGGTTCCCGGGTCCTGCTCTTGTTGGACGGCGTTCCGTTGCTCACAGGCGACACGGGGGAGATCAATTGGGAGTCGATCCCCGTTCAGCAGATCGAGCGCATCGAGGTGGTGAAGGGCGCAGGCTCCGCGCTGTACGGGTCGAGCGCGCTGGGCGGCGTCGTGAATATCATCACACGCGGCGTGCCAGAGGAGACCCGGACCGTCGTGCGATCGTTCGGCGGAGTGTACGACCGGTTCCCTCATGAACGATGGAATTGGAGCGAGCGAAGACGCCGCATCAGCGGCATCTCCGCCACCGTCTCGGGCCGTCCTGCCGGTGTCGGTGTGCTCATTCAGGCCCATCAGACGATGGACGAGAGTTATCGTCAAAACGATGTTGCTCATCGCTATGGTCTGTATGGCAAGCTGCACTGGGACGGGCAGGAGGGGACCTCGTGGGAGGCCACGGGTAACATCGTCCAGCGACTCAACGGCAACTACTTCTGGTGGAAGAGTTTGTTCGACCCGGCTCTGCCGCCGGACGACCAACAGCAACGGTGGGTCGAATCCACGCGCGGGTCGCTGGGCGTCGAACACCGTCGCACGGTCGGTGACGGTTGGGGCTTGGTCGTTCGTTTGCAGTACTATGGAAACGATTGGTACGACCGCATCCGGGATGAGATCGGCAATCGATCGACGTCGGGTCGGGTGGCGATCGACGCACAGCTCATGCGGGGTCTTTCGGAGCGTGCGCTCTTCATCGTCGGTACCGCCGGACATGTCGACCGCGTCACGTCGAACATCTTCGGGACGCATCCGGGCGTGGGTCTCGCCGCCTTCACGCAGGCGGAGTTCCGCGCCACCGATGAGGTCACGGTCAGCGCCGGGATCCGTTGGGATCGACAGAAGGTCTCTGTGCTGACAGCAGCTTCGCAGGTTGACCCACGCCTCTCGTTGACGGCTCGCGTGACTCCGTTGACGACGGTCCGGGCCTCCTGGGGAACGGGCTTTCGATATCCTTCGATCGGGGAGCTGTATACGTCCGTCACGACCGGCTTCGGTTCGGTGAACGTCGTTCCGAATCCCGACCTGCAGCCTGAACGCAGCATGTCGGTCGAAGGCGGAGTGCACCAGATCGTGGGTGAACGGGGATTTGTCGATGCGGCCCTCTTCCTCTCAGAGTATCGTCAACTCATTGAAGCCGGCGTCGACCCGCTGCTGTTCGTTATTCGCTTCAACAATGTGGCCCGGGCCCGTATCATGGGCCTCGAAATCTCGGCCGGGCAAGAGTGGTGGGACGGAGTGCTGGCGACCCGGATCGGACTGACGGCCATGGAGCCTCGCGACCTGGTGAGGAACGGTCCATTGAAATTCCGTCCCCGATTCCTCGCGACGTCGTCTTTGGAACTGAAGGCAAGAGGTCTCCGGCTCGGGGCTGACTACCGATACGCCAGCCGGCAGGAGGCGATCGACGAGGACCTCGTGGCGATCGCGGACATCGAGGATGGCGCGATGCGAGTGCCGATTCATGTCATGGACCTTCGGGCAGCGATGGACGTTGACCTGGCAGGCATTCCCCTCCGGCCCGGGATCACGATCAAGAACGCCCTCAACTACCAGTATGTCGAGTTGGTCGGAAATCTGGCGCCTCCGCGAACGATCCTCCTCACGCTCGATCTTGTGTTCTGACGATGCCCGGACTCACCGATTCGCATGCTCACTTGTTCTCCGAGGAATTCGCGGACGATCTGCTGTCGGTGCTCGACCGTGCACGCCAGGCCGGCGTAACCCGCATCGTGATCCCGGCGACGGGAGAGGAGACCGCTCGACAGGCGATCGCCCTGGCGGCGGCGCATCCGTGGCTCTTTGCCGCCGTCGGGATCCATCCCCACGAAGCCGGCCGCGTAGGCGACGGGGAGATCGGAGTCGTTCACGCACTCGCGTCGACGACGGGCGTTGTGGCGATCGGGGAGATCGGGCTCGACTACTTCTACGACTTCGCCCCCCGCGATGTGCAGGTCGGGCTCTTTCGTCGACAGCTGTCGTGGGCGGTTGAACGCGACCTTCCGGTGATCGTTCACACGCGCGATTCGATGGATGAGGCGGTCGACATTGCGATCGAGGTGGCGGAAGGCGCCCCGCAATGGCGTGTGACCGATGGAGTGGCACACCGCGGCGTCTTTCATTGCTTCACGGGAACGGAAGACCATGCGCGCCGCCTGTTCTCCGCCGGGTACTATGTGTCGTTTCCAGGCATCGTCACATTCAAGAAGAGCCCGGTCGGAGCCCTCATCCCCCGCCTCGGGTTAGACCGGGTGATGATCGAGACCGATGCGCCATACCTGACACCGGTGCCTCATCGCGGAAAACGAAATGAGCCGGCGTACGTCTCCCTTGTGGCGAATGCGATAGCAGCGCTTCTCGGCATCACACCGGAGGAAGTGGCCCACCGCACATCGGCCAACGCTGATGCAGTGTTCCGCTTTCCGTCCACCCAAAGTGCGACCTGATCCGTTCACGCTTTGCCCGTCTTTCTGAATGCTCATGACCATGCGATCTGTCCGAACCTCTCTGTGGTTCCTCATTGTGAGTGTCAGCCTGACGAGCTCGGCGCTGCAAGCGCAGGCCCAGGATTCGGTCGTGCGCGAAGCGTGGTATTGGCAGGACCAACGCGTCGGCGGATGGGGCAGATTGGTCGAGCTGACCCGCTCGCCAGCCGCCGAGGCGAGGCAGGCCGCGTTTCGTGCTGTGGCGCATCGGTCCGACAGCGGATCGGCGTCAGTGATCCTTGAAGGCGTGCGTGATGAAAATCCCGGGGTGCGGGGTATGGCGGCCTTTGCGGCGGGCCAACGCCTGACGTCTCAGCACGCGATGTCGCTGCTGCGCTTGGCGATGAAGGAAGGCGATGCGTCAGCCAGGCGCTCGATGTTCGATGCCTTCGGCAGGATCGCCGCCCGCAATGACGTGGATTCGCTGGCGGCCTTGGCCAAGGATGAACGGGGTGCACGCCGGCAGGACGTGTTGATCGCCATGATGCGTTCGGCCGTCAAGGGGCTGAAGGAGCCTCAGATCATCTGGTATGCCTCGAAGAGCCTTCAGGACGGCGACGCGGAGGTCCGCTGGCGGGCATTGTACGTCTTGGGCCGTTCCTCTCCACACGCCCTCATCCCGACAGAGCTGGCTTCGCATCGCGATGTCTTCGAGCGGCTCGTCGCCGACCGGTCAGCCGATGTTCGGCTGAATCTCGCGACGATGCTGGCGCGGGTCGACGTCCCCGAAGCGCGCGATGTGCTGACGAAACTGGCGGGACGCGAATTCAGGCGACGAGACCGCGATTGGAGGGTGTTGGTGCAGGTGGTACGGTCGGCGGGAACGCAGCTCCGTTCGGACCCGACGATGGGCAGGATCCTCGTCCGAGGCCTGACGGACGAGAACGATCATGTGGCAGTCGCCTCGGCGATGGCGTTGCCGGCCGATGCGCCTTCGATGCGCGGCATGGATGTGCGCGATTCCATCCGCACGGCCTTGTGGTCGCTGATCCCGGCCGGCGAGGCGCGTGCACCGCTGGTGACCGGTGAGGCCATGGTGGCTCTGGCACGCTTCAGTCCTTCGGACATTGAAGACCTGCAGTCGTTCGTCGAGCGGAACCTGCTCAAGCCTCGTCTGAGGGCGAAAGCGCTCGAGGCGTTTTCGACGGCTCCGACAGCGTCCGGATGGAAAGCGACATCGTCCGCCTGGCAGGACGCGACTCCTTCGGTTGCCATGGCGGCGTGGGACCATTCCCGGCGCTTCCTGCGTGCGCCGGGGATCGGCGCGATCGTGCCGGAGATCATGAGCCGGCAAGAACTCAGCCGCTTTGTGACGGACGAAGCCGAGGCGGCCCTTGGAAGGCGCGACATGGGCATCTCCACGGTCGTCGCGACGCTGCTTGGCGACTCGTCGGTCATCGCTCTGATCGACAGCGGCGGCCACCGAGAACGCGCGGTGGAAACACTCTCGGAGGCGCTCGCCACGATGCGTATTCCTGATGACGTGGAAGCCATGCAGGCGACGATCCAGGCGTTGGGAGCGTTCGGCGGTGTGGCGGCTTCGTCAGCGGTCGAACGAATGCTCCTCAGCTCGGACCGGTCAGTGGTAGATGCGGCGGTCGCCGCTCTGCGCGCTTCCGGAAGAACCGACATCGTGGCGCCGGTGCCAACGGACGGACCCGATCACACCGACTACGACTGGAACACCATCCGATCGCTTGGAGGCTCAGCGGTCTTCGTCACTGATCGCGGTGAAGTTACGGTGGACCTGCTCCCGGAGGAGGCCCCCTTCACCGTGCTGAGCTTCGTCCGTCTAGCACGCAAGCGTTTCTTTGATGGCTTGACTTTTCACCGTGTCGTACCGAATTTCGTAGTGCAAGGCGGAGATCCGAGAGGTGACGGCTGGGGTGGGCCCGGCTATTCGCTGCGGACAGAGGTCACGGCACGTGCCTACGAGAGGGGTTCTGTCGGTATGGCGAGCGCCGGCCGCGATACCGAAGGCTCGCAGTTCTTCTTCACACATCTTCCGACTCCGCATCTGGATGGACGGTACACGATCTTTGCCCGCGTTCGACAAGGCATCGAGACCGTGGATCGATGGCAGGTGGGTGACGTGATCCGCGAGGTGCGGATCATTCCGGCCGCTCAGCGTGGGGCGCGTTCGCGATAGACCGTGAGATGCTCGGGATCGTACTCGCCGAGCCGGTCATAGACAGAAGGGTCGGGGTAGCGTTGAAAGGCGTCGGCGATCTCGCGATTCTTCGCGTTGAAGAACTGTTTCACGAGAACGCTCGTCGGGTTCTGCACTTGTCGCACCCGATCGATCGTGGCGATCGCGCGGAGCATGGCGTCGAGGGCGTCGAATTCCTTCGTCGCGAGCTCATCGAGCCCTTCCATGTGGTAGACGTTGATGGCTTCGCGGATCGGAGCGTAGCGGGCGTTCGTCAACTCCTCGGCCATGCCGAATCGGCTGAAGGCTCCGGCCACGAACTGATACTCGCCAGCCCCGACTGAAAGGGCTGAGGCGCCGTTACAGATGTTGAGGGCTTTTCGAAATGAGGGGTCGCCTGATGCGGGCTCGTAGGACTCTAGGTCCATGCCGATGATCAGGTACGCATAGAAGTCCAGAAAGTCCGTCAGTGGATCGGCCGAGAACTCGTCGTACCGCATCCGCTGGCCGGGCGCATAGATGAACTCCCATTTCTCATCCATGATCCGAAGCACGGGCGTCGTCCGTTGCGTCGGCTCGTTGTTCGCGTACACCGTACGCTGGCTGCCGATGAAGACCTGGGCCGTGTAGCGGTTCTCGCTCGGTGAGGTACGGAAGAAGATGTCGAACGTGCACGTGATCCTGTCTCCGAGCATCTCTTCGTCGGTGTAGCGCGTGCCATTGAGGTAACGTTCGACGTCTGATTCAAAGTCGCGCAACAGATCTCGTACGGCGCTCGGCAACGCTTCCGTGTTCACGGTGACGTCACAGCGAAGCTCCTGAGCGGCTGTCGTTGACCAGGCCAGCACCAAAGCCAGGGCGACGGCGAGCAGTCGTGGGCGGGTGTGTTGGATCACATAACAAAGATAGACAAAGAAGGGGGGGTGAGCAAGCATGCGGTACGCATGGTGTGCGATCGTCATCGTGTCGTTGTCTCATGCCCAAGAGGATGCCGGCTGGCTGGCGTGGTCGGGAGTGGGCGAAGCCGCCGGCGAGGCCAGCGCGCTTGGTCCATGGCAGCCGGCGTCGCTGGCTCGGGAGATGCCTTCCATGTTCGCGTTGTCAGTCGTGCCGTCGATCCACGGCATGGGGGGGCTGCGGTCCGGAGCTGCCGGAGTGGCCGTCGGCCGCGGCGGATACGGTTATGGGGTCTCAGCGTCGATGTTGGAGGCAGGGCCAGTCCGCTTCCTGCGGGGAAAAGCGGGATTGGGCGTGGAACTTGTCTCGGGATTCGCCTTTGGTGTTGGCGGCACGATCGGTCGATGGTCGTTCCCGCGCTACACGCCGCTGCTGGAGTGGGAGGGAGCGATCGGCGTGCAGCTGCGATCGGACCAGATGACGACGGGGATACAGGTGACGGCGCGCGGCCAGGAAGGACGTCCGTTCTCAGCCGATCGCATGCGCGTCATCGTCGGTGGAGAGGTGAGACTTTCGGAAGCGGTCATGGCGATCGCGGAGGTCGCCGAAGGTGAGCGTCTGGAGGTCCAGACGGGCACGCGCGTGAGGGTGATCGAGGAGATGTCGTTCATTCTGTCGTGGTCGGACGGAACGAGCTCTGTTGGAGGTGGATGCGAGATCACCGTGGGCTGGTGGCAGTTGTTGACGGCGGTCCGGTGGCATCCGATCCTTGGCTGGACACACGGGGTCACGTTGGGTCGCGTGTGGAGGTGACCATGCAGGGGATCTCATCATATGTCATGATCGTTCTCATCTGCGTCCCTGAGCTACTCTGGACACAATCGAGCGAGTTGGACCACGACGGAGATTCGGGGGCTGAGCAGGTCGCTCTGGAAGAGTCCTTGGAACGATTCCGACGCTCACCGATCGACCTGCGAACAGCGACGGTCGAGGAACTCCTGCAGGTCCCCGGCGTGCATCGCCGAGAGGCCGCGATCATCGTTCAGGCGGTCAGGTCGGGCAAGATCGCAGAGTGGCGTTCGGTCGATCTGTTGCATGGCGTGCGGCCAGGAACCGTTGAACGGCTGATTCCGTACGTCACGTTGGGCGCCAGTGTGCCCTCGAATCCGGTGACGACCCACGTCCGTTCACAGGCCACGGTCAAGCGCGAAAGAGGCCACACGGAGTTTGTACGTGAGCGAGTGGATGTTCGGCTTGAACAACGGGCCGACATCATCGGCCGGGATCCTTCTCGTTGGGAGGTCCGTCGGACGGGGTCCCCCGAACCATCTTGGTTCACCTTCGCGCGGATCCCTTCGCCAACGGGTGCCTGGTCGTTATGTATCGGCGACCTGAACGTGCGAAGCGGCTCGTCATTGCTTGACGCAGGCAGGAGAACGAGCGTGCTGCGGCCGTCTGACTGGGACCGCCGTTCGAACGAGGACATCAAGGTTCATCCGGGGTACGACGCGGGCGCAGCCCGCCGTGGTCTCTCTCTCGAGATGTTGGGCGTCGAGAGATCGATCCTGATCTCGATGACAGAACGGGACAACGCAGAGAGAACGGCGATCCTTGCCTGGAGTGAGGAGTGGTTCGATGGCCTTGAAACCCATTGTGTGCGCATGATCGGTTCGGGGCTGACCGCCGTTCGGATGTCGTATCGCTCCCCGAGCTGGCAGATCGCTCTTGAGGGTGCGTACGCCAACACGACACCATCGCATACGGCCAGCATCGGGCGGAGCGTTGGGCGTCAGACCGAGATCCGGTGGGTTCTCCGGAGACTTCGCGGTGTTCCAGCGGCCGGAGTTCCAAGGGCCGGAGGACGCTCCACTCTCGAGGACGCATTCTCAATGGCCGTTCGGACCTCTCCCGGCCGGGTCATGCGCTTCCATCTCGTAGGCGATGTGGGAAGAGAGAGTGATACTGACGACCATGTCGTATCGTGGGAAGCGATGTCCTCTTTCGGTGTCGGGTGCCGGGCCGTTCTCGCGGACCGAACGAACGTTGGAGTAGAGTGGGCGGCCTCACGTACCGGCAGGAGCGGGTCCACGCGATGGACGAGCCAGGTCCGCCAACAGCTCTCGCAGCGGCTTATGGTGCAGCTTTCGACGACCCGGCGTGTCGAGAACGATTTCCTGGGCGGGCGTGTCGTGGGACGGATCTCGCAGACATCGCTGAGCTGGAAGGGGACCGTACTGACGATGGATCTGCGGTGGATGCGTGTCGACGGCGATCCCTCCGTAGGATTCTGGGTCATGGGACCGGGACCTGCGAGCCTGAGCGGACTGCAACGGCTGTCGGGGCGATCCTCCCAGCTTCAATTGGTCGCCACAGGGCAGCCAATGCATGGTGTCGACTTCGGAGCGTCTATAGCCTGGCGCTATGGGCCAGCTGGAGCCGTGCGGTCGAGCATTCGTGTCGAAATTCAACTATAATTTCGTCGAGGACATGCCTATGCAACGATTCCTACCGCTCGATGCGCTTCGGGGCTGGTCTATCTTTCTGATGATCCTCTCGAGCGCCATTCCGTTCGGCGTTCTGCCCGCCTGGATGTATCATGCCCAAGTGCCTCCGCCAGCGCACACGTTCGTCCCGAACATTCCGGGCATCACCTGGGTCGACCTCGTGTTTCCGTTCTTTCTCTTCACCATGGGCGGGGCGATTCCGTTCGCGATGCATCGCCGCGTCGCGCGTGGTGAACCGGAATGGAAGATCGTGCGGTCCTTATTCGTTCGAGGCCTCCTGCTTGCTTCGTTTGCGTTGTTCGATGAGCACATCCGTCCCTATCGTCTGAGCTCGTCGCCGGACGCTGCCACGTGGTGGCTGGCCCTCGGGGGCTTCTTCTTGCTCTTCCCGATGTATGCCGCCCTCCCGGCGTCATGGTCACCGCTTCGTCAGCGACTCGTACGCGGACTCGGTTGGCTTGCGGCGATCACCTTCATGGCCCTTGTTGAGTATCCCGACGGGACTGGATTCCTTCTGCGACGGAGCGACATCATCATCCTTGTGTTGTCGAATATGGCTGTGGCGGGTGGCGTGATCTGGCTGACGACGAGAGAATCTCATCTTGTTCGTTGGGCTGTGCTGGGGCTCTTGCTGGCGCTTCGGCTGTCCACAGGCACTGAGGGTTGGGTCAAGGATCTGTGGAACAGCTCGCCGATCCCGGAGTTGTTCCGTTTCGACTTCCTGAAGTATCTGTTCATTGTTGTGCCCGGCAGCATCGTGGGAGACCACGTCCTGGCTTGGATGCAGAAACGTCACGAGTCGGAGGTCCGCACCTGGTCGGAAGCGACATGGGCGGCGGCGGTCCCGTTCCTGTTCGCGACGACGGCCGTCGCGGTCGTGGGTCTCTACCTGCGGTGGCTCGTCGGAACCCTGTTCGTTGAGCTCTTCGCGGTCGGGGTGCTCTGGTGGATCTTCCGTCGGCCTGGGTCGGCCATGGAACAGACCGTTCAACGGGTTGTGACCTTGGGTTCGTATCTGCTCGTGGTTGGCCTCTGTCTCGAAGCGTTCGAAGGCGGGATCAAGAAGGACCATTCGACCCTGAGTTACTATGCACTCACAGGAGGTCTGGCGACCCACGTGCTGGTGGGGTTGTGGATCCTGCTCGATGTGTTTGAGGTACGAAGAGGGTCTCGCATCCTGATCGAAGGGGGACAGAACCCGCTTGTCGCGTATGCGGCGATCAACAATTTCACGCGGCCGATCCTGGCTTTGACGGGCTTGGGCCCTCTCCTGACCGCGTTCTTTCCGTCCCCATGGCTGGGCGCGCTCGTTGGCCTCGGCGTGACCTGGTTCACGGTCTGG
>JALONQ010000006.1 GCA_025454835.1 Bacteroidota bacterium | reverse complement strand
GCCAAGTCCGCGAGCAAAACCGTGGAGCGGTATTGATCTCCGTCTGGTGAGCGCCGTTGTTGCCGCTGTTAAGCGCAGTGCAGCACTATTGCACGGTTAGGCCGCCGGAGCGTAGCAGAATATCACGTCAAGCGACCGAATGCATCAACGTTCTCATTCTCTGGGTGCGTCCTCCAGGTCCGATCGATCCGAACGTTGCTGTGTCCGTTTGTTCAATCGTGCGAGTCCAAATGAGGTAGCGGAAACAAGGGCAAGCATGATAAAAAAGTCGACCCACTCTAGAAAAATATCAGATCTGCCAAGGATCAGGTTTCGTAGATACATGTAAACGACTTCGACGACAACTCCAGAAAAGAAGATGGCAAGCTGGAGCTTAGTGGAAACATCCAGAATCCCCGCATAAAGAAGTCCGACGAAGACCATTAGAATACTGAAACCAAGAAACGAACCTACACCGCCGTCGTGGGCGAATACGGTGTGACTGACTGTGACTAACTAGGATGTAGTTGTGTCTTGTCTCGGGACAAAGACCCCAATGCGTGGAAAGTCCCGACTATGAATCTTCAGACGTGTCGTCCACTTCAGTCTCGTCCTCTGCCAGTTCCAGAGCCTCGATCGGACTTCGAATGTTCTGCACCACCTTGTTCGCCACGTGTGTGTAGATCTCGGTCGTCTTCAGGCTTGCATGACCAAGAAGTTCTTGGATGTACCGTATGTCCGTTCCCTGCTCCAACAGATGCGTCGCAAAGGCGTGGCGAAGTGAATGGACACTCGCCTTCTTCTTGATCCCCGCCTTCAACAAGGCAGCTTCAAAGACATTCTGAACACTCCGTGGACTGTACGGTTCACCGGGCGTCGTGCCTTCAAACAGATACTCCATCGGCCGGGCGTATCCAATGTATGCATCCACGCGCTCCATCACCGACGGCGCGAGGATCGTCCGCCGATCCTTCGCACCCTTGCCCTGTAGAACGTGAATCGTCCGCCGATCCCGATCAAGATCCTCCGGCCTCAACCTCACCAACTCCCCCAACCGCAATCCGGCCGAATACAACAACGATAACATGAGCCGATGCTTCGGATTTGTCGGCGCGTCCAGCAACCTCCGCACTTCTTCAACCGACAACACCACCGGCAACCGCCGCTCCTTCTTGGGCCGCGGAAGATCACGTATCACCAACGGCCGCTGATACAGCTCCTCATAAAGAAATCTCAACGCGTTGTAAACTTGATTCACCGTCCCCGCTGGACTCTCTTTTTCCTCCAGAAGATACAGCAGATATGCCCGAATGTGCTCCACCTTGGCATCCCGCGGCAGAAGGGGAGCGATGTAACGCGCAAACGAACGCACACAACTCAAGTACGCCTTGACCGTTCTCGGGCTGTAGTTGCGTAGTCGCAGTTCATCCCGCATGACCTGCAACAAGCCGCTCGGCCGTGAATACCTGTCCATGCTTCCCCCCTCATTTGAAGAAGATCGCTCAAAACGCGAAGACCCGCTCAAGAACCCTTGGGGGGAATTCTTAACGCGGGTCATCAGTTGGGGGCGACTCCATGGACACACCTCTCCAATGGCATCCCCCCGTGGATGCGCCCAATTAGAGGGTTTTTCGTGTCGATGTCAAGCGGGTGGGGAGATCCATCTTGGTACTTGGCGCTTGACCAGCGCGAAGATCCAAGCTCCAAGACTAATTCTCAAATCCCAAGCGCCAAGAAAGGGGGAGACTCAAGAGGCTTCAGACTCGGTAGATTCAAAGATATTCCGCAATCCTCATTCCGCACTCCGCAATTCCTCTGAGCCACTCCTGCCTTTATTCCGCTCCTATCGAGAACATGCTGTCCAGGTCATGTTTCGAGAAGACCCGGAAGGAGATCAGGGTCTCGGATGCCGTGATGCCGGCGACGGCCCGGATCCGCTCGGTCACGACCTCGGCCAAGGCCTCGTTCGTCGGCACCCGAACAATGGCCGCCAGATCATACCGCCCGGCAACCGAATACACCTCGCTGATCCCCGGCGTGCCAGCCAGAGCCTCAGCCACGCGGTTCGTGGCGTCACGTTCGGTGGAAAGAAGCACGATGGCTGTAACCATTTGGAATTCGATTGATATCTGCGAGGGTGATAGTGAATGCTCCGCCCCGAGCGACTCCGAGCGAGGACCGGAGGTCCGAGTCGAGGAGGAGTCGAGGGGGTAAATGGTCAATTGGAAGGCGGTGGCAGAGAATATCCTTCCAGGTCAGAGCCTTTCTGTGCTCAACTCTGATATTCCGCAATCGACAATCCGAAATTCGAAATTCTCACTTGGCCATTCTCTCGAACCTGATCTTGTCCCCCACTTGAATCCCATTGGCCTCACAATACCCCGCATTCACCTCCACCACATACCGACCCGGCTTCGTCGCCGGATAACTCTCGGTCGAGAACGGCTCCGTACGGCTGTGGATCGTCACGATCTCGTTCCGGCCATCCACGAACAGCATGTCCAGCGAGATCATCGTGTTCATCATCCAAAAGGCCAGATCCTGCTCCTGCTCGAAGATGAACAGCATCCCCTGGCGCTCGCCAAGCGTCGGACGCCCCATCAGTCCCGTCTCGCGCTTCTGCGGCGTGTCGGCGATCTCAATGTCGATCGTGGCCGCCTCCGTCCCGTCAGCCCGCACAAAGGTCAGGGTGCCGTGCTTCGTGAACATGTCGCTTGGTATCGATGACTGCTGTTTGGCCGGACGGTTACAGCCGGCTGCCATCAGCAACACGACCGTCAGGACCGCCAAATGAATTCGAATGTTGCCTGCGCGCTCCATGTGTGGCTCAGAGAGGAGAGGAGGTGGGGATCAGGATCAGCGAGCCAAGCAGGATGACGAGGAACCCCAGCAGGTCGAGCAACAACCCGTACCGCACCATCCGGCCCAACGGAATATATCCAGAACTGTAGACAATCGCATTCGTCGGGGTGGAGATGGGGAGCATGAACCCGAGCGACGAGGCGAGCGTTGCCGCCAAGGCCGCGGTCAATCCGCCTTGACCCGCCAAAGCGATCACGAGCGGCACCACCATGTTCGCGCTCGACACGTTCGACGTCAACTCCGAGACGAGCGTGGCGATGCCGGCGGAGACGGCCGTCAGACCGACCCCTTCTGACGGAACGACCGGACCCAGCATGCCTGCGATCGAACCGGCCAACCCAAGGTCGAACACGGTCTGTCCGAGCGCGATCCCGCCGCCATACATGGCCAGGATCCCCCAGTCGATGTCGAGCGCTTGTCCGACCGTCAGAGTAAAACTCCCGCGGGCCCGGTCGACGGGCAGAAAGAACAATAGCACTGCTCCGATCAACGCCGCAATGCTCTCGGGTATGTGGCGCGACACGGCCTGCGTCACCGGATGGTCATTGCCGTATCCGATCGCCAGGAACCCCGGCAACACCCACAACGCCACCGCCACGCCGAAGGCCAGCATCGTGTTCCGCTCGGCGATCGAAAGCGGGCCCAGTGCCGATCGCTCCGACCGCAACAGCCGGTCCATGCCGGCGATCTCTTTCGTTCCCGTCCGGCACAGAGTGTTGAGATACACGTACAGCCCCATGAACAGCACGATCACGATCGGAACGGCGAACAACATCCAGTCGAAGAAGGCGATGTCGACGCCGAGCTGACGCCGCACGAACCCGAGTCCGATAAGATTTGTCGGCGTTCCCACCGGCGTTGCAAGCCCGCCGATCGCCGCCGCGAAGGCGGTCATGAGCATCAGTCCGCTCGGGTAGCGCGTCGACAGGATCGACGGGTCGACATGTTTGAGCATCCTGATGATCGCCAGGCCGATCGGGAAGAGCATCGCCACCGTGGCGGTGTTCGAGATCCACATCGAGATGAGGAGCGAGACCAGCCCGTAGGCGAACAGGATCCGCGATGGCCGGTTACCGACGAACGGGTGCGTCAGGACGGCATACGCGAACCGGCGGTCGAGTCCGTGCAGCTGGATCCCCTTGGCCAGAACGAACGCCCCGATGAACAGGAACATGATCGGGTCCGCGAACGGAGCGAAGGCCTTTGCCACGGGGACGACACCGGTCAGCACCATCATGACGGGGGCCAGAAGGCCCGTCAGAGCCAATGGCAGGGCTTCAGTGACCCACAGCACGACGATCAACGCCAGAACCGACACCAGCCGGTGCTGCTCCGCCGGAAGGTCGAGCGGGAGGAGCCAGACAATCAGGAAAAGAGCCGGGGCCAGCCATAAGCCGCTTTTCCTGCGCCAGTATTCGAACCGCCGTTCCGCCTCGCTGAGTTCGGGCCCGAGCGGGCCGTCGGGTGATGTTGGTGCCATGTTGGGTGTGAAGAAATGAATGACGAAGTTCCGTTGTGGGGCGGAGAATAGCAAGAAGAGTGAATAGAGAATGGAGAATAGAGAATAGATAATAGGACAGTGGGGCCGGCCATGGCGTAAGGTGAACAGCGGAGGGTGGAACGGACCGTCTGAGCAACGGCAATCCAAGAGAATCGACAATTGACACTTGAAAATCGAAAATCCTCACGGTCCTCGGATGTCCTCGTGCTTGGTGGCGGCGCGGCAGGCTTGTTCTGCGCCGCGCTGATCGGGCAACGCGGACGCTCCGTACTGGTGCTCGAACGGAATCGCGACGTGGCCGCCAAGGTGCGCATCTCGGGCGGGGGCCGCTGCAACTTCACGAATCGCGACGCCGGTCCTGCCCATTTCATCTCGGCCAATCCGGACTTCTGCCGCTCGGCATTGGCGCGGTACACCGCCGCGGATTTCATCGCCCTCGTCGAACGACACCGCATCCCGTACCACGAGAAGACGCTCGGCCAACTCTTCTGCGACGAGACTTCGGAGCGTATCATCGACCTGCTGGTGGACGAATGCCGACGGGGGAACGTGGAGGTCCGCACGGGCGTCGAGGTGGCCCACGTTCGTCGGTCAACGGACTTCGAGGTCGAGACCGACGCCGGCACGTTCGTCGCGCCCGTCCTGATCGTGGCGACGGGAGGCCTCTCGGTGCCAAAGCTCGGTGCCACCGATCTCGGCTATCGGATCGCCCGCCAGTTTGAGCTGCGTGTCGTCGCTCCGCGGCCCGGACTCGTGCCGTTCAAGTTTCGCTCGATGCCCGCGTCTCGTGCGGTGACGGATCATTCCTGGAGAGCATCCTCTTCACGCATCGCGGACTCAGCGGTCCGGCCATCCTTCAGGCTTCATCCTACTGGGACAATGCCACGCCGGTGACCATCGACCTGCTTCCGCATGTCCCGCTGGACCGGGTGTTGGCGGCCAATCCAGAACGCTCGCTCGGCAACGCCCTGGCGACGGTTCTGCCGAAACGGTTTGTCGAGTGGTGGATGGAGGAGAAGCTGTCGTCGGTCCCGGTACGATCGCTGAGCCGGAAGCAATGCGAGGACGTCGAACGGATGCTGCACGGCTGGGCCATTATGCCGTCGGGAACGGAGGGATTTGCGAAAGCGGAAGTGACGGTGGGAGGAGTGGATACCCGCGAGCTATCGTCGAAAACGATGGAAGCCCGGAACGTTCGCGGCCTCTTCTTTATCGGAGAGGTGATGGACGTGACGGGGTGGCTGGGGGGATACAACTTCCAGTGGGCCTGGTCGAGCGCCTGGGCCGCGGCCGAGGCCGTCACAGGATCGGCGCGCTGATGCTCGCCGGGACCTCCACGAAGGTTTCGGCCCGGGGGGCCGCTCCTGCCATGGAGAGCCGGTTCCGATCGAGATAGCGCTCGCGTTTGTCACGCGTCATCGTCCACAGGTCGAGCATGATGAAGCCGTCCACGCAGCCGCCGAACGACTCATCGATCGCAAAGTCCAGAAAACGAGCGCCACCCACCTCGCAGAGCTCGACGTATTGCCGGAACAGCGTCGGGACCACAAGGCCACGTTCACGCAGCCATGCTTTCAGCAGACGAAAGTCCTCGCGGTGGTCCTGCCCGACGAAGAACGCTTCGTTACGCCCCTGCGCTTCCCGCGTCATCACATACGGCGTCTTGGCCTTCACGAGGCCCTTGGGCGCGCCGAACCACGTCTGGTAGTATCCAACGATCTTCTCCTTGGCCTCGGCCGGATACGAGTCGCTGAGGCTGACGGTTCCGAAAAGATAGCGTACCCTGGGATGGTAACTAAGGTAGGTCCCGATGCTCTGCCACAGATACTCCAGCGCATTCGTGTTCCAGTACGTCTGCTGCAGAAAACTGCGCCCGAGCTCGAGCGATTCGGGGAGAAGCCGGCGGAAGGTCAGAGACATGTGGAACGCATCCGCTGTGTAGAGTCGGTCCACCGACCACGGCGTGGTGAGCTTGCCGCAGGGAGCAAGGCGATACGCTCCCACGATCGAGAGCCGCTCGTCGTCCCACAGAACAAGGTGGTCGTACCATCGGTCGAACGCGTCCATGTCGATCCGCTTTCCCGTCCCTTCGCGCACCGAACGGAACGTGGCCTCTCGTAATCGCCCCACTTCCCGGAGAAGTCCGGGCGTTCGCTCGGCGGTCGTCACGTAGGCCTGCTTGCCGTCGGGGAGAAGGCCGAGCAGTTGGGCCCGCCCGAGCTCCTCGCGGATCGCCCGTACGTCCATGGCGCGTGGCAGAGGCTCCTGCGTCGGCAGCTCGGTGGCCCGACCCGACGGGATCGCATAGACCTGTTTTCGAAGTCGCTCCGTCGCCTCGGTGGCGTTCAGGCGGTCGAACGCGTGCGCCGGGATCGGATTGCCGATCTTGATGCGGAAGTTGGCCCCCCGCTGGCGGAACAATTCCCGGGGGAGGAGCATCGTGCCCAGGGGCTTCCAAAGCGTCGAGGCGAGATAGAACCAGACCGAGTTTCGGGCTTCGATATGAACGGGAAGGACCGTTGCCCGATGTTTCTGGGCCAACCGGACGGCACTGCGCTGCCACGGACCGTCGACGATGCCCGTGGGACGCAACCGTGAGACCTCTCCCGCGGGGAACAGCACAATGGCCTGGTGGTCGGCGAGGGCCGACGTGATGAATTCAACGGTGCGGCGGCCGCCGGAGCCGGTCATGTTATTGACCGGAATGAGCATTTCCCGGATCGGTTCAAGGAGTACGAGTACGTCATTAGCCACAATGCGGGCCTCGGGACGGACGGTACGGATCATCCGCAGCAGCGCCAGGCTGTCGAGCGCGCCAAGCGGATGGTTGGCCACCACGATGAGCGGCCCTTCGGCTGGAATGCGGTTCAGGTCGCGTTGTGTGACGGCGAACGAAACGTCGAGAAGCTCGAACACTTCGTCGACAAAGGCGTCGTTCCTGAAGGGGGAGAGGTCGAACAGATACTGCTCCACCTGGCGCAATGCGAGGAGGCGGCGGAGTGCGCCGAGGGCCGGCTTCCACAAGCTCGCAGGAATACGGGCCAAAAGCTTCGGGGCCCGCATTTCAAGGATGGCGGTGAGGTCGAGTGTTTCCATGGGCCCCAAGATACGAATGGCCCATGGGGAGGATTTTACGCCATGGTTACGAAATTGTGAACGAGGCCAGGAATCGTAGAAGGTTCCCCGTCAGATCCTCCGGTTCATCCACGTGCACCCAGTGGCCGGCCCCGTGGATCGTCTCGATCTGCGCCCGAGGAAAGAGCCGGAGGATCTCCGTCCGGTCGTTGTCGACGATGTAGTTTGCCTGACCCCCCGAATGAACAGCGCCGGGCCGTCGTAAGGGGCTTCGGAGTCGATCGCCCGGTTGATCTCGTGATACGACGACCTGAGCACCGGCACATTCACCTTCCAGCGGAACCGTCCGTTCTCCTCCCGCGTGAGGTTCTTGAGCAGGAACAGCGCCGTCGAGTTCTTCGAGACGCGCACACGCATGGCGTCTTCAACTTCCTTGCGCGTCGCACACTGCTCCAGGGGGATCGATTCAAAGGCCGCGAAGACCTCGTCGTGATGCGGCGGATATGCGCGCGGCGCGATGTCCACAACCGCCACCCCCGCCACGTGCGCCGGATGCCGTAGCGCCATCTCCATGGCCACTTTGCCCCCCATGGAATGCCCCACCACGACGGCCGCCGGGATACCTCTCGCATCCATGAGGTCCACCACATCCTGCGCCATCGCATCGTAGGTCATCACCGGATCGTGCGGACTACGACCATGATTCCTGAGGTCGACGGCGAGTACACGCACCCGTTCCGCTAGCGCCGTCGAGATGAGGTGCAGGTTGTCGGACATCCCGAACAGACCGTGCAGCATGACGACGTGCGGACCCGTGTCGCCGTAGGAGGTCGAATGCAGTTGCATGCTTGATGATAGGGAGGATTCTTGTCTGAAGAAACGCGTAGGGGAAGTTCGAAAAGCTAAATGCGAAATACGAAACAAATTCCAAATGCAGTCAGAGATGGTTCCGGTATCAAACACAAAAAGGACCAAACACGCCGCCCGCGCATTTGGTCCTTCGTAATTACACCCGACTTCTCCGGAGAGACTTTCGATTTGTTTCGAGCTTCGAAGTTCGTGCTTGTTTCGTGCTTCGTGTTTCGAATTTCGAACTTGCTACTGCTATTCGTAGCGCAGCGATTCTACGGGGTCCACGCTGGCCGCTTTTCGCGCCGGGAAATACCCGGCGGCCAATCCGATGAGGCCGAGGATCCCCACCGTGAAGATCATCGTGAAGCCCGACAGGACCGGGTGGCCGAGGAACTGCATCGCCCCGTCGTCGGCCGGAATGAGTCCAACCGCCTTCACAACACCCCACGAGAATGACAAGCCAATGGATCCCCCCAGGAACGCAAGCAGAAGCGCCTCGAATATGATCTGCCACAAGATATACGAGCGCCGAGCACCAAGCGCCATGCGTATCCCGATCTCCCGCGTCCGCTCCTTGACGACCACGTACATCACGTTGGCCACGCCTACGCCGGCGATCAACAGCGTCAGGAATCCGATGGCGAACAGGAACAAGCTCACGCCGATGCCGATCTTCCGGCCGACCTTTTCCCCTTCGATGAAGTCCCAGATCCTCAATGCCCTCTCATCCTCCGGGTCGAACCGATACTTGCGCCCCAGGGTGGAGTACAACTGCGACTTCACCGACGCCTGATTCTCGGGATTCGAAGGCCGGACCACGATGCTGTTGACATACCGGTCGCCATAGCTGGTTCGGAATGTGGTGTAGGGCATGATCGCTCGTTCGGCGTCGGGACCGTTGTTCATCGCGGTCTGGATCTTCTTCTGCATCACGCCGATCATCGTGAACGGAACGCCGTCCACAAGAAGCGTCTTTCCGATGGGGTCTTCATCGCCAAAGACGGTCTTGGCGATGTCGAACCCCAGGAAGACCACCCGTCGCTGGAGCAGAAGGTCTTGCTCGCTCAGGAATCGTCCGCCGGCCGTCGGATACATCCGTCGCATGTCCTCGAACGAGGCGTCGACCCCTTCACATTCGGTGGTCGTCTCGGTCTTCCCGTACTTGAGGGCCACATTCTTGCGATACTGAGGCGATACGAGGTCGATCCCCTGCACACTCTGTCGCAACACCTCCACGTCATCTTCCACGAGCCGCACACGGCGACCCTTTGGAAGCCCTTCGTACGTCAATCCGGTCTCTCCGCCCGTAACGATCATGATCCTGTCGCCTGCGTTGAGGAGGCCGAGCTGCATCTGCGTACCCAGCCCCTCGCCGAACGCGAGCAGAAGCACCACCGCCACGGTGCCCCACGTGATGGCGATCAGCGTCAAGCTGGCCCTTAGCCGATGGGCTTTCAGGTCAGCGAAGAAGTCTTTGAGGAGTTCGAGCCACATAGCCTATTTGCGAGGAAGATAGAATTGCTCGCAGCGGCGCAGCGACCGCAGAGGTCGCAGAGAAAGGAACTGATAGTGTCAAATCTTCCTCTGCGATCTCTGCGTCCTTTGCGTCTTTGCGTGATACCTCTTTAACTACGTCCTCAGGCAGTCCACCACGTTCGCATTCGCCGCCCGTTTCGCCGGGAACAAGCCCGCCGCGAGGCCGATCGCGGTCAGAACGCTCATCGTGACTGCCAGGACAGTTCCCGAAAGTTCAGGCACGCCGACATACTCCTTGATGGGGACCATCTGCAGCACCGCGATGATCCCCGCCGAAACAAGGAATCCGATCCCTGCGCCGAGCCCGAGGATGAAGCTGGTCTCAAGAAAGAACTGCGCCATGATGTCGCGCCGGGTCGCCCCAACTGCCCGCTTGACACCGATCTCCTTGATCCGTTCCTGCACGACGATGAACATGATGTTCGCCAGCCCGATCCCCGCTACGCCCAGCGTGAACGACCCGATCATTCCCAGGAAGATGTTCAGCCCCAGGAAAAAGTAGAATATGAAATTGTCGAATTCGGTCGTATCCCAGATCCAGACAGCGTCCTCGTCCAACGGGTCGAACTTGTACCGTTTGGACAACGCCGCCCGCACCTCCTTCGCCGTCTCCTCGCCCCTCCGTGGGTCGCGAACCTGGTAGATGATGTTCGACAGATACACCTGGCCAAAGGTGGACTGATACGTCGTCGACGGCACGAACACCCGGTCCTGGTCGCGCGAATTGTAGGACGAGGGCTGCGTCTTCTTCTCCATCACGCCGATGACGGTGAACGGCGTGACGCCCACCATCACGACCCGCCCGACCGCATCCGTCTGGCCGAACAGGAACTCCTTCACCTTGTCGCCGATGAAGATCACGCGACGCCGATGCTCATTGTCCTGGTCGTTGATGAACCGGCCGCCCGGCATGGGGATGATGTTGCGCATCTCCTCGTAGCCGGGATGGACGCCCGTGACGAGGGGATTGAGGATGTTCTCGCCGACGCGGGCCGTTGTCCGGCGGGAATACTCCGGGCTGACGCGCCGGACCTCCTGGACCTGCGACGTGATGAGTTTCAGGTCCTCCTCGGTGAACGACAGCGACCGGCCCGTGCCGAAACCCTGCCACGGCTTCGTCGTCCTCCCGGGCCACATGATGCCGATGCTCTCGCCGATGCCGTGCATGTTGACCGACATCTGCCGCTTGAAGCCCATGCCGAACGCCACGAGCACCGTGATCGCCACCGTTCCCCAGATGATGCCGAACATGGTCAACATTGACCTCAACTTCTGAGCCCGAAGATCCAGGAAGAATTCTGCAATGATGGTGCGAAGTCGATCCATGAGAATTGACGATTGACGAATGTCGATTGTCGATTATCTCTTGAGGCCTGCTCGTGCCGTCATTCTACTCGCGCTCATGATCGCCGTCAGTTCATTTGCTTCTTTCAGGAGTGACTCGATCTGCTCTGAGGTCACGTTCCTTGATTCAACGAGAAGTTCGAGCCAATAGACCGATTCGTCTGCCTCCTCCTCACAAATGCCCAATTTGTTCACAAAATCGGCCTGAGATCTTGCCCGACACGCAGCTCGATAGTTCGCTCCGACACTGGTACCAGCCCGCAGCAACTGCTTGCCGATGATGAGGCACGCCTGATTCGGCGGCAACGACTGAACGAACGCAATGATGTCGAGCGCAAAGCGCTTCGTCCTGCGCTTCAATTCATCCGCATTCATTTCATCCCCCTCAGGAAGCAATGATTGATTCTACAAGCGTTGCACTACTATTCGCTAATCGTCAATCGACAATCGAAAATCACTCGTCATTCAATCTTCTTGACAGGCTTCTCGACGACTTCTTCCCCTTCGTTGAGCCCGGACAAGACCTCGACCTTGATCGCGTCGCTCAGGCCGGTCTTGATGAGCTTTTCTTCCTTGTCAGTAGCGCCCTTTGGGATCGAGACGAAGGCGCTGTCGTTCCGGAAGGTGACCACCCGCTCAGGAAGGGTGAGGACATTCACCTTCCTGTCGATGATGATGTTGGCATTGGCAGAGTAGCCGGCCCGAAGCAATGTGTTCTTTGCTCCGGGAATAAGGACCTCGATCGGGAAGACGGTCGCATTCTCTTTCTTCTCGGCCTTGAGCCAGATCTTGCGCAGGAGGCCGCGCACAGTATCGTTCGGCAGGGCGCCGACCTTGATCTCGGCCTCCATGCCCTCGCGCATCTTGCCGACGTCGATCTCGTCCACCGTGCCCTTGAACAGCAGGCGCTCCATGTTCGCCATCTTCATGAGGACCGTCCCCTCTTGGAAGGAGGTCAGCGGCGTAACGGGATCGCCGACCTCGACGGAGCGGCTCAGCACAAAGCCGTCGATGGGCGCCTTGATGATGGATTCGATCTGTGTCTCGCCGATCATGACGCGGCCGCTTTCCGTGAGGGCCAGTTTCTCGCTGGCGATCCTCAGTCGCAGCTCGGCTTCGTCGAATCGTTGGATGAAGTCTTCAAATTCTTTGTCGGAGATGAGTTTGCTGTCGTGGAGCTGGTCCTGCCGCACCTTCTCCCGCTTCATGTTCGTCACTTCCACTTGCGCCAGTTGGGCCTGTCGCTTGGCGTCCGCGAGTTCCAGCGGCGTCGGGTCGGGCTTCACCTCGAGCAGCGGCTGTCCGGCCCGCACATAGACACCGACGTCGGTGTAGATGCGCTTGACGACCCCCGAGATCTTCGACTTCACCGAGATCTCGTTCTCCGGTTCGATCGTTCCCACGGCAAGGGCCTTGTCGACGATGGTCCCACGCTCGACCTTGACCTTCGGGACCGATTCCTCATCGCTCGAGGAATTGCCGAGGAACAGATATCCGGCGCCAGCGACCACAACCACGCAGATGGAGACGAGAACGACGCGCTTCTTCATTGGAGGACCATGGGTGATGATGAACGTAGGATACGACGGTGGGCCGCCTGATGACATCCTCTACGTCCGGCGTGACCTCAAAGTTGCGAACGCCGCGACGGCAAGTGGTTGGATCTCAACACGTTGGAGCGGACGTACACACAACTGCCCGCGGGTCCCACACGACGGGACCGCGGGTCAGCAGAGGAGTGAGTCGATCAATGAGACTTGGACCGCCGATGAAAGGTTTCCGTCAGTGACGTGCATACCGCCCGGAGAAATCGGCCACGCGGCGCAGATACTCGGCATCTCCGACAAGAAATGTGTCATTGTGCCCGGCTCCGGCGATCTCGTACCATTCCTTCGGCCCAGGGGCGGCCTCGTACAGCCGGCGGCCGAGTTCCACGTCGACGATCTCGTCCCGGCCGCCATGAATGTGAAGGGTGGGGATGGACAGGGACCTGAGCGTGTCGATGCTCCTGAACGAGGTGCGCATGAGCCAGCGGACGGGAAGGAAAGGATAGACCCGTTCCGCGACGTCGCGAGCCGACGAGAACGTCGATTCGAGGATGAGACCCGCGGCGGAGCGCTGCGCCGCGACCTGAACACTCACGGCACCTCCGAGACTCGTGCCCCACAGGATGATCTTGGCAGGGGGGATGCTCAATGTGTCTCGCAGATGGTCGTACGCGGCCACCGCATCGATGATGACGCCGTCCTCCGATGGCGACCCCTCGCTCTTCCCGTAGCCGCGATAGTCGTACGCGAACACGGCCAGGCCGATCCGCTGGAGCCGCCGCATCCGCTCGATGTCGTACGAGATGTTGCCGCCGTTGCCGTGCGCATGGATGACCACCGCGATCGGAGAATCGACCGGAGCATACCATGCGTGGAGGCGGAGTCCGTCCGGCGTCCGGACCTCGTGATGAAGCGCGCATCCTCGTACGGACCGGAGGGATAGCGCGACGGGAAGAAGACGAATCGCTCTTCGAAGATCATGAGGATGGCGGTCCAGAAGACGAGGGCCGCAATGACTGCGACAAGGATCCGTCGTGCGGCCGTCAGGAGTTTGCGCATGTATGCATGAGGCGAGACGTGCGAGGCTGTGGTGTCTTCTCCCAACGTACGGGACTCTCAGCAGGCGAGCAAGGTTGATCTGCCGGGGATTCCCATCACAGCGCTCTTGGTGCTTGGGATCTGAGATTGAGAATTGGTCCTTGGAACGTGAGCCGGAGCGAAGTTCCAGGCTCCAAGGATCACCTTCAGGCACCTCGGCACGTTCCGAGTTCATCCGCTGAACGTGCCAAGCGCCAAGATCGGTCACTCCCAGTGGCCATTCAAGCTTCCAAAGGGAAATTGATATCGCTTCGCGACGAGTGAAAAGAGGAATGCGCCGGCAGGTCGCTCAGTGGATGTTCTCCCTTGGGCGTTCCCCTGCGGGTCACGCAACGGCCGATGTAGACCTCCATGGTGAATTCGCCCACCATCAGGTCCACCATCAGGAACGCCGCCTGCTCGAGCATCGCGTCAGGAACATCCGCTCCGCCCGAGTAGACGAGGTCGAGATGGAGCAGATGATCGGACGCCTCGGACCGGAACCACAACTGGTCGGCGTGAAGTTCGAACCCCGGACCGCTCAGGATCAGGCCGTCGGGTTTCGGCTGTCGGAATGCGACAACGGACCATCGTTTGAGCTCGGGCGCGAGCGAAGTGGCGGCCAGAACGGCCGGGAAGACCTCAAGGCATCCGTCGGCCGAAACGGCGAGCTCCCGGCGGCCGTTGATGACCGGACCGACCTCGAGCACCAAGCCAGGATGGACTCGCTGCAGGCGCTCGATGACTGGTGTGAAGAACGTTGGTGGATCGTCGACCAATTCTGCCAGCCGTTCCTCTTCCGATTGGAACCACTGCCAGAAGGCGCGGACGTTGTCGGTAAGCACAGAGACCATAGACCCCCCTGAAGAAGTGAGAAGTGAAACGTGAAAGGGCAAAAGTGAAGGTGATGGTGAAGGGGGGAGATGACCAGCAAGCGACGACGCGCAAAAGTCTGACGGGTGCAGCTGAGGGGGGAGGGAAACGCTTCGACAATCTACAAGGGGCCGGTCACAAGGTCAAGGCGAGTTCCATCCCGAATAGAAGAGATGACCCAGCCCGATCGTGAACATCAGATTGCCGTACAAACCATGCTCGAGGCATGCCATCCGCAGCGATCCAGTACGGTGAAACGTATGAGCGAAGAAGAGTCCGCCTATCGCGCTGAACAACATTGACGCGACGTGTCCGTAGCCGATGTGTACCCATCCAAACAGGATCGCGCTCGCGATCAATGTTGTGTTGTTAGACGGAAACACGGTGGAGTATCTGCGAATGAAGAGAGACCGGAACAACAGTTCTTGAGGATAGACTGCGAAGAGCGGATAGAGGATCATGACGGCCCCCCACATCAGAGGGCGATCGTGAGGGAACTGGAGGAATCGATCGGGCAGGAACCATGCGACGCCTGCGGCGACCACCGCGGCGCTGAGCGCGAAGCGCGAAAGGAGGAACGGGAGGAAAGCCCGTTCGGCGGCATGATCGCGCGGCGACCACAGGCCAGAGTTCTCCGATGCTGCGGCCCGACGCAGCCAGATGATGGCCGGGATGGAAACGATGTAGAGCCATATGAACCACGGACGTGGCAGCCAGCCCGTGAGCGGAGCGAGGGGGAGGAGCCCGAAGAGCACCAGGATCTCGAGCCGCAACGCCCAGAGTTTCTGTTCCGCTGTCATGCCTGCTGTTCGTCGCCGGGGGTCCCGTCATGTGCCGGCGGGTACGTCGCCGCGTCGATCGAGCGACACGGGCTCAAACCAGTGCCGCGTTCGGTTGCAGGCCGAACAGACCGACAGCATCACGGGAACTTCTACCAGCACGCCCACGACGGTCGCCAATGCGGCCCCCGACCCGGGACCGAACAGAGCGATGGAGGTCGCGACAGCAAGCTCGAAGAAATTGCTGGCCCCGATCAGCGCCCCCGGCGCGGCGACATTGTGGGGCACGCGCAAGGCCTTCATCAGTCCGTAGGTGAGGCCAGAATTAAAGTAGACCTGGATCAGAATAGGAACGGCGATCAGCAAGACGTGGAACCACCGATCGAGGATGTTGTCGGCCTGGAAGGCGAAGATGAACACCAGCGTGGCGAGGAGCGCCAGGATCGTCACCGGATGAAACGCCGCCATGTAGCGCTGTTCGAACCAGTCGATGCCCTTCCAACGGATCAATGCGATACGACTGATGCTTCCAAGCGCCAGCGGAATGACGATGAAGACAACCACACTGTACAGGAGCACCATGAATGGCACGCTCAGGGCGCTGGCCCCGCTCACCAGCAGCGTCACGATCGGCGCAAAGAGAACCAGCATCACCAGGTCGTTGACCGCCACCTGTACGAGCGTATAGGCCGGGTCGCCGTCGGTCAGGTACGACCAGACGAAGACCATGGCCGTGCATGGGGCCGCGGCCAGGATAATGACGCCGGCCGTGTACTGCTGGGCCAGGTCGAACCCGATCCACGGAAGAAATAGCCACTGAAAGAAGACATAGCCGAGCAACGCCATCGTGAACGGCTTCACGAGCCAGTTGACGGCCAGCGTCACGGCAAGACCTTTGGGTCTCTTGCGAACCTCGAGGATGCGGCTGAAGTCGATCTTGAGCATCATCGGGTAGATCATCAGCCAGATCAGCACGGCGATCGGGATGTTGATCTGGCTTCCTTCGCCGAACTCCATTGTACGCAGCAGCTCGGTCGCTTCCGGGAACCACCGCCCGACGGCAATGCCGACGACCATGCAGACAGCGACCCAGATGGAGAGATAGCGCTCGAAGAAGTTGAGGCGTTTCGGGGTGGGCGCCGTCATACCGTCTCCTTGCGGACAAACTCGCCGAATCGTGCCTCGATGTCGTCACGGATGCGGCGGAACTCGGACAGCACGAACGCCTCCGTCCCCGTGACCTTGGCCGGGTCTTCGAAGCCAATGTGCCATCGATGCTTCACCGTCCCAATGAACGCGGGACAATTCTCCTCCGCGTCGCCGCACACCGTAATGACATGATCGAACGGTTGCGACAGGAACTGGTCCACAGACTTCGGGCGATGGCCGGAAAGGTCGATGCCCTTTTCTTGCATGACCTTCACGGCGAGAGGATGGACCCGCTCGGCCGGCGCCGTGCCGGCGGAGTGGACCTCGGCCGCTGGGGCGAAGCACTGCACAAAACCTTCCGCCATTTGGCTGCGGCAGGAGTTGCCGGTGCAGAGGATGAGGATCTTCATGAGTGTTCTAGAGAAGGATGTTGAAGAGATATCCGACGATGACGATGCCCCCCGCCACGATACCGACGAACGTGAGAATAAGCGGGAGCTTCAGCACCTTGCGGAGTATGATCACTTCCGGGAGCGAAAGCCCGATCACGGACATCATGAACGCCAAAGCCGTCCCGAGCGCTGCCCCTTTACTCAACAGCGCTTCGACGATCGGAATGATCCCTGCAGCATTGGAGTAGAGAGGCACGCCGATCAGGACGGCGGCCGGGACCGACCACCATGCCGAGCGGCCCATCAGGTCGGCCATGAGGTCCTCCGGAACATAGCCATGTATTCCGGCACCGACGGCAATGCCGACCACGAGATAGGGCCACACCTTCCCGACAACATCATGCACGGCATCGAATCCCGTTCGTACGCGGTCGCGCACGCTCAAGGGGGAATCCTCCTGGCCCTCTGCGGCGGTCGGCACGTTGTGGACCCAGTCTTCGATGTAGCGTTCCAGCTTCAGACGGCCAATGATGAATCCCGACGAGATCGCGATGACCAGTCCGGTGCCGACGTAGAGCGAGGCCGTCTGCCAACCGAACAGTCCGGCGAGCAGGACGACGGCCACTTCGTTGATCATCGGTGCGGCGATGAGGAACGAGAACGTGACGCCGAGCGGAACGCCGGCTTTGACGAACCCGATGAACAGGGGTACGGCCGAGCACGAGCAGAAAGGGGTCACGATGCCCAGAAGGCTGGCCAGGACGTTGCCTCCGAGCAACGATCGACCTTCCAGCAACCGACGGGTCCGCTCGGGTGAGAAGTACGACCGAACAATGCCGACGAAAAACACGACGGCCGCGAGCAGCAGGAGGACCTTTGGCACTTCGTAGACAAAGAACCGTACGGCCTCCGTGGAACTGCTTGCCGGTGCGAGTCCGAGCAACGTGACAAACCCGTCAGCCACCGGTTGGAGCGACAGATAGAGGGCGATCCACACGGGGGCCGAGGCCGCCGCAAGGCCGACCGGATGGCGGGCCGCCAGACCGCTCATGCGCCGCTCCGGCGTGCGAGGAGGATCTCTTTGATCTTCTCGACGGGAAGGACAACGCCGGCCGAGACGACCTTTTCGTCGATCACGAGTCCTGGCGTGCGCATGATGCCGTAGGAGGCAATGCGCTGGTAGTCCTCGACCTTTTCCACGTCGGCGGAGATGCCGAGTTGGCCGAGGGCCTCTTTGGTACGCTGCTCCAGGGTCCTGCAATTCATGCAGCCGGAACCGAGGATCTTGATCGTCATGGTATCACCGTCGTATTCACACGCCACAGATCTTTGCGCGATCGACGCGCTTGACGCGTTTCAGGTCTTCGCGGATCACCGCGTCGTCATCGAATGACTTCCGGACCAACGCGATGGCCGAGCGCACGACCTCGTCGTCCGCCTGGTCATGGACCCTGAAATTGACCCATTTCCCGTCCTTGGAGTCCAGGATCAGCCCGGCATCGCGAAGGATGCTGAGGTGCTTGGAGACGGTGGAATTGGAAAGTCCCAGCACGTCGCGCACTTCGCACAAGCAGAGCTCACGTACCAGCACCATTTTCAGGATGCGGACCCTGTTGGGGTCGCTCAGGGCCTTGAAGACTTTGACCCGATCGTTCTTCATGGGTTCATTCAGTCATTTCGTCAACTGTCGAAATGTAGGGGTCTATTCGGAAGGACGCAAGAGGACTGGAAATCGCGGATTCTCGTTCGATCGACCTCATGACCCTTTCCCTTCTACCTTCTACCCTCTACAATGGAAAAGGCCCCCGGTTTCCCAGGGGCCTTCGCGTTCCGCTTCAGTCTGACGACCGACGACTGGCTACGTCCTGTTCCGGTTCCCGATCTGAGAAGTGGTTTCTCGCTTCGCGAGAATTGTATTGCGCCTCCGGCTCACGTTCCCGCCGAGTAATCGCTCTGGTACTTCACCTGTTCCGGCGTCAGCTTGTCGATGGTGTAGCCCATCGTCTTCAGCTTGATGCCGCCGATCTCCTGGTCCTGCTCCGCCGGAATGTCGTAGACCTGGTTCTCGTAGCGCTTCCCCTTCTTGTGCAGCTCGGCCAGCCGAAGTTGCGACAGGAACTGGTTGGCGAACGACATGTCCATGACCTCCGACGGATGGCCCTCGGCAGCCGCGAGGTTCACGAGGCGTCCCTGCGCCAGCACGTAGATGCGTCGGCCGTTCTTCATCGTGTATTCCTCGTTGTCCTTGCGGACCGTCCGGACGGTCTTCTTCTGCTTGTCGAGGTGGCCGAGGTTGATCTCGCAGTCGTAGTGGCCAGTGTTGCAGACGATCGCGCCGTCCTTCATGACCTTGAAGTGCCGGTCGACGATGACGTCCTTCACGCCCGTGGCCGTGACAAAGATGTCACCCACCTTGGCCGCTTCGTCCATCGTCATGACCGTGTAACCTTCCAGCGTTGCTTTCAGCGCGGCCGTCGCCTTCACTTCAGTGACGATCACGTTGGCTCCGAGCCCTTTGGCCCGCAGGGCCACGCCCCGACCGCAATGCCCAAACCCGGCGACGACAACGTTCTTGCCCGCAATGAGCACGCTCGTGGCACGGAGGATGCCGTCGAGCGTCGACTGGCCGGTTCCGTAAACGTTGTCAAAATCCCACTTTGTTTCGGCGTCGTTCACGGCGATAACCGGGTAACGCAGAGCGCCCGCTTTCGCCATGGCTCGCAGACGGTGCACACCCGTCGTCGTTTCCTCCGTCCCGCCGATGACGTGCGGGATCAGCTCCTGGTGCTTGTTGTGGACGGTGAAGATGAGGTCCGCACCGTCGTCAAGCGTCAGGTTCGGCTTGAACTTCAGAGATTCCTCGATGCACCAGTAGAAATCCTTCACGTTCATGCCGTGCCAGGCGTAGATCGAGATCCCGTCGGCCGCAAGCGCCGCCGCGACGTCGTCCTGCGTCGAGAGCGGGTTGCAGCCGCTCCACGACACCTGGGCGCCCGCTTCAACGAACGTCTTCACGAGCACGGCCGTTTCCTTGGTGACGTGCAGACAGCCCGCGATCTTGTAGCCCTTCAGCGGCTTCGTCTTTCTGTACTTCTCGCGAAGCGCCATGAGCACCGGCATGCGGGACTCGGCCCACTCGATGCGGAGCTTGCCTTCGGCGGCGAGCTTGAGGTCTTTGACTTTGAATACGCCCTTCTTTTCGTCCATGTGGAGATCATCCTGATAAACGGTGATTGAAGAATCTGTGAGAGTACTTTCGTGTGGGGGGGATCCGGGAGTCGGGAGCCGGAATCCGGGAAGCGAAGAACCCTTGGTGCCAATGTCAGTGTGACTCTTTCCTTGTCTTCAGATATCGGATGTAACCGTTGATGAGTTGATTGATGCGCTGTGCTTCGGCGAGCAATTCACGCGCTATGACTTCGTCAACGTAACGTTCATCCAGACATATGTTGATGTCGTCCCGCAATTCTTCAAGTGAACCGCGAGCGATGCGAAAGAACTGAATTGATTCCTGATAGTGATAACGGCCATACCCTTCGGCGATGTTGTTTGTCAGCGAGGTTGCTGCCCGAATGATCTGCGAGAGCAGATTGAATCGTTCCATCTGTGGAAGCGCACGAGCCAACGCGTACATTCGCTTGCGAAACGCACGTGCTCGTTGATAGACCTCGAGCTTGTCGAGTCCACCATGACCTTCCATACTCAGTCCCCCCAGACTGTTGATCCGTGATCACCAGATCCGAATCCCGAGTCCCGAGTCCCGAATCACTGGTTCCGAGTCCCTCATCCCCGATCCCGCTCTGTATCTACCTCACCGCCTTCTTCAGTTCCTTCACCAAGTCCACCGCCTCCCACGTGAACGCCTTCTCCTCCCGGCCGAAGTGGCCATAGGCAGCCGTCTGCCGGTAGATGGGGCGACGAAGGTCGAGGCGCTTGATGATGCCGCCCGGGGTCATGTCGGCCGGAGCGCCTTCGGCCGTGATGTCCTTGAGGACCGCGTCGAGCATATGGTCGGGCATGATGCCGGTGCCGAACGTTTGCGCCATGATGGAAACGGGCTCTTTGACGCCGATCGCGTACGCCACCTGGATCTGGCATTCGCTGGCGAGGCCGGCCGCGACGACGTTCTTGGCGAGATGCCGCGCCGCGTACGCCGCGCTCCGGTCCACTTTCGTGGGATCCTTGCCGGAGAAGGCACCGCCGCCGTGCGGAGCCCGTCCGCCGTACGTGTCGACGATGATCTTGCGCCCCGTCAGTCCGCTGTCGCCGTGTGGACCGCCGATGACGAACCGGCCGGTCGGGTTGACGAAGTAGCGGGTCTTCTTGTCGAGCAGTTCTGCGGGAACGACCTGGTGGATGACGTGGTCAATGACGTCCTTCCGGATCCGGGCCTGCGACGCCTTCTCGTCATGCTGCGTCGAGACGACGATCGTGTGGATGCGCACCGGACGATTGCGCTCATACTCCACCGTCACCTGTGATTTTGCGTCCGGTCGGAGGTACGGCATGTCCTTCGGATGATGCTTGCGTATGGTTGCCAGGCGCTTCACGATCTTGTGCGCGAGCATGATCGGCAGGGGCATGAGTTCCTTCGTCTCGCGGCAGGCGTACCCGAACATCATTCCCTGGTCGCCGGCGCCGCCCGTGTCGACGCCCATGGCGATGTCGCCCGACTGCTGGTGGATCGAGGAGAGGACCGAACAGGAATCGGCGTCAAACCCGACGCCCGCCTCGGTGTAGCCGATGTCCTTGATGACGTCCCGGACGATCTTCTGGACGTCGACATAATGCTTGCGGGTCGTGATCTCCCCGCCGACGAGGGCGAGGCCCGTCGTGACGAACGTCTCGCACGCCACGCGTGCTGTCGGTTCGACCGAGTAGATGTCGTCGAGCACCGCGTCCGAGATCTGGTCGCACACCTTATCGGGATGGCCCTCGGAGACGGATTCGGAAGTGAAGAGGTAGCGCATGCAAAGGGTCCTGGTGGTGGATGGTCAAGAAAAGAGCAATTCGGAGGAGTCGCCGATGTTGATCTGCTTGAAATTGCCGCGAACATGCGCGTTGCTGCCGACGATCGAGTCGCGCAACAGAGCGTCCTGCAGTACGGCCCCTTCGGAAATGATGGAATTGACGACAACGGAGTTCTGGACCACGGCCCCGGCCGCGACGGTCGTGTTCGGGCCGATGATCGAATTCTCGACCCGGGCTTCAGGGGAGATGAACGCCGGAGGACGAATGACAACGCCCGGGCGCGGAGCGGGGTCGGGATACGTGCTCAGGAGGTGCTGGTTCGTCGAGAGGAGGGTCTCGGGCTTGCCGCAGTCGTACCAGCCCTCGACGTCGAAGGTCTGCATCCGTTCGCCCCGCTCGATCATCATCTGCAGAGCGTCGGTCAACTGGAATTCCCCCTTGGTCCTTGCGTTAGCTTTGATCATTTCCTTCAGGCACTCGACCAGGACCTGGGGTTGGTGGATATAATAGAGGCCGACAACGGCCAGATGGCTCTTCGGTTCTTCGGGTTTTTCGACGAGACGGGCGATGAAGCCGTTCTCGACCTCGGCGACGCCGAACCGGCGCGGGTCTTCAACGCGCTTGACTCCCAACGTCGTTCCTTGACCGCTCATCATGGCGGCGAGGTCGACGTCGAAGATCGTGTCGCCCAGGATGATGAGGATCGGGCTGCGCGAGATCGTGTGGCGGGACAGGTAGATCGCATGGCCCAGGCCCAGCCGTTCCTCCTGCTCTACAAAGTCGACCTTGATCGTGTAGTGCTCAAGGACGTACTCCTTGATCATCTCGCCGAGGTAGCCGATGATGATGGTCGCTTCCGTGAACCCGGCCTGGATCACCTTGTCCAGGATGTGCCCGATGATGGGCTTACCGGCCACGTTCAGGAGGACCTTTGGCACCGTGTAGGTGTGTGGGCGCAGGCGGCTACCGACGCCGGCAACTGGAATGATCGCGCGCATCGCTTCGACTGTCGTTGGAGAACAACTAAAGTACGAAAGAAGTCTGCCAGACACAAAGGCCGGCAGTGAGCCTCGGCGCCGGAGACCCGTTCTTGCAACTGCCGGGAGCGATGTGTATGTTGACGTAATTTTCGTCCACTGCCATGCCGTCTCCGCGGACGTCCTCCCGCAAACAACAGCACGTTGAGATCGTTCTCGCGAAGGACGTCGCCTTCCGCGCCAAGACGTCCGGATTCGAGCGCTGGGACCTCGTTCACTCGGCCCTGCCAGAACTTGACCTCGAAGAGGTCGATCCCGCGAGGACCTTTCTTGGCAAGCCGCTGCGGTTTCCGCTGATTGTGACCGGCATGACCGGCGGATACGCCGGTGCCGAACGCATCAATCGGGACCTCGCCCACGTATGCGCCGAACGTGGCTTGGCGATGGGGGTCGGAAGTCAGAGGCAGGCCCTCGAAGATGCCAGGTTCCGACGCAGCTATGCCATCGTGCGCGAGGCGGCCCCGGAGATCCCGATCGTTGGCAACATCGGCGCCGCCGAGGTGGCCCATCTTCAGGATGTCGGACCCCTCCGACGGATGGCCGACCTGATCCGCGCGGATGCCATGGCCGTGCACCTCAATGCCCTCCAGGAGTTCTTGCAGCCGGAGGGGACACCGCGATTCGCCGGTGTGCTGAACGGCATCGAGCGGCTCGTGAAGCAGTTGGGTCTTCCGGTCGTCGTCAAAGAGATCGGGTGCGGCATTTCGGCTGACGTGCTTCGGCGACTGCTCGACGTGGGCGTCCGGGTCGTTGATGTCGCAGGTGCTGGCGGCACGAGTTGGGCGGGCGTGGAGATCCTCCGTCGCAAGGAACAGGCCCGTGATCCGCTGTCGGTCTTCTGGGATTGGGGCATTCCGACGGCCGATGCGGTGCGCCAATGTGCTGCCCTCAGATCTCCACAGCGTCCGTTCACGCTCGTTGCATCGGGGGGGATCCAACACGGCCTCGATATGGCGAAGGCGATCGCCCTGGGTGCAGATCTTGCCGGTGCGGCGCGGCCGTTCCTGCAGGCGTTGCGCGCAGGCGGTCCGAAGGCGCTCCATCGGTTCATCGACGGATGGGAGCGTCAATTCCGCGGCGCGATGTTCCTGACCGGCTCGCGCACGATCGCCGACCTCCAGCAGCAAACGCTCATGCTGCGGCACTCCGTTCACGTTTAACCGCGTACGACGACCGATCATGGCTCCGGTTCAACAAGCATTCGTTCGCCGTTACGCGGCGTACCGCCGCCGCGTCGAGCGATACTTGCGCGCGCTCGTTCGCACGCCGGTGCCGGCTTCGCTCTACGATCCCGCGCGCTACGTCCTCGAAGGAGGCGGCAAGCGGGTCCGCTCGGTCCTGCTCCTGGCGGCATGCCGCGGCGTTGGCGGTTCGACCTCCGACGCGCTTCCCGCCAGCGCGGCCATCGAAGTCCTTCACAACTTCACGCTGGTCCACGACGATATCATGGACCATGCCGCCACGCGCCGTGGGCGGGCCACGGTCCATCGACGCTGGGATGAGAATGTCGCCATCCTTGCCGGTGACGCGATGGTGGCGCTTGCCTACGAAGCGCTGACCCGGACGCCCGGCTTGCGGGTGCGGGAGGCGGTTCGCCTGTTCACCGAGGGTTTGCTCGTGGTGTGTGAGGGGCAGGCGTACGACAAGGAGTTCGAGGCCCGGCGTCGGGTGTCGCTTCGCGAGTATCTCCAGATGATCGACCGCAAGACGGGCCGATTGATCGCTGTCGCGGCTGAGCTCGGCGGCATCCTCGGTGGCGCGACGACGTCGCAGCGTCGTGCGCTTCGGATGTATGGCTCGCTCGTTGGACGGGCTTTCCAGATCCAGGACGACGTGCTCGACATCATGGCTGACGAGGCGGAGTTCGGCAAGCGCATCGGCGGCGACCTCGTCGAAGGCAAGAAGACGTATCTGTTACTGCGGGCGCTTGAACGTGCCCGCGGCCGGGACCGCAGCGAACTTCTGCGGGTCATGCGCAAAGAACGGGTGCGGTTCTCGGAAGCCTCGTCGTTCCGGGAGATCTACCGAAGGACCGGAGCGCTCGACGACGCTCGCCGGCGCATCGACCGGGATATCCGGACGGCTCAGCGGGCGCTCAAGGCGCTCCCAGCATCTCCCGATCGTGACATGCTCGTATGGTTCGCGGACCTGATCCGGGTGAGGACGTTCTGATGGCGACCTCGGAAGTGCCCGCGCGGGAGATTTTGCGCCGCGCTCGCGGAGTTGGCGGCGGACGCGACGTTGAAGAGTATGGGTTGTGCTTTCGGAGCTTTCAGGACGATTCTGCAGCGGAAATCCAGTTGACCAACGCATCGCCGCGTTCACTGCCTCCGTCGCGTTCGCTGCCTGCCCGCCGCAAGGGAGCCTTCCAACGGTCAGGCGGGCGAGAAACATCCGTACGAACCAAGCGATGATCGAACGAGAGGTCACGATCCGCAACCGCGCGGGTCTGCACACGCGTCCCGCGGCGTCGCTCGTGAAGCTGGCCGCGAAGTTCCGTTCCGAGTTCCTGATCGAGAAGGACGGACTCGAGATCAACGGCAAAAGTATCATCGGCGTCATGACCCTGGCCGCCGAGCAGGGCTCGACGCTGAAACTCCGATTCGTTGGCGACGACGAGGAGACCATGTGTGCCTCGATCGTCGAGCTCTTCGATCGCGGCTTTGACGAAGCCCTGGCCTGACCATGCCGACCCCTGCCTCAGCGACCGAGATCGTCCTCAAAGGGATCCCCGCGGCCCCGGGCATTGCCGTGGGTCCCGCCTATCATTTCCGCCGGACGGAACAGACCGTGGAGGAGCGCCGCATCGCTCCGGCCGACGTCGACGCCGAACTTCTGCGGTTGGAAGGCGCGATCGATCGGTCCAAGAAAGAACTGGCCAAGATCTTGGCGTTCGCCGAGCAGAAGCTCGGTGCGTCGCAGGCGAAGATCTTCGAGGCGCAGCTCCTCATCCTCGAAGACATCGTCCTCTTCGAGTCGGTCTTCAAACGCGTCCGCTACGAGCGAAAGAACGCCGAGTTCCTGATCCATGAAGAGATGGAGAAGTACCACCGCCTCATGGCGAACGCCCGCGATGAGTACACGCGTGAGCGCGCCATGGATCTGGAGGAGGTGCGCAACCGGCTGATCAGGAACCTGCAGGAGCAGAAACTCGTTTCGCGGCTCGAAGGCGCGCAGGTGATCGTCGCCCACCAGTTGGGGGCGGCCGATGCCATGATCCTCAGCCGCAACAACGTGCTGGCCTATGTCACCGAGGTCGGCGGCGCCACATCGCACATGGCCCTGCTGGCTCGGGCGCTGCAGATCCCCACCGTCGTCGGCGTCCACAACCTGATCCACCATCTCGGGCATGGCGAACAGGTCATCGTCGACGGATTCCGGGGCGAGGTGATCATCAACCCGACTTCGGCGACGATCGAGGCGTGCGAACGCCGCCGGCGGGAGATGATGACGTTCGAGCAGACGCTTGCCGAACTGCGCGACCTGCCCGCCCAGACGCTCGACGGCCGTCGCGTGACGCTGGCCGCGAATGTCGAGCTCTCCGAGGAGCTGCCGTTCATCCACCGACAGGGCGCGGATGGGATCGGACTCTACCGGACGGAAACGCTGCTGATCGGTAAGGAGGTCTTTCCGACCGAAGAACAGCAGTTCCGTCAGTACGATCTCATTGCCGGTTCGATGGCCCCGAAGCAGGTGATCATCCGCACGTTCGACATCGGCGGTGACAAGCTCATGACGCAGCAGACGAAGGAGCAGAACCCGTTCCTCGGCTGGCGCGGCATCCGGATCATGCTCGACAAGCCGCAGGTCTTCCTCGACCAGCTGCGTGCCATCTTGCGCGCCAGCGCCCGAGGGAACGTGGCGATCATGTTCCCGATGGTGTCGAACATCAAAGAGGTTCGTCTGGCGAAGCAGCTCCTGGGCCAGGCCAAGGATGAGCTTCGAGCGCGTGGGATCGCCTTCGACGAACAGATCCCGATCGGCGTTATGGTCGAGGTTCCGGCTGCCGCCATCATTGCCGGCGACCTGGCGCGCGAGGTCACCTTCCTCAGCATCGGCACGAACGATCTCATCCAGTACCTGCTGGCGGTCGACCGCGGCAACGACATCGTTTCTGACCTCTACCAGGAGTTCCATCCGGCGGTCGTTCGTTTCCTCCGGCGCATCATCGAACGCGGGAAGGAAGGAGGCGCCTGGGTGGGGATGTGCGGAGAGATGGCCGGCGATCCGTTGGCCACCATACTGCTGCTCGGTCTCGGTCTCGACGAGTTCAGCGTCGCCCCCACGATCCTTCCCGAGATCAAGAAGATCATCCGGTCGGTCCGCCTGTCCGATGCCAAGCAACTGGCCGACCACGTCCTGTCACTCGATACCGAAGACGCCATCCGCACCGCGGTGGCCGATGCGATGCGTACGAAGTTCCCAGAGATCCCCATCATTCTTCCGACGACCTACGAGGCTCGATCATGACGCTCCAAGACATCAAGCGGCTCGATCCGAAAGGCATGTATGCCTGGATCAAAGAGTTTCCCGAACAGATGCACCAAGCGGCGGCCATCGGCCTGGCGGCCAAGCCGCCATACAAAGCCTCGGCCTTCAACGCCGTCGTCCTGACCGGCCTCGGCGGTTCGGCCATCGGCGGCGACCTGCTCCGGTCGTACTTGGCCGACGAGTTGAAGGTTCCGTTCATCGTCAACCGCGGCTACGCCCTTCCGTCGTTCGTCGGACCGAAGACGCTCGTCATCGTGTCGTCGTACTCCGGCAACACGGAGGAGACGATCGCGGCGCACAAAGACGCGGTGAAGCGGAAGGCAAAGGTGCTGTGCATCAGCACGGGCGGCGAGACGCAGAAAATGGCGAAGAAGCACCGCCAGCCGTGGGTGCAGATCCCCGGAGGGCTGTCGCCCCGCGCAGCGCTCGCCTATTCGTTCTTCCCGCTCCTCGTCCTTCTGTCCAAGATGGGGTTCGTCAAGAACAAGTCGCGCGAGATCAACGAAACGCTGACGGTGCTGCGCGACCTGTCGGCCCGCTACAGCGACCCCGGAGCGCCCGACAACGCCGCGCTCGCCCTGGCCACGGCCCTCAAGGACCGGCTGCCGGTGATCTATTCCTCCACGGACCATCTCGACGCGATCAATGTCCGGTGGCGCGGACAGATCAACGAGAACGCAAAACAGCTGGCCCACGGCCACGTGCTGCCCGAGATGAATCACAACGAACTCGTCGGATGGAAGTCCGCTCCGGCGCTCCTGAGGCAGACGCACGTGGTGTTTCTGCGCGATGTCGGAACGCATCCGCGCGTGCGAATCCGTGAGGATATTACGAAGCAATGGATCGCCGCGCTCGCCGGGGGGATCACCGACGTCCCGAGCCTCGGACGAACGCTGCTGGCCCGCATGTTCTCGCTCATCCACACCGGCGATTGGGTGAGCCTCTATCTGGCGATCCTCAACGGCGTCGATCCCGAGCCGGTGGAGCCGATCAATTTCCTCAAGGGTGAACTCGCCAAGGTGAAGTAGGCTGTGTGGATGGGAGCTTACGTGATGATGCGGCGCTGGCTGGCGGCGGCGGCCGTCGTCGCCTGTCTCGGCGGTGCGGCCCAGGCCCAGTTCTACTACTTCGGCCGGAACAAGGTCCAGTACACCGATTTCTCGTGGCACGTCCTCCGGACGGAGCACTTCCACATCTATTATTATGAGGGGATGGAGGATCTGGCTCGGCGGGGGGCAGCTGTGGCTGAGGAGGCCTACCTCCGGCTGGAGGAGCGGTTCAACCACAGCATCTCTCATCCGATCCCGCTCATCTTCTATTCGTCGCATCTGCATTTTCAGCAGACGAACACGACCTCGGGGTTCATTCCAGAAGGGGTCGGGGGGTTCTTCGAGTTCCTGAAGGGCCGCGTCGTCATTCCTTCCAATGGGTCGTCGGTCCAGTTCGCCCACGTCATCCGGCACGAGCTGGTACACGTCTTCACGATGAGCAAGTTCAACCGGGTGCTGACCGACCACCGGGCGCCGCTCGACCGCATCGCCCCCCTTTGGTTCACTGAAGGCCTTGCCGAGTACTGGTCCACCACCTGGGATACCCAGGCCGATCTCGTGGTCCGGGACGCCGTCATGAACAACTACGTGCCCGGCACGGAGCGCATGTACCGCATCGCCGGAACGTACCTCATGTACAAGCTCGGTCAGAACGTGTGCGAGTTCATCGCGCGGCGATTCGGCGAAGAAAAGCTCCTCCTCCTGTTCGAGAACGTCTGGAAGGCCAAGTCGTGGGAGGAGGTCTGGAAGCAAACGCTCGGCGTCGACTACGAGGAATTCGATCAACTGTGGCTCTACGACCTCCAGAAACGTTACTATCCGCTGCTCACGGACCAGGACCTTCCGAGTGCGGTGACGCGCAAGCTCGTCGACCGGGGCTTCAATGCCAAGCCCGTCGTTCATGCCTCTGATGGCGGGCGGCGGGTCTACTACGTCGGGAACCTCCTCGGATACACCAGCATCTACCGGATCGACCCCGAGGCCGAAGAGCCCGAGCCGGAGCTGGTGGTGAAGGGGGAGCAATCGCACGAACTGGAGGCCTTTCACCCGTTCCAGTCGAAACTGTCGCTGACGGCCGACGGCCGGATGGCGTTCGTGACGAAGACCGGAGAGACCGACGCGCTGCACATCTATGACACGCGAGCCGGATCGTTCCTCGAGACCTACCGGTTCCGTGACCTCGTGGTCATCGGCTCTCCCTCCTGGGCGCCGGATGGTCAGCGATTGGTGTTCTCCTCGATCGACCGCAGCGGCGATCAGGACCTGTACCTGTTCGATGTCCGAGGCGATCGGCTCAAGAAATTGACGAACGATCTGTACGATGACCGGGATCCGGCCTGGTCGCCGGATGGCCGCACCATCGCGTTCAGTTCCGACCGCACTTCGTATGGACCGAAGGGTCGGTACAATCTCTTCACGGTCGATACGACGGGGGTCGATATCCGGTACGTGACCTTTGGAGATGCGACGGACCATGCTCCCGCGTGGTCGCCCGACGGTCGATGGCTGGCCTTCACGTCGGATGTCGATGGGGTCAACAACATCTGGGCGGTCGACATGACCGCGCCGGAAGCATCCCGTTCGATGCGGCGGGTCACGTCATTCATCACCTCCTCGTCCGATCCGGCATGGGGGGGGAGGGACGACCTCGTCTGTACGGTGTATGAGCGCGGGACCTTCCAGATCAGATCGATAGAGGACGTCGCGGCCCGTCTGGATACGGCCGAGGTACGGCCGATCCCGGCGCCGGACAGGCTGAACGGGTGGCAGCCTGAGCGCTTGAGCGGCGCCATGGCCCAAGAACCGATCAACTACACAAAGGAATACTCGCTCGACCTTGCACAGAGTCAGATCTCCACCGACCCGGTGTTTGGCACGATCGGCGGCGCGGCGCTGGCAATGAGCGACCTGCTCGGGAACGACATCTATACCTTCCTCATCTACAACACCGCGCAGGTCCAGTCCGAGATCCTCGACAACTTCAACGTGGCGATCAGCCGGATGTCGCTCGGTTCGCGCGTCAATCATGCGTACGGCATCTTCCGATTTGCGGGGAACCGCTACGACCTGACCGACCCGAACCTCTTCTATTACGAGCGATCGTTCGGAGGCTATTTTGTCCTGAGCTATCCGCTGTCGCGTTTTCGGCGCGTGGAGGCCGGCGTCACCGTCTCGAATTCAGACAAGGATATCTACGTCGAAGCGCCAAGACGCGCGCTGCTCGTCTCGAACTCGCTTTCGTATATCTGGGACACCTCGCTCTGGGGTCCGAGCGGCCCCGTCGACGGGCGACGGATGAAATTGACCCTGGCCTACACTGACGACATCCAGTATGCGAACGTCAGCTACTATTCGATCATCGCCGACTATCGAGAGTATCTCCGGCTGACCACGCGCAGCGCCTGGGCCCTGCGCGGCCACATCTGGTATAATGAGGGGATCGAAGCGCGCCGGTTCTTCATGGGCGGGAGCTGGGACCTGCGGGGATGGCCACGATGGTCGATCCGGGGCCAAAAACTGTGGATGGCAAGCCAGGAGCTTCGATTTCCCTTCGTTGACGAGTTCACGGTCCGGCTGCCCTTCGTCGGGATCGGGTTTGGGTCGATCCGTGGGGCGCTGTACACCGACGTCGGCGGCGCTTGGGACGACGTCTATCGCGACACCAAGGGTTCGATCGGGGCTGGCGTACGCATGAATCTTGGCGGCGTCATCGTCCTCCGCTACGACATCGGCAAACGCGTGGAGCAGGACCTCAGGAAACTGCAGAAGGGGCTGTACTATCAGTTCTTCTTCGGCTGGGACTTCTGATGCGCGCCTCGACGTCCCTCCATCTGAGCGTGACCCTCGGCGCGTTCGTCGCTGCGCTCGTGCTGGCCGCTTGCTCCGGCCTTGAACTCAACCGTCCCTTCCGTCCGTCGGCCGTCGATTGGACGCAGGCCGGCGGCGACGGGGGACGTCGTCACCTGTCAGGCGAGGCCCCTCCGCTGCCATGGACGCGCCTCTGGGAATACAATGCCCAGGCCGGGATGCTGGCCCCTCCGCTTGTGCGTGATAGTGTCGCCATTATCAGCACGCTGAACGGCGAAGTGCAGGCGATCGAATTGCGCAGGGGGAAACGACTCGGATATCAGAAGGTCGGGGGACCGGTTCGCGGAACGCCGGCGTTGAACGGTGCGATCGTCTACCTGCCGATCTCGACGACGACACGTCCGTCCGTCATTGCCCTTGATGTGCGGGAGGGCCGTCGCCGTTGGGAAGTGTCCATTGGTCCGGTCGAAGCTTCGCTGCTCCTGGATGAAGGGCGCTTGTTCGCCGCCACGCTCGAAGGTCGCGTGCTGTGTCTCGACCCTGGAACCGGAGAAGAGCGGTGGCGCTATCTCATGGGGACGAAGGCAGACCGAAAGCCCATCCGGTCGTCGCCGGCTCTCAGCGGCCAAGTGGTGGTAGTCGGGAGCGATGCGGGCCTGGTGGTGGGACTCGACGCCGCGACGGGGCAACAGCGCTGGAGCGTACGAATGAGTGCGAGCATCTTCGCCGGCGCATCGGCGTCGGGCGGGACGGCGGTGATGGCCGACGTGCTCGGCCGCGTTGTCGCTATCGATGCCGGGACCGGATCGGTCCGCTGGACACGGGAACTGGGAAGTCCCATCTATGCTGCCGCCTCGATCGACGGAACGTCGTGCTTCGTCCCCACGGCCGACGGACGGCTCGTGGCGCTGGATCTGGCGACGGGCGAGGAACGATGGACCTTCCGGGCGAACGGCGTGGTCAACGCCAGCCCTCTCATCGCCGGTGACCGTCTTCTCGTCGGCTCCCTCGACCGATCCGTCGCGATCGTCGATCGGCAACGCGGGACGCTGGTCGATCGTATCGAGGTCGGGGGACGAGTGAAAGTGACGCCGATCTTGTGGCAAGGTATCGTCTTGATCACGCACGAAGACAAGACCGTCGCGGCCTACGTCCATCGGGAGAGCGGGCGATGAACGCCGTGATCGCTCGGTCGCTGCTGCTCCTTATGGTCTCGGCCATCACGCTTCGGGCCTCTTCTGACTCCGGTCTGGTGAGGATCGTGTCGCCGTCCGATGGGCTTCTGATCTACATCGATGGCCGTGCGGTGGGAACGACGCCCTGTGATCCTGTGCGGTGGAAGGCTGGGCGATCGGTTGTACAGGCTCGACGCGGCGCGCCTTATCGATGGAATGCGCCCTCGGCGGCGGAGACCGTCATCGTCGTCGCGAACGAGGTGACCGAAGTGCGATTGAACGTCCCTGAACCGATCCTCCTGACGAGCGAGGGCGCTCAGGTGGAAGTGCGCGACCGGTCCGGCCGGATGCACAGCCTGCCGTTGTGGTGGCCGCGCGATCGTCTCGCAGAACTATCGATCGTCACTCCCGATTCCGTGGCCATCCCGCCTCCGGGCCCTGGTCCGGTGCTGACGCTCAACCCTCAGGTCGGGTCATCAACGCCGATGGTCATGAAGGGACCCGGGACGCTTGGCATCCGGAGTGAGACTTGGACGTTCGCTTCTGGCGCGGCGATGGTCATATCGGGCGTGCTGGCGGCCGTGTACCGCGACAAAGCGAACGATGCGGCGGCACGGTATCTCCAGACGCGCGATCCGAACGCGCTGGCGGAGGTCCGTCGTTACGATCGTCTCGCCGGCGCGAGCATGGTGGCCGTGCAGGTCAGTCTCGGGGCCTTCGTGCTCTTTCTTGCAGGCCCTTGAGATCATCGCAAACTTGCGAAAACCGGGGCACGGTCTCGGCGTTGCGTTGCATTTTGCCACAACCCCGAATATATTGCGCCACTTGATTCCCGCCGCCGGCGTTGGATCGTCGAGCGGACCCCTAACGCTTTCCGACAGGCAACCTATGGCAGTCGAGGACATCGGATTCCTGCGAAACGTGCCGATCTTCGCGGAGCTCGAGGACAAGGACCTTCAGAAGATCGTCCGTCTCGGGACCCGTCAGAAATACAAGAAGGGGAACATCGTCGTTCTGGAGCAGGAGAGCGGAGCGGCGCTGTTCGTCATCATCTCCGGCAAAGTGAAGGTGGTCCGGATGGATGAGGACGGCCGCGAGGTGATCCTCTCGATGTTCGGGCCCGGCGAGTTCTTCGGCGAAATGTCGCTGCTCGACGGCATGGCCCGGTCGGCCAGCGTTGTGGCGACGGTCAAGTCCGAACTCTTCATGATCCACCGCCGGGATTTTCTCGAGCTGTTGCACGAGTATCCTTCGGTGGCGATCTCGCTTCTGGCCGAGCTTGCCATGCGCCTCCGCAAGGCCGACATGCAGATCAAGAGCCTGTCGCTGAAGGATGCCGCCGGGCGCGTGGCCAACGTGCTCATCATGCTGTCCGACGAACTGGGGGTCTTCCGCAAGGGCAAGGTCGAGATCGAAGACATGCCGCTGCAGCAAGACATCGCCAACATGGCCGGGACCTCGCGCGAGACGGTCTCGCGCATGCTCCATCAGTTCATCCGCGACGGCCAGGTGCAGCTGAAGGGAAACAAGCTCATCATCGTCGACTTCGAAGCGTTCCGCAAACAACACCTCTGAGACCTTCTGCGGGATCGTATCCCGCTCACATGGATGACCGTTGAGCTATGACTGAGATGGAGGAGCGGGCAGAAGGCGCTTCGACGGCGCAAGAACGCGCAGACCTGCACAGCCACACCACGTATTCCGACGGAGCTTTGACGCCCGAGCAACTCGTGCGCAAGGCGAAGTCGTCCGGCATCACGACGCTCGGCATCACCGACCACGACAACGTCGGGGCGCTCGCCGAGGCGGCTGAGTGCGGCCGATCCGTTGGTGTCGACATCATCCCCGGGCTCGAACTCTCCGCAACGCTCGGCGAAAAAGATGTCCACATCCTCGCCTACCTGTTCGACCCTTCGAACGAACGCCTCCTCGAGTACCTCGAATTCTTCCGCCGCGAGCGTCTGAAGCGCGCCGAGCGGATGGTCAAGAAGCTCAATCAGCTGAGTATCCCGGTCACGCTCGAGGCCGTCCTCGATCACGCCGGCATCGGCTCGGTCGGTCGTCCGCACGTCGCGAGCGCCCTGCTGGCCGGGGGATACATCAGCAACTACCATGAGGCCTTCGACCGCTATATCGGGGTGGGGGCGCCGGCGTACGAGAAGAAGTACCAGGTCAGCCCGCAGGAAGCCGTGCGGCTCGTCGCGCTCGCCGGCGGCGTCTCGTTCTTCGCTCATCCCGGCAAGTACACGACCGAAGCCGACCTTGTTCAACTCATCAATGTCGGTCTCGATGGGATCGAGGTCGTCCACCCTTCGCACTCGCCGACGATGCAGCAGCATTATCGCCGTCTGGCTCAACAGTATTTCTTGCTCGAGAGCGGCGGCTCCGATTTTCACGGCGGGCGAAAGAACGACGACACGGTCTTTGGTGCCTACACGGTGCCGATGCGTGTCGTCGAAGAGATGCGGCGCCGTTGCTTCCGGTCGTCCCGGTGACCCCCCGTCGTTCCTCCCGGCCCCTTCGGTCCATCTCCGCCTCCCGATGGCGCATCGCCATCGTGGCCAGTCGCTTCAATGAACCGATCACGACTCGTCTGGCCGCGGCCGCCGTTGAGTGTCTTCAACGCCACGGGTCGCCGGTCCGCTCTTCCGACGTGCACTGGTGCCCGGGCGCCTTCGAGCTTCCACTCGTTGCCGAGTCTCTGGCCCGCTCCGGGCGATGGCATGCCATCCTCTGCTTGGGCGCGGTGATACGCGGCGAGACGCCTCACTTCGAGTATGTCTCCTCCGCCTGCGCCCGCGGCATCCAGGAGGTGGCTCTGCGCCACGGACTGCCGGTGGTCTTCGGGGTCCTGACCACGGACACGCTGGCTCAGGCGAAGGCGAGGGCGGGGGGCAAACACGGAAACAAAGGGTGGGACGCGGCCCTGACCGCCATTGACATGATCGGGCTGTTGCGGGCGATCGGCCGGCAACGATGACCATGAACGCCTGCAGGATGGTTGCCGTCGTGTTGACGGTGCTTTCGACCGCCTCGGCACAAGTCCCGGCGATCGGAACTTGGGAGAGCTTCACGAGCTTGGCGGGCGTCCGCTCGGTCGCAGCCGTGGGAGCGGGTGCCGTGGCCGCGGCGGGAAGCGGAGGGGTGTTCACGTACTATCCTTCGGACGGCAGGTACGATGTCGCGACGAACGCCGATGGACTTGCGTCGAATGAGCTGACCGCCGTCGGAGAAGATGCATCGGGAGGCTTGTGGGTGGGAGCGGCCGACGGTTCCATCAATCATCGTCCGGCCGGGGCGACGTCATGGCGGAAGATCCTCGACATTCGAGAATCGAATCGCCTTCTCAAGAGGATCCAACGGTTCGTTCCGAAAGGCGACACGGTCTTCATCGTCAGTGAGTTCGGCGTTTCCGTCTATCGGCTCAGCCGTCTGGAGTTTGGCGATACGTATGCCTCCTTCGGCTACGCGTTGGCTCCCGTCTGCTGGGATGTGGCGGTGGTGCGCGATACGTTGTGGGTGGCGAACGACCAGGGATTGGCAGGTGCATGGCTTGGCTCCACGAACTTGTCGGCCCCGACAAGCTGGGCCCGGTACGGGCCCCTGCAGGGGCTTCCCCCGGGCGTCGTCCGAACGCTTGCGACGATCGGAGACACGCTCGTGGTCGGATCGACGGCGGGAACGTCGGTCCGAGTACAGGGCGCGTTCGTGGCGCAGACCTCGATCGGTAGCGTGCAGGCCGTGCGGCTTCGCGTCGTCGGAAGGACGCTCTTCAGCCTCACGAACGAGGCCGGTTCGATGGTCGTGAGCCGTATGGCTCACGCGCTGGCGGCGAGGACGACCGTTGGACCCGCCGTGGCGTCGGCGGTCGACATGGCCGTGGATGCGGCTTCCACCGTCTGGGTTGGCGTGACCGACGGCGGCGTCGCTCGCCTGTCAGGCGGTGCGTGGATGCTGTCAGCCCCAGACGCCCCGGCCACGAATCGCTTCGTGGACCTGGCCGTCCAACCCGACGGGACGTTGTGGGTCGGAACGGGCATCAACGGAGGCGGACGCGGATTCATGCGCTTCCGACGTGACGGACCCGACAACGAACGTTGGACGACGTTCACCGCGGCGTCGAAGCCAGCGCTGATGTTCAACGACTACTACAAGGTCGCTCCGGCTCCCGACGGCACGGTCTGGGTGAGCTCGTGGGGATGGGGCGTGGCCCAGATGCGAGGCGACTCGCTTCTCCGCAGGCTCGATACGCAATCGACGCCGGCGCTGGCCCCGACGATCGCAGGAGACCCGGTGTTCGTCGTCGTCGGAGACGTTGCCCATGATGCGCAGGGCGCCGCGTGGATCGTGAATCGCACCGCCGTCGACGGCAACGTGCTGGTGCGCTTGACGAACGACACGGTGGTCACGAAGTACCGAAATCTCACGGGCACGGGGGAAGGTCGTTTTGCCTCGCTCGTCATCGACCGGAACGGAACAAAATGGCTGGCCAACTCCGAGCCGACGCTGCAATCGGCCAGCGGTCTCTACTTTTTCAACGAGTCGACGGCGCTCCCTGGAACGGTCGGGTCCACGGGTTGGGGGGTCCTCACGCAGTCAGATGGATTGGCGAACAACATCGTGCAATCGCTCGCCGTCGACCTCGATGGTGATGTCTGGGCCGGTACGGCGCTGGGTGTCACGATCTTCAATGAACCGTCAAACCCGCGCACGCGGCGGAGTTCGTCGTTCCCACTGCGTGAACAGTCGATCCAGGCGATCGCGGTCGACGGAGTGAACAACAAATGGGTCGGGACGAAAGAAGGCGTCTTCGTCGTAAGTCCGGACGGTTCTCAACTTCTGGCGCAGTACACCACGGCCAACACCGGCGGGCGACTTGTCAGCAACGACATTCGCGCCATCGCCATCGACGCATCGTCGGGAATCGCGTATCTCGGGACGGAATCGGGCCTGTCGGCTCTGATCATCCCGACCGTGCAGACGGAGCGCCAGTACTCGACGCTGCTGGTGGGACCGAATCCGTTTCACGTTCCGTCGGACCTCCCCCTCGCCATCCGGCGGCTCATGCCGCAGACGCGGATCAAGGTCCTGACGATCGCCGGGGCACTGGTGACGGAGTTTGAAGCCCAGGGCGGCGGTCGGGCATTCTGGGATGGTCGGGACCGAACGGGGGCGTTTGTGGGAAGCGGCACGTACGTGATCGTGGCTTTCAATGAGAATGGTGAGCAACTCACGACCGCGAAGGTGGCGGTCGTAAGGAGGTGACCTGGCGAAACGGCCTTCTGGTAATGATGACCTGTGATGTCGCGGAAAACGAGCTGTCATTCTTTGAACGAAGCGCACTGCGATCTCCGCAAGCGTTAGATCGATCCAAGGGAGGAACGAACGTGGAACCAACGTACAAGGACGAGATCTTCACGAAACGAGTTCGGGCGGGAAAGCGAACATACTTCTTCGACGTAAAATCGACCAAATCCGAGAAGGATTTCTACATTACCATTACGGAAAGCAAGCGGGTGGTCGGGGACGAAGAGAAGTATGAGAAGCACAAGATCTTCCTGTACAAGGAGGATTTCGACAAGTTCTCAGAAGCGTTGCAGGAGACGGTGACGCACGTCCGGGGGCATCTGCTGGCAGGCGTACCGGTTGAAGCCGGAGTGACAGAGGAACGGGTGGCGTAGGTCTTTCGAATGGCGATCGCGACGTCCTGACATTGGGCGTTCGGTCGTCGGTGCAGGCCCAAGAACGTATTCCTCTCTTTCAGTCGTTGGAAGACCCAAAAAGGCTCAGGTCGCATCAACCTGGGCCTTTGTCTTTGTGGGGCGTTGGGCCGTTTCTGGCGATCGCCGGATGGTCAATACGGTCTCCGCGCATGATCGCTCGCTATGAGCCACCGATTCACAAGCACCAACATCCTTGACTCCCCGCCGGATTCTTGTTATATTTCTACGATTTTTTGGAGATTTTCGAGGGTCCGTATGGCGGTGATGCAGGTCAATATCGCGCGTTTGTCCGAGGGTCGGCACTCGCATCAGTTCGAAGTCACTCCGGCGGACCTTGGCCTGGGAGAACCCTACTCGGGCCGGATTTTCGTCGATGTGGACCTCGACCGGAGCGGACGGCAGATCCTCTTGCATTCCAGGTTCCGGGCGTCGGGCTCTTTCATCTGCGATCGCTGCCTGGAATCGTTCACCGGGCCCATGGAAGGGGACTATCGGATCCTCTACGTCCCCGATGGTACCTCGATGCCGGTTGAGGCGGTCGAAGGGGAGGTTCAGACGGTGCCGGCCGACGCCCAGGTGATCAGCCTTGACGAAGATGCCCGGCAGTATATCCAGCTGGCCGTCCCCTCAAAGTTGTTGTGCCGAGACGATTGTTCGGGCCTCTGTCCCCGCTGTGGCAAGAATTGGAATACGGGGCCATGCTCGTGCGACCAGCAGGATACTGACTCCCGCTGGGACGCCCTGAAGAAGCTTACGAAATCCTGAAGCACGGAGTGTCTATTCTAGAGGAGTTGTTCGATGCCAAATCCCAAACGTCGCCATTCCAAGACCCGCGGTCGCAAGCGTCGCACGCATTACAAGGCGACGGTGCCGACCACGCAGGAATGCCCCAACTGCCACGAGCCCAAGCTTCAACACCGTGCGTGTCCGAACTGCGGCCAATACAACGGCCGCGTCGTCACGTCCCCCAAGGAATCCTGACGTCCCGGCCGAGCTGACGCACACCTCCGTTCGTCTGCATGCCATCCACTCCTCGCATCCGAGTCGCACTCGACGCCATGGGGGGCGACCACGCCCCCGGGCATGAGATCGACGGGGCTCTGGCAGCGGTCCGCGAAGCCTCGGACCGGCTAGACCTGATCCTTGTCGGCGACGAGTCAAAGGTCCGTGCGCTTTGGACACAGCGCGGTGGCGACACATCGGCCGTGCGTTTCGTGCACGCCGCACAGGTCATCACGATGGAGGACAAACCAACGGCGGCGCTCAAGGACAAGCGCGAGTCTTCGTTGGCGGTCGGGATGCGCTACCATCAGGAGGGTCACGCCGATGCCTTCGTCAGCGCGGGCAACACCGGGGCGGTGCTTTCGGCGGCCACCCTCATCCTGGGGCGCGTCAAAGGGGTCAGCCGGCCGACGATCGGAACGTTCATTCCGGCCGAACATGGAGAGTGCCTTCTTCTGGACGCCGGAACCAACGTCGATTGCCGAGCGCAGCATTTGTACGAGTTCGGGGTCATGGGGAGCATCTACTTCGAGCGCATCGTCGGGAAGCAGCGTCCGACCGTGGCGCTGCTGAACGTCGGTGAGGAGCGGCTGAAAGGTACGGAGGTCGTCCTCGAAGCCCACAAGATGCTCGAAGCCAGCTCGCTCCAGTTCGTAGGAAATGTCGAGGGCCGCGATATCCTCAAGGCCAAAGCCGACGTCGTCGTGTGCGACGGATTCGTCGGCAACATCGTCCTCAAGTTCGGCGAGAGCGTTCCGTCGTTCCTGAAGGCGAAGCTGCGTCAGGCCGCCGACCGTAGCCTGCTGGACAAGGTTGCGATCGGACTGGCCCGGGGCGCCATGCGGCGCGCGCTCGGCGTCCTGGACCCGAACCTCCACGGCGGGGTTCCCGTCCTTGGCGTGAATGGCGTTGCGATCATCGGGCATGGAAGCGCCAGCCCGGTGGGCATTAAGAACATGGTGCTGCGCGCGGTCGAGGTGGCTCAGAGCGGCCTCAACCGACATATCGCTGCTGCACTCGAAGCACCCTCCACTTCCGTTGCTTGAGGTCCCTTCATGTCTGTGACACGCGCCGCCATCACCGCCGTCGGGCACTACACGCCGCCCAAGGTCCTCTCGAACTTCGAGCTCGAGAAGCTCGTCGACACGAACGACGAATGGATCCGCACACGCACCGGCATCTCCGAGCGCCGCATCATGGAGCATGGCGCCACCTCCGACATGGCGGTCCTTGCCGTGAAGAACATGGCGGAACGTTTCAAGATCGACCTCAGCGAGGTCGAGGTCGTCATTCTCGCCACGGTCACTCCGGACATGTTCTTTCCGGCGACCGCCGTCCTCGTCGGACACAAGCTGGGCATGAAGAAGGCGTGGGGCTTCGACATTTCGGCGGCCTGCTCGGGGTTTCTGTACGCGCTCGCGACCGGGGCCAAATTCATCGAGAGCGGTGCGAACAAGAAGGTGCTCGTGATCGGCGCCGACAAGATGAGCGCCATCATCGACTACAGCGACCGCAACACGTGCATCCTTTTCGGTGACGCCGCTGCCTGCGTCCTCCTCGAACCCTCGGAAGACCCGACCTACGGCCTGCTCGACCATCGTCTCTACAGCGACGGGGCCGGTGGCGAGTTCCTGCATATGAAGGCCGGCGGCAGTCTCAACCCTGCCAGCCACGAGACGGTCGACAAGAAGATGCACTACATCTTCCAGGACGGCAAGAATGTGTTCAGGCTCGCCGTCAAGGGCATGGCCGATGTGTCGGCGGAGGTCATGGAGCAGAACGGATTGAAAGGGGACGACGTCGCGTGGCTCGTGCCGCACCAGGCGAACTTGCGCATCATCGATGCGACGGCCGAGCGGATGGGCATCGACCGGAGCAAGGTGATGATCAACATCGATAAATACGGCAATACGACGGCGGCGACGATTCCCCTCTGTCTCTCGGAATGGCATGCGTCGGGCCAGCTGCGTCGCGGACAGAACATCGTGCTCGCCGCCTTTGGCGCCGGGTACACGTGGGGTGCGGCGCTCGTGAAGTGGTCCATCGGAACGAAGGCCTGAGGGCTCAGGACCGATGAGCAAGCGTGCGTTCGTTTTCCCCGGACAGGGTTCGCAGTATGTCGGCATGGGCGCCGACCTGGCGGCAGCGCTCCCCGAGGCCCGACGGCTGTTCGAGCGGGCCGACAACGTGCTCGGTGTGCCGCTCAGCCGTATCTGCTTTGAAGGGCCGGAGGACGAGCTGCGTCAGACGAAGAATACGCAGCCGGCGATCTTCGTCCATAGTCTCGCCGTTGCGGCGGTGCTCGCCGACACGGGCGCTGACATGGCAGCCGGCCATTCGCTGGGCGAGTATTCGGCGCTCGTCTACGCCGGGTCGCTGTCGTTCGAAGAGGGATTGAAACTCGTGAGGTTGCGGGGGGAGTTGATGCATCAGGCCGGTATCGACCGGCCGGGAACGATGGCGGCGGTGATCGGTCTCGACGGAGGCGCGCTGGCTGAGGTGTGCTCGGCCGCGGCCACCGCCGGGATCGTCCAGCCGGCGAATTTCAACTCTCCCGGTCAGGTGGTCATCTCAGGCTCGGTGAGCGGCGTGCGGGCGGCCATGGACGGCGCCAAGTCGCATGGGGCAAAACTCGTGAAGGAGCTCCCCGTCAGCGGCGCGTTCCATTCGCCGCTCATGGCCCCGGCCCGGCAGGGTTTGGAGGTGGCGCTGGCGGGGGCCGACATCAAGGATGCACGCATCCCGGTGTATGCGAATGTCACGGCGGCGCCTGTGCAGGATGCGGCGGAGATCCGTCGACTTCTGCTGGAGCAACTGACGATGCCGGTCTTGTGGGAGCAGAGCGTGCGTCGCATGGCGGCTGACGGCGCGACGGAGTTCGTCGAGCTCGGGCCCGGGAAGGTGCTGCAGGGGCTCGTGAAGCGTACCGTTTCCGGCGTCGCGACGCGCGGCGTCGACACGTACAAGGACTTTTCGGGATCCTGACCATGGGCATGCTGCAAGACAAGATCGTTCTCGTGACGGGCGGTTCGCGCGGCATCGGTCGTGCGATCGTGAAGGCGTTCGCGCAGGCGGGTGCTCACGTCGCGTTCACTTTTCGAAGCGCGGGCGTGTCGGCTGAGGAAGTGCTCGCGGATATCCGGGCGTCGGGCCGCGAAGGTCTGGCGCTGCAGTCGGATGCGAAAGACCCTGCGGCGGCGCAGCGGGCCGTCGACGCCGTGCTGGCGAAATGGGGTCGTCTCGACGTGCTCGTGAACAACGCGGGCATCACCAAAGACACTCTGCTCATGCGCATGACCGAAGCCGATTGGGACGAGGTCATCGACACAAATCTGAAGAGCGCGTGGAACTACGCAAAAGCGGTGTGCCGGCCGATGATGGGTCAGCGCAACGGAGCGATCATCAATATTTCTTCGATCTCCGGCATCATGGGCAACGCCGGCCAGGCGAACTACGCCGCCGCGAAGGCCGGCTTGATCGGCCTGACAAAAACCCTTGCAAAAGAACTGGCCTCTCGCAATATTCTCGTCAATGCTGTGGCGCCCGGCTTCGTCGACACGGACATGACGCACAAGCTGTCGGAGCAGCAGCGAGAGGCCCTGCTGAACCTGATCCCGCTCAAGCGGACCGCGAAGCCGGAGGAGATCGCCGGCGTTGTGACGTTCCTGGCGAGCCCCGCCGCATCGTACATCACCGGACAGGTGATCGTCGTGGACGGCGGCATTGTCATGTAGCGGCACCGCACACGGTCGTCAACGAATCGTTTCACCACCATCCACCATCAGGAGTACCCTCATGTCAGACGTCACTTCCAAAGTGAAGGACATCATCGTCGCGAAGCTCGGTGTTGACGCCGCGCAGATCACGAACGAAGCGTCGTTCACGAACGACCTCGGCGCCGATTCACTCGACACCGTCGAGCTCGTGATGGAGTTCGAAAAGGCCTTCAATATCCAGATCCCCGACGAGGACGCCGAGAAGATCTCGACCGTCGGCGATGTTGTGAAGTACCTTGACGCAAAGGGCATCAAGTAAGCACCACCACCATCTGAGCTGGTCGCACGGCAGGGAGATCGCATGGCGTACAACGGACAACCACGGCGGGTCGTCATTACCGGGATGGGCGCGCTCACCCCGATCGGCAACACGCTCGAAGAATTCTGGAAGAACCTCCTGGCGGGTGTCAGCGGAGCAGGGCCCATCACCTATTTCGATGTGTCCCAGTATGACACCAAGTTCGCCTGCGAGCTGAAGGGGTTCGACGCCACGAAGCACCTCGACCGCAAGCTCGTCCAGCGGTCCGACCCGTTCACACACTATGCTATCGTGTCCGTCGACCTCGCCGTGAAGGACGCCGGCATCGATTTCTCGAAGCTTGATCGCGAGCGCGTCGGGGTGGTCTTTGGGTCGGGGATCGGCGGACTGCAGACCTTCTTCAAGCAGAGCCAGACGATCTACGAGACGAAGGGTCCGCATCGCATCAGCCCCTTCTTCATCCCGATGATGATCTCCGATATCGCGGCGGGACGGATCTCGATGATCCACGGTCTCAAGGGACCGAACTACGCCACCACGTCGGCATGCGCCACGTCGTCCCATGCGATCGGGGATGCTTTCATCCTCATTCAGCGGGGAGACGCGGATGTCATGGTCACCGGTGGTTCGGAAGCGAGCATCTGTGAGATGGGTATCGGTGGCTTCAATGCCATGCGCGCTTTGTCGACCCGGAACGACGCTCCGCAGAAAGCCAGCCGCCCGTTCGACAAGGACCGGGATGGATTCGTGATGGGAGAAGGGGGCGGCGCGCTCATTCTCGAGGAGCTGGGCCACGCCGTCCGACGCGGCGCCAAGATCTACGCCGAGATCTCCGGCATCGGCTTCTCGGCGGACGCGCACCATATCACCGAACCGGCGCCGGAAGGCGAAGGCGCCCAACGGTCGATGAAGGCGGCGATCCGTGACGCCGGCCTTACGCCGCAAGATGTGCAGTACGTCAACACGCATGGAACGTCGACGCCGGTCGGCGACAAGAATGAATCGGCCGCCATCCGGCGGGTGTTCGGCGACCATGCCAACAAACTGGCGGTCAATTCCACAAAGTCGATGATCGGCCATCTGCTCGGCGCCGCCGGCGCTGTGGAATCGATCGCCACCGTCCTCACGCTCGTGCACCAAAAGGTGCACCCGACCATCAATCAGGATACGCCGGACCCCGAGTGCGACCTGAACTACATCCCCAACCAGTCCAAGGACTGGACGGTGGATGTGGCGATCAGCAACACGTTCGGGTTTGGCGGGCACAACGCGTCGCTTCTCTTCCGCCGCTACACCGGATAACAACGTCCGGAGACGGCTGCGGGAGAGCAAGGATGCGTGGATGCAAAGGACTCCGTGGCAACGATCTTTGGTCGCCTCGCGGCGTTATGGCCGTTGTTCGGCGACACCCGCACCCGCGTTTTTGATGAGGAGTGGCGCAAGAAGGGACTGACGTTCCGCAGCGTCTCCCGCGTCATCGGCGTGCACATCCGCCGTCGACAGTTCTTGTACGAAGCGCTCCTGCATCGCTCCTTCCTTCCGCTCACCGACGGTACCTGGGTCTCGAACGAGCGCCTGGAGTTCCTCGGTGACGCGATCCTCAACACCGTCGTCGCCGACCACGTTTTCCGGCAGTTCCCCGACGTCGAAGAAGGGGAGTTGACCCGTCTTCGTTCGCGCCTTGTCAACCGCCGTACCCTGTCCATCCGCGGGCGTGAGATGCGGCTGCATGATTTTCTTTTTGTCAGTTCGTCCGCCGCTCAGTCCATGGACGCCGGGTCCGAGTCCATGGTCGCCGACGCCTATGAGGCGGTCCTCGGGGCCATCTATCTCGACGGCGGGATGAAGGCCGCCCGTGAGCACATCCACCGGACCTTGCTCGAACAGATGGACCTCCAGAACGTCGCATCAACCGACGACAACTACAAGAGCGCCCTGCTCGAATACAGCCAGGCCCAGGGTCTGGGGCCGCCGCGGTATTCGGTCGTACGGGAAGACGGCCCGGAGCATGAGCGACGCTTCACCATCGAAGTCTCCCTCGGAAACGGGCCCATCGGGGTCGGTTCCGGCCGCAGCAAAAAGGACGCCGAGCAAGAGGCCGCCGCCAAGGCGATCGCGAAACTCCGGCGTCGGGCTTCACACCGCTAAGCATATCCCAGATCCGATCACGCCATGAATGTCACCGCTCTCTCCTCCGACAACTTCCAGCAGCGCCATCTTGGACCAGGTCCTGACGATCGTCAGCACATGCTCGAGACGATCGGGGTCCGATCGCTCGATGAACTGATCGACCGCACGATCCCGGCCAGCATCCGCCGCAAGGATCCGCTCCGAGCTCCTGCGCCGATGAGTGAACACCGCTATCTTGAGCACCTCTCCGCGATCGCGGCCAAGAATGCCGTCCGCAAGTCGTTCCTCGGCCAGGGCTACTACGGCACGGTCACCCCGGGCGTCATTCGGCGGAACATCTTCGAGAATCCAGGATGGTACACGCAATACACCCCGTACCAGCCTGAGATCGCGCAGGGGCGGCTCGAGGCCTTGCTCAACTATCAGACGATGGTCTCGGACCTGACGGGCATGGATGTCGCCAACGCTTCGTTGCTGGACGAAGGGACAGCGGCGGCCGAGAGCGTGGCCATGGCGGCCAATATCGTCCACAAGAATCCGGCCGGAGAGAGGCGGAAGAAGATCTTCGTCAGTCACGGAGTGTTTCGCCAGACGCTCGACGTGATCCGGACGCGCGCGATACCGCTCGGCATCGAGGTCGTGACGGGCGACGAGCGGACCGCCTCGTTCGACGAGACGACCATCGGCGCGGTCCTGCAGTATCCGGCGCAGGATGGCGCCGTGCTCGATCCGCGACCGGCCATCGAGGCGGTCCATCGAGCGGGGGGCATTGCCATTGTTGCGACCGATCTGCTGGCGTTGACGCTGCTCACGCCGCCGGGTGAGATGGGGGCCGACGTCGTCGTCGGCAATTCGCAGCGCTTCGGGATCCCCATGGGTTATGGCGGTCCGCACGCCGCGTTCTTCGCGACGAAGAACGAGTACCTGCGGCTCCTGCCCGGCCGCATCATCGGCGTGTCGGTCGACGCACACCAAGCGACCGCGTTCCGCATGGCGCTGCAGACCCGGGAGCAGCATATCCGCCGGGAGAAGGCGACGTCGAATATCTGCACGGCCCAGGCCCTGCTGGCGATCATGGCGGGGATGTATGGCGTACATCACGGACCCGAAGGCCTCAGGGCGATGGCGCAGCGCATCCGCGGGCTTGCAGCGGTCCTTGACGGGGACCTGCGCAAACTCGGCTACGTTCAGCTCAACGCGGTCTATTTCGACACGCTGCACATCGACGCGGAAAGTCCGTCGCTGGCCGACGCCATCATGGCTGAGGCGGACCGGACCGGGATCAATTTGCGCCGGATCGATCGAACGCACATCGGCATCGCGCTCGACGAGACGACGGAACCGGAGGATGTCGAAGCGATCCGCACGGTCTTCGCGTCGGCTGCGAGGAAGGACGCGCCGCTGGTCTCGGTCGACGATCGCGTCCGTACGGCCGCGTCGGCATTGCCGGCGTCGTTCGCCCGGGCGTCGCTGTACCTGACCCATCCCGTCTTCCATCTCCACCGCTCCGAATCGGAGCTCATGCGCTACATCAAGCGACTGGAGAACAAGGACCTGTCGTTGATGCACTCCATGATCCCGCTGGGTTCCTGCACGATGAAGCTCAACGCGGCGGCTGAATTGCTGCCGGTCACGTGGCCGGCGTTCGCCAATCTTCATCCCTTCGCCCCCGTTTCGCAGGCGGCGGGGTATCGAGAGATCTTTGAAAGCATCGACCGGATGCTCTGTGACGCGACGGGATTCGCGGGCTGCTCCCTGCAACCCAATTCGGGCGCGCAAGGAGAGTTTGCCGGCTTGCTCGTCATTCGCGCGTACCATCACGACCGGGGCGACACGCACCGGAACGTGGCGCTCATCCCGTCATCGGCGCACGGGACGAATCCAGCCAGCGCCGTCATGGCCGGCATGCAGGTGGTCGTTGTGGCCTGCGATGCACGGGGGAATATCGACGTGGCCGATCTGCGCGCCAAGGCGGCCGAGACCAAGGACCGTCTCGCGGCGCTCATGGTGACGTACCCCTCGACGCACGGCGTGTTCGAAGAGGACATCCGGGAGATCTGCGGGATCGTGCACGCGAACGGCGGCCAGGTGTATATGGACGGCGCGAACATGAACGCGCAGGTGGGGTTGACGAGCCCCGCCCTCATCGGCGCGGACGTGTGCCACATCAATCTTCACAAGACCTTCGCCATTCCGCACGGCGGCGGAGGTCCCGGAATGGGGCCGATCTGTGTGGCGAACCACCTCGTGCCTTACCTGCCCGGACACTCGGTCGTCGGCCTGGGCGGACCGAAGGCGATCCCGGCCGTCTCGTCGGCCCCCTGGGGCAGCGCCAGCATTCTCCTGATTTCCTACGGCTACATGCGGATGCTGGGGGGCTGGGGGATGACGGAAGCGACGCGGTATGCCATTCTGAACGCGAACTACCTCAAGAAACGGCTGGAAGGGACCTATGCGGTCCTCTACCAGGGTGATCATGGACACGTCGGTCATGAGTTCATCCTGAATATGAAGGCGTTCAAGGATTCCGCCGGCGTCGAGGTCAGCGACATCGCGAAGCGCCTCATGGACTATGGCTTCCACGCTCCGACGGTCTCGTTCCCCGTTCACGATACGCTGATGATCGAACCGACGGAGAGCGAATCGAAGGCCGAGCTGGACCGCTTCGCGTCGGCGCTGCTATCGATCCGCGAAGAGATCCGTGAGATCGAAGAGGGGACCGCGGACCGCAAGGACAATGTCCTGAAAAATGCGCCGCACACGGCGCTGCAGGTCACGGCCGACGACTGGAAGCATCCCTACAGCCGTTCGCAGGCCGCGTATCCGCTGCCCTACGTGAGAGATCGGAAGTTCTGGCCCTCGGTCGGGCGCATCAATGACACCTACGGCGACAGGAACATCGTCTGCGCGTGTCCTCCGATCGAGCAATATTCGACGGTCGGGAGCTGATCGTGCCAGTCGAACACGACGACGAGTTGCGCGAGATCCTTCGTACAACGCGATCGATCGCGGTGGTTGGCGCTTCGGTCAAGCCGTATCGCGACGCGAACGGTATCGCGGACCTCCTCATCCGCGCGGGCTACGACGTCATTCCGGTCAATCCGGCGTATCGGGAGACGAACGGGCGGAAGTGCTTTCCCACCGTCCAGTCGATCGGCCGACCGGTCGACATGGTCGACGTCTTCCGGAATTCTGATGCTGTGGACGAGGTCGTCGACGATGCCCTTGCCGCCGGTGCCAAGGTCCTGTGGTTGCAGTTGGACGTGGTGAACGAAGCGGCGGCCCGCCGGGCGGAACAAGCAGGCCTGCGGGTGGTGATGGACCGATGCATCGCCGTCGAACATCGACGTCTGATACGATGACGCCGTCGCCACGCAGCGGGCGGTGGCTTCGCGTGGCGCTCATCGCCACGGCGTCCGCGTGGTTCGCCACGAGCTCCCGGGCGCAGTCGACGGTCCCGGCCGTGCGGGAGGTCATTATCCGGGGAAACGTTCGGACGCAGGCGACGGTCATCCTGCGCGAGATGTCGCTGCGCCCAGGCGCGCCGCTCACGGACGAAGGACTCCAGCGCGACCGTGAACGGATCTACAACCTCCAGCTGTTCAACCGCGTGGAGGTCGACGCCCACCGTTTGGGAGACAGCGCTGACGTGTACGTGTCCGTGGACGAGCGCTGGTACGTCTTTCCGTATCCCATCGTCAACATCCTGCACCGAGACCCCAAGAAGTTGGTCTACGGTCTTGGCCTCACCCATCAGAACCTCCTCGGCCTCAACCAACGTCTCTTCGTCGAAGGTGTGATCGGTTACGACCAGTATCTTCAGGGCATCTACCGCAACCCGCGCTTCCTGGGGGACGACGACCTCGCCTTCCAGGTCCAGAGCGGCTACTTCGACCAGCACCCGCTGAGCCGCGACAGCTCCGAGGAGTATGAGCAGATCACGGCGCTGGCCGTCGCGTCGGTCGGTCGACGGTTCGGATTCTACGAGACCATGACGGCGGGGCTTGGCGTGGAGATGTGGCGGGTGCCGCAGGCTGTGGCGTATCGAACGGCTTCCGTCGACGGACGGGACCTGTTCCTCTCGGCATCGCTGCAGTACGTCTTCGACCGTCGGAACCTTCGCGAGTATCCGACCGAAGGGATGTACATGTCGTTCTTGGCAGTGAAAGACGGTTTCGGCGAATCGGCCGTCAATATCTTCAGGCTGGGTTTCGACCTTCGTCGGTATGACCTGTTGAGCGATGAAGCGACGTTGGCGTCGCGAGCGTTCGGTCGCTGGGTCACGGGCGGGACGGTCCCTTCGTATCGGCGCGCCTTCTTTGGGTATGAGGAACGGCTGCGAGGTTCTTTCTCGCAGGTGCGCGAAGGAGAGCGACGCCTGGGCGGTTCGGTGGAGCTTCGCGTTCCGGTCATCTCTCCCCGCTACTACGAGGCGCCGTTCATCCCCATCCCGCAGTTCAACGTCCTCCGCTACGGCGTTTATCTCGGCGTGTTCGTCGATGCCGGGACGGTCTGGTATCGTTCGGTGCCGTTCTCGTCGGTCCCCTGGTGGGGCGGGGCGGGGACCGGTCTCCACTTCATCCTGCCGTACGGGCTGGTCGTGCGGACGGAATGGGCGATGAACGAGCGGGGGATCGGTGAACTCATCTTCGATGTCGGAGCATCGTTTTGACCATGGATACCTTCTTCGTGTTGCCGCAGGACGTCCACGGTTCCACGCTGGTGCTCCGGGGAGAAGAGCACCGGCACCTGGCGCGTTCACTCCGCAAGCGAATAGGAGATCCCATCCTTGCGACGGATGGTGAGGACAATCTCTTCGAGGCGGTCATCACGTCGCTTGGCCGGGACGAGGCGCAGTGCGATGTCGTCCAGACCCATCTCCGGAAGAACGAAGCGCGGGTCAGCCTGACGTTGGCCGTTTCGCTGCTTCGAAATCCTGCTCGGTTCGACTTCCTCGTCGAGAAGGCGACGGAACTGGGAGTGCGGGCCATCATTCCGCTCCAATGCGAACGGACGATCGGCCGGCAGGACCGGCATGACCGATACGCCAAGATCGCGCTGGCGGCGATGAAGCAATCGGGCCGGTGCTACCTTCCGAAGATCTTCCCGGTCACGTCGTTCGAAGCCGTCGTAGCACATGCGGAAGACCACGCGTTGCGGTTGATGCCGCATGAGCGCACCGAGCAGTCGCAGTTCATCGGCTCGCTTATCAAACATCACGAGTCGGCGAAGACGGGCCTGGTCCTCGTGGGTCCGGAAGGAGGATTCAGCGATCGCGAACTGCAACTCGCGGCCTCGCATGCCGTGGTGCCGGTGTCGTTGGGGCCGCGGCGGCTGCGATCGGAGACGGCGGCGATGGTCTCGGTCGCGTGGGTGGTCGGGGCGACCTGACGAACCGGAGAAATGGTGAAGGGGGGATGCTTCGGGGCGCGATGCGATCTGTTCGAATGTCCTCTGCCTTGACGTGCCCTTCAACTGGCGCCGGTGAGTGATGACCGCACCGTTGCTGCGATCCGATCGCTTTCGGTCACGATCTTCTGTTCGAGTCCTCTGGTCTCCTGCTCCGTGTCCCTCCTGAACGCATTCTCGGGCAGTCCCGAAAGATTTACGTAGACATTCAACGCCGCGCCGCGTGCAGCGGAGCCGATGAGCAGTGCGGCGACCCCGGCGTCCGACGCGGAGTTCTTGTTGCCCTTCTCGGCGACGATAGCCGTGAACGGCAGGGCCCTTTGAAGTGTCCGCATCAATTCGAGGGGGACGAGCGTTGCTTGTCGCGTGGCGTCATGGATGGCCGATTCGCGGGCCGACCTCTGCTCGTCGGTCTCTTTCGGCAAACCGAAGGCCGCCATGACTCCGTTGAACGCCGCCGTGTCCTGGTCGATGAGCGACAGGAACTGATTGCGCAATGCTTCCGACTGTGCCAGAGACGCCTGCATGTCGGCCTCGACGGCGGCGTATTTCTTCTTGCCGATCGTGAGGCGGCATACCATCGAGGTGAGGGCCGCGCCGAGAGCCCCGGCAAGGGCGGAAACGCTGCCGCCGCCGGGGGCGGGCGAGGAAGATGCGGTCGTGTCGAGAAACTCGGAGACGGTCTGATGGATCAGCATGGCGGCACCGTTCGGTGGCATTGAGAAGGTCGTTGTCGGCTCACATGAAGCAGCACTGCATTCACGAGGAGTCCACAGATCGCAACACATCGAGGCCAACTGTCCTTTGTGTTCTCCGTGTTCCTTGTGGTTCCCTCACATCCTTCGTCAGATCATCAGGTCGATGACCTTTCGTGTCGGGTCGAACGGGTCGAGCTGGTCGAGGCCAAGATATTTCGTGGCCACATGGACGGCCTCGAGATCTGATGCGGACGCGCCGCCGCCGGCATGGGCAGCCGCTTTCCGAAAGGCCGCCAGTGGAGCCAGCCCGACCAGTTCACTTCCTGTGGCCCGCACGCCGAGCGTGGCCGCTTGTCGCGCCACTTCGTCGAACGCCTGGTGCATGTCGGTGACCTCATGGTCGACGAGATTGATGGAGACTTGGGCGATCTTGTGGCGCTCGAGGTAGACGCCCATGGCCTTGACCGCCTTCAGGGTACCGGGGATCTTCACGGAGTTCCCAGCCGCGTCCTTCAGGGTGTTGCCCTGCTCGTCCTTTTTGACGCGTCCGCTTTCACGGATCCGGAGCGCGATCTCTTGCGCGATGCTGACGTCGGGCGTCGACAGGTTGACATTGTACGCGATCAGGATCTTGCGCGCGCCGGTGACGGTGGCCCCGGAGCGTTCATTGAACACGGCCGGCCCTTCGTCGGGCGCCCAGGCCGGGTCGGCCAGTTTTGCCGCAAGTCCTTCGTATTCTCCCTTCCGGATGTCCGAGAGATTCCTCCGCTCTTTCTTGGTCGCTGCGTATTCGTAGTAATAGATCGGGATGCCCAGCTCCGTGGCCACGCGCTTGCCGTACGCGCGGGCAAGCGCGATGCAGTCGTCCATGGTCGCATTGGCGATCGGGATGAATGGCACGACATCGACAGCTCCAAGGCGCGGATGTTCACCTTTGTGCGTCCGCATATCGATGCTGTCCGCGGCGATGGCGGTGGCTTTGAAGGCCGCATCGACCACGTCGGAGTCGGAGCCGACCAACGTGATCACCGTACGGTGATAGTCACGGTCCGGCTCGACGCTCAGGAGTGAAACGCCGGCCGTGCTGCGGACGGCGTCGGCCAGGGCGTCGATGACGGCTGCGCTACGACCTTCGCTGAAATTGGGGACGCATTCGATCAATCGATTCATGTGGTTCCTTTTCTGGGAAGCGGCAGCAGGATGCCTCCTGTCCGATCGTCTCCGATGAGTTCGGCCCGCCCCTTCAAGTAAAGGACGCCGACGTAGGCCCCCGTGACGGCGTCCAACTCGTCGTGCGTCATGTCGGGCGTGATACCGGCGATGCCCAATCGTCGAAGGCCGTTCCGAAGGAGTTCAAGTCCGTACTGCTTCCGCCGGATCTTCCAGATATCCTGGGCGCCGCCGGGATACATTTCCAGCGCCGGGATGCCCCGACGTTCGAACCTCTTGCGCAAACGGATGCCTCGTGTCGTCAGCATCCGCATCGGTCCGAGCGTGATAGGGAAGAACTTGATGCCGCGACTGAGCAGCTCTCGATCGCAAGGACGAAAGTGCTCGCCGTTGCGGTCGTCGAGCGATCGACGACCCGGCGGCAAACGCAGCGGGGCGTCGATGACGATCAGATCGGGCGCCGACGCTTCGACCAGCGCGATGATATCTTCATCGGTCTGGACGGCGGCACACTCCCGCACCTGCCGCCCTTCCATAGTGCAAACGCCGGTCCATCGGAGCGGGCTCCCCGCCAGATCGATCCCGACGACGCGGGGGATCGCCGGTTTCATGGGAACTCCAGGAGGACGCCGTTCTTGATGACCCGTCGGACGAGGTTGACGCCGAATTCGTAGGCGACCGATCGATACGATGGGGCGTCGAGCACGATGATGTCGGCCGCTTTTCCAACCTCGATGCTTCCCACACGGTCGGCCAAGCCGAGCACGGCTGCGGCGTTGATCGTCGAAGCCGTCAGCGCCTCTTCGGGGCTCATCCTCATCTGCGTGCATGCGATCGTCATCATGAGCGGCATCGAGAAGCTCATGCATGAGCCCGGGTTGAAGTTCGTCGCGATCGCCACGGGGATGCCCTGATCGATGAGATCACGCGCCGGGGCGTACGGTCCGCCGAGAAAGAACGAAGCACCCGGCAGAAGCACGCCGGCCGTTGAGGACCCCCGGAGACGGGCGATGCCGGCCGCGTCGATGCATTCGAGATGATCGACGGATATGGCCCCCAGTTCAACTCCGAGCGCGGACGCGCCGATCTGATTCAACTGGTCGGCATGAAGGCGGACCTTGAGTCCGAGCGACCGTGCGGTTGTGAGCAAGCGGCGCGTCTGCTCGACCGAGAAGTAACCAGATTCGCAGAAGACATCGCACGTGTCGGACAGGCCTTTGCGTGCCGCGTAAGGAAGCAGTCGCGTGATGAGAAGGTCGAGATAGCCGCCGGGATTGCCCGCAAATTCCGGCGGAACGGCATGGGCTCCGAGGAACGTCGGCACGACCGTGGCCAAGTGCTCCTGCCGCAATTCGTGGAGCGCTTCGAGCATCTTCAACTCATCGGTTTCCGAGAGCCCATAGCCCGATTTCACCTCGACCGTCGTGGTGCCGTGTTCCATCATGGCGTCGAGTCGACGGGCGGTGGTCCGTTTGAGCTCGCGCTTCGACGCGGTCCTCGTGGCCCGGACGGTGCTGAGGATCCCTCCGCCGGCTTCGGCGATGTCCTGGTACGAGCGACCGGAGGCGCGCATGGCAAACTCGTCGTGCCGGCTGCCGGCGAACATCGCATGGGTGTGGCAATCGACAAAGCCCGGCAGGACCGTCATACCCGTGCAATCGAGCTCTTCGGCGTCGGGGGCGGTCGCGCGATCGAGCTCCGTCGATCGTCCCACCCAGTGAATGTGTCCGTCCACGATGACGATCGAGGCGTCGTGGAGGGGGCTCACGTCGCGCATGTCGGCGGATCGGCGATAGCCAGCCGGCCCGGCGAGGCTCGCGAGGCTCGCGATATGGTGGAGGATGACGGGACGCATGGAAGAAAGACCGAACGGGCGTCAAGTTCCGGAGAGATGGGTGAAGAATCAAGGAACGGCTGGCCGCTCCGGCTCGTGCCCGCGGCATTCGGTCACCGGCAGTCGAGGATATCGATCGTAGGACGGATCGGTATCGGATCGGCCGCATCGGATGAACGAATGACCTTTCGCCGAGATGACACGTCGGGAATGCCGGCAGGAGGCGCACAAGCCGGTCCGCTGGTCAGGCTCCGGGAGGGGCATCGGTCGTGGGTACGTTGGGGAGCGAACGCAGCAGAGCCTCCATGGCCTGGATGGAGCGCGGCCACTGGTCGCGGAACTGTTCCATCAGCACTGGAAGGAGGTCCGGTCGATCATCGTCGATCGCGTGCTGAATGCCGCCGCAGAGATGTCCGAGGACATTGGCGCCGATGTTCAGGGCCCCGCCTTTCAGGGCGTGTGCGGCATCTCGCAACGGTTTACGGTCGCCCTTCTCGGCGAGTCGCTCGAGCTCGAGGGCACGACTCTGGGCATGGCCCACGAAATCGGCCAGGAGGTTGCGAATGAACGCAAGGTCGGTGTCATCGACCAGCATCCGGATCCGATCCGCCATTTCTGGTTCGTCGGGAGGCGAAGCGTCGGCCTGAGCAGGACGGGCCCTGCGCATCTCGCCCCAGCGTTCGATCGCAGCCCTCAGCTCGTCAAGATGGATGGGCTTGGTCAGGAAATCCGACATTCCAGCCTCGGCGCACCGGTCTTGGTCCTCTTTGAGGACGCCCGCCGTGAGCGCCAAGATGGTCGGGGCTTGACCGGCCGGTATCCGGCGCTGGATCTCACGGGTTGCATCGAGCCCGTCCATCACCGGCATGTTGACGTCCATGAGCACCAGGTCGAAGGCGCCCCGGACGGTCGCATCGACCGCTTCGCTCCCGTCGCTCACGATCGCGGGGGTGTAGCCGAGCTTTTTGAGCAAGTGGGCGATCAGCTTCTGGTTGATCTCGTTGTCCTCTGCGACGAGGATCTGCAGGGGCAGCTGATCGGCGAGCAGCGGCTCTTCAAGCGCTTTCCTCCGTTCGCGTCTTTCGGAGACGGGGCGCCCGGCGATCGTGTCAGCGACATGGTCGAGCAGGTCGAGCTCACGGACCGGCTTGGCGACGATGGCGTCGAACAGGCCTTCGGGATCGTCGGTCAGGGCCCCCGTCGAGCCTCGCGACGAGAGGAGGATGAGCGGCAACTCTTTCCGCGGATGCAGTCGGCGGATCTCGCGGGCCAGTTGGAGTCCGTCCATCTCGGGCATGTACATATCCAACAACGCGAGATGGAAGCCGCCGCCGGCCCGAAGCAGATCCAGCGCCTCGGCAGCTCCATGAGCCGTTACCGGGAGCATGCCCCATTGCGTGACGCGATTGAAGAGGATGTCCAGGTTTGTCCGATGATCGTCGACGAGCAGGACCTTCTTGCCGCGCAGGACCTCGAGGCGCGATCGGAGGTAGAGCGTGGGAGCGGCGGCCGCTTCGCGTGGAACGCGCGTGCGGACCGTGAAGGAGAACACGGAGCCCTTTCCCGGTTCGCTTTCGACGGCGATGGAGCCTCCCATCAATTCCACCAATCGCCGGGAGATCACGAGCCCAAGCCCCGTTCCGCCGAACCGGCGCGTCGTGGATGAATCCACCTGCGTGAACGGCTGAAAGAGATGGCCGATCGCTTCTGCCGGGATGCCGATGCCGGTATCGGCAACGCTGATACGCATCAGGAAATCGTCGTCCGTTCCCGATGCCCGAACGACGCGAACGAGCACATGTCCGGACGGCGTGAACTTGACGGCGTTGCCGATGAGATTCAGCAGGATCTGCCGGAACCGTGTCACGTCACCTTCGACGGTCCTCGGCATCGCCGGGTCGACGAGATAGAGGAGCTCAAGACTTTTCTCCCGGGCCTTGAACGAGATGAGGTCATAGATGTCCTCGATCGAAGCGACCAGGTCGAACGGCCGACGCTCGAGCTCGAGCTTGCCGCTCTCGATCTTGGAGAAGTCCAGAATGTCGTTGATGATCGTCAGGAGTGTCTCGCCGCTGGTGCGGATCGTCTCGACGTACTCGGCCTGCTCGGAGGTGAGGCCGGTGTGCCGGAGCACATCCGTCATGCCGATGACCCCATTCATGGGGGTCCGGATCTCATGGCTCATGACGGCCAAGAATTCACCTCTGGCGCGGGCGGCGTGCCGGGCTGCTTCCATGGCCTGACGCAGAAGCACCTCCTGGTGCTTGCGTTCGGTGATGTCGCGATAGGCGCTCAGGAACATTCGGCGATGGTGCTGTTCGACGAGCGTCGTGGAGATGAGCAGCGTCCGGCGTTCGCCCGATTTCGTACGGATCACGGTCTCGACGTCCCGGACCGACCCCGTTTCGAGCACCTCACGCAATCGGTCGAGGCCGAGCTGATGCGATGCTTCGTCGGGAGCCAGCAGTTTGCTGAAGTCGGCCGTGGCGTTTGCCTCCTGCCGGGAGTAGCCGGTCATCTTCTCCATCGACCGGTTGAAGACCTCGAAATAGCCGCGCTCGTCGCTGAAGGTGATGCCTTCTTCCACCGTGTCGACGACCGTGTCGAGCTGTCGTTCGCGGCGGGCAAGGGCCAGCTGGGCGCGACGTTCCGTGGTGATGTCGCGCGCGACGGCCTGGAAACCCGCCACATGATCTCCCTCGGTGAGCAGCGTGACGTTCTGGCCCAGCGTCAGTTCCTGGCCGACTTTGGTGACGACGGGGATCTCGAGGTAAGTCGTCTCCTGTTTCGTGGCGGCTTGGTGGAGGTAGAAGCGTCGGGTACTGTCGCGTGCATCCGGGCGGATCAGATCCGTATAGTGTCGGCCGATGACCTCCGATTCGTTGAACCCAAAGACCCGCAGGCCGACCCCGTTGACGTACGAGAAGCGGCCCTGAGCGTCGGTGCGATAGATGATGTCCGAAGCAGCTTCCACGATCTCTCGGAAGAGCCGTTCGTTCTCCTCGATGACGCGCTGTGCGCGACGCTGATCGCTGATATCCAAGAAGGCGGCCAGCGCGTACTCCAGCCGACCTGATGCGTCGTAGATCGGAGCGCCGGAGACGAGCAACGGAATGCGTTGGCCGTCTCGCCGGATCTCGACGTCGTCGACCGTTGATCGCTCGCCGGCGAGTGCGCGGACGATCGGGAGCCTGTCGGAAGGATACAGGTCGTCGGTTCCGGCAACGAAGGCATCGTAGGATGCCGTCAGACCCGACGTGGTTGTCGTGGTGTCGATGCCACGGCCGAGGATGTGGGTGGCGGCGCGGTTGGCGAAGAACGGGCGCCCGTCTCCGGTCAGCACGAAGATGCCTGCGGGAACGAGATTCAGGAAGGCCTGCAGGCGCTCTTCACCGGCCCGAGCGGTCTGTTCCGCGGCCCGCCGTGCGATGATCTCGCGGTTGAGCACTCCGAAAATGACGAGAAACAAGCCTACGCTGAAGGCCGTTCCCAGGACAATGGACAAAACCGTGTCACGCGCTCTGCTGTTGGTGGCCTCATGGCGTTGGGCCAGGTATCTTCGTTCGATCTCCTCAAGGCGGTCAAGCGTTGATCGGATCTGTTGCGTGAGGAACTGGCCGCGGCCGGTTCTGATCAACTCGAATGACGCTTGAAGTCCCTGCTGGGCACGCGTCTGAACGAGCTGGTCAAACCGGTCGATCCGTTCACTCAAGAGTGGACGCAATTGTTCCAGCAAGTCCTGCTGGACGGCTGAACTTCGGGTGAGTGAATCGAGTGCGGAGAGCGTCCGGACCACGGAGTCCCGCAGGTGGGGATGGATGACCAAGAAGGACGGATCGCCGGTGATGGCAAACCCCCGGACCTCGGCTTCGGACGTCGATGTCAGTGTCCTGATGACGCCGATGAGCTCAAGGTTGACGTGCGTGCGGGAGACCCACTCTGCGTCTTCGCGGAACGCCTCCGTGGCTTCGAACGACAACCGTCCCAGCGACAGCAGCAGCCCGAGCGCCAGGACCACGCCGATCGTCGTCTTGCGGTCGATCGCCCAGCGTCGTCGTCCATTGTCCCCGTTCATGATCGTAGCGAGGGCATGGTGATCTTCCATCGGCGTGCATTTGCCACCGCCTGACGGTAACCGGCGTCCGCATGTCGCACAACGCCCATGCCGGGGTCATAGGTCAAGACGCGCCGGAGACGTTCGGAGGCTTCGGGCGTGCCATCGCATACGACCACCATGCCGGCATGGATCGACCGTCCGATGCCGACGCCGCCGCCGTGGTGAACGCTGACCCAGCCGGCACCCCCAGCCGTGTTCAGGAGGGCGTTCAGGATCGGCCAGTCGGCGATCGCGTCGCTGCCATCCTTCATCCCCTCGGTCTCCCGGTTGGGAGATGCGACGCTGCCGCAATCGAGGTGGTCGCGGCCAATGACGATGGGGGCGCTCACTTCTCCCCGGGCCACGAGTTGATTGAAGATCTCGCCCATCTTCGCGCGCTCTCCGTACCCAAGCCAGCAGATACGGGCGGGCAGTCCCTGAAATGCGACCTGCGCACCGGCCTTTTCGATCCAACGGCGCAGTTGGAGGTTCTCGGGGAACGTCTCGAGGATCGCACGGTCGGTCCGTTCGATGTCCGCGGGGTCGCCCGAGAGTGCGACCCAGCGGAACGGGCCTTTGCCATCGCAGAACAACGGCCGGATGTACTCCGGCACGAATCCCGGGATCTGGAACGCCTCCTTGACACCTTGGGCGAGCGCCTCTCCGCGAATGTTGTTGCCGTAGTCGAATACGATGGATCCCTTTCGGCGGAGCGCGAGCAACCCCCGCACGTGGGCGGCGATCGATGCGCCTGCCAGTTTGGCGTAACGCTTCGGATCTCTCGTGCGAAGGGCCAAGGCGGCCTGGTAGCTCATGCCGGCAGGGACGTATCCGTTGAGCGTGTCGTGGGCCGATGTCTGGTCGGTCACAAGATCTGGCAGGAGTTTGCCGCGAGCGATCGCCGGAATGATCTCGGCGGCGTTCCCCAGCAATCCAACGGAGATCGGCGCCTTCCGCCTCATCGCATCAGCGACGATCGATAGTGCTTCGTCAAGCGTCGTGGCCTTCCGGTCCAGGTATCGCGTCTCCAGCCGGCGCTGGATCCTGTGAGGATCGACCTCGACGGCCAGGCAGGCCGCCCCGTTCATCGTGGCGGCGAGGGGTTGGGCCCCACCCATGCCGCCCAGCCCTGCGGTCAGCAAGAATCTGCCCGCAAGCGACCCGCGGAAGTGCTTGGCAGCTGCAGCGGCAAACGTCTCGTACGTCCCTTGCAGAATACCTTGCGTGCCGATATAGATCCAGCTTCCAGCTGTCATCTGTCCATACATCGTCAAGCCCAGTCCCTCAAGTCGGCGGAACTCGTCCCAGGTGGCCCACGCCGGCACGAGCATGGAATTGCTGATGAGCACGCGGGGGGCGTTGGTGTGCGTCGGGAAGACCGCCACCGGTTTACCGGACTGGATCAGCAGTGTCTCGTCGTCGGCCAGAGAGCGAAGCGTCTCGACGATGCGGTCAAAGGCCCGCCAATTGCGTGCGGCCTTTCCGGTGCCGCCGTAGACGATCAGATCCTGCGGCCGTTCAGCGACGTCGGGGTCGAGATTGTTCATCAACATTCGGAGGGCGGCTTCCTGAGTCCATCCACGGCAACTCAGGATGGTGCCCCTGGGGGCACGGATCGTGCGGCGTGGCATACGTGGGCGCTTTCGGATTCAGTGACGATCGGCGGATTGGGGGAGAAGTGCGATCGCGGCGATCTCGACCACCGCTTGACGTGGCAGGGCCCGCACTTCCATCGTGGACCGTGCCGGATACCGACCATCCGGGAAAAAACCGCCATAGATCAGGTTCATCTTCGGGAAATCCCGGATGTCGGTCAGAAACACGTTACACTGAACGACGTGGCTGGAATCGGCGCCGGCCTGACGGAGGATCGCTCCAAGATTGATGAGCGCCTGGCGGGTCTGCGTTTCCACGTCGGGTCCGGGAAATGTACCCGTTTCAGGCGAGAGCCCGAGCTGGCCTGAGACGAACAGCAGCCCGCCCGCTCGGACGGCGGGAGAATATGGACCGATGGTCTGCGCGCCGGTGATCGCTTCGTGCTGTTGGAGCGATCGGAGCTCTTCGCCGATCATACGGCGGAGGTCTTCCTCCGAGGGTCCGCAGCCGAGCAGAAGGGCAGTAAGGGGGATCCAATGCAGGCGTGTCATGGTGGCTCCTCAGCGTCGTTCGGCATGCACCAGCGTTTCAGGGGAGATGCATTCGACGATCATGGCGTGGCCCGTCCGGAGGTGACTGCCCAGATCCAGCAGGACCGCCGTTGCAGGCGTGAACTTCACATGGACTGAATCGTCTCCGGTGGCCAGACGGGCCACCAGCTGGCTGGTCAAAGGCTCGTGGCTGATGATGAGGCACTCGGGCACATGCAGCTTTCGAAGTTCTTCCATTGCTTCTCGGGCCGAGCCGCTGGTGGAGAAAGCGTCGGCTCGTTGCATGGTCACGGTCGGCATCGATCGCCGGATGGCTTCGGCGGTCTGCTGTGCGCGTAGGAGCGGACTGCAGAGGAGCAGGGTTGCTCCGGATCGCCGGGAGAGATACTCGCCCAGCCGGATGGCCTGCGCCTGTCCCCCCGGGGAGAGCGGTCGTTCGGCGTCGTGGCGGCCGGCCGGGTGGACGGCTTCCGCGTGCCGGATCACCCACACGCGCATGACCGCCCCGCGCTCGTCATTCTTTTATGAGTTCGTACGTCGTGATCTTGGTGTAGAGCGTCTTCAGGCTGATGCCGAGGATCTCGGCTGCCGCGACCTTGTTCCAATGAACAAGGTTGAGCACCGCCTGGATATGTGCGCGTTCGATCTCCCGCATCGAGACTGAGCTTCCCAGGATGCCGGCCCCGGAGGTCGGTCCCGGCGCAGGCAAAGGCAGGGCGATGTCTTCGGGGCGGATGATGCCGTCCCGGCAGAGGATCGAAGCGCGTTCGAGCACATTCTCGAGCTCGCGCACATTGCCCGGCCAATCGTACTGTGTCAGCATTTCCAGCGCTCGAGGTTCTATCTGCCTCGGACCCGACGAACGCGACCTTCGGCGAAGCAGATGCTCCACCAACGAAGGGATGTCCTCTTTGCGGCTACGCAGAGCCGGCACTTCCAGCGTGATGACGTTCAGTCGGTAGAGAAGGTCCTCCCGGAATCGTCCTTCGGAGACAGCCTGACGCAGGTCGCGGTTGCTGGCTGAGATCACGCGCACATCGGCCGAGAGCACCTGATTGCCGCCCACGCGTCGGTATTCGCCGGTCTGGAAGAAGCGCAGAAGCTTCGGCTGGACCGCGAGGGAGACCTCGCCGATCTCGTCAAGAAAGAGGGTGCCACCGTCTGCGACCTCGACCAAGCCCCGACGCTGAGCGATGGCGTCAGTGAAAGCCCCCTTCTCATGGCCGAACAACTCGCTCTCGATGAGCGACTCGGGCACTGCCGCGCAATTCACGGGGATGAACGGACGGTCTTTGCGAGGGCTCGTGCGGTGGATGAGCGTGGCGAAGAGCTCTTTTCCCGAGCCGCTGGGGCCTTGGATCAAGACGGTCGACTCCGTCGGAGCGACCCGCGTAGCGACGTCAAGCAGGTCGAGGATCGGGCGGCTGTGACCGACGATCTCGCCGGCGGCGGCATGCCGGTTCAGGGCTGAGCGGAGGTAGCGGTTCTCGACGAGGAGCCGTTTTCGTTCGAGGGCGCGGTTGATGACGGACAGCAACTCGTCGCCCGACGGGGGTTTCGTGAGATAGGAGTATGCGCCGAGTTGCATACACTCGACGGCTTGGCGGATGTCCCCGACGCCGGTCAGCATGATCGCCTGCATCTCGGGCCAGTGTTCTGTGATACGGCGAAGGACCTCGATGCCGGTGATCCGGGGCATCCGAACGTCGAGGAGCACGAGGTCGAACGATTGTTCCTGCAAACGCTTGAGCGCCTCGACGCCGTCGGCGGCGGTCGTGACGTGGAAATTCGAGGAGAGGAGGAGGGATTCGATGCTGACGACAAAGTCTTCGTCGTCATCGACCACTAGGATATGCATCGCGGGGGCGGACACGCGTGAGACCGTAGAGAGCGGCAGTGTTCTGCGTCAGGCGGAACGATCGGAAGTCCGAATGCGGGCAGCCGGCCGGCGCGTTAGCGGATCGGAAGCGCGAAGAAGAACGTGGCGCCCTTGCCTTCTTCAGACTCAACCCAGATGCGTCCGTTGTGGGCCTCGATGATCTTCTGACAGATGATGAGGCCGAGGCCGCTGGTCTTGCTCTTCTCGTCACCCGCCTTGATATCGCGGTAGCGGTCGAAGATATGGGGCACGATCGCCTTCGGGATGCCGGAGCCGCTGTTGAAGACGGAGACCATGGCATGGTCGGTCGGCTGCTGGCCTTCCTCGAGAACGAGGGCCACCTTCCGCACCTGTACGACGATCGCTCCCTGCTCAGGCGTGTACTTCAGGGCGTTGCTGAGGAAATTCTGGACGACCTGTTCGATCTTCTCGGAGTCGTATTCGATCGCCGAGAGATCCTCTTCGACATAGACGTCGAGCGTGATCTTGCCCGACTGGATGGGTACGCGAAGTTCCGTCGTCACCTTCTCGACCGTGGAGCCGAGACTGCCGAAGCCGCGATTGAGCCGTACTCGACCCCCTTCGAGCTTCGTCAGGTCCATCATGTCGTTGAGGAGCGCAATGACCTTTTCGATCGAGGCCATCATGTAGCCAAGGAGTTCACGCTGATGGTCGCCGACCGTGCCGGCCATGCCCTTCGTCAGATAGCCGATGCTCTGCTTGAGTCCGGCGATGGGGTTATGCAGGTCGTAGAGAAGCCGGGAGGTATGCTCCGCCTGCAGTCGACGTACACGGTCCTCGGCGTCGCGCTTCTTGATCAGGTTGCGGAGCTGCGGGACGAGCTGGTCCATGTCCACGGGCTTCGTCAAATACTCCCGGGCGCCGAGTTTCATGGCTTCGACGGCCATCCCCACATCACTCATCCCCGTCGCCATCACCACCTCGGTCGAGGCGGAATTCTTCTTGATGTATCGTAGCACCTCAAGTCCGTTTGCTCCCGGCATTTTGATGTCGAGCAGGGCGATATCGAAATCCTCGGACTGCACCTTCTTGATCGCTTCCAGGCCGTCGGCCGCTTGCGTCACTTCGAATCCTTCATCCGATAGCCATGCGGCCAGCGTGATGCGAAGGGGATCTTCGTCGTCGGCGATGAGGACCTTGATCTTCTCGTCTTCCATGGGGGAATGGGGCGGGGATGCGGAGATTGGTCTTGTAGAATCTACAACGGGCATGCCGAATGAGACCGACACATGATATGGCGAATCGAATGGAAAGTCAACGAACCCGGGCAGCACCGCGGGCGTTGTAAGTTCTTCGCTTTCGGCTTACATTAGAGCCCACGATTCGCACGTCCCTCTCTCTTTGGCTCACCGGTATGGCCATTTCCCTCGACGGTTCCAGCCTCACGATCGACCTCCTCAATCGTATCGCCGTAGGCCATGAGCGCGTCGCACTCGACGCCCAGGCCTTGCGCAAGGTCGCGGCTGCCCGCCGTCAGGTGGAGGCATGGTTGGGATCGAATGAGACGGTCTATGGCGTCACTACGGGTTTCGGCGAGTTCGCGAACGTCCGAATTGAGCCCGCCCAGATCGAAGCATTGCAGGAGAACCTGATCCTGAGCCATGCGGTCGGAGCCGGCGAACCCCTGCCGCCTGATGTGGTCCGTGGCATGATGGTCCTCCGCATGAACGCCCTGCTGCAAGGACACTCCGGCGTTCGCGTCGAAACACTGCGGAAACTGGCAGGCGTCCTGAACGCGGGCATCGTACCCGTGATCCCCTCACAGGGTTCGGTCGGAGCGAGCGGTGACTTGGTCCAGTTGGCGCATCTCGTTCTCGCGCTGATGGGCCGGGGCCACGTGCATGCCGTCGGCAGTTCGCGCCCTGTGCCGGCTTCGACGGCCCTGCGTCGTGCGGGCATCACGCCAGTCCGTCTGTCCGCCAAGGAAGGCCTTGCGCTCATCAACGGCACGCAGATGATGACGGCGTCGGCCGCCCTGACGGTTCACCGGGCGGTCGCGCTCCAGCGCATCGCGGATATCGCCGGGGCGATCAGCGTGGAGGCCCTTCGTGGCAGCGACACGCCCTTCGACGTCCGGATCCATCGGTTGCGGCCGTATCCGGGCCAGCAGGAGTCGGCGGCCAACCTGCGGCGCATGATGCGCGGGAGCCGGTTGCGCGAATCGCACCGCCACGAAGACCCGCGCGTCCAGGATGCGTATTCGATGAGGTGCATTCCGCAGGTGCACGGCGCCTCGCGTGATGCGATCGCATTTGTCGCTCGGCAGGTGGACATTGAATTGAATTCCGTCAACGATAATCCGCTCATCTTCCCCGAGCAAGGCGAGCATCTTGAAGGAGGCAACTTCCACGGTCAGCCGATGGCCTTGGTCCTCGACTTCCTCGCCATCGCTCTCGCTGAATTGGCGAACATTTCCGAGCGCCGCACGGAACGGTTGGTGAACGGCTCGCTGAGCGGTCTTCCGCGCTTCCTCGCCACCGATGGCGGTTTGAACTCAGGCTTGATGATCGCGCAGTATACGGCCGCTTCGTTGGTTTCGGAGAACAAGGTGTTGGCGCATCCCGCCAGCGTCGATTCCATCCCGACCTCGGCGAACCAAGAGGACCATAATAGCATGGGCTCGGTGAGCGCGAACAAGGTGCGTCGGGTCCTGGAGAATGCGGAAACGGTCCTCGCCATCGAATTGCTCTGCGCGTGCCAGGCCCTCGACTTCGCCCGCACGTGGCGGTCGCCCAACCCTTTGAAGGCTGGCAAAGGGACCGAAGCGGCCTATCAAGCTGTCCGTCGTACGGTCTCGTTCGTCGGACGCGACCGGGTGCTGTATCACGATGTCCAGGCCATGCTGGCGCTCGTTCGATCAGGTGCCGTCGCGCGAGCCGTCGAAGAGGCCGTCGGCCGGCTGGACTGACGTTCCGTTCACATTCTGCTCATCCCACCTCTCGTATGGAATACGCGCTGCTTCGTTCGCTTCCGAAGGTCCTCCTCCACGATCATCTCGACGGCGGCGTCAGGCCGCAGACCGTCATCGAACTTGCCCGAGATCAGAACTACCTCGAGCTACCGACGACCGATCCCGGGGAGTTGTCGGTCTGGTTCCAACGCGGTGCGCAACGCGGCAGCCTGCCACTCTTCTTGGAGGGCTTCAAGCATACCTGCGGGGTCATGCAGACCGAGGAGGCGCTCGAACGTGTGGCCTACGAAACGGTCGAAGACATGCATGCGGACGGCGTCGTCTATTTTGAGACCCGATTCGCCCCCAGCTTCCACACGTCGGGCGGCCTGCATTGGGAGCGTGTCGTCGGGGCGGTGATACGCGGATTGGAGCGTGGAGAAAAGGAATTCGGCGTTCGGTGGGGTATCCTGCTTTGTGCGATGCGGCACATGGATCCGGCCATCTCGCAGGAAGTGGCAGAATTGGCCGTCGATTTTCGCGAACGCGGCGTGGTCGGGTTTGACCTGGCAGGGGAGGAAGGAGGCTATCCGCCGAAGAAGCACATCAACGCCTTCCACTATATCCAGCGAGAGAATTTCAACATCACCATCCATGCCGGCGAGGCGTTCGGCAAGGAGTCGATCTGGCAGGCGATCCAATGGTGCGGGGCGCACCGGATCGGCCATGCGACCCGCCTGGTCGAGGACATGCGCATCAAGGACGGAAAGGTCCTGAGCATGGGCATGCTGGCGCAGTACGCGCTCGACAAGCGTGTCCCTCTGGAGATTTGCCTGACGAGCAACCTGCATACGGGCGCCGTGAAGACGCTCGAGGAACACCCCTTCGGCATCCTGCACAAGTACCGGTTCCGCGTGACGCTCAACACCGACGATCGCCTGATGAGCGGCATTACGCTCACGGACGAATACCGGACGGCGGCCGAGACGTTCCATCTGACCCTCGATGACCTCGAGAAGTTGACGATCAACGCCATGAAGAGCGCGTTCCTGCCTTACCGCGAACGGCTCGAGATCATCTACGACCGCATCAAACCAGGCTATGCCCGGGCCCTCGCATCATTGGGCCAGGCTCCCGCGGAACCCTACGACCGGAGATAGCCATGACGCAATTCGGTCCTGTGACGTGGCTGGGCCACGCTTCGTTCAGGATCGACGACACGCTCGGACGGGTGTATGTCGACCCATGGAAACTTCCGCCCGAGTCGCCCCCCGCCGACCTGATCCTGGTCACGCACGCCCACGACGATCACTTCTCGCCTGACGATCTGCGCCGGATCCGCACCTCCCGGACGCTGGTCTGCTGCACCGCCGACGTGGCGAACATGCTCGAAGGACCGACGACCGTCGTGAAGCCGGACATGTCGGTCACGGTCGGGCCGTGGTCGGTCGCCACGATCTCGGCGGGCAATCAGCGCAAGGCGTTCCACCCTCTCGCGAAGGGATGGGTCGGCTACGTCCTGACCCTGGGTGACGGCCGCCGCCTTCTGCACACCGGCGACACCGATGCCTTGCCGCACCACGACCTGTTGAAGGTCGACATCGCGCTTCTCCCCTGCGGCGGGACCTATACGATGGATGGGGAAGAGGCGGGGTGTCTGGCACAACGCATGGCGCCCGGAACGGCGGTCCCGATGCATTGGGGAGATATCGTCGGCACTCGGGCGGATGCCGAGAAGGTCCTGAAGCACTACTCCCGGACGATCATCCTGGATCCGGCGCGGAGGTGATCGACCCGCCCGCTTCGCGCACGAGCTGCCGCACCTGACGTTCATCGCCAGCCGCCATGCGAATGGTGAGCAGTGCGGTGTCGCCTTCGTAGCGCTGTTCGGTGACCTCGGTGATGTTGAAGAGCTGCGAGATCGCGCGCTGTTCGGTGTGGGACAACTGCACCGTCACCTCCCGAAACTCCTGACGCAGCAGCGCGACCAGCGCTTCCTTAAGTCCCATCAGGTTGATCCCCCGCGTGGCGGAAATGAACACGTGCGAGGGATGATGCCGGGCGACTTCGCCCAGGAATCCGCGATCGGCGAGCCGGTCGACCTTGTTGAAGACCATCAGCGTCGTTCGGTCGGCGGCGTTCAATTCCGCCAGTGTCTCTTGGACGATGGCGATCTGCTCTTCGTAGGAGGGATGCGAGACGTCCACGACGTGCAAGAGCATGTCGGCTTCGGTCACTTCTTCGAGCGTGCTCTTGAAAGACGCGACCAGGTGATGGGGGAGTTTGCGGATGAAGCCGACCGTATCGGTCATGAGGATCGCATTGCCCGAGCCCAGGTCGACGTAGCGCGTCGTCGGGTCGAGCGTGGCAAACAGCCGGTTCTCCACAAAGACGTCCGAGCCCGACAGGATGTTGAGCAGCGTCGACTTGCCGACGTTCGTGTATCCCACCAGGGCCGCGCGCAGATGTTTGCGACGGCCTTTTCGTTGCGTCTCCCTCTGCTGTCCGATCCGGTCGAGTTTCTCCTTGAGGTGGCTGATCCGGGTGCGGATCATGCGCCGGTCGGTCTCGATCTGCGTCTCGCCGGGCCCCTTCGTGCCAATGCCGCCGAACTGCTTCGAAAGATGCGTCCAGGCCCGCGTCAGTCGTGGCAGGAGGTATTGCAGCTGGGCAAGTTCGACCTGCGTCTTCGCCTCGCTGGAACGCGCGCGCGCGACGAAGATGTCAAGAATGAGCCCGCTACGGTCGAGAACCTTGACCTCGAGGGCCGTTTCGAGGTTGCGCACCTGGACGGGCGTCAGGTCGTCGTCGAAAATGACGAGCGGGATCCTCTGTTCCTGCACGAGCGCGCGCAGCTCGTCGACCTTTCCCTTGCCGATGAACGTGGCTGGTTCGAAACGGTCGCGGTCCTGCGTCATGCGGGCCACGACGTCAGCGCCGGCCGTATCGGCCAGAAGCTCGAGTTCGTCGAGCGAATCGGCCAGCGCTTCGCGCGATGCCGTGCGGGTGGAGACGCCGACGAGGACGCAGCGCTCGCGTCCGGTGGAGGCAAGTTCGATCACGATGTCCCTCGTTCCTCGATGGGTGTGCGGCGTGCGGCCACCAGACTCTCTGCGATGGCGACGATGAGCGCCGCCAGCAGGAAGAACCTCCACAACTCCGTCCCAAGCCGGGCTTCCTGGACGGTCCGTTCCATGTCGCTCGTCGGCTCAAGGATGGTCCACTGGTCTGCCACCAGCCCGATCGACTCGAAGAAGGAGCCACGCTGTTCTTCAGTCGCCGGCCGGGTGTCGGTCTCGCGATCGTCGATGACGGCGGCGAATCGGTCCACTTCACGGCCTTCCATCATCACTGAATAGACGCCCGGCATGTCCACCGATCCAACGCGGAGCACATTGCCGATCGGCGTCGACGCGGGGGTCAGGGGGATCGTGCGCCGATCGGGGGTGAGCACCTGGGCCGATCCTCGAGCGCCCGGCGGGACCGGCAGGTCGACGCTCGATCCTGTCACAACCACGGGACGGATCTCCTGAGCGCCGGCGGCGACGGCAAGACTGCGATGCAGCAGCGGCACGAAAAGTCCCTGGGTGGGAAGATCGCTCCATGCCGCGTCCGCCGCCGTCGCGAAGGCCACGACGCGTCCCTGACCGACCGGCATCTCCACGAGGAACGGCTGGCCCGTCGAGAGGGTCACGACCGCGACCCCCTTCGGCGGAACCCGCATTGGAAGGCTTCGTTGGATCTCGGGTGTCGGAATGCGCCGGCTGTCGCGGGCACGGAGATCGGAGGGCTCGAACATGCCGTCGAAGATCGGGTGGTCGAGGTCGGCAGATCGGAAGGCGATGAATGACCCGCTGCCCGCTGTCTCGGCCGGCGCGTTGCCCAGCCCGAACGTTTCGCCGATCGAACCCCATGCGTTGGCGCCCGCCCCCGGAAGCAGCACGACGCCGGCCCCGCGCTCGGCGAGCGATCGGAGCCGGGCGGCCCAGCGGTCCATCGACGCATGACCCACCGCGACGATGTACGCGTCGTAGCCGACCCACCGTGATTCGGACAGTCGTTCGGGGGAGACGGCATCGAGTCGCAAGCGGGCGCCGGCGCTATCGGACCTGACCTGCAACGCGAGCCGCAGATACCGGACGTCCGCTTCGTTCCCCACGAGGAGCACGCTCCATTCCTGACGGATGCGGATCACGAATGAGCGGCTGTTGTCGAATTCGACGTCATCTCCTTCGACGACGAGCCGGCCGGTCAGCCACCCCGACGCGTTGGGAACTCCGGCCAGGGAGACGTCGGCGACGGCGCCCGGATTCAGCTGAAGTGCCCGCTGGTCGACGCGATCGGTCCCGAAGAAAAGGCTGACCGTGGTCCCGGACGCCGCGATCTCGCTGCGTTCAGCGAGCACCGCTTTCACCGAGAACGGGCTCCCCAGGTCCACGAGGGTGCTGCCGAAACGCATCGACGTGAGCGATGTGTTCGTGACGGCCTCGTTGCCGATCGGCACCACGAAGCAATGGATGGCGGGATCCTGAAGCGTGGCGATCGGTCCTGCCGTCGACCGTTCCAACAACGTGCGTTGCAGGTCGGAGACGACGAAGAGCTCTCGGTTGGCGCTTCGCGCTGTCGAAAGGATCTCGCCCGCCGTTTGGAGCGCGGCATCCAGCGGCCGTCGAACGGCCGATGATCTCACATGCTTGGCTTCATCCAGAGCGACCGCGTGCATGGCGGTGAGCGGCATCGGCTGGGAGGACGAGAAGGGAAGGACGTTGACCTCGTCTCCTTCGCGGAGCGAGCGGATGATGCCCTCGGCCGCTTCTCGGGCTTGCCGGGCGCGTTCCCCGCGGTCGTCAACGACGGTCATGCTGTATGAATCGTCGAGGAGGATCAGGGCGGTCGTCCGGGCCGCGGCGCCCCACGCTTCCGGCAAGGTTCCTTGCAGGGTCGGTCTGCCGAACGCGAGGACCAGGAGCATGACCAAGAGCGTGCGGAGGAGGAGGAGGAGCCATTGCCGGATCCTGAGGCGCCGGATCCGGGAGCGCTGAAGCTCCTTGAGAAACTCCAACGTGCTGAATTCGATCGTCCGCAATCGGCGGAGTGTCAGCAGATGCAGGACGAGCGGTATCGCCGCCGCGGCCAGGCCAAAAAGCATGAATGGCTGAAGAAACGTCATGACCTGAGACCGGCGGTTGAGGTATGGCGGCAAGGGGACATCGCATGAGAACGTACTGGGAAGTGCTGCGATACGCAAGGCTGAACGGCTCGTTGTAAGTCCCTCCTTCTTTCGGTACTATTCTATGCTATGCTTCGAACGACATGTCTCGCGATGACGCTTCTGGCTGCGCTGGCATCTGCACAGGTGCCGGACTCGGTCGGCTCGATGACGTCGACGGTCACGATCAGGCCAGCGTTGAACGATCGCCCGTCGTGGCTGCCGAACCTTGTTCCGCACGGGTCGGTGCTCCGTCCAAAAGTGGGCCTCGTTCTCAGCGGCGGCGGTGCCCGTGGCATCGCGTCGATCGGCGTGCTCAAGGCGTTCGAACGCCGCGGCATTCCGATCGACATGATCGTGGGCACGAGCATCGGGAGCATCATCGGCGGCTTGTATGCCGCGGGATACACGACAGAGGAATTGGATCGGATGGCCCTGACCACCAACTGGGGCGAGGTGCTCAGCTACAACGATGATGCGCGTCGGAAGGACCTGTTCCTCGATCAGAAGCTGGCGAACGACCGGTCGCTTGTCGTCCTTCGATTTGACGGATTCGAACCGATCATTCCCGCGGCGTATTCAACGGGCCAACGGCTGACGTACCACCTGAATCTGCTCGCTCTGCAAGGTCTGTATCATCCAAGTCCGAGCTTCGACGATCTTCGGGTGCCGTTTCGCGCGGTCTCGACCGACCTGATCTCAGGCCGGCGCTACGTCTTCAAGCATGGCGATCTTTCCGAGGCGATGCGTGCCAGCGTGACCGTGCCCCTGTTGTTCGCCGCCGTGAAGAAGGATTCGATGGAACTCGTCGACGGCGGGCTCCTTTCGAACATGCCGGTCGAAGTGGCGCGGGAGGAGGGCATGGATATCGTCGTGGCCGTCGACGTGACTAGCGCGCTGCGGCCGTCGGGCGCGGTCAACGCTCCCTGGGAGATCGGTGAGCAGATCTTCGGCATCATGATGCAGGAAGCGAACCGGCGCGCGCGCGAAGAGGCCGACGCGGTCATTACGCCGTCGCTCGGCAACCACCTCACCTCGGATTTCACGGACCTTGACCGGCTGATGGCGGCGGGTGAAGCGGCGGCCGATTCGGTGTTGCGGGTTGTCGGAAGGCGCATCGAGGAACTTCGCGGACGGATGCTGCACCAGGCCGGTGACCGCGCCTACGTCCGGCCTGTCATCGGCTACGACGCGACCATCATCGCCCGCGACAGAAGATCGACCATCGAGGCTATGTCGGCCATGGATACGGTCACCGACGGCGATCTGCGCCGGCTCGTGACCGACCTGTATGGCACAGGAGAGTACGAGCAGATCGAGGCCGAGGTCACGCCGGTCGATGCGTCGGCACGGGTGTTCGTCCGCGGGCGAAGGCACCCGATATTGCAAAGCATCACGGTGACGGGTGCGACCGGGTCCCGAGCCGACAGCCTGCAGGAGACCTTCTCGTCGCTCGTCGGTCGGCCGTTGAACCCGCTGCACGTGCGTCGGGCGATCGAAGAGATGCTGACCCTCTACCGGGCTTCTGGACTCTCATTGGCGCACGTCCACCGGACGAACTTCGATCCTGTGACCGGCCGGGGGTCGATCGAGATCGACGAGGGTGTCATCGATCGCATGGACATCATCGGCACGCAGAAGACGAAGGACTATGTCATCTGGCGAGAGCTTCCGTTCCGCCGGGGGGATCTCCTGAGATCCTCGAAGGTGGCGGAAGGTCTGGCGAACATCTACAGCACCAACTTGTTCGAACAGGCCGCGATGTCGGTGGTGACAGAAGGCGGGGAGGACGGGCAGCATGTCGTGCGCATCACAGCACGGGAGCGCAGCACGGAACTGATCCGGCTGGGCCTGAGGGTCGACAACGAACGGAACATTCAGCCGTCGGTCGACTTGCGCGACGAGAACTTTCTGGGGGTCGGAGCCGAGCTGGGTGTGCGAATGTTCGGCGGAACGCGGAACAAAACGATCATGGCCGACTTCAAAGCCGTTCGGATCTTCGACTCCTATCTGACGAGCGACATCCGCGCCTACGTCGCAAGCCGCGACGTCAACGTTTTCGCCGACGGCCCGAGGGTTCGGGATGACCGTTTCGACCGAATACGGATCGGTGAATACCGTGAGGATCGGCGGGGCGGATCGTTGTCATTCGGCACGCAGCTCGAGCGGCTCGGAAACGTGACGGTCACGGGCCGGTGGGAGCGGCATCACGTTTACAACCTCTTCAACACACCGATCACGAACGAAGCGTACGACATCTCCGCCGTCCGGTTCGCAACGCGCGTCGATACGCAGGACAAGTATCCCTACCCCACCGAAGGGGTGAGTTTGGACTTCTCTTACGAGTCGGCCCTCCTGCGGACGGGGGGGTCGGTTGGTTTCACGAAACTCTTCATGCAGTACGAGGTGGCCCACACGCTGGCGCAGCGCCACACCCTTATTCCGCGCATACGGTTGGGCCTGGGAGACGACGCCGTGCCGACCTCGGAGCAGTTCTCACTCGGAGGCCCTGAGTCGTTCTACGGCTACCGTGAAGACAACGCCCGGGGACGACAACTGCTGTCGGCCAGTCTCGAGTACCTGTACCGTCTTCCATTCAAGGTCTTCGTCGATACGTATCTGAAGGTCCGGTACGACATGGGTTCCATCTGGCTGCGTCCTGAAGAGATCCGCTTGGTCGACCTGCAGCACGCCGTCGGCCTTGGGATCGGGTTTGATACGCCCGCCGGGCCGGCCGAGTTCGCAGTCGGTCGGAGCTTCTACCTCCGGAGTGATCTTCTGGAGAGGCCCTTGGCCCTCGGGCCGACGGTCGTATCTTTCAGTATCGGCTACCCACTCGACTGAAACGTTCATCCCCATCAGCCGTAGATACAGGTCATGCGTAACCTCTTCGATCGGCTTCCCCCGCGGGTCATACGAGCCATCTATGCGACCGTTGCCGTCGCCGCCGTCGTGTTGGGCGGCGCCAACATTCACCAGGTCATGATGGTCCGGGCCACCGGCAACGATCAGTGCCGGTGGGTCGTGGTCGAGAAAGGGGCCTCACGCCTCATGATCACGGATATCGTCAGCGGCGGAGTCGTCGATCGGGCCGGCATCCGCGACGGCGATCTGCTGCTCCGGATCAACGGCGAGACATTTTCCTCGGACTTCGAGGCTCAGCTGAAGATCAACCGCCTGATCGGGTCGATGGCCCGGTACACGGTGGAGCGTGACGGCCGGACGTTCGAAACGGACGTGCTGATCCTCAAGGCGATCAACATGTCCTTTCTGGCCATGGTGCTGCAGGGGGGGAGCCTGCTCATCATCGGGGTGATCGTGGTCATGGCTCGGCCGCAAGGCCGCATCCAGCGGATGTTCGCTCGCTACGGCATCCTCTCCTTCCTCTTCTTCTCTCATGCACAGGGCAACTACGACCAGACGCTCGATCCGATGTGGCGCGTCGCGCTGTTCGGCGGAACGTTCGTCTTCGCCGGGCTCGTCGGTCCGCCGGCGTTCGTTCAATTCTTCCTCAACTTCCCGGTGAGGATGCGGCTCGCCGACAGCAAGCCGCTGAAGGTCGTGCTGTATGTCCTGGCGGCCATCTTCACCGCCGTCATTGCTTTCGGTCCGCGGGTCGGCATCCCGCAGGGCTTGGCGGGCGCCGCCTACTTCACCCGATTCACGTTCATCCTGTTCGGCTTTTCGTTCTTCGTCTACGCCTACTTCCGGCTCGTGCGTCCGGAGCGGCGTCGCGCGCTTCGTCCGATCCTGGTGGGGGTCGGGCTGGGGATGGTGGCGTTCGTGTACATGCTTGCCGTGGCGGCGATCGACCAGTTTGCGGCGTTTCTCAATCCGATCATCCTCCTTCCGGCGTTGCTGCTGCCGCTGGCGGCGATCCTGTTCGGGTACGCCATCATCCGCTACCGGTTGATGGACATGGACCTGATCGTCAAACGCAGTCTCATCTACGGTCTCGTGACGGCCACGGTCGCGGCCATCTACGTCGGCACGGTGTACGTGGCGGGCAGTCTTGCGGCGGACCTGCTTGGGGAGGAGCCCGACCGGCTGGCGACGTTTCTGGCGCTCGTTGTCGTGGCGTTCGCCTTCGACCCGTTGAAACGGAACGCCCAGGAATGGATCGACCGGGTGTTCTATCAGGAACGATACAACTATCAGCGGGCGCTGCTGGAGTTTGCGCAGGAGCTTCCGCGGCGGATCGACCTTCGCGAGATCCTCGAATCGATGGTCCACCGCATTGCGACGACGATGCACATCGAGAAGGTGGCGGTGATCCTGTGCGATCCGGAGGGATCCTGCGAAAGTGCCGAGCAGAACGTTCCGCGAGCGTGCTGCCGGTTTGGGGACACCGAAGGCGGGCTGATCCGTCTGCTGCGCTCGACGCAGGCGGCCCAGTCGTTCGCCCTGCTGGCAGAAGAACCCGAGTCGGTGAAGCTGTCCTCCGCCGACAAGCGAACGCTTCTCGACGGCGGCATCGTGCTTGCGGTGCCGATGTTCCTCACGGACCGACTCATCGGCATCATCAACGTCGGGCCTAAGCACTCGGGCAAGCTGTACACCCGCGACGACATTGAGTTGCTCACGGCCGTAGGCGCCCAGGCCGCCGTGGCCATCGAGAATGCGCGGCTGCATGCGATGGAATTCGAGCGTCAGAAGATCCGCGAGGAACTCTCGCTGGCGCTCAAGATACAGCAGGGACTGCTGCCGAAAGGGGCCCCGTCGATGCCGGGTCTCGATATCTCGGGCTACTCCCGTCCCGCCCTCCAGGTCGGGGGCGACTACTACGACTTCATCGAGATCGGCAGGAACAAGCTGCTCGTGGTCGTGGCCGACGTGGCCGGCAAGGGAATGTCGGCGGCGTTGTACATGTCGAAGGTGCAGGGGATGGTGCAGCTGGCGGCGCACATGTACCGGTCACCCAGAGAGATGCTGTCGCACATCAACCGCCGCATCTTCGACGGCATCGAACGTCGGTCGTTCATCACCATGATCCTTGCCCTGTTCGACCTCGAGAAGCGGCAGGTGCGCATCTGTCGCGCCGGGCATAACAGGGCCCTGATCGGGGCGAACGGCTCGATGGAGTTCGTCGAGTCGCCGGGCATCGGCCTGGGTCTGGAGCGGGGGCCGATCTTCGACCGGGAGCTCCGAGAGGTCGTGAGGCCCCTCCGACCGGATAGCGTCTACCTCTTCTATACGGACGGCGTGACGGAGGCGATGAATGAGGAGGGGAAGGAGTTCGGCGAGGAACCGGTCAAGCGCCTGCTTGCGGCTAAGCGGCATCTGAGCGCTGGAGAGATCCAGCACCACGTCCTGTCGGCCGTCGAAGAATTCCAGGGCAGCGCCGAACCGCACGATGACGTGACGATGGTCGTCGTCCGGAGCGGCAAAGCGGTGCGTCGGAAGGGGCGCTGACCTTTGGGATTTTTCAGCTATATTGCCTCAGCAGCCACGCGAGAATGTCATGACCACGAAACCGCCTTCCAAAGTCCAGCCTTTTGACGCCGCCACGCGAGAATCACTTGCGTACGGAGCCGCCGCATTGATCGCGACCCGCGAACCGAACGACCAAGCCCGCCTCGGATACTGCATCTGGGGCTGGCTGACGGAGCGTCGCGGGACGCTGGCGGAGGCCATCCGATCCTCAGGCGTGCGCACCGACCTGCATGAACGAGAGGTCATTGCGCTCGTCAGCGGTCACCTCGGATCCAACGGCGTGAACGTCGTCTGATGTCGTTCGACCCGAACGCCCTCCTCCTCAGCTTCATCCCACTGTTCGTCGCCATCGACGTCCTGGGCGTCGTGCCGATCTTTCTGTCGCTGACGGATCGCCTCGATCGTTCACAGAAGCGGCGTCTCGTGACCGATGCTACGCTGGCCGCGCTTGGGGTGTCGCTCGCCTTTCTCTTCTTCGGCCGATTCCTGTTCAACGTCATGGGGATCACCGAAGACGACTTCCGCGTCGGTGGTGGCATCGTCCTGCTCGTCCTCGCCATCGTCGACCTGCTGTTCTCGCACGATCAGCAGCGCAGTCCTGAGACCTCCACCGGCATCGTTCCGATCGGCGTCCCGCTCATCATCGGGCCGGCGGCATTGACGACGATCCTCATCCTCGTCGACACATACGGCGTGATGGTGACGGTCCTGTCCCTGCTGGCCAACTTGGCCATCGTATGGCTGGTCTTCCGTTACTCGGAAGTGGTCGTGCGGGTGGTGGGGCGTGGTGGGTCGAAAGCGATCGCAAAGGTCGCGTCCCTGTTCATGGTCGCGATCGCCGTGATGATGATCCGGGTGGGGCTGACCAACATGATGCGGTGAGGCCCGAGCGTTCAGCTTCAGCTCGGCTTCTTCGGCGTTCCTCCTCCGGTCCCCTTGGGGGCGATCCGTTCGTAGTCGACGAACGCATACCCGACGCCTTCCTCTCTCGAAACCTCTTTCCACACCGTCCCGACCTCGTGTTCGAAGGCCGGGAAATGCACGTCGCCGTTGTGTGCCTCGTCGAGCAAGGTCAACCGCATCGCGTCGGCTACGCCGATCGTTTGTTGGTAGACCTCACCGCCCCCGATGACGTACACGGTCGGCTCGTCGAAGAGACGGTCGAGGGCCATGTCGAGCGTGGGGTAGGATTCGATGCCTTGAAGCGCGTGGTGCGTGAGGACGACGTTGCGACGCAGCGGCAGCGGTCGGCCCAACGCGCGGAACGTGTAGCGTCCCATGAGGACAACGTGGCCTTGCGTCAGCCGGCGAAAGCGCCGCCGGTCTTCGGGCAGGTCCCATGGGATCTCCCCATCGTTGCCGATGACGAGATTCTTCGCCACCGCCGCGATCAGGATGATGCGCATGCGTTCACGCCGGCAAGCGGGAGATGATCTCTGGTCGGCTGAGGAGTGGCGACAACCGGTCCTCCAGGCCAAAGCGGCCGAGCTTGCCGAGGAACTCCTTCAACTCGCCGGCGAGCACGGGAATGCCGTTGCGCGCCCGCACGAGTTCTTCGGCCGTCACGAAATCCAGAAGCCCCTTGTCGTCGCGCGATGCGAGCAGCCGAATGAGCTCGACCTCCAGCCGTGACACAGCGAGGGCCCCGAGGCGGTAGTCTTTGAAGGCCTCCCACGCCATCGGGACCCAGCGGGCGACGATCTCGTGGCCGATGACATTCGCGTACTCGCGGATCTCGGCCTGGGCGTGCGGGTCCATGCGCAGCCAGAGGAAATGCAGCAGATTGTGGAGGTCGACCTTCCAGTAGGCCTCCGTGTACGTCGACAGCGGCAGGTCCTTGCGGGCCTGCTCCCGAGCCACGCCGAGGTCAAGCCGTTCCGCGTAGACCCGGCGGGACATGTCTTGCAGCTCGCGCTCGCCTTCCGTGAGCCGTCGCCCAATTTCGGGGTCGAGCCAGCCTTCGCTTCCTTGCTTGTTGTCGGCCGATTGCTTCCGCCACCGTTCGGGCGGCGTGGTCTGCGATCCGTCAATGGCGATCGAGTACCGCGTGGAGTACTCGTTCACGTTGGCCGTGCGATGCCGGATCCATTGACGCCAGCAATCCATCGGCACGCGAACGTGAAGCTTGAGCTCGCACATCTCCAACGGCGTCGTGTGAGCGTGGCGGACCAGGTAGCGGATCAGTCCACGGTCCTCTCGCGACTTCTTCGTCCCGGCGCCGTACGAGACACGGGCGGCCTGGACGATCGACTCATCGGCTCCAAGGTAGTCGACGACCCGCACAAATCCGTCGTCGAGCACTTTGAACGGCGTGCCGAGAATGGCATCCAGCGCTTCGCTCCGATGGCGGGGTGTGGGGGCTTCGTTCAAAGACTCCGTTTTCGCCATGACGTTCTTTCCTGTGTTCAATACGTGCGGTGCAGAGGTCTGAATACGGATCACGGATGAGCGCTGATCACGGATCGGCGTTGGCCTCAGCGACGGCTGCCCACGGCTGATGACCAGTTCTCCGCGATCCACTGGGCGTTCTTTTCCGCAACGGCCAGGATCGTGACCTGCGGATTGACCCCAAGCGGCGTCGGAAGCACACTGCCGTCGACGACAAACACGCCCGGTGCGCCGTGCACGTTGCCCCTCGAGTTGACGACGGAGGCGCGGGGATCTTCTCCCATGCGACACGTGCCGAGAGGATGCGCGCTGTACAGCGAGATCTCGTTGTCGTCCCAAGCGGCGTTGTCGAGGACCCGTTCGACCTCCCCGACGGACGGAATGAGCGTTCGACGCGTGTGCAGGGTCAGCACCTCCCTCGCGCCCGCGGCGAAGTGGATCCTGGCGGCCTCTGCCAGCGCCTGGCGCAACGTTGCCCGATCTCGAGGTCCTCGGTCGTAGGTCAGGAGGGGCCGGCCGGCGTCGCTCGCACGCACGGCCCCTTCGGAATCGCTCTCCTTGACGAGCATGATCGAGACGGCCAGATGGCGCATCTTTTCCATCAGCTCCCGATGCGGAGCGCCAAACCCCGGCAAGCCCATCGCGGCCAGGATCGGGTCGAGCGGAACGGCCTCGACCCAGAAGCCTGAACCGTCGCCGTTCTTGTTGAGGAACTCGTCACACATGGCCGACTGCGGAATGCCTTTCCAGGGGTCCTGCACTTCGTCGTAGACACCTGCGACGGCGCATGTCAGATGGAACGTCAGATGCCGGCCGAGATGGTCGTTGTTGCCGAGCCCTGAACGTCGGAGGATGAGGGGAGAGGCAACGGCGCTTCCCGCGACGATGACCAGGGGCGCTTCGATCGTGAACGGAAGACGCGGAGCGCGGGATGCGCGATCGAGCACCGAGCCATGCACGAGCCTCGAGGCTCCGGCCGATTCGATGTGATCGGCACGACAGTCGGCATGAACGGTCGCACCGGCCTTCACGGCGTCGGCAATGTACGTGACGTCGACCGACATCTTCGCCCCAGCCGTGCATCCGTATCCGCAGACGCCAAGTTCGACACAATCCCTGACGTTCCGCCCGGTCGACTTTGCCCGATACCCCAGCGCTGCAGCCCCCTTCAGAATGATGCTGTTCTGACGGTTGTGCCGGTGGTCCGGTTCGGGGTGGATGTTCAGATAGCGTTCGACACGGGCGAAATACGGTTCGAGTTCGGCCGACGAAAACCCCACGACGTTCTTGGAGCGGGTCCAATCGTCCAGCACGAATTCCGGCGTGCGCAACGACGTGGTCCAGTTGATCGTCGAGCTCCCGCCGACGGTGCGTCCGACCAGCACGGTGACTGCCAGGTCCTCCGTTGCCAGTCCCCCACGCTCCTGGTAGAGCTCGGTATACGCCTGTTCGCCCGAGGACGGGAATTCGCTCGGCGCATAGGCGCCGCCTTCCTCCAGGACCACCACCCGCTTGCCTGCCTCGGCGAGGACCTTGGCGGCTGCGCCTCCGCCACATCCGGAACCGATGATACAGACATCCGCGGAGATGCGGAGCGGCGAGGTGATCTCGTGGCCGTGTACGATCATGGCCTTACCTGCGGCGTGTGGTCGGCATCGTACCCGATGGCTTTCCAACTCACCGGATGCGCGTAGTACGTGCTTGCGGCGATCCGCTTCAGGGCCACGAAGGCCGTGCGACGAAAGGCAATGGGGCTCTCCATCCAGTCCTGCAGATAGTCCGCCCGATCCTTCGTCGACATTCCCAAGAAAGAGGAGAACCGCAGATCGAAGAAGAACGCCGCGAGACCGCTGTTGAACACGCTGAGCAACTGGTGGAACTGGTCCTGGACCTCCTGATCGGCACCGGCCAGGTAGTGGTCCATCCGCATCGCTGCGTCGGCGGAGGCCATCGGTCCTCCGGTCGGCGGCAGGTCGAGGATCTGCTCCGCGGCCGCTTGAAGGACGAGAAATTCCGTGGGCGAAGAGAAGCGCAGTTGTTGGGCGATCCCCGCCCGGAGGTCGTCCGCGCCGGCCGGGCCTCCGGGCAGGCAACCGCCGACCGAAAGAGCGGCGACGCCGAACGCGCTTCGCTTCAGGAAGCGGCGCCGATCAGGAGCGGTCGCGGCGACCGGACGTTCGAGAGAGGAAGACATGCTCTAGCCGAGTGAATACGCCAGCAGTTTGAAGGCCAGTTTGGCCGCGGTCACGTCCGCATGCCGCGCGCCCTTTTCTGGCGCGAATCCTGTGATGTCGGCGCCGACGATCCGTCGCTTCTGTCCGATCTTCCGGAGACAGCTGGTCACTTCGCCCCAACCAAGGCCACCCGGTTCCGGGGTCTTCGTCGAGGGCATGATCGACGGATCGAACACATCGACGTCGACGGTCACGTAGACCTCATCGGTCAGGTCGTCGACAAGCGCATCGTCCCAGTATTTCAACAGGCGCGTATAGGCGCCCGCGCGAATGAGGTGGGCGTAGTACGTCCGCATGCCATGCTCTTGCACAAACATGACCTCATCCTCCGAGGTCGAACGCACGCCCGCTTGGACGATCCGTTTTGGTTCGATGAATTCGCAGAGTCGGGCGGTCACGGCGCCGGCATTGGCGTTGAGGTCGGCGTGGGCGTCGAGATGCAGCACGCTCAACGAGGCGTAGCGCCTTGCCGAGGCCGCTGCGCAGGCCGATGTGAGCAGGCGGTCGCCTCCGATGGTCAGGACGAACTTCTCTCTCGCGAGCAGGTCCGCCACGAGGTCGCTAAGCTTGGTCAGGAAGGCCGGTTCCTTCACGGGCGATGTCGGGAATGGATGCAGCGTCGCGATCCCATGACGTGCTGCCAAGTCGGCGCCCGTCTCTTCGTCGTAGCGCGAGATGGTCCGCGATGCCGCCAGGATGGCCGCGGGAGCCAGTTTGGTCCCGCTGCCGGAGACGCGCTGAAAAGGGACGGGAAGCACGACCGCTCTCGAACGGTCGAAGGTCGAGAGGTCCCTCTCAAGGCCAAGGAAGTTATGCTGGGGTCCGAGCGTGGAGTGCATGGCGTCGGTCGACTGAGATTGTGTAGCGGAATATACGCCAATAATCCAGACCGGAAAAGGCAGCGCCTTGATTCACGGTTCATTTGTCTCGATACTGTCCCGCAGGATATGACCCCTCGATCCGCGTATGCCCTTCTCTTGGTCCCGGCGCTCTTGTGGTGCGCCGGCTTTCTGTTGCTTCCTCTGGCCGGTGCGGCGGGAGATGCGCTCGCCGGACATGTCTACGGACGCGTCTGCCATCAACTGGACGAGCGCTCATTTGGCTGGGGCAGCCTTCCGTGGGCTGTGTGCATCCGGTGCTCATCGATCTACCTGGCTTTCACGGCAACGATGATCCTGGTCCCGCTCATACGCGGACTCGAGCGATGGACGCCGATGCCCCCGCGCGTCTTCGCTGCCTGGATGGTCCCGGCGGTTCTGGACGCGGCGCTCAGCTTGAGTGGTCTGCATCCGGCCGGTACGGCGACGCGGCTGCTGACCGGCACCCTGGCTGGTGTCGGTCTCGGGCTCACGGTCCCACCCTTGTTCATCGACGCCCTGACGCGCGGACGTCGGAACCGAATGACCCTTCATACGGGAGACCACGATGTACGATAAACCATCCAAACAACGGCCGGTACTGCTGGCCGGTCTTGTCATCGCGGGGCTGTCCGGGCTTCCCGGCATCAGCATCATCAACTGCTGCTGTTGCGCGGGGATCATCTTCGGCGGAGCATTTGGTTCGTATCTCCACCGACAGGATTATCTGCCCGACCATCCTCCGATGGAATCATCCGATGCGCTGATCGTCGGATTGCTCGCCGGCCTTGTCGGCGCGTTCGGCGCGACGCTTCTTTCAACGCTCGTCGCGTTCGCGATCGGACCCATCGAAAGCGAGTTCGTCATGAACTTCATGCGAAAGGTGATCGATCAGCTTGTCGAGAACGGTTCGCTTCCCTCCTCCACGGCCGACGACATCATGCAACAGATGGAGGACTCGATGCAGGACGCCGTCAGTCCCGGCGCGATCCTCGTCGGCTTCTTCTTCAACATCATTATCTTTCCCATTTTCGGCATGCTCGGCGGATTGGTGGGATTTGGCCTCTTCAAGCCAAAGGTGCCTCCGGCGACGGCTCACAGATGACGATGGACGGATGCTCGAAGGCTCTGGAAGGTGAACTTGCTGAGCCCCGGCGTTGCTGAGCAGGGATCGGCGAGGTCTTCGACGCAGAACAGGTGACGACATGACTCAAACGATCTTGCTCTTGATCGCCCTTTGGATGCCACAGACGCCCTCGAGGGAGGCCGAGGTGTTGGCCGTGCTCGAGTCGCAGGTGGCCGCTTGGAACCGTGGCGATATCGCAGGTTACATGGCCGGGTATTGGCGGTCGGCATCCACCGTCTTCGTCAGCGACGGAGCGCTGACCAAGGGTTTCGACGAGGTTGCCGGGCGCTACGCGGCACGCTATCGGACTCGCGAAGACATGGGCACCCTGGCCTTCGAAGATCTCGAAGTGCGGATCATCGCCCCGACGACGGCGGTGGCCCACGGTGTCTGGCGCCTCCGACGGATGTCCGATGAGCCGTGGGGACGGTTCACGCTGATCGTCGAAAAGAAGAAGGAAGGGTGGAGGATCGTTCACGATCACACCTCCAGCGGGAAGTAGGGGGATGAAAAGAAGGGGCCAGAGATCAGAGGTCCGTTCAGAGGAGTACGACGAGTTCGCGAACCCAAGTTGTTCTCTTCGCTCCCTGCCCCGAGTATTCATCCTATGGCGGAGAGTAGCCGGGTGAGCATCTTGATGGATTTCGAATTCCGCCACAAGCCGGGTGAGATGGACAGAAGGCGGAGAGAGGCCAGAGGTCAGTGATCAGTGTTCGGGGCTCTGTCGACAAGGTACGATGACATCACGAGCGCTGCGATCGATGATTGAGTGCCCGGAACAGCTTGAAGGACCGCGCGTGATGCTCCGCGCGTTGGCGACCTCTGACACCGATGCGCTGGAGGCGATCGCGTACGACCAGGCACTCTGGACCAACTCGACCAGCCGCATCGAGCGCCGGGAGGACCTGGAGGCCTACGTGCGACAGGCCCTGCACGAGCGGGCTCGGGGGACGGCGGTCCCGTTCGTGACGATCGTGAAGGGCGACTGTCGTGTGGTTGGAAGCACGCGGTTCGCCGCGATCGAACGCCTGCATCGGCGGGCGGAGATCGGATGGACGTGGGTGGCGAGGCCCTGGCAGCGCAGCTTCGTGAACACCGAAGCGAAGTTCCTGATGCTCCGTCACGCGTTCGAAGAATGGCGGCTGCGCCGGATCGAGTTCAAGACCGCGTCCTTCAACGAAGCATCGCGTCGGGCGTTGCTGAGGATCGGGGCCACGGAGGAGGGGACGCTGCGCCAGCACATGCTGCTGCACGGCGGTCGCAATCGTGATTCGGTCTACTACAGCGTGATCGACGAAGAATGGCCGCATGTCAAGCGGCGATTGGAAGGACTGATGTCCCGCCCGTGACCGCACGGGGTGACGAAGACGCAACGAGGCATGCAGCGCGACCGGCTGCGTGCCTCGTCGTGTTTCATGGGTCGCCGGCAGCCTACGGTGCGTTCAGGAGGACCACCGAAGTTCGGACGAACTTGAGGGCAAGGGCCAGCGAGGCGGGATCAACGAGGTCGGCTGTATCTGACGGCGAGTGCATCGTCGTCAACGCGCGCGGCATATCCTCCAGCTTGCCCGACCATCCTTCTTTGAGCAACCGGATCAGTTTCGCCGCATCCCCGGCGGGCATGAGGGAGATCGACAGGTTTTCGAGTCCTCTTCGCGCAAAAGACTCGTGGTCGCTGTCGGGATAGGTCTCGCCAAACGTCGCCGGTATCCTCAGGCTGTCGGCGGCCTTCCGGAGCGCGGGAAGCATCCGGTCGTCGTCGCCCCCGCCGACGGGACCGATGAACATCTCGTTTCCCATGCCAACGACGTCCAGATTCAGCATCGCGCGGTGCGCCGCTCGGGTCACCGACTGCACATAGACCTCCGACCCGATCAGCCCGTTCTCCTCACGGTCGAAGAAAGCGAACTCGACGATACCGGGCACGGGCGGCGTCCGCCATTCGCTGATGAGCGCCAGCATCACGGCGACGCCCGCGGCATTGTCGTTGGCCCCTGGCGATGTGGGCACAGCGTCAAGGTGCCCGCCAACGACCGTGATCGCTGAACCGCTCCCAAGCCGGACGATGAGATTGGTCCCCCGAAGGAGGAGGGTATCCCGATCCCCGACGAGTACGGTGTCGAACGATTGCTCCCGGAACGCGACGCCGAGCTTCCGGAGCGCGTCGCGGACATAAGCGACCCGTCCCTCGGTCGGTTGTGCCGACAGCTCACGCACGACACGGTGCATTCCGTCCGGCGTCGACCACGGGGTCTGTCCGGCTGCCAATGCCGATGCGGCGAGCGCCAACAGCGCGACGGCTGTCGTTCGAAGATGGGTCTGTCGTCGATCCATGTCGGGTCGTTCTCGGTCACCGCTTCAATTTGATGCGGAATGTTGTCCCCACGCCAGGCCGGCTTTCCTTCAGCGTCAAGCGTCCGCTGTGGTAGGACTCGACGATACGCTTGGCGAGGCTGAGTCCGAGTCCCCATCCGCGTTTTTTCGTAGAGAAGCCCGGACGGAAGACCTGGGCCCGGTGTTTCGGGTCGATCCCCTTGCCGGTGTCGGTCACGTCAATGAAGACGTGCCGATGGTGTCCTGTGATCGTGTACGTGATCCGACCTTCGCCGCTCTCGATGGCGTCGAGGGCGTTCTTGGTCAGGTTCTCGATCACCCATTCAAAGAGTTCACGATTCACGCTGACCAACTCGTCGGAGTTCGCTTCGATGGCCAGGGTGACCTTCTTGCCCGTGTGCGGGATGCGGCGCTGGAAGTACTGGACGACGTGGTTGATGATGTCCGTCACAGGTTCTTCGCGCAGGTCGGGCCTCGAGCCGATCTTCGAGAAACGGTCCGCGATCTTCTGCAGCCGCTGCAGGTCGTTGCTCATCTCGGCGAGCGTTTCGCTTGCCGCGACGTTGCCGGCGGCATGCGACCGGAGCAGTTCCGTCCAACCCAGCAGACTGCTGATCGGCGTCCCCAATTGGTGTGCCGTCTCGCGGGCCATGCCCACCCAGATGCTGCTCTGTTCGCTCCGCTTGATGTAGGAGAAGCTGATGTAACCGATGAGGATGAACACGGCCACGGCCGCCAGTTCGACGAACGGAAGGAGGCGCAGCTGCGTGATGAGCGGCGATTCGCCGTAATGGATGCGGCTGAGAATGATCGTGTCCTGGTAGGCGACGACGATCGGGGTGTGGATCTGGTCCATCTCCCGGATGAGATCACGGAGGTGGCGTTCGCGCCGCTCGGCATCCCACGTACTGTCGAGCGGTACGTTCCGGACGTTCTTGATCAGCGAGCTGGCGGGGTCGGTCTCGATCATCGGGAAGTCGATCGCGTTCACGACCTCGTTGAACACGAAGCTGTAGTCTCCCTCGCCGGCCTTGGCGTTGGCGATGTACTCGAGCGACCGCGCGTACATCCCGGCGACCCGCTGTTCGCGTTCGTGGAGGCGCTGAACGATGTCGTACGTGTAGAAGAGGATCCCGGCCACGATGAGGAAGGCCAGGCCGAGAAGGAGGATCTTGATGCGACCCGACGAAGAGATCGATCCTGAGATCGAAGAGCGGTCCATGGTCCGTCAGCGACGTGGTACGGAAAGGGTCTGGTCGCGACGGGCGCCGACGGAGACGAGCCACAGCCGGACCTTCAGGAGTCGCTCGACGGCGCGAAGATACGACTGCGCCTTCGACGGCAGGTCGCTGAAGCGGCGGATATCCGAGGTCGGCTCGTTCCAGCCGGAGAAGGTCCTGTAGACTGGCTGGACCTTCTCGAGCGTCTGCACGTCGGTCGGAAAGCGAGCGAGCACGCGGTTGCCGACCTTGTAGCCGGTGCAAACCTTGATCTCGTCGAACGAGTCCAGCACGTCGAGTTTCGTCACGGTGATGCGGTCGATGCCGTTGATCCGGCAGGAATACGACAGACTGACCAGGTCGAGCCATCCGCATCGACGCGGGCGGCCTGTCGTCGCGCCAAACTCGCCTCCGATCTTCCGCAAGCGCTCGCCGGTCTCGTTCAGCTGTTCCGTCGGGAACGGCCCGTTCCCGACGCGCGTCGAGTAGGCCTTGACGACTCCGACGACCGAATCGATGGCGGTCGGAGGGATGCCGAGGCCCGTGCACGCGCCGCCGCTCGTCGGGTTCGACGACGTGACGAACGGATAGGTGCCATGGTCGACGTCGAGCAGCGCGCCCTGGGCGCCTTCCGCAAGAACTGCCTTGCCCTTCGACAACGCCCGGTTCAGATAGTCTGCCGTGTCGGTGATGTAGGGGTCGATCTTCTTGTCAAAATCCTCATACTCGGCGATGATACGGTCGACATCCAGTTCGTCTCGGTCGTACACCTTCTTCAGAAGTTCGTTTGTCGTTTCGAGGTTCTGCTTCAATTTGGCGCAGAGGACGTCCCGGTCGAGCAGGTCCACCACGCGGATGCCCGTCCTGGAATACTTGTCGATGTAGGAGGGCCCGATCCCCCGGCCGGTCGTCCCGATCTTCTGCGCCCCTTCTTCGCGGATCGCATCCAGCCGTTTGTGATACGGCATGATGAGGTGCGCATTGTGGCTGATCAGGAGGCGTCCGTCGATGCGAATGCCCGCTTCCTGCAGCTGCCCGATCTCGTCCATCAACGCCACAGGATCGAGCACGACGCCGTTGCCGATCACGCAGAGGACGTGTCGGTGGAAGATGCCCGAAGGAATAAGGTGAAGGACGAATTGACGCGGCGCCTGGCCCCGAACAGGGGGTAGGATGACGGTATGGCCGGCATTGGCCCCCCCTTGATAGCGGGCGACGATGTCGACCTTCTCGCTCAAGTGGTCGACGATCTTACCTTTGCCTTCATCGCCCCACTGGGCGCCGACGATGATCTGGACGGACATGCGGAGTGCTCGCTAAGGATGTGCGGCGTGTGACAACAAATTGAGAATATCACAAAATACGAGGAAAGACAAGGCGGACCGTTTTGCGTTTCGGGGGTTTTCGGGGTACCATCAAAAGATCAAGACACACCACGAATGGCACGAACGGACATCGGATGTCCCTTGCACGAACCTACGCGAAGAGAGACGAGTGAAGAGATGGGATCTCTCATTCGTGTCGATTCGTGACCATTCGTGGATCATGTATCGTCCAAGCGTCTAATCAGGGATATCGGTGGACAAATTCGTGATCAACGGCGGCCGGCCGCTGGCCGGCACGGTCATCATCGGCGGCGCCAAGAACGCGTCGCTGGCCCTCATGCCCGCAACGCTCCTGGCGACGGGCTCCTTTCAGTTGCGGAACACACCGGTCCTGCGCGACGTGACGACGATGTCGCGCCTGCTGGAATCGATGGGCCTCCGTTTCTCGCGGCAGGACACCACGCTGACGGTCGAGAACGCCGGCGTGACCAGCCGCGAGGCGCCCTACGAGCACGTCAAGAAGATGCGTGCGTCGATCTACGTGCTCGGTCCGCTCGTAGGCCGGTTCGGCGAGGCTCGCGTTTCGCTCCCAGGCGGCTGTGCCTGGGGACCGCGGCCCGTGAACCTGCACATCGAGGGCCTTCGCAAGCTCGGAGCCCAGATCGACCTCGACGGCGGCTACATCATTGCCAAGGCGAAGCGTTTGCACGGCGCCCGCATCCTCTTCGACATCTCCAGCGTCGGCGCCACCGGCAACATCCTGATGGCGGCGGTCTTGGCCAAGGGCTCGACGATCATCGAGAACGCGGCCATGGAGCCCGAGATCACCGCCCTCGCCGAATTCCTCGTCGCCATGGGTGCGAAGATCCATGGCATCGGCACCGGCTGTCTTGAGATCGAAGGGGTCGACGAACTCCACAGCGCCTCGACGACGACCATCCCGGACCGGATCGAAGCCGGAACGTTCATGGTCGCGGCCGCCCTGGCCGGCGATCGGTCGAAGTCGGTCAGGCTCGAGCACTGCCAACCGCGCCACATCGGTTCCCTCATCGTGAAGCTCGAGGACGCCGGCGCACGGCTGAAGCTGGGTCCCGATTGGGTGGAGGTCACACCGCCTGAGGCGATCACGCCGGTGAATGCGACCACAGCCATCTATCCCGGATTCCCGACGGACATGCAGGCCCAATGGATCTCGCTGATGTCGATGTCGACGGGCACGAGCATCATCACCGATACGATCTACTTCGACCGCTTCGCTCATGTGCCCGAGCTGGCGCGTCTCGGCGCGAATGTCACCGTCAAGGAAAACATTGCGACGGTATTTGGCTCGCCCCGACTCAAGGGCGCAAAAGTGATGTCGACCGACCTTCGGGCAAGTGCATCGCTCATCCTTGCCGGCTTGGCGGCCGAAGGAACGACGGAGGTCCTGCGCGTCTATCACCTCGACCGCGGTTACGAGGCCATCGAGAAGAAACTCCAGGGCCTCGGTGCCGACATCTCGCGCGTGGCGGGCGAGGAGTTCTGATCGTGATGCTGCCCGCGAAGAACGGCCTGGGGCACAGAACCGACTTCGCGCGGCGATGACCCACGTCCGGCAGGCCCGTCGGAGCTACTCGAGACAGGAACGGCCCTGTTGGGCCGCCGGTGGTCTTCGCTCCGTTCCTGTTGGCCCTCTTCTCCTTCAGTGATCTCCGCCAGGCCCTCGTTTGTTCTCCAGAACCACAAGCTCTCCGGCCCCGGGTTGGCGTCCGCTCGCGATGCTCGCGACGATCGCACTCGTCATAACGCAGTTCCCTTTCCTGAATGTTCTTGGACTCGAGTTCTCCGCGGCGATGGCACCGTTCATCGCGTTGTCAGCCGGGTGGAGCGTCGTGCGTCAGGATCTACCGGTCAGATGGCGCACGTGGGCGATCTGGATCGTGCGAACTCTGGCGCTGAGCCTTCCTCCGTTGCTGGTCGGTCTCCTCGCCGCTTTCTTCATTCGCAATTGTTCTCTCCTTGGCGGTCTGGCCGACTATCTGCTGATCGTCCCGCCGGCGGGGATCGTCGGGCTGAGCCTCGGCGTTCTGGCTCGTGGGTGCACCGTCGCGTGGCCCCGCGCGCTGTTTCTGCTCCTCTGGGTCGGCGTCCTCCTGCCGTTCGTCGTCGTCACGCTGGTGGGCCCGCAGATCTTTGCCTTCAACCTCATTCTGGGCTTCTTCCCGGGATTCTCTTACGACGAGTCGCTCGGCATCCCCGGATCGCTGGTCTGGTTCCGCGTCGTGACGCTTTGGTTTGCCGCGACCGCGGTGTTGATCGGGGCCTCGGCGGACCGCGCGCGGCGTGAACGCCGAAAGGTGTGGCGCTCTCCGGCATTCCTTGCGGCGATGGCGTCGGTCGCCGCGCTCGCGCTCCTCTGGTGGGAATCCGACCGCTTCGGCTGGAGCTCGTCGCTCGGACGTATCGAGCGTGAGTTGGGTGGCCGGCGCGACGGCGAGCACCTGGTCGTGTTGTACCCGGAAGAGGAGTTCTCCGCTGAGCAAGCGGACCGCCTGCTGGCGTATCACGAGTTCACGTACGAACGACTTCGTCGGACACTCCGCGTCTGGCCCGACGGAAAGGTCGTGAGTATCATCTATCGCGACGCGGCACAGAAGAACCGCCTGGCAGGAGGTGGCCGTACCAACTTCGCGAAGCCGTGGCTCGGGCAAGTCCACCTCTTGCGGAGTGATGTGGAGCCCACGCTTCGGCATGAGCTCGTCCATGTTCTCGCCGCCGATTTCGGCCTTCCGCTCTTGGGTATCGGCGTGAATGCCGGCGTCATCGAAGGGTTGGCCGTCGCGCTCGAACGCACCGTGAACGGCGAATCGGTCCACCGGGCCGCGGCGCAGGTCTTCGCCACGGGCTACCGGGGATCGGTGGAGGACCTCTTTACCGTCACGGGTTTCTTCCGCGGCAATTCGTCTGCGTCGTACGTGTTGGCGGGTTCGTTCTCACGGTATTTGATCGAGCGGTTCGGCATCCGGAGCTACAGGACCTTCTACCGCACGGGTGACCCCCATCGTGCGTTCTTCCACGACCTATCGGTTCTGGCCAGCGGTTGGCGTCGTCGCATCGACGAGATCCCCCTGACGGCCTCGGACACGGCGAAGGCGATCATGCTGTATCGGCGGCCGCCGATCTACGCCCGGGAGTGTGCGCGGGTCATCGGAGACTTGCATGCGTCTGCGCGCGCGGCGTTTGCCTCCGGTCGCGACGACGAAGGACTCCGGCTTGCAGAGCGCTCCTGGTCGTTGACAGGGTCGGCCGAAGCGGCCGGCCTCAAAGCGCAGGGTCTTTCCCGCACGCGTCAGCATGCAGAGCTGCTGATGTTTGTCGATACGTTGCGGCACGATCCGCTCCGATGGCCGTACGTACGAACGCTTGATGTGATGGCAGGAGACGCCTGGTGGCGCATGGACTCGCTCGTTCGGGCGGCGGCGGCGTACGATCGCGTGCGAGAATTGCGACTGTCGACCCGATGGACCGAAACGGCAGCCTTCCGATGGGAGGCGTTAACGAAGTGGGGCTGGGATCGGCCCCTCGTGGCGGCCGTGGTCGGACAAGACCCGGATTCGATCAAGCGTCGCGTCCTCGAGGCGGCCGCTTTGGTCGAGCGCGGACGGGCGCGCGAGCCTTTGCTGAGGTACGCTGCGGCACGCCTCATGTCGTCGGAGCGTGAGCCCGTATCGATCATCCGCCTGCTCGAGGGACTACCGTCGCTCGACCGTTCGACGTTGGACTATGCTGCCCGCCGCAAACTCGCTTCCGCCTACCTCATCACCGGCGCAACGGAACAGGCCAAGGCGGCCTTGTGGGAATCGCTCAATTACACCGACCACGAGGCAGAGATGCTCGACGTGGAAGAAATGATCGCGTACTGCGAAGCGTTGAGAGAACGATCGCCTCGTCCCTGAACGATGACGATCAGGGCTCGAGGAAGGCTTCGTACCCTGCCCGCCGCAAGACCTCCAACTCCGCCGCCGCTTCACCCGTCCTCCCCATTTCCAGCAGCAAGCCCGCGCGCTCGACCATCCACGGTACGTTCATCGGTTGACGAGCGATGGCGAGATGCATGTCTCGGAGCGCCTCATCGAACCGGCCTGAGCGCCTGAGCACCATCGCGCGTGACATCCGCGTCGAAGGGTCAGAAGGGTCGATGCGAAGCGCCTCGTCCAGGTCACGCAGTGCTTCCTCGCTCCTTCCGAGTGCGGCTCGCGTCGTTCCCCGGTTCGCATAGGCGGCGGAGAAGAGGGGATCGTGGAAGATCGCGATGCTGAAGCTCCGGTCCGCGCGTACGAGATCGCCCGACTCCTGAGCCAGAGCTGCGCCGAGGTAGTTGTGTGCAAGGGCAGAGGTGGGCGTCCGGTCGGTCGCCCGCGTCCAGAGGGCAACGCTGCTGCTCCATGTCTCGCTCTGCACGCTGGCGAGCGTTCCGAGCACCGCCAGAAGGAGGACCGCGCTGACCTTGACAAGACGGGCGAATCGACCTTGGTGCTGACGGAGCATCGATTGCACGGATGCGGCGAGGAGCAGGCTGACTCCGACGGCCGAAAGCATCGTCGATCGATCTGAGATCGGACCCGGAGCATCGGTCACACCTGCCCCCGACGGTGCCAGAAAGATGAGGGCCCATAGGATTCCGGCCCGGTACTCGATGCGGCCTCGGGTCGCCCTGAAGGCAAAGACCCCTGCGATCACGAGCGCCACGAGGACGAACCACCACCAGAGCCCCAGCATGGGCACCGCGTAGACCGCCGCGAGGTGGCTCGGTGCGATGGTCTGCCACACGAAGAAAAGAAAGGCGAACGAAGGAGAGGCGGCCGCATCCGTCACCCACGAAGGCGAGAGGCCGCTGGCTGCGACATTCGAGATCCAGCGTCCGGCGGGGATGGAGGCGGCAGCAAGGCCGGCGGCGAAGAAGGGGAGGAAGTCGGCGAAGCGCTGTGCCGTTGTGCATCCCTGCGTCGGGCGGTCGAGCAGCAGAAGAACAAGCGGCCATGGTGCCGCCGTGGCACTGGAGCCGACTCCGGCGATCGCAGCGATCAGGGAGGCGCCATACCACGACCTCCGGCCGCTCGATCGGTATTCAAGAAAAGCGATGGCCGACGAAAGGACGAACAGCGTGGCGAGGAGTTCATCTCGTCCTGAAACCCACGCGACGGCTTCGACACGCAGAGGATGCAGGGAGAACAGCAGTGTGCTGATGGCGGCCGGTACGAGACCGAACTGCCAGCGCCGCAGGTATTCCAAGAGGAGTAAGGCGATCAGGGCGTGGAGTGCGATGTTCACGGCATGGAAGCCTGCCGGATAGGCGCCGGTCACGAGCGCGTTGAGGCCGTTGCCGAGATCGGTGATCGGCTGATACGGCACGGCGCGAATGTCCGCGATCGTTCGCATCGCGGAAGCGATGGTCAACGGGCCCAAGGTCACCGGTTCGAGGATCCGGATCGGGTCCTGCCAGTTGACGAACGGAAATGAGAAGGACTTGGCGAACGCCGCGATCGTCGCGGCGGCACACAGGAGCATGGTTCGCCAAGGGATCGTGGCGGGATGTGTCGTTGTCATGGCCGATAATATACCCAAAAACACGGCCCGACCTTCATTGCAATTCCCCGGTTTTTTCGGGAACTTTTGCATTGCTCACCACGGAGAATAGAACCCATGTCGAACATGCATATCGAAGATGTCTGGGCCCGCGAGATCCTTGATTCGCGCGGCAATCCTACCATCGAAGTCGATGTCCAACTCGAAGACGGCACGCTCGGCCGGGCCGCCATCCCGAGCGGTGCCTCCACCGGCGAGAACGAAGCCGTCGAATTGCGCGACGGCGACAAAGCCCGCTTCCTCGGCAAGGGCGTCCTCAAGGCCGTGGAGAACGTCAATACGGTCATCGCCGACGAGGTCACCGGCTTCGAAGCCACCGACCAGATCGGCGTCGACAAGCTCATGATCCAGCTCGACGGCACCCCCACCAAGAGCAAGCTCGGCGCCAATGCGATCTTGGGCGTTTCATTGGCGGTCGCCAAGGCAGCGGCCTTGTCGCTGGGCATGCCGCTGTACCGATACATCGGCGGTACGAATGCCCGGGTCCTTCCGGCCCCGATGATGAACATCCTGAACGGCGGCAAGCATGCCGACAACAACGTCGACCCGCAGGAATTCATGATCATGCCGCTGGACGCGCCGTCATTCGGTGAGGCCTTGCGGATGGGCGCCGAGGTCTTCCATGCGCTCAAGTCGGTCCTGCACAAAAAGGGATACAACACGGCGGTCGGCGACGAGGGTGGATTCGCTCCCAGCCTGAAGTCGAACGAGGAGGCGTTGGAGGTGATCCTCGAGGCCATCAACAAGGCCGGCTACAAGCCCGGTGAGCAGATCTACATCGCGCTCGACCCGGCTGCGAGCGAATTCTACGACGCCGAGAAGAAGCGCTACGTGTTCTCGAAGTCCGACAAGTCCGAGAAGACCTCCGAGCAGATGGTGAAGTTCTGGGAGTCGTGGACGAAGCAATATCCGATCGTTTCGCTCGAAGACGGCATGGCGGAGAACGATTGGGAAGGATGGAAGATGCTCACGGACACGCTCGGCAAGAAGGTCCAGCTCGTCGGCGACGATGTCTTCGTGACAAACGTCGAATACCTCTCCAAAGGCATCGACATGGGCGTGGCGAATTCTATCCTGATTAAGGTGAACCAGATCGGCACGCTCACCGAGACGCTCGACTGTATCGAAATGGCGAAGCGGGCGAAGTATACGACCGTGCTGAGCCATCGCTCGGGCGAAACGGAAGATTCGACGATCGCCGACATCGCCGTGGCGGTCAATGCCGGACAGATCAAGACCGGTTCGGCCAGCCGAACCGACCGCATCGCGAAGTACAACCAGCTCCTTCGTATCGAGGAGGACCTCGACACGAACGGCTACTTTGCCGGTCTTGGGGCGTTGAACGTCAAGTTCTGACGGGTCGTTCGCTCCACGAAGCGGGAAGGCACCAGAAGTTGCGGGGCGATTTCGTCTCGTCCAAAGGGCTGCTCCATCGGGAGATTCACATCCCGATGGAAAGCTCCGACGCAGCCATGGATCTCTCGGGCCGGACCACACACATAGAGACGGCAGTGCTGGTCGCAATGGAGTGAATCACTGGTACTCTCAACGGCCCCTTTTTCCCAACTCCTTTCTCCTTCTTCAATGGATATCAAGTTCGGCACCGACGGCTGGCGCGGCGTGATCGCGCAGGACTTCACGTTCGACAACCTCGCCCGGGTGGCGCAGGCGACCGCTCGCTACTACAAGAGACACAAGAAGATCAAGAACGGGATCGTGATCGGTTACGATGCCCGATTCCTCTCGAAAGAATTTGCCGAGAAGGTGGCCGAGGTCATCGGGAATGCAGGGATCAACGTCGTTCTCTCGGACAAGATCTCGTCGACGCCAATGGTCTCGCTCCTGACCCTCAGGCGCAAAGCGGCGGGAGGGGTCGTCATTACGGCCAGCCACAATCCGGCCAAATACAACGGCTTCAAGATCAAGGGGGATTTCGGCGGTCCGGCCCATCCCGAAATGATCGAGAAGGTGGAGAAGGAACTGGCGAAAATCCGCACAGCGCCTCCGACGAAGAAGACATTCGCCGAGCTTGTCGCCAAAGGGACGATCAAGCGCATCGATTTCACGCAGGCCTACGTTGAAGACCTCCGAACGAAGATCGACACCGAGCGCATCAAGGCCGGCGGCATTCGCATCGCCTACGACGCCATGCACGGCGCCGGTCAGGGCGTCATGGACCAGCTCGTACCGTTGGCCGTTTCCCTGCGCGGGACGTTCAATCCCTCCTTCGGCGGAGCCCATCCCGAGCCGCTCCCGCAGCATCTGAGGGAGCTGGCGAAAGCGGTCGTCGAGCAGAAGTGCGACATCGCGATCGCGACCGACGGTGATGCCGACCGGGTGGGCGCGTTCGATGAGAAGGGGACCTTTGTCGACTCGCACCGCATCTTCGCCGTCCTCGTCAAGTACCTTTGGCAGCAGAAAGGCTGGCGCGGAGAGGTTGCCAAGTCGTTCTCCGTCAGTCAGATCATCGACAAGATGTGCAAGGCGTACGGCATCACCCTGCACGAGACCGCCATCGGCTTCAAGCATCTGTGCCGGCTGATGACGGAGCGCGATATCCTCGTGGCGGCCGAAGAGAGCGGCGGCCTGGGCGTCAAGGGCCATCTCCCCGAGCGCGACGGCATCCACATCGGCTTGCTGTTGTGCGAGATCATGGCGGTCCGAAAGAAGAAGCTGAGCGACCTCGTCGCGGAAGTGATGACAGAGTTCGGGTGGCATCATTTCGATCGGTACGACGCCCACCTGACGGAGAAAGAGAAGAAACGTATCCTCGGCGTCTACAAGAAGGGAGTGAAAACGCTGGCCGGTCATCCGGTCCAGCGGGTCGAAACGAAGGACGGCTTCAAGCTCTTCGTCCAACCGGGCTGGGTCCTGGTGCGAGCTTCGGGAACGGAGCCGCTCATCCGGTTCTACGCTGAGGCGGATACGCCTGAGCGTGTGCAGGCCCTCTTGTCGGCAGCTCGAGCGGTCTAAGCGGCATTTGCGATCCGTCCGAACCGCGTGGGTGCGGGTCCGTCGACCGCACCCTTGTTGTTGAAGGGCGTGGCGTTCAACTCAGCGCTCTGCTTCCAGACCTCAAAGCGATCGCAGATGACAGTGAAGAGGGAGATCCGCACGCATCAACGATCATCCTTTTTTGTGTCATCGGTGCTCCTGGTCTTTTCACGCCATCATCCGATCGATCATCCGATGCGCTTTTCCGCTGCGCTCCTGCTCATTCTGGCCGCCACCTCGCTTCACGCCGGAAGTAATCCCAAGACTGCCCGCGCCGCACGCACCGCGACACCTCCGCGTATCGACGCTCATGTGAATGAGCCCGTCTGGCAGCTTGCCCCGGCCATCACTGATTTCTCCCAGTACGAGCCCGACGAAGGGGCCGTGCCGACCCAGCGGACGGAGGTGCGCTTTCTGTACGACGATGATGCCCTCTACATTTCGGCCACGATGTTCGATGCCGACCCCTCCGGCATCGTGGCCCGTCTGGCACGGCGGGACGACGAGATCGAATCTGACTTCATCTCGTTCCGGATCGACTCCTACCACGATTTCCAGACGGCGTACGAGTTCACGGTCAACGCGGCGGGCGTCAAGGTCGACATCTTGCAGTATGACGACGGCGCGCGCGAAGACGTCTCGTGGGACGCCGTCTGGGAGGTCGCGACCCGTATCGGCGATCACGGCTGGACGGCCGAGTTGCGGATCCCGCTGACGATGCTCCGGTTTCACGACGCCGACGAGCAGGTCTGGGGGCTGCAGATCGTCCGCGGCATCACGCGCAACAAAGAACGGGACTACTGGGCGTTGATCCGTCGCTCCGAGAGCGGCTGGGTCTCGAAGTTCGGCGTCCTTCGCGGCATCGAAGGGGTCAAGAGTCGCGCATCGCTCGAGGTCCTTCCGTTCGGGCTTGTCGAGAATACGGCCCTGACCGAGAGGCCCGGACGCGCCGGGGTGCACCATACCGCCTTCAATGCCGGCGTCGACATCAAATACCGCCCGACGGGCGGGCTGACGATCGACGCGACGTTCAACCCCGACTTCGGGCAGGTCGAGGCCGACCCGGCGGTCCTCAACCTGTCGACGTTCGAGACGTTCTACCCGGAGAAACGACCGTTCTTCGTCGAAGGTGTCCAGATCCTCCGCTTCACGACGTTCGGCGACGGGTTTGGTCCGGGCCTTTTCTACTCCCGGCGCATCGGCCAACCCTTGTCGGCGTCGCCTCCCAGCAACGGGTACGTGGAAGATGAGCCGCGGTTCGCCACCATCCTGGGCGCGGCCAAGGTCTCGGGTAAGACCTCCTCGGGCCTTTCTATCGGCGTTCTGGAAGCCGTCACGGCCGAAGAGTCGGCGACGGTCGTCGACTCGAATGGCCGCCGAAGGGACGTCCGCGTTGCGCCAATGACGAACTACAGCCTCGTCCGACTCCGGCAGGATTTCTCGGGCAATTCCAACGTCGGCATGATCCTGACGAGCGTGAATCGCGAGGATCGCATCCCGGCGCTGACGGGCGGAGTGGATTGGAACCTCCGCTTCCTCGACAACATGTACCGCGTCGACGGCTTCGTCGCTCACAACCGCACCGCAGCCCGTGGCTTCGTCGAAGAGGGACAGGCGGGGCGGGTCGGACTGTCGAAGGACGGCGGGCCGAATTGGCGGGGATCGGTGAGCGCGGACTTCACATCACGGCGCTACAACATCAACGACATCGGGTTCTTCCGGCGTCCGAATGACCACGGCGTGGTCGGCACCATCACATACCGCGACGACGAAGCGCGCGAATGGACGCGGCGGTGGAACGTCAGCCTCAACCACCACAAGCGTTGGAACTACGAGCGCGCCGAGATCAACAACTCGCTGAGCCTCACCGGATACCAACAGTTCATGAACTACTGGGACGTCAGCGCTGGAGTCACCTACGATGCCGGCGACTTTGACGACCGCGAGACCCGAGGCCACGGCCTCTATGCGAAGCCGTCCATGCGCCAGGTCAGCCTGAGTATCGACTCCGACAGTCGGGCAGCCATTGTGGGCGAGATGAACCTGGAGTACGCCGCCGACAGCCGGCGGGGGCGCGGGATGGAGATCGGCGTCGAGCTGCTGCTCAAGCCCTCGGATGCGCTGACGATCGAGATGGAGGTCCAACATGAGCTCGTCGACCGGGAATTCGCCTGGATGACCAATCGGAGCGATACCTTGGTCATGCCGGGTTCATTCGCCGTGTTTGCCGACAGGACCACCCGTGCGTGGGACGCGACGGCGCGCGGCTCGTTCGTTTTCAGCCGCGACCTCACGCTGCAATGGTATCTGCAGTGGTTCGCGGCGAAAGGTCGATACGAGGATGCACAAGCCCGGCTCGGCGTCGATGCCTATCGACCGTATTCCCAGCCGGTCCGCGAGTTCAACGATCTCTCGTTCCATTCGAACCTCGTCCTGCGCTGGGAATACCGGCCGGGGAGCACGCTGTTTCTCGTCTGGTCGCACAGCCGAAGCGGCGACGGCGGACCGTTCGGCAACGGCCTCTTGCGGGATGCCGACGACACCTTCAGGCTCGCTCCGGACAATGTGCTGCTCATGAAGCTTAGTTATTGGCTCTCGACATGACGGACGCACCGGTCCGGCGCGGAACGGAGATCGTCCTCGACATCACCGACGCGGCGTTCGAGGGTAAGAGCATCGCACGCCTTGAGGGATTGGTCGTCTTCGTTGAGGGCGGAGTTCCGGGAGACCGGGTACGAGCGCTCGTGACGAAAGTGAAGAAACAGCACGCCGAGGCGCGGCTCATCTCCGTCGACCGACCATCGTCGCTCCGCACACCGCCGGCGTGTGAGCATTTCGGGGTCTGCGGCGGATGCCGCTGGCAGCACGTGGGCTACGACGCGCAGCTGCGGTTCAAGCAGCAGCATGTCATCGACGCCTTGGAGCGCATCGGCGGCCTGGCGGGTTTCGAGGTGCTGCCCATCCTCGGCTGCGACGATCCCTATTGGTACCGGAACAAGATGGAGTATTCGTTCTCGGCGCGCGAATGGCGGGTCGAAGGACCGGGCCCGGAGGGCGAGACCGACGGCATCTTCCTTGGCCTGCATGTGCCGCAGCGATACGATAAGGTGCTCGACGTTCAGCGATGTCACCTGCAGTCCGAGACGTCCAACGAGGTCCTTCGGGTGACGCGGGAATTCGCCCGTCGGTCAGGCCTGGCGGTCTTCGATACCGAGCGGGAACAGGGAATGTGGCGTTTCCTCGTCATCCGCGAGTCGCGCCACACCAGCGACCGGATGGTGAATCTCGTGACGCGCGAGCACCGACCCGACCTCATGCGAGACTACGTCGCCCACCTCCGCGAGCGCGTGGCGGGCGTCACGACGATCGTGAATACGGTCAACCGCACGAAGTCGCAGATCGCCTTCGGCCAGGACGTGCACGTGCTCGACGGACCGGGCACGATCCGCGAGAAGCTCGGCCGGTTCGATTTCATGATCTCCCCGCAGTCGTTCTTCCAGACCAACACCCTGCAAGCAGAGCGATTGTATCAGACGGTGGCGGACTTCGCGGAGCTGGTGGAGGACGACGTCGTCTACGACCTCTACTCGGGTACGGGCACGATCGCGATCTTCCTCTCCGATGCGGCGAGGCGCGTGATCGGCGTGGAATCCGTGGCCAGCGCCGTCGAGGACGCCGGCGTCAATGCGGAACGGAACGGACGGACGAACTGTCGGTTCGTTCTGGGCGACCTGAAGGACCGGTTGACACGGCAGACCGAGTGGATGGAGGAGGAGAGACGGCCGCGGGTGGTCGTGACCGATCCGCCGAGAAGCGGCATGCATCCCGACGTCGTGGCGGCGTTGGTTCGGCTGGCTGCCGAGCGGATCGTCTACGTCTCATGCAATCCCACGACGCAGGCCCGCGATGCGATGATGCTGGTCGAAGGCGGCTACCGTCTGGTCAAGGTCCGTTCCGTCGACATGTTCCCGCATACGTTTCACATCGAGAACGTGGCCCTGTTCGAGAGAACTGTATAGAAGAGGGAGGTAGGAGGTCGAGGCTTGCCCCGAGCGGGAATGCGGGGTCAGTGGCCAGTAGTCAGTGGTCTGGTACCTGGAACCGCCGGAGGCCCAGCCAGAGGCCCACTACAAACGCCGCGAATGCCTGCCTGACGACCTAGAACCCATGGAGCGGCAGGCAGGCGGCGATCCTTTTTCCATTTATCGCGAAGCGATCTCAACACTCTTCACACCCGCCTAGACGCGAACCGCCTGAACCGCAACTCGTACCTGGCACGCTGCGGAAAAACTCGGAGAACGGTGTTCTCTCTTCAGGTTGAGCTCGGCACGTCTTCTGACAAGTGCTGACACGTTCCGAAGTCGACACCTGCATTTTGACTCACAGAGCATGCTTCGACTCGCCCTCGACAGGATCGGGCCGAGCGGCTCAGCGTGACCTCTTTGAAGTTGCTCTGCAAGCTTCTGGCAACCCGCCTCTTTCAATTCGCAATTGGCAACGTGCCCCTGCCTGCACTGCCCACCTGAACGACCTGTCCGCCGCTGTTATGCCATTCCCGGCCAGGCGGGTGTAGTCGGGCAGGCCGTTTCGGCAGGCAGGCGCCCAACCCGATTCAGCGGGGCAGGCGGGTCCGCAATTCGCACTCCCTAGAGAACCACATAACTGATCCCGACGCCCAACGATTGCTTCACCTGCGTCCTCGGCGTCACACGCCGCTCATTGATCAGTTGCACGTTCACCACCAAGGTCACGATCTTGGCCAGTCGCACGGTCAGCGTGTTGTCGCCGCGTACGATGATCTTCTCGGGTTCTCGGAACGAAGAGAAGAGTTCCAGCTTCGCGTTCAGCGTCGTCGAGTTGTCCAGCTTCCACGTCCCCTCCGTCACCGATTCCAGGCCGTCCTCGATCTTGATCTTCTCCGTCTCCGGCGTCTTCGGGTCGTCGGCGAATGAAGGGTACTGGCTGGTCACGATCTCGCGGAGCGCGAATCCGAAGCGTGACCGCAGCTGCGGAGTGATCTCGTATCCCAGTCCGACCGATTGCGTGAGGAAGGCGGGGTCGAAGAACCATGAGATCGGCGTTCGGTTGCCGGCTTTGTCGTACCGGTAACCCGTGGCGAACTGCGTCTTGAGGGTGAGCGCGGCGTACGGATTGATCGTGATGCCGAGCCGGTACGTGATGACCGACTCGAGGTCGATCTTGTCTTCGGTCTTGCGTGTCTGGCGGCCGCCGATCCGGGTTTGCCCAAAGCCAAGTTTGTAGCTGTGGACCCAGGTGATGGGGTGCCAGTCATAGGTCGAGGTCCCGACGGCAGACGCGCCATACGCATACGAGTTCTCTCCGCCCTGCGCCCAATCGCTGAACGAGACCTGCGAGAACGTCAGTGAGGTGCCGAGCGCGTGCCTCCAGTATTGCGGTTCGACATCGATCGTGTCGGGAGGGTAGACCTCCTGCGCGGCGAGGGGAACCGAGAGAATGACGACGGCCGCGAGTCGCCGCAGGCAGAGCGCCGGATGGTCCATGTCAGGGTTGAGAGAGTGTCGGAGGAACAGTGAGTCGGCGGGTGGAACGAACGACCGTGCGATGCACGACATTGACCGGAGCGCCTTCGACGGCGATCGCACCGGCCGAACCGACGAACGTGGCCTCTACGGTCAGCGTCACGGAGTCCGGCGCCGAAAGATGCATCCAGAACGGGAGCAGCTGTGTCGAGGGGGCCGGGGGCTCGAAAGTGATCTCGGCACTTCGGTCCGTCCGGTTGACCACAGCGCTTCCTCCGCTCGCCTCCAGAACGCGCGATCGTACGGGCATTGCCACGATGGACAGGCGGATCGGCTGTCGGTCGTAGGTGAGCCGCACGAGTCCGGACACTCCGGCACCGGTATCGGCGGCCGTCCAGGGACCTTCGTCGATGCTCAACCAAGTTTCGGCACGCGCGGGCGTCTTCGGGAGCTCATGCTGGGCGACCGAGCCTGGAGAGACCGTTTCGGCACCGGCTGGCGTGACCCGCAGATCACGGAGCCAATCGTTCGAAGCGACGATCGTCGAAGCCGAATCGCGTCCCTCTTCGATGGTGGTCGTTACGGTGACAGACCGGGGGCGCGCGGCTGAGTACGGTTCGCTCAGACTGACAGCTCCGATCGTGAGAACGGCCGTGCCGATCGATGCCCAGGCGACCACTGGCCGTCGATACGAGAAGCTCGTCGGCCACTGGACCGCGGGATCGCGTACGACGGCCAGGGCGCCGAACGCATACGGGAGCGCCACGATCGAGCAGACAAAGGCCAGCCCGGCCGTCAACGCCGCCTCGGCAAAGAACCCGTGCGCGGGGATCTGCGAGAATGCGCGGGCGACGAAGGGGAAGAGATCGGGAGTGAGAAGCCGCACGACCGGATAGGCTCCAACCACGATGCAGGCGATGCGAAGCCACGCCGGGCGGAGGGCCCATGCGGCCGCGCTGAAGATCAGTCCCCATGCGAGGTAGGCCGCGAGTCGCGGCGAAGCGAGCGCGGCGCTCAGGGCCAGAACGGCGAACCAAATGATCGAGCGGAGAAGAAATCGGACCGGATCGCTGCTCAGGTTCCAGCGACGGGACCAGCGGGACACGAGCACCAGGGCAAGGAATGCCACGGCCGCCGCCGGCGCGACCATTAGCCACGGCTGGGCGTACCACGGAGACCGCCATCCCGAGAGCCAAGCGACGACATTCTCGGAAGACCAGATCGCCAGCCAGATCATCAAGAGGCCTCCGAACACCTTCAGCCCGGGAACGCGCGGGCGGGGCGAACCTCGCCGCTCCGTCCGGTGTGGCCAACGGCGCAACAGGCTGAGGATCGCTGCGACGAAGGACACGACGATGCCGGCCCACACGGACCAGGTCGGGAGCAGCAGGAACGTCGAGGCCACAGGAACGGCGACGTAGGAGCCGGTTCGTTCTTCGGGCATGCCACGGTCAAAGCGGTCGACGAGACGATAGATAAGGTCGCCGCTCCGATCCAGACCGCCGGGGCGGAACCATTCCCACGAGTCCTGCGGTGTGTGGATCGGGTCGTTCGGGTCCGTCGTGAAGTCGATGGCCGGAATGCCGCGCAGAAGGAAGGGCTCATGATCGGACGACGCGCCGCTGCCTGAAGCGATGTTCCATGTGAAGAAGTGGAACGGATACGAGAGCCCGTCGTAGCCCATCGACAGCAGTTCTTCCTGGGCGCCGAGGAACAGCCACGAGGGCGTCTGTGTCGTTCCCTTGTCGATGAATGGCACAAGGTCGTCGACGCCATTGGCCATGTCGACCTGGAGCATCAGGTCGACGCGGTCGAGGTGCTCATACTGCTCGACGAAGACGCGCGAGCCGACGAGCCCTGCCTCTTCGCCTCCGAAGAGGCAGAACACGATCGTATGCTGCCATTCTCGCAGGGCGAGCACGCGCGCAAGTTCGAGGACCACGGCCGTGCCCGAGCCGTCGTCGTTCGCGCCGGGGATCTCCGGCGACGCCGAATCGATGTGCGCGCCGATGACGATGATCCGGTCGCCCGCCCCGTGCAGCGTGCCGACGGTCACGCCCGAGCTCGTGTTCCGAACGCGGTTCATCGCACCGGCCGGCGTGGTCCGGACATCCATGACCCGAACGTCGTCCACCCCGGCCACCCGCAGACGCTCAGCCGCCCACGCGAGCGCTCGTTGCTCCGCGGGAGAACCCATTGGCCGCGGGCCGATGTCGACCGAAAGAACTCGGAGCAGGGCGAGCGCGCTGTCGGGAACGAAGGGTGTCGGCCTGATCGGCTGGGAGACCGCAGCGCTCATCAGGGCCAGGAGAAGGAAGAACGACTTCATCCTAAGACCTCGGGGAGGTGTCCGTGAGGTGGGTGGAGAAGAAGGTCGAGATCGCGTCCTGGTATTTCTTGCCTCCGACCGTCCAGATGTCGTTATGGTCGGCGCCGTCGATGATGACGAGCTGTTTCGGTTCGTTCGCCTCGGCGTACAGCCTTTGCGAATGGTCCTGCCGGATGAACGTGTCGTCGGTGCCGTGAAGGAAGAGGATCGGCGTTCGGAGGCGCGAGACATCGTCGATGGGCGAGACCTCGCGCCCTTTGAATCGAGCCACTTTCTGTGAACGCGCCATCGCGGCGTTCCGCAGGAAATGCCACGGCAGCTTGATGATCCGTCGCTGGTATTCGACGATGACGTCGCGCAGGCTCGTGAAGCTCGCCTCGGCCACCACAGCCCGAATGCGCGGGTCCAGCACGGCGGCTTGGATCGCGATCGCGGCACCCATCGACGTGCCGAAGACGCCGATCGGCCCGATCTCCGCGTCTTTCCGGCCGAGGAGATGGTCGATGACAACTTGTACGTCGTTCTTCTCGTAGTACCCGTAGGTGCAGTAGGTGCCGCCGCTCTCACCGTGCTGGCGCGAATCGTACAGGAAGATGTTGTATCCAAGCGAGTACAGGAATCGGGCCATCGGCACTCCGCCGATCTTGCAGTCTCCGACGCCATGCAGGTACAGAATCGTCCCCGCGGCCATGGTCGAGCGTTTCACGAACCAGCAATGCAGCCGCACCCCGTCGGGCATGGTCAGCGTGAACGTCTCCTGCGGGAGTCCTGCGTCCTTCGGCTCGAGCAAACTGGTGAATTTGGCGTACCACTCCGGGCGCTTCCTGGTCGGCTGGAGTATAATGAGAGGTCCCAGGATCAGAACGATGACCCCAGCGTGCAGCACGAACAACAGGGCTGCCAGGAGAGAGAACAGGAGAATGGACACTGGGGGGTCGGTGGGGTCGGGAGTGACGATTTTCGCCTGTTTTCAATATATTCAGCGGTTGCGGGTAAAGCAAACGGCGACACCGACCCCCAACCATTCAGTTGTCCGTGGAGTCTCACTCTATGGATCCTATCGAGCGCTCAATGACGCCCGCTGACAGCGACCTCATCGTGAAGGCCAAGACCGGCGACTTGGAGGCCTTCGAGCAGCTGGTGCGTCGCTATGACCGTCGGGTTCTGACGATCGCTGCGTCATACGTTCAGTCGTCCGACGACGCCAAGGACATCTATCAAGAGGTCTTCCTGCGCGTCTATCGGGCGCTGCCGAAGTTCGAATCGCGCAGCGAGTTCACGACGTGGCTGTATCGTATCGCGACGAATGTCTGCCTGACGCATCGGACGCGGTCCCGGCGCCATCGGCACCTTTCGTTCGACGAAGATGGCGGAGAGGACGCCGAGAACCCGCACCCGGTCGTCGCCGAACCGGCGACCGACCCTGACGTCGAGCGGCGCGAGATCGGGCGGCGGGTGGAGGGAGCACTGACCGCCCTGTCGCCCAAACAGAGACTGGTGTTCACGATGCGACACTACGAGGGTTACAAGCTCCGCGAGATCGCCGAGATGATGAACGTGGCCGAGGGATCTGTCAAGAAGCACCTGTTCGAAGCGACCGCCCGTATGCGGGCTCAACTTGGAGACCTGTTGGACGAGGAGGCATCATGACCCATGACGATGTGAAACGATGGCTGGCGCTCCCGGTGGAGGAGCTCGACGAGACCACACGAGAGCGGATGGAGGACCACCTGGCGTTGTGTGCGGAGTGCCGGAATGAAGCTGCGATCCTGCAACGGCTCCATGATGAGGTCCTGCGTGCGGCACCTGCGGTCACCGACGAAGACCTCATTGTGGCGCGTCATATGGTGTTCCGAGAGCTTCGTCGTCGGTCCGACTCGCCGTCATGGACGAAGCGCATGCTGGAGTTCCTCGGGCTCGGTCCATCCCGAGCCTGGCGTCCCGTATTGATCGCGGGCATTCTGGCGGCGGCATCGTTCGCCGCGGGGTCGTACGCCTTTCGGACCGCTCCGGGCATGGGGAACGGATTCCACCTTGCGGCGTACGATCCGTCGTCCGCCGACCGGGCCTCCGGTGCGATCCAGATCCTCAACTTCCGTATCCTGAACCAGGACGAGTCGAGCGGGGAGATCGAGTTCGAGTTCGAGGCGGTTCAGCCGTCACATGTCACCGGAAACATCAACGACCCGCGTATTCAGGCGATCATGGCTCGCGCCCTCGTTTCGTCTCAGAACCCCGGCGTTCGACTCCGGGCCGCCAACGTGATCTCGGGTCAGACGACCGGCGGCGGTGTCTCAGGACGATCGGGGGACCTCGTCAAGGAGTCGCTCATCGCGGCCTTGCTGTACGACCAGAATCGCGGCGTGCGTATGCAAGCGCTCAAGGCGCTCGAGCCGTTCCTGCCCGATTCCGCGGCAACGGCGGCGATCATCCAGGTGCTGAAGCGTGAAGAGAATGTCGCCATGCGGATCGCCGCCATCAACAGTCTTGATCTCACCAAGTTCGATCGGACACCCGCGCGGGAGCAGGTGAGGCACGCCCTTCGCGACCAGTCCATGTCGGACGCCAACAGCTATATCCGAATCCGGGCCACTGCGGCCCTACAGGAGGATCGACCATGAAACCGTACCTGTTGTTGTTTGCATTCGTCGTGTTTGCCTTCGTGCCCGTGGCGGCACAGAGGCCTGACGCCGCCGAGGCCGGCGTCCGGTCCAAGTCGTTCAAGGTCGCCAAAGGCGGCCGGCTCGACCTTTCGACCTCCTACGGCGACATACGGATCAAACCATGGTCGAAGGACGAAGTGTATGTCAGCGTCACCGGGCTCGACGAAGAAGACCTCGACCGTCTGAAAATGACGCAAACGGGGAACGACGTCATGGTCTCATTCCGTCCCCGCAGCCGCAACTGGTCGGGCGGCGACGCCCGGTTTGACGTCAACGTTCCGTCGTCGTACAGCGTTCAGTTGAAGACCTCCGGTGGCGACGTAGACGTGGACGGTCCGCTGACCGGAACGGTGGAAGGATCGACGGCGGGAGGCGATATCACGCTCGGTGCCATCAACGGCGATGTGGACATGTCCACATCGGGAGGCGACATCAAGGCCTCCGAGTTCAGCGGTACCGGCAAGTTGCGCACCGCGGGCGGCGATATCCGCCTCGGCAAGATCGGCGGAAAGCTCGATGTCGCGACGTCGGGCGGCGACATCACCGTGGAAAGCGTTGCCAAGACCCTTGACGCGCGCACCGCAGGCGGCGATATCGAAGTGGGCGACGTCGGCGGCGAAGCGAAGTTGAGCACGTCGGGGGGCGATATCCGCGTCGGCAAAGTGAGCGGCGAGGCTTCCTTGAGCACCGCGGGAGGCAACCTGGAGCTCAAAGGAGCGACGGGCCGCGTTAGCGCGAAGACCTCCGGGGGCGACATCCGGCTCCATGCCGTGACGGGTTCAGTCGAGGCGCGGACGGCGGGTGGAGAAGTGGAAGCGGAGATCAGTCCGTCGGGCAAGGGGTCGAGCCGGCTCGTGTCGTCGGGCGGACGGATCGTCCTGTATCTGCCCGAGAATGCGAAGGCCTCGGTCGAGGCGACCATTCGTGTCCACGGTTCGTGGGGTCGTCGCGGAGACCGCTACCAGGTCCGGTCGGACTTCAAAGCTGACAGCTACGAGAAGAATGAGGACGACGAAGAGATCCGGGCGGGCTACAGCATCAACGGTGGCGGGGAGCGCATCGACCTCGAGACGGTCAACGCCGATATCGAGGTCCGAAAGGGAAAGGCTCGTTGATCAACGCATGAGGTGGGAGGCATCGAAGGGCGGGAGCGATCCCGCCCTTTCCTCTTTCAAAATGGAACCACGAAGGGACAGGATTGAACGCGAAGAAGACTGCATGCTAACGCATGTGAGTCTGCCGAGGCGCGGTCCCGAAGAACTTCACGGCTTCCTCGCGGATGCGGTCCTCTAAGCGTTGCCGATGGTGCTCTCGTGAGAAGCGCAACGCCTGCTCTCGCAAGCGGGCGGGGTTCCACGTCAGCGATGAGGCACGAACGATCGCCGCTTCCAGAGACTCGACCGTGCGGTCCAAGAAGAACACTCCCGTTTCGCCGTCGACGACGGTCTCCAGCGCGCCACCTTTGCCGAGGGCTACCACCGGCGTCCCGCTGGCCATCGCTTCGAGCGGAACGATGCCGAAATCTTCCTCACCCGGAAAGATAAGCGCTGTGGCCTGTCGATAGAGCACGGCCAGTTCGTCATCACTTCTCCATCCATGGAACTCGATATTCGGTCGTGCGGCAGAGCGCAATCGTTCGAGTTCGGGCCCCTTCCCGACGACCACCAGGCGTCGTCCGGACCTGTTGAAAGCCTCGACCGCGAGGTCGACGCGTTTGTAAGGCACGAGTGCCGACACGACGAGGTGGAAGGAGCGCTCTTCCGCCCCTGTCGTGAATCGTCCGACGTCGACGGGCGGAAAGACGATGTCGGATTCTCTCCCGAAGATCCGGCGGATCCGTTCCTGGATATTCCGACAGTCGGAGATGAAGAGATGGACCCGGTCAGCCGTCCGCCGATCCCACGCCCGGAGCCAGGGAGCGACGACAGACATCGCCGCTCGCGTACCGACTCCCGCCCGATCCTTTCCAAAGTAGTCGTCGTACTGGTCCCACACATATCTCATCGGCGTGAAACAGTAGCAGACATGCAGAGCGCCGGGCCGGACGACGGCTCCTTTCGCGACGCAATGGCTCGTCGAGACAACAAGGTCGTAGGCCGAGAGGTCGAGCGATTCGATCGCCGCCGGAAAGATCGGCAGATAGCGGCGATAGTTCTTCTCCGCCCCCGGCAATCGTTGGACAAAGCTGGTGTGGATCGGCCGGTCTTCGATGATGCGAGAGACTGAGCCGGGAATGTGCAGAAGCGTATAGAGGGGGGCTCGCGGAAAGACCTCGCAGAGCACCTCGAGCACTTTCTCGCCGCCTCGCATGCCCGTCAGCCAGTCGTGGACCAGGGCGACGCGGAGCTTGGAGACATCGGTGGGACCTTGCATGGGCCTCAAGATACGAAGAACGGTCCCGAGGCTCAATCGACTTACGATACGGCGGCGATGCTCACGCGAACGCCGAACACCTCTTCGAAGAGCTGCTTCTTCCGCTCGGCCCCCCAGATCTCCAGGTCGAGCGGTCGGGCGGCTTTGGGAGTGACCCGAAACAGCATGCGATCACCCGAGCGCCGGATGTCGATCGAGCGGACCGAAGCCGCATGATTGCGATCAAGGCCGTCGGCGATACGGAGGATGGCCGACAGGCGCGCCACGACGATCTGCTCATCGTGGGCAAGGATCCGGAATCCTTCGTGCTTTTCCTTCGGATGGCTCTTGCGATGATACCTGGCCACGTTGGCGATGATCTCTTTCTCGTTCTCCGAGAACCCCAAGAGCTCGGCGTTGCGGATCAAATAATACGAGTGCCGGTGATGTTGGGTGTGCGAGACGAAGAGGCCGGCTTCGTGCAGCACGGCGGCAGCTTCGAGGTAGACCCGTTCTTGTTTGCCGAGTTGATGCCAGCGAGTCGTTTGATCGAAGATCCGGAGGGCCAGTTTTCGCACTTGCTGAGCATGGCCGGATTCAATGCGGAACAGGTCGGCGATATGCTCAACGGACGTCAGGCGGATATCGGACAGGTGACGAGATCCGACGGCCGTATGCCATTTCTCGACAGTGTCGAGGATGATGCCCTCACGAAGGGCATACTCTGAGACCGTCATGTGCTTCAGGCCCAGCGACTGGAAGATCTGCTCGAGGATGATGGCGCCGGCCGGAATGATGTCGGCCCGCGATGGATCTAACCCGGGAATCCGAAGTCGGGCGGTTGTCTCTGTCGCACCGAGGATCTCCGCCGTGATCTCCGAGAGTTGTCGACGGCTGAAACGCACGCCGTTCAAAGACGTATCGTCGTCGCCTCCGAGGCGCAGCTGGATCATGGAGGCCAGGTTCGCGATCGTGCCGGAGCTGCCGACGGCGATGTCCAACGCGAACCGGTCGACACTACGGGCGACGGGCGCGAGCGAGCCACGGACAAAATCGCGGCATTCGCGGATCGATCGCTTGTCGATCCGGCCGGACCGGAAGAACCGTTGCGAAAGCCGGACCGCCCCGAGCTTCAAGCTGTTCGTATAGGAGATCGTGCGGCGGCGTCCGACCAGGAATTCCGTGCTGCCCCCGCCGATGTCGATCAACAAGAGCCTTCGGGTAAAGAGCGGGAGGGATTGCAGAACGCCGAGGTGGATCAGGCGGGCCTCCTCGGAGCCCGAGGCGATCTCAACGCGGATGCCGGTCTCCGACCGTACGCGTCGCAGAAAGGCATCCTGATTCAGGGCCTCGCGCACCGCCGAGGTCGCGATGGCCCGTATCGGTGCGCTCATCGAGTCGGCGATCCGCCGGAAGCGGAGGAGGGCCTGCACACCTCGGTCCATGGCCGAAGCCGACAGATACTTCATGTCGGTCGAACCCGACCCGAGACGGATGATCTCCTTCTCACGGTCGAGGATACGGAATCGGCCCGTGCGGGGGGAGACGTCGGCGACGATGAGGTGGAACGAGTTCGTCCCGATATCAATCGCGGCGAGTCTTCTCGTCTGCGTCGTGGTCTTGGAGGACGGCAAGGATACCCTGTTTCAGTGCTTTGTTGACCTCGTCGAAGCTGTGGGAGGCGTCGATGATCTGAAAATGGAATTCATTCGTCATCTTGTCAAATTCCCGCAGCATCGATTTCTGGTACTCCACGAAACTGTCGTAGAAGTCGTCCCCCAACCGCAGGTCCATTCCTGACTCCCAGTAGTCCAGCCCCTCGCCTTGTTCTTCTTCCCAATAGCGTCGCTGGAGCGTCGTGCTGTTGATGACCCGTGGGATGAGGTCCTCGATCCCGATCCGCATGTAGAACACGGCGTCAGGTTCGAGAGAAAAACCGAAGACCTTGCGGATCCACTGTCGGTCGGCTCCTCGCACCACGGACCGCGCAAAGGCGGTAAAGATATAGCGGTCCGCCAGGACGACGAACCCGGCCCGGAGAGAGGGAATGATCTCGTGCTCGAGCCGGTCTGCGAAGTCCGCCGCGTACAGCAGGCTGAAGGTGTTCGTGTTGAGGGTATGTCCCGACTTCGCTTCTTCGATCGCCTTGCCCATGAGCGGCGATCGGGTCCATCCCGTTGTGACGACCCCGTAGCCCTTCACCTCGAGCCATCGCTTCAGCTCTTCGATCTGGGTCGAGCGCCCCACGCCGTCGGTGCCCTCGATGACGATGAGTTTGCCCGTGAACTCGTTCACGTCGACGTACGGGAGTCCTGAGCCGTAGAAAGGAGCGTGCTTACGCGACATAGACATTCTCCTTTTTCTGGAGGAACGGCGTCGGCTTGTAGTCTTTGAGCATCTCCTTCACCATGTCACGCAGCAGCGTCTGCTGCTTCTGAATGGTTTGCGTCGCTTCGATGACCTGGAGCCCGTACTCAGATGCGATCCCGTCGTAGGCCTCAAGGATCTGTGACTGGAAGAGACGGTACGACTCCTTCGGGTCCTCGCTGAGACCGAGGTCCATCCCCGCCTCGTGGAACTTGAGCGCGATCCGCCCGTTCAAGATCCGCTTCAAAGAGACCTCGATCGGCACTTTGAAATAAAGCCCCAGATTGGGCCGCACCGCGAAGCTATACAGATTGCGGACCCAGGCCGGATGCACGCCCCGCACCACATCACGAGCAAAGGCCGTGAAGACGTATCGATCGGCGCAGACGATCATGCCCGCCTTCAGAGGGGGGATGATGAGGTGAGCGAGCCGGTCGGCAAAGTCGGTGGCATGCAGAAGGCTGAACGTCGTCGGCGTCAGCAGGTTCTTCTTCTTTCCGCGCTTGATGGTCTCGTTGACGAGCGCCGAGGAATTCCATTCGGTGAAGAAGACCCGATACTTCTGATTCAGGAGCCACTTCTGCAAGAGCTGCAGTTGGGTTGATTTCCCCGAGCCGTCGATGCCTTCGACGATGATGAGACGGCCGGGATACGGATGTGGATGGTCGAACGGTTGCGGCATAGGTACCTGTTGCGAAAAGAGGTCGTGATGGTATGACAGCCGGCTACGCCATGTCGCGCAGTTGGCGCGGTGTGAGGTGCCAAAGAAGAACCCCCGCCCGACGGGGAGGGAGGGAGGCAACTTCGATCGCGCACAGCCCCCCCTTCTTGAACTCAAGCGAAAGGGTCGGACTTGCCAGGAGCGTCCTCGCCAGCGATGAGAGGCCCGGTTCGTGCCCGACCAACATCAGGTGGTGGACTGATCGTCGACCGCGAAGCTCGTCCCAGAAGGCCGCCGCCTGCGCGCCCGGCAACAAATGCAGCGTCTCATGTACGATGGAGGTGTCACCATATGCCTCGGCCACGATCCTGGCGGTATCACGAGATCGTTGGAGTGAGCTGGTCAGCATCAGGTCGAGTGCTGGGACACACTGCACGATCCCGGCCGCCGCCTTCTTCATTTTCTTCCTCCCCTCATCGGTCAGCGGACGATCGTCGTTCGGGAATGAACCGGTCCCGCGGGCGACGGCAGAAGCGTGACGCAACAAATAAATGACCATGGATACAGTAGACCCGTCGGTATTCAGTCGGAGCTCATTCAAATGCCGGATGACGCAGGGATCGTTTCACTCTCGACGGTAGGTCCTCGTCAGCCCAGCGTTTCAACACCTCGCACGCCTCAGCGAACAAATGCGTTCGGAGGATGTGCTCGGACTGCACATAGCCTCGGAGCGAGGCGGTGGGGATCCGCGTCGATCGCAGCGTCTGCCGGCGGTTGAAACGGCGGAGGATATCCAACTGTCGCCGTGCTCTTGGTAAATGGACATCACAATCATGAATGCGACCGAGCAAGGTCACGAGTTTCTTCACGTCTTCAAGGTCGGCGGCAAGCGCTTCACCGAAGTGCGGCCGACTGAACTCGAGCATATACCTCAGCGGTTTTCCGGCGAGACGCATGTCAT
>JALONQ010000039.1 GCA_025454835.1 Bacteroidota bacterium | reverse complement strand
CACTCAAGATAGCAAAACACTCCGCTGAATCAAGCGAGCCATGTGAAGTTTTTGTCAACACTTACCGCCCGGGGACGACGATCTCGTCGCCCGCCCGGAGACCTTCACTGCGCGGGTTCGACCGTTCGATCTCCTCGACGGAGACGCCATACCGCTTGGCGATGCTCCAGAGAGTCTCGCCTTGTCGAACGAGATGTGTCCTTGACCCGTTGGAACCCTGCGCCGCCGGAATGCGCAGGGTTTGGCCGACGGCCAGGGCATCACTGCGGAGTCCGTTGGCCTGCTTCAGCGTCGCGACATCCACACCATGCCGGCGGGCGATCTCGAAGAGCGTCTCGCCTCGGCGGACCACATAGTTCTTTCCTGTCGAAGCCGCGGTTCGCTGGGCGGGTTTGCTGGCCACGATGCCGGCTCGTTCACTCGGCCGTTCATAGACCTCCAGGCGCTGACCATTCCTGATCATGTTCGATCGAAGCCCATTCCATGCCTTGAGGTCGGCCACGGAGACCCCGTAGTCGCGCGCGATGTGATCGAGCGTCTCTCCTGTGCTAACGGTGTGCTCGATCCATTCCCCCTGGCCCGATGCACGTTCCACGGTCGCGTGGATCTCCTGCACAGATCGTGGCCGCGATGCCGTACGAGCCTGCTTCTCTTCGAAGCTCTGCTTGTTCACCTCCCGATACCGGTCGGCATCGGACGGGTCGACATAGACCGCCAGCACCTGACCTGGGCGGATCGAGCTGCCGTATCCGATGCCATTCCAGTTGCGGATGTCCGAAGCCCGGATGCCGTACCACTCGGCGATGTGTCCCATCGTATCCCCACGCCGCACGGTATACTCGAGCCGGGCCTTGCCTGCCGGACGCCGCGCAATGCGCGCGGGAGCTGCGGACCGCTCTGCCGAACGACGGGCTGTGCTGAAACTGATCGACCGCGACGGGCGCTCGTAGTCGAAGGGAACCTTCCCCCGATCAGCTAGGACCTCTTTCGGAACAGGGATGGCCAACTGCGTGCCCACTGAGAGGCGACGCGTGTTCTTGATGTTGTTCAGATCCGCCAGGGTGCCGGCGCTCATGCCGTAGCGTCCGGCGATGCCCGAGAGTGTCTCGCCTGCACGGACGGTGTGCATCGTCCAATCGCGGCGTTGTTGCGGCGGCACCGTCGCAAAGCGAACGAGGAAGGAGTCCTTCGTGCCCGGCGGGATCCGCAGGCGATAACCGGTCACGCCCGGAGGCGTGCACCATCGAAGCAGTTCGGGGTTCAGTTGCTTCATCGTTTCGGCGTCCGTCCCGGCACACTTCGCCAGCGCCGTCAAGTCAACGCAGTCGTCGATCGTAACGACGTCATACGCCAGCGAATCGTGAAGCGTGATGCCGCCGAACCCGTACAGCGAGGGTTGGAGTCCGATCCGGGCGACAGCGATGTACTGCGGGATGTAATTGCGGGTTTGACGCGGGAGATGATGGCGCATCTCCCAGAAATCGGTTGATCCGCTCCGCCGGATCGCCCGAAAGATGCGGCCGGCACCGGCGTTGTAGGCCCCCAGCACGTGATACCAGTCGCCGAACTCCGCATAGAGGTCGCGCAAGTGGCGCGCTGCCGCACGCGTTGATTTCTCGAAATCCCTCCGTTCGTCGTACCACCAAGAGGTTCGGAGGCCGTACATTGAACCAGTCCCCTTCATGAACTGCCAGAGTCCGACCGCTCCGACCCAGGAGCGAGCATCGTACCTTAGACCGCTTTCCGGCATCGACAACAACACCAGTTCTTCCGGCACCCCTTCCTCACGGAAGATGCGCCTCATCATCGGGAAGTAGCGGCCCGACAGAGCCAGCCACCGCTCCATGTGCTCCCGCCCCTTCCCCATGAAGAACGAGATGTTCCGTTCCACATGCTCGTTGAAGCCCAACGGCACCTTCGTGCCTTTGATGTCGTGGCGCGGTATCCCACGGATCGTGGTGTCCGTCATCTCGACCAGCTCGCTCAGCTTCTCCCGCAGCGCATACAACGACGCATAAGGGCTGAGCTGATGAATGCTGGCGATGTGGCGTTCGTAATCCTCAATGATGCTGGCGCTCAGCTCCCGGAAATCCTGGTTCTGCTCGACCTCCGGATCTTGGCTCAGATCGTTGATGATCTGGATCGAGCGCTCGAAATCTATCTCGCACTGTGCCGTGTCACCAGCCTCCTGGGCCTCAAGCGCGGAGAGATAGTAGGTGCGCGCTTCCTCAAGTCGTCCGGCAATGAGGTCGGCCGCATCGACGATGGCCGTATCAACGATCGAAGGGTCGGATGCCGACACGGCGGCGGTATCGATGGCTAAAGAAAGCGTCGTGTCGACGGGCTCTGGCAGATCGATCGCCGGCTGTTCGGCATTTGTCCGCGCCCGGTCCGCGCGCTGACGATCGAGCGTCTCCTGCTCCTCGGCCGCACGCGCAAGGATCCGGCCAGCTGACGTCTGGTCCTTCTCGGAGATCGTTGAACCTGAGGAACAGCCAAGCACGAGGGCGAGAACAGCGGATGCGAAGGTTCTGATCTTCAAAGGAAGTCGAGTTGGTCTGATTGGCTTGTCCGATCAAGGTACGGATTCTTCCTGAAAATCGGAAGGCGTGAGGGTGAAACGCACGAGTCCCCCGCTCTGCGCCCGTCGCTCCGCGAACATCGCCGATCCATCGTTGGAGACCGGCGCAGGTGGAACAGTCTTCGGAAAAGGCACACGCCCTCCGACCGAGGAGTCGCTACAGCGGGATGTTGCCGTGCTTCTTCTTCGGGTTGGCATCCACCTTCGTGTGTGTGAATTCGAGCGCGCGGATCAGCTTCCGCCTCGTTTCTCGCGGTACGATGACCTCGTCGACGTAGCCGCGCTCCGCCGCGGTGAACGGGTTGGCAAACTTCTCCTTGTACTCCTGCACCTTCCGTTCGAGCGCCTTCTCGGGATCCGGAGCCTGCTCGATCTCCTTGCGAAAGATGATCTCCACCGCCCCTTTGGGACCCATCACGGCGATCTCTGCCGTCGGCCACGCAAAATTCATGTCGCCCCTGATGTGCTTCGAATTCATGACGTCGTACGCCCCTCCGTACGCCTTGCGCGTGATGACCGTCAGGCGGGGCACCGTCGCTTCACAGAACGCATACAGCAATTTTGCGCCGTGCTTGATGATACCGTTCCATTCCTGTTCGGTACCCGGCAGGAATCCCGGCACATCCTCGAACACCACGAGCGGCACATTGAACGCGTCGCACATACGCACGAATCGGGCTGCTTTGGCCGACGAGTTGATGTCGAGCACGCCCGCGAGCACGGCCGGCTGATTGGCGACGATCCCAACGCTCCGACCGTCGAGCCGGGCAAAGCCGACCACAATGTTCGCCGCATAGTCTGCGTGCAGTTCAAAGAAGGAATCACGATCGACCACGTGCCCGATGACATCCTTGATGTCGTACGGCTTGTTGGGATTGTCTGGAATGATCGAATCCAGCTCCGGACACTCCCGGTTCGCGTCGTCGGACCGATCCTGTCTAGGCACCTCATCGAGATTGTTCGACGGTAGGTAGCTCAGCGCCGCCCGGATACCGTCGAGGCACTCCGCCTCATTGGCGAACGCCCGGTGGGCGACGCCGCTCTTGCTCGCATGCGTTTCAGCCCCGCCCAATTGGTCGAACGACACGTCCTCATGCGTGACGGTCTTCACGACGTTCGGACCGGTCACGAACATGTAACTCGTCCCTTTGACCATGAAGATGAGGTCGGTGATCGCGGGCGAATAGACCGCTCCACCGGCACACGGGCCGAGCACCGCCGAGATCTGCGGTATCACCCCCGACGCCATGGTATTCCTGAGAAAGATATCGGCGTAGCCTCCAAGACTGACGACCCCTTCCTGAATACGGGCGCCTCCGGAATCGTTGAGCCCGATGATCGGCACACCCAATCTCACGGCGTGGTCCATGATGCGGCAGATCTTCTCCGCATGGGCCTCGGAAAGCGACCCACCGAAAACCGTGAAATCCTGGCTGAAGACCGCCACCCGGCGGCCTTCGATCAGTCCGTAGCCCGTGATCACGCCGTCCCCGGGGATCCGCTGGGCCTCGAGTCCGAAATCGGTCGACCGATGGGTCACGAGCATTCCGATCTCTTCGAACGTGCCGGGATCAAGGAGCAACTCGATCCGTTCACGCGCCGTCAACTTACCCTTGGCATGCTGGTCAGCGATGCGTTGCGCACCGCCGCCGAGCGTGGCGCGTTCACGAAGATCTTTCAACCTGGCGATGGGGTCGACGCTCATGAGCTGGGTCCGATCGGGTGTGGCACCGATGCAAAGTAGGAGGCGGAGGGGGTGAATGCAAGGCGTGGTCCCTCTCAAGCGACCGGGCGCACAGACCCTTGCGGTTCCATGCGCCCGGCGATCACCTTCTCGGCACGGCCCCAACGAGGCCGGCCTCCGAGATCGGCTCCAAGCCTACTTCGCGAGTGCTTCTGACGTCTCTCCCTCTTCCACCGACTGCGGGAGTTCGATGCGATGCTGGAGAGGGGACAAGAGCTCATACAGCGCCGGCACGACATACAGCGTCAGCACCAGAGAGAAGAGCAGGCCCCCGATCACGACGACGCCGAGCGACACGCGACTCTGAGCGCTTGCGCCGAGACCTAGCGCGATCGGCACCGCACCGAGGACTGTGGCCAGGCTGGTCATGATGATCGGACGCAGACGGAGCGTCGCCGCCTCGATCGCAGCCTCTTTGACGCTGAGTCCCGCCTGCTGGCGCTGGTTGCTGAACTCTACGATCAGGATGCCGTTCTTCGTCACAATGCCGATCAATGCGATGACGCCGATCTGACTGAAGATGTTGAGCGTATGCCCGAACATCCAGAGTGAGATGACGGCTCCCGCGATCGCCAGGGGGACCGTAAGCATGATGATGAACGGATCGCGGAAGCTTTCGAACTGGGCAGCCAGAACGAGATAGATCAACACAAGCGCCAGGACCAGAGCGAACACCAGGCTCGACGAACTGTCGACAAAGTCCTTCGAGGCGCCGGCCAACGCCGTTCGGAACGATTCGTCGAGCACCCGGTCGGCCACCTCATCCATGACGTCCAATCCCTGGCCCAGCGTCAGACCGGGGGCCAGTCCTGCCGAGATCGTCGCGGCGACGTAGCGGTCGTAACGGTTGCGCGCTGGCGAGGCGCTCTCTTCTGTGAGTTGCACGACGTTGTCGAGCTGGATCAGTTCACCCTGGTTGTTGCGGACGTACAGCGACCTGAGATCGAGCGGCTCGTCTCGGTTGTCGCGCGTCGCGAGTGCGATGACCTGATACTGTTTGCCGTCCTTGACGAAGTAGCCCATACGCTGCCCACTGAACGTCAACTGGAGCGTCTGGGCGACATCCACCATCGAGAGACCCAGTGCGCGGGCACGTTCACGGTCCACCGTCAGGCGCAGTTCGGGCTTGTTGAACTTCAGGTTGACGTCAATGACCTGGAAGGCGTTCGTCTTCCGCGCCTCCTCCATGAACTGCGGCAGGATCTCGCGCAGGTGTTCCATCGTCGGCGCCTGAATGACATACTGCACTGGCAAACCGCCCCGCCGACCGACGCTGATGGTCTGTTCCTGCGTCACGAAGGCCCGCGCTTCCGAGAACTGGCGAAGCATCTGCGAGACGTCGTCCGCGATCTCCTGTTGTGAACGGTCCCGGTCTCCGGGTTCCGACAATTGAATGCGCAGGAACCCATTGTTCACGGAACTTGAGCCGAATCCCGGAGAGGTCAATCCCAGGACGCCGATCTGCTCGGGCACGGTCGATTCGACCGTGTGACGCAGGTCGTTCATGAACCGGTCCATGAAGTCGAACGACGCGCCTTCCGGACCTGTGGCCGAGATCTGCAGCCGGGCCCGGTCTTCGAGTGGCGCCAACTCAGACGGAAGCAGCGCACCGAAGCCCAGGATCGCCCCAAGAGCGAGCGCCATGATGGCTGGCGCGCGCCAGCGCCGTTCCATGAACCGGCGGAGGGACTGATGGTATCGGTCGGTCATCCGGCGATAGAACGGTTCCGACCAACGATAGAATCGATTCTCTTCTTCACTTCGCCGGAGCAACCGAGCGCTCATCATCGGCGTCAGCGTCAGCGAAACCACGGCCGAGATGAGTACCGCGCCCGCGACGACAACCCCGAACTCGCGGAACAGCCGGCCGACCAGTCCTTCGAGAAAGATGATCGGCAGAAAGACGGCGGCCAGCGTGATCGTCGTCGAAAGAATGGCAAAGAAGATCTCCTTCGACCCGACGTGCCCCGCCTCGCGCGGCGACATCCCCCGTTCGATCTTCTGGTAAATGTTCTCGAGCACCACGATCGCGTCGTCGACCACGATGCCCGTGGCCAGGACGATGCCCAACAGCGTCAGAATATTGATGGAGAAGTCCATCAGATACATCACGAAGAACGTCCCGATGAGCGAGATCGGGATCGCCAGGACAGGGATGAACGTCGTTCGCCAGTCTCGGAGGAATGCGAAGATGACGAGCACGACCAGGAGGAACGCCATGAGGATGGTCTCCTCAACCTCCGTGACGGCTCGCCGAATGTTCTTCGTGACATCGAACGCTATCGTCATCGACAGGTCCGGCGGCAGGTCCCGGCGGATCTGCTCCAGTCGCTCGTAGACCAGGTCGGCGATGGCGATGTAGTTCGCTCCCGGCTGAGGGGTCACCACCACGCCGACCATCGGAATGCCCCGGGGACCGCGCATGATGGTCCGCTCGTTCTCTTCACCGAGCACGGCATAGCCGATGTCCTGGAATCGGATGATCCGCCCTCCTTCGTCTCGGATGATGAGGTTGTTGAATTCCGTCGGCTGGGTCATTCTCCCTTGCGCGCGGATCGTCAGCTCCGTCGCATTTCCCTCGATGCGGCCCGTCGGCAATTCAATGTTCTCCCGCGCGAGCGCCGACTGAACGTCGAGAGGCGTCAATCGATGCGCCGCGAGTCGCGCCGGATCCATCCAAAGCCGCATCGCATAGCGTTTCTCCCCCCAGATCCGCACGTCCGACACGCCAGCCACGGTCTGCAAGCGTTCTTTCATCACGTTGTTGGCGAACTCGCTCAGGCCAAGCAGCGAGCGATTCGAGCTTTGCAGCGTCACCATCAAGATGGGGCTCGAATCGGCGTCCTGTTTGCTCACCGACGGCGGCTCGACATCCGACGGCAGGCTCCTCTGCGTTCTGGAGACCCGATCGCGTACATCGTTCGCCGCAGCTTCCATATCGACGCCGAGCTCGAATTCCACCGTGATGCTGCTCCGACCGTCGCTGCTCGTCGACGTGAGAGTGCGGATGCCCGCGATCCCGTTGATGGACGACTCGAGTGGCTCGGTGATCTGCGCCTCCACAACGTCGGCGTTGGCGCCCACATACGTCGTCGAGACCGAGATGACCGCCGGGTCGACGGCGGGGTATTCGCGGACGCCCAGGAACGTGAATCCGATCGCCCCGAAGAGGACGATGAGGATCGACGTGACCGACGCGAGGACCGGCCGTTCGATGAAGACAGAAGAGAGTGTCATGCAGAGCGCCTGGATCAGTTCTGGATGGTCACCTGGATCGGCGATCCCTCGCGGAGCTGAAGAAGGCCGGTGGTAAGGACGGTGTCGGCGTGCTGAATACCGGAGACGATCTGGACGAGGCCCTCGGTCCGCATCCCAGTTTCGATGCGCACGAGGCGCGCAACGCCGCCGCGGGCGAGGAACACTTTCTGGCCATCCAGGTCGGGCATCAGCGCTTGCGATGGAATGAGGATCGCGTCACTCTGCCTGTGTAGGACGAGGCGGACCTTCGTGTACGACCCGGGGAGGATCCGCCCGGATTCGTTCGCCGATCGGGCCCGCACCCGGAGACTCCGGGTCGCCGGGTCGATCTTTGGCTCGACGGCATAGACCGTTCCACGGAAGATCTCGCTCGTCCCGTCGATCGTGAACGTGATCTCCACGCCGACACGGACCTGAGGCGCGTACTTCTCCGGCACGGAGAAATCGATCTTGACGAAGCTCATATCCTGCAAACGGGCCACGAGCGTCGCCGAGGAGATGAAGCCTCCTTCCGAGATGAACCGAAGGCCGACGATGCCGTCGAACGGGGCCCGCACCTCCGTCTTCTGAAGATTCGCTTCCAAGAGCGCCACCTCGGCACCCGCCGCTGTCAGTTCGTTCCGGGCCTCATCGTACTGATCGGCGCTCACGCCGTTGACTTCGCGGAGCTTCTTCTGCCGGTCTTCACGCTGTGTGGCCAGGTCGAACCGCGACCTGGCGCGAAGCAACTGAGCGCGCAGGTCCGCGTCGTTGATCTTGACGAGCAGGTCCCCCTTCTTCACCCGCGCTCCCTCCCGGAACGGCAGAGCGATCACCTTACCGGCGACCTCCGAACGGAGTTCGACCTCCTCCGAGGCGAGGACCGTTCCTGAGGCCACGATCGCGTTGTCGAACGGCTGAGGTGTCGCGATCATGCCGACGACGGGCAACCGCATGCCTCCGGCACGCGAGGCACCCCTCCCTCCTTGACGCTCGGAGCCTTCGGGTCCGAGGGTCAGATACAACACGCCGGCAACCACCAGAACGGCGACACCCACCAAGCTCAAGAGTCGAATATTCATACTCACTCGTATCGAAGCGCGTCTATGACGTTGGATTGTGCCGCCTTCCAGGCCGGATACAGCCCGAAGAAGATGCCGACGAACGATGCAAATAGAAAGCTCATGATGATCGAGTTCACAGAAATGACCGGGTTCATGTTGCCATATTCCGTGATGAGTATGGACGCACCGACCCCGACGATGATGCCCATGATGCCGCCCACGATACTCATCACGACCGATTCGATCAGGAACTGCGACATGACATCCCGTTTGCGCGCTCCGATCGCTTTCCGGATGCCGATCTCGCGCGTCCGTTCCGTAACCGACACGATCATGATATTCATGATCCCGATCCCCCCGACGAGGAGCGACACCGCAGCGATCCCGGCCAGCAGGAAGGTGAATGTTGCCTGAGTCTCCTGGAACGTTTGGATGATGTCCGCCTGGTTGCGGATCGAGAAGTCGTTGTCCTGCTCCGGACGCAGCTTATGCTTCTTGCGAAGGATGCGTTCGATATCGTAGAAGGCCGTATCCGACCTGGCCGCGTCGGCCACCTGGGCCGTGATCTGCGAAAGGAAGTCAACACCGAAGAGGCGCCGTTGGGCCGTCGTCAAAGGCACGACCACCTGGTCGTCGGGGTTGTTGAACCCGCTCTGGCCCTTCAACTCGAGCACCCCGATGACCTCGAAGCTCGAGCCCTGAATGCGGATCGTCTTGCCGATCGGGTCGCCGCTCGGGAAGAGATTCTCCACGACGTTGAACCCCAGGACCGCCACCTTCGATGCGGCCTTCTCTTCCGCGTGCGTGAAGTAGCGTCCCTGGATCGTAGAAAAGTTGCGGACGTGCTCGTACTCGGGTACGGTCCCGATGATCCGCGTGCTCCAGTTCCGGTTCCCGTACTTCACTTGCGCCTGCCGGCTCAGCTCGGGTACGAGCGCCAAGATGCTTGCCGTCCCTTCGGCGATCGCTTCCACGTCCTCCATGCGCATGCGCTGGCTCGTGCCTGTCTGCACCACCATACCGGGGCCGCCGCGCGACGCGCCCGGCGAAATGAACAGCAGGTTCGACCCGAGCGACTGGATCCGCTGCATGACGGCCTGCTGCGATCCTTCGCCGATCGCGATCATCGTGATGACCGCCGCGACGCCGATGATGATCCCCAGCATCGTCAGCAGCGACCGAAGCTTGTTCGCGAACAGTGCCGCCAGCGCCGTCAGGAAACTCTCACGGAAGTTCATGTTACCTCCGTCCGCTCCCCGTGGCCGCACGACCAGCCTGGCTGCTGCTTCCGCCGAACGAATTCATGCTCCGCATCCGTTCGTTGAATTGTTCCTGGGCCACCTTCGCCCTTGAGATGGTGACGATCTCCACCTCTTCGCTTTCGGTGAGTCCTTCGAGCACAACGCTCTGCTCGAAGTTGCTCACGCCCACTTTGATCAGCTTTGGCGCGAAGGCCCCATCCTTCTTGGCGCTCACGAGCCGCCACTTGACCTCATTCTCCTGATTTGGCGCTGGACGCCGTCGCGGGGCCCCACCCCCTTCGCCGCCCCCCCCCATCCGCTGGAACATCTGCTGACGTTCCTCAGGCGACATGTTCATCATCCGCTCACGAAACGCCTGTCGTTGTTCATCGCTCATGTTCGCGAAGCGTTCGCGCATTGCTCCACCCGCACCGCGGCCTTCCGCGCTCGCCGCCGGCCGGGTCGAATCGACGGGGATCGTGAGATTGGCCGACTCCATGATCTGGCGGCCTTGCTCAGATCGCGGGTCTCTCAACGCTTCGTTCGAGATCAGCAGCACGCCCCGCTGATTGAAGACCTCGATGTCCACCGACGCGCTCATGCCGGCCTTCAGCTTGCCGCCCATGTTGCGCACCAGTACCACAACGTTGAACGTCGTCACATTCTGCTGGGTCTTCCCGAGCGGCGCGATCCGCTCCACCTGGCCCGTGAACCGGTCCTCGGGGTAGGCATCGGCGATCACGGTCGCACGCTGGCCGACACCCACTTTGCCGATATCGACCTCGTCAACGCTCGTCTCGACGTGCACCTCCTGCATGTCGGCGATGCTCGCGATGGTCGTCCCGCCGCCGACGTTCGAGACACCCGAGGCGATGATCTGGCCGATCTCGACGTTCTTCGTCAGGATCGTCCCGGAGATCGGAGCCATGATGCGAGTGTCGGCCAGCCGTTCCTCTGCGGACGCAAGCGCGGCCTTCGCCTTCACAAGCTGAGCCTGGGCGCGAACGTACTCGAGGTTCGACGCATCCCGCTCCTGCTGGGAGAGCAGGCTCTTCTCGAACAGTTCCTTGCTTCGGCCGAAGTTGTTCTCGGCTTGACGGAGATTGGCCTCGGCGACCGCCAGGTCCGCCTTGGCCTGCTCATAGTCGTTCCGCGTCGTGCGCTGGTCGAGCTTGAGCATCAGAAAACCCTTGTCCACGACCTGCCCTTCGATGATGCTGATCTCCTCGATCTGACCGCTCGCCTTCGATTTGACCTCCACCCTGTTGATCGGCTGCACCACGCCGTTCGCCGAGACCACGAGGTTGAGGTCTCCACGCGTCACTTGCTCGACGCGGGTGAACTGGCCGATCGGTGAGGACGTCGCTTCATCAGAGCCGCCCCAGAAGACATACACCACGCCGACGAAGGTCGCCACTCCGGCGACAATCAGGAGGATACGTTTCATATTCACGTGAGTTCCCAAGAAAGGTAGGTCGTGTCTGTTAACGGAGCGAATCGCGCCGCCCTCGCTCATACCGTGCATCCATCTGCCGGTTCATTTCGTCGTAAGTCGTCTGTTGTTCGGGCGAAAGGCGCCGTCGGAGCTCGGCCCGAAGGGTGTCACGGTGGCGCATCATCTCATCCCGATGGACCGACATTCGACCCCAATACGCGTCGAGCAATGAGTCGACCTCGCTCACTTGGAGCGAATCCAACGACAGCTTGTGATGGAACTCGCGCCGGAATTCCTGCGGACTTGACCGACTCCCCCTGCCCGAACGGAAGACCCCTGCATCGAACGCAAGATAGCCTCCGGCGACGCCGAGAAAGAAGCTGAGCAGGATGAACAACAGGGTCTTGGTCTTCGGTTTCATACCTTCCTCATTCTCCGACGATCGTTGCCTGGAGCAGGTTCTCCCGCGTCAGCTCGCTGCTGGCCAGCAGAGTCGTCGAGTCACCGCTCCCGAGAGCGAACATGCGGTCGACAGGGGGTGCCGTCGCTTCCTGACGGAACGACATCGCGAGCAGGAGCCCAAGCACGATCACGGCCAAACCGAACACCGCCCGGCCAGCCACACGCTCCGGACCTGCCCAACGCTCCACGTCGGCCTCCTCTCCTGCCACCATGGCTTCCATCCGTTCCGCAAACCACGGTTCGGGTTCGACGACGGGCACCGAACGGATCGCCGCACGCAACGACTCCCAGCCCTGCACCATCTCACGGCAAGGCCCGCATGCGGCCACATGATCGGCGATCGAACGCACCTGAGAAACCGGCAGAGTTCGGTCGACGTACGCCGAGAGGTCTTCTGGTCGAGGATGATTCATGTTCGTGACTCCATCATTGGACCGAGAATGCTTCTGAGGTCCTGGCGGGCCCTGAACAGGCGCGACTTCACCGCTGGAACGCTCGTTTGCAGCACCTCGGCGATCTCTTCATATGACAGATCTTCATATTCCCGGAGCAGCAAAGCCACCCGTTGATCTGGCGCCAACCGTCGGATCGCCGCCTGCAGGGTCCCGTGCAACTCGGACCGTTCGGTGCGAACCGCCGGATCGTCGTCGGTGCTTCCTCGTGCGTCCTTCCCCGTCTCCGCTGCGAGGAAATCGAGAGAGAGCATGCTGCGGAATTTCCGCCGGCGAGCTTCGTCGATCACGACGTTGCTTGCGATCCGATAGATCCAGGAAAAAAGAGAGCGCTGGGGCTCTAAGCGTGGCAACGCGTGATACACCCTGAGGAAGACCTCCTGACTGAGGTCCTCAACATCCTCCGGACGTCCGAGCGAGAGGTAGATCAGGTGCGCGACCTGACGCTCGTAGCGACGGACGAGGTCGCGGAATGCGCCGTGATGACCAGCACGGATCTGCTCGACGAGGATCCAGTCGTCAGGAGTATCGACCTTCGTGGCCACGGCGTAAAACGCTTGTCGGGAGGGAAAGTTTCCGAGAAGAGAGAGGCAAGATCCCTCTGGGAAGGGCTTCTCAGGCTCTGGGGCCTTCCCAAGGGCGAGAAACAGCTCGGCGTGCTACACCAACAATCGGTCGATGATGCCACCCCCCACCAGGTCGTTGCCGCCATAGAAGACGACCGACTGGCCGGGCGTGATGGCGCGCTTCGGACGGGCGAATCGAACCTCCACCCGGTCATCGCCCGCAGGAGTGACCCGTGCCGCCGTCGCCTCATCTGCGTAACGGACCATCGCCTGCACCTCGACCTCGCCCGGCGGCGGATGCCATCCACTCCAGAGCACCCGAGAGGCGGCCAAGCCCGTCTTCCAGAGTTCCGAGTCAGGCCCGATCGTGACCGTGTTCGACCCGGCATCGATCGACGTAACGTACATCCTTCCGCCGTGCGCCCCGATCCCCTTGCGCTGGCCGATGGTGTAGAACGGAGCGCCGCGATGGGTCCCGACCACCTCCTCTCCACGGACGAGCGGTCCTCCCGCCACTCGTGCCGCAAGTTCCGGATCGCGCCGCGCGATGAACTGCGAGTAGTCGTTGTTCTCGACGAAACAGATGTCGAAGCTCTCCTGCTTGTCGGCCGTACGGAGTCCGAGCGACGAAGCGAGCGTGCGCACTTCAGGCTTGGAAAGCTCACCGAGCGGGAACAGGGTCTTGGCCAGGGCCTCTTGAGGGACCGACCAAAGGGCGTACGTCTGGTCTTTCGGAGCAAAGGCGGCTCGGCTGATCACCATGCGACCGTTCGAACGATCGCGTCGAAGCTTGGCGTAGTGTCCGGTCGCGAGGTATTGTCCACCGAGCGCCTCGGCCTTCTGCAGCAACGCACCCCATTTGATCTGTCGATTGCATGCGATGCACGGATTTGGGGTGCGACCTTGCCGGTACTCATCGACGAACAGGTCGATGACCTCCCGACCGAATTCTTGGCGCAGGTCGAGCGTGAAATGTGGAATGTCCAGCGTCGAAGCGACCATCTTCGCATCGTGCACCGCACCGAGGCCGCAACAACTGGTGTCGTTCGCCGGCCGTCCGTGGACATCCTCGAAGTCGTAGGTCTTCATCGTCACGCCGATGACGCGCAGGCCCTGTTGCACCAGAAGCGCGGCAGCCACGGAGGAGTCGACTCCGCCGCTCATGGCCACGACCACAGTTGTCCCTGGCTTCAGTTCTTGCATGTCCCAAAAATACGAAAAGATGGGCCCTGCCTCAACGACTCTTCGAGGGCGGTGGCGTGGAACGCAGAGCACGTTCTGCAAGCCGTCGAAACGCCTCCAGCGATTGATGGCCGACGACGTATTCCACGCGGTTTCCGCGCCGGTCGTAGACAAAGGTGGCAGGAATGCCGCCGGACCAGGACGGCTCGAGCGCATTGATGAGGTCGGAGGGAGTGCCGAACGCGTTCACATACGCCGGCATCGTTGCGCGCATGCGCTTCAGGAAAGGCCGGACCTTGGTGTCAACTTCGTCCTCGTAATCGATGGAGATCGTCACAACGTCGACGCCCCGGGCTCGGTAGAGCGAATCCAGCCGCACGAGTTCGGGAAACTCCTCCACACAGGGGAGGCACCACGTCGCCCACACATTCAAGACCAAGCCACGGTCGTTGCGATCCGTGATGAGCGATGGCAGAGATCGGGCGTCGATCGGTTTCACGGCCGGCGCTGAACGTTGTGCACACAACGGCGATGGCGCTCCCGACAGCAGCGCCATCACCGCCACGACCGTTCCGACAAGCAATGTCGGCTTCTGCATCAGCTGACGCGCTTGATGGTGCAGCCGAACGCCTTCGTACGAGGGGTTGTGACCGGCTTGCCGGCGAGGATCTCGTCGAGCGTCACGCGAAGGTCCTTCACCGTCACCTTGGCGAGACGTTGGCTGTCGTCAATACGTCCGTGGTAGAGGATGTCGAACGATCCGCTCAACACGTAGACCTCGGGGGTGAACGACGCCTTGAATCGGTCGGCGATCACGTTCTTGTGGTCCTTCAGAACCGGAAACGCGAAGCCGTGCTTGGCGGCGTGCTCACGGATCTCCTCAACGCTCTCCTGCTTGTTCGAGTTGACACCAAGAAAGGTGATCCCCTTGCCGCGGTAGTCCTTCTCGATGGTCGCCATCCGCTCATTGTAGTCATTCGAGACGGGGCACTGCGTGGCGATGAACATCACCACGATCGCCTTCGATCCCTTGTAGTCGGCAAGCGAATGCTTCTTTCCCGTTACGTCTTCAAGCGTGAAGTTCTCAACCTTGACCAGTTCTTGCGCCGGGCTGTTCACCGTGAGAAGGATCATGCCAGCCAGCAACGAAAAGATCCTCGACATCATGCTGCCTCCAGGATAGGTGTGTGGATGAGAGTGAGTGACCATCTTGACAACTGGACCGCACGAAAAAGCCACCAATAGATACAACCTTGCGCTTCCATCGATGGTTCCAACGAACCGCAGGCCGGGCTAAGTTTTTAGATAGACGCCCCCTCTCGTGCACCATGCGGCGGCCCAGACCGTGAACCAGGTCACGCCGAGGCCAACGAGCGCGCCCAGCCATGGGGACGGAAAGAACGCGGTCAGGAGAGGGCCCAAGCCCGTCAAAGCCAG
>JALONQ010000038.1 GCA_025454835.1 Bacteroidota bacterium | reverse complement strand
TTTGAACGCAATGCTGTAGCGACGTATTACCTGTGTCATCACCCGTCCTCCGTTGATAGGTCATAAATACCTGTCAACATTTTTCAGGACGAGGCATTTGCTGTTTTCTTGCTCTTTGCCTTTTGCTTCTTGCTGTCTAATAGATACCGCGTTGACTGTTTTGCTTTGTCACTTTAATGTCCTGCAGCTGTGGCGCCTTCACGCGAAGTTCGAGACGATAGCCCTCGCGAGTGCCCATGGGATACCAAGTGAAGCGCATGGTCCAGCAGTGGAGGTCGCGCGTGACATCGACCGACGGGATGAAGTGCTCCTTGTTCACGAAGTCGTACGATGCGCTCGTGCCGATCTGCCACTGGTCGGTGAGGTTGAACGACAGGCTCGCGTTGGCCGACGAAGTGCGGAAGATGGTATTGGGCGTCGGACGGTTCTGTGAGAAGGTGTACGAAAGCGTGATGTTCCACGGAATGGAGAAATCGGCGTCTTCCCGGTCGTAGATGGTCTGGAAGGAACGCCGCGGCGTCGCCTCGGGTTGCGGTCCCTCCTGCCTCTGCTGCTCCTCCATCACATCCTGCGGAACTCCGGCGGTCGCCTTCGCCGGTTCCTTCTTCTCCCCGCGCAGGGCCGTCGAGAGACTCAACGATACGCTGGTCAGATCGCCGAACCGGCCTTCCTCCTTCAAAAGGAATCGATCTACGCGGGTCCCAGCGACCGGGTCGAACTTGTACAAATTGTACGTCAACCCACCGTTGAGGCTGAGGAGTTGTCCAATATCGGTCCTGTAGTTGATCCCTACCTCGCTGAAATTGAGCGAATCGCGCACAAAGTCGTAGGACAGTCCCACCCCGAAGTTCAGCAGCTGCACCTTGGTCCCCTCGCCCGTGTCTGAAGGGCTGTACTTCATCTCGATGTTGTTCGCCACGTTGAAGGAGGCGAGCATCTGATACTTGGGGATGTTGGTACCATAGACCTGCTTGTTGTACGTGAGGGCCATGGTGGGATTCACGGTATGGCGCAGGGCCTGAACGCCGAGGAGCTGCGGCTGCGCGAGGCCGTAGAACCGGGTCGATGCGGAGACGCCCGTGCTCAGGTTGCCACGGATGACCTGTTGGTACCTGTCCGTGAAGCCCAGGGTGCTGTCCGTGGCATCGCGGTACGGCACGCGCTCGTCCTGCCACGTGCGCGCGTCGCTGAGAGAAAGGGACGGTGTGACGGTGATGAAGCCGACCTTGGGAGAGATGGAGAAGCCGAGGCTTTGGGTCAGAGATCGCGCGACGCCTTTGCGGAACTCCTTGACGGGGGCGTAGGCGCCATCTCGGTAGAGTGAATCGAGCGCCGTTGAGATCTTGGTGCGCTGGTTCAGGAAAGAGGCGCTGTAGTTCATGCCGAGCATCTCGGTCCAAGGCCGATCGGCATCGCTGGCGAAGGTCAGGCCGCGGCCACGGCTGCGGGAGCGGAACGGAAAGATCTGGCTCTGGGTGAACGACAGAGACGGCAACACCTCGCGCACGTCGCCGGTGGTCAGGCTTTGGTCGCGGGTGATGCCGATGGCCAAAGACCGGTTCGATCGTTCCCATGTCTTCGAGTACGAGGCCGCGGAGAAGATATTCTGCGCGAGGATGTCCTCAATGTTGCGGCTGTAGGCGGCGAAATTCGCCGAGGTGAATCGGAAGTTCACGTCGACACGCGATGTCGGGTCGATGACCTGGTGATGCAGCAAGGCCACGTCGTAAGCGTCGTTTCTCTGGTGGTCGGGGTCGCCCGGCTCGCCAGTGACGTATCGCCGGTATTCCGCGTCGAACACGCCGGTGAAGTTGTAGCGCAGCGCGTAGTTCAGTCTGCTCCGGTTGGCCCATCCGCCACGCGTTGACAGGTCGAACATCGTCGCGACGTCGACGTAGTCGCTGAGGGCCCAGTAGTAGCCCAGGTGGCTCAGATATTGACCGGCACGATTGTCGGACCCGAACGCGGGAGCGATGATGCCCGACGCGCGGCCTCCGCGGCTCGGGAACACGCCAAAGGGAAGCGCGAAGACCGGCACATCGGCCACATAGAAGTAGACCGGTTCGACGACGACCTTGTCGCGCACATAGAGCTTCATGCGCGGACTCGTGAAATAGAAGTGCGGATGGTCGAGGTCGCACGTCGTGTAGCGTCCGTCGGCCACGTACAGCACGTTCACATCCACCTTCTTGATCTGTTCGCCCGTGTAGAAGCCCTCTTCGATCTCGGTGCGGCCGAGCGTGATGCGGCCTTTGCGCGTGCGGAATTGATATGCGATCGTGTCGCCGCGGTACTCTTCGCCCGCATCGCGGATCATCGGCTTGCCGATGACCGAGTCGGCCTTGACCGTGTCCTGCATGCCCGAGGCGACGAGCGTGGCGGTGTCCCAGTTGATGTTGATGTTCTCCGCCTTGAGCGTCATCTGCTGGTAGTTCGTCTGCCCTTCGCCGTAGAGCAGCATGCGGCGCGTGCGCATGGAGTAGACGATGGAGTCGCGGGCGGAGTAGACGACGACCGTGTCGACGCCGGAGGCGACGGCGGCTGAATCAGCGCGGGCGGTGAGCGTATCGCGGACAGCGAGCGTGTCGCGGGGCTGGGCGGAGGAGACAGCGAGGACAGCGAGGAACAGCAACGGAACAGGTCGAACGGAGGTATCGCCAAGGTCGCGAAGAACGCCAAGGAACATCCTGACGAAGGACCCAGCGCACGTGCCAGCAATGCCCGCATCCCGCCGAAGAACGGCGACAGTTCGTCGGTCAGCAGAAGACAGGGACGGATATGTTGCGGGAGACGGCAAGGAGGGATATGACGATCACTCGGGTCGCACCAGACCAGCAGCTTCCAGCCCCTTGCGGCGCCACGTTCGCTGGTTCGATCCAAGAAACCCGGCTAGCTCACGGCCCGGCCTACCCATACGACTCGTGGTCGGCTCCAGTCGAGCCATAAGGTCACTCCGGAAGTACCAGGCCCGCGGCGCCGAGCCCCTCGCGGCGCTCGGGGCTGTGAAGTATCAGGAAGTTCATAAGAGACCGAATACTTCTTCAATTGGGTAGTACGAGGCCCGCCGCACCCAGCATTCCTGCCGTGTTCCCGAGTTGAGCGGGGATGACGCGGATGCCGGGCTTGAGCGGTTTGAGAACCTGCCCAACGACGCCGGCCTGCGTGGCTTTGAGCACCAGGTCGCCGGCTGCCGAGACACCGCCGCCGATAATGCTGACACGCAGGTCCATCACGTTCATGACCGCCGCGATGGCCACGCCGAGCAAGTGTCCGGCCTCGGCCAGGGCTTCGCGTGCAAGGGCGTCACCCTGTTCTGCGGCTTGCGCGATGATCGCCGGCTCGAGCTTCGTCAGGTCGCCCCCCACGAGTTGGTGGATCTTCGAATCCTTCCGGTCGCGCACCTTGTCGGCCGTCCGTTGTGAGAGGTAACGCTGGCCAATGTAGGCCTCGATGCATCCCCGGCCGCCGCAATTGCAGGCCGGACCGGCATGGTCGATGGAGATATGTCCGATCTCGCCGGCTCCGCCCGTCGGTCCTCGATAGAGCTTCCGATCGAGGATAATGCCTCCGCCGACGCCGGTCCCCCAAATGACGAACAGAAAGTCGGGATGGTTCCGTCCGGCCCCGAAGCGCGCCTCGGCGATGGCGGCCACGTTGGCGTCGTTCTCGACAACGACGCGGTAGCCAGGGAAGCGTTTCGCGACCTCCTGGGCCAGGTGGACCTCGTCCCAGCCTCTCAGATTGGGGGGGGCCTTCACGACGCCGCGGTCGTCGACGACGCCGGGTGCGCCGATGCCGACGGCTTTCAGGGACGTCGGGCCCTTCTTGGCGACGATATCTCGGATGCCGGCCTCGATCTGGCCGATGACGACGGCGGGCCCTTCATCCGGGCGCGTGGGAAGTCTGTTCTCGTAGAGAACGTCGCCGGATGCGCTGATCAATCCTGACTTGACGGTCGTTCCGCCGAGGTCGATGCCGATGACAGTCTCAGGTTTCATGGAAGGAAACTACGAAGAAAATGCGGCGGAAAGAAGAAGCGCGGTGGAGATTGCAGATTGCGACCCCTAGGCTCGGCAGGTGCGCCGTCGCGCTCTGAACGCGCAGGGCTCGGGGTGAAATTGTGAATTGCGAAATTTCTATGAAAAGGACGCTGCGTCGTCCATAATCAGCGACGTACGGTTTCGCCGAGCCGTCGCAGAACGACCATTGGCGTTGATCCAATTTGCAATTGGCAATACGCAATTCGACATGTATTCACCCTCGCTTCCACCACATCACATCGGTCGTGGCGGCGTAGCGAGTGGCTTGCTCGAGGGCGCGCATCTCATCGTCGGTCATGGTCGAGAATCCAGCGGCGGCGGCGACGTTCTCGCGCACCTCGGCGACACTCGCCATCCCCACGACCGCGGTGCTGACCGGATGCGAAAGGCTGTAGCGGAGGCTCCGCGCCGGGTGGCGCACCATGTTGCCGGCGGCGAGGACCTTCATGGCGATGAGGCCGAGATTCCGTTCCTTCGCGAGCGGTCCAATGACCGGCGCGAAGTCGTTCACCAACGCGTCGGTAGAGCTCAGCGGGCACAGGACCGTCGCGAACGGAAACCGGTCGAGCGCCGCCGCCAGCACCTCTGGACGCGTGTGACCCGTGATGCCGATGAAACGACAGAGTCCTTCGTCCTTTGCGCGGATGGCGGCAAGGAGCGCTCCATCCTTCTCCGTCACGCGGTCGAGGTCGGACACGGAATTGATCGCATGCACCTGGAGCACATCGACCCGGTCGGTCTGCAAGCGCTCGAGACTTCGGTTGATCTCGCGCCAGGCGTCGTCCGTGCTGCGCTCGAGGCACTTCGTCGCAAGGGTGACCTCGTGACGGCGGGTCTTCATGACCGCGCCGACCTTCTCCTCGGCGTCGCGGTACGAGCTGGCACAGTCGATGTAGTCAATGCCGGCGTCGATGGCGGCGTGGACGAGCGCTGCCCCCTCGTCTACCGACATCGGACCATAGCCGAGTGCGGCGCACCCGAGGCCGAGAATGGAGACCTCGAGACCGGTGGCGCCGAGCGGTCGATGAGGGAGCGGAGAACCCGTCGGTGGAGCCTTCCACGGCGGCATCGCCAACGTGCCGAGCGCCACAGAATGGAGGAACGATCGCCGGTCCATGTCAGCTCGTCGGGTAGAGGAGGGGATTCAGGTCGGTGTCGGCCGGCTCGCCCGGCTTGCGGCCGGGGATGAAGACGTCGAGGTCGACCTTTCGGTGTTCGTTGTCGGGTGCCACGACGCGCGCACCATCGGCGTAGTAGATGACGGTCATGACCTCCCGGCGCCGGTCGCTCGTGTTCTTGTGCGCGCTGTGCAGCGTCCAGCCCGCGTGGAACGTGGCGTCGCCGGCGTTGAGCGAGAAGCTCGGAACGACGACGCCGCTGATCCGGACGAGCTCCTCGAAGTACCGCTGGGATCGATCGGAGATCTCCATACGGTTGAACGAAGTGTCGCGATGCGAACCGGGGACGAAGGTCATCGTGCCCATCTTCGGTTCGACGTCGACGAGCGGCATCCACATGGTCACCGTGTTGTCGGTGTCGAGCGGCCAGTAGTATTGGTCCTGATGCCACGGCGTCGGTTTGCCGCCGGGCTCCTTGACGAGGACCTGGTCATGATAGAGACGCACTCCCTTGACGCCCATGAGGTCGGCGGCGACGCGGGCGAAGCGTTCGGCGAAGACGAACTCACGCGCCGCCTCCGCGAGCCGCCACACGTTGGTGACCTGCGTGAACATGGCTGAATAGTCGGAGATGCGTCCCTGTGTGTCGCGCGTTCGGGCGACATCTTCCACCACGCCCATGATCGGCCGCCGGTATCGCTCGACGGCAGCGGCATCGAGGACGTTCCGGAGCAGGATGAATCCGTCGCGGCGGAAGTGCACGCGGTGCTCGTCGGTGACCTTGTACGGGGCGGAGAGAGGCGAGGAGGGCATGGTAAGAAGTGAGGATGAAGGATGGAGGAGTCAGGATGAAGGAGAGAGGAGTAAGGAGTTGGGTGAAAGATGAGTCTGTCTGAAAAGTTGTTTCACACAACGTGTGAATTGTATTGGGCCTCTGGCTGTGAAAGGTACAAGCGTCAACGAATATCACCCGGGGGGCGGAAAATTGCAAGTTGGAGGGATGGCGAAGGATACGTACTTTCATCAGTTCCGAGCGGCATGTCGATCCGAACGTACATATCGATCTTGGTGGTATCGTTTGCCCTGCCCGCAGGTCTGAAGGCGCAGTCCGGCGGCGTGGTTCGGGCCGTCCGGATCGAGCGGCCGCTGACGGTCGACGGGCAGCTTTCTGAGGCCGAGTGGAGCCAGGCCCAGGTCGTTGCGTTGCCGTACGAGATCGAGCCGCGCGAGAATGCTTCCGCCCCCCAGAGGACGGAGGTTCGCCTGCTCTACTCCTCGGAGATGCTCTACGTCGGGTTCGTCTGCCGTGACTCCTCGATGGAGTCGTCCCGTGCGGCCTATGCGGACCGCGACAAGGCCACGCCCGACGACCTGGCGGTGTTCGTGCTCGACACCTACGGCGACCACCAGCGCGCGTACATCTTCTCGGTCAATCCCCGCGGCGTCCAGGGCGACGCAATGTTCTCGGGGAACCGCGAGGACGCCTCCTTCGACCTGGTGTGGCGGTCCGCCGTGCGGAGGTTCTCGGACGGATGGAGCGTGGAAATGGGGATCCCGTTCGCGTCGCTCCGATTTCCCGACCGGAAAGAGCAACGCTGGCTTGTCTTGTTCGGGCGCCAGTATCCTCGCGCCACGATGGCGATGCTGTCGGCCACGCGATACGACCGGGACAACCCCTGCATCACCTGCCAGGGAATGACGCTGCTGGGGGTCGAAGGCGTGCGTCCCGGATCGGCATTCGACGTGCTCCCCTACGTCGGCGTCTCGCAACGCGATGGCCTGCGCGACGAGGACGACCTCGACTCGCCGTTCGATCGTGGCAAGACCACGCCGCGCGCGGGCATCGGCCTCAAATACGCCCCGACGCCCAACCTGATCCTGGAAGGGGTGCTCAATCCCGACTTTAGCCAGATCGAGTCGGATGCGGTGCAGATCAGCGTGAACTCGAACTTCGCGCTCTACTATCCTGAGAAGCGGCCGTTCTTCCTCGAAGGGGCGGACCTCTACCAGTCGATCTTCAGCCAATGGGGAGACCCGACCTTTCAGGTATTCTATTCGCGGACGATCAACGATCCGCTCGCGGCGGGCAAAGTGTTCGGCAAGTCGGGCGCGTTGTCGTTCGGCGTCATCGCGGCGCAGGATCGGAACACGTCGATCATCGTTCCCGGAGAGGAAGAGAGCGATGTCGCCGAAACGGGGCGTGAGTCGCAGTCGGGCGTTGCCCGCGTGCGGTACGAGTTCGGGAACGAGTCGTTCATCGGAGGATTCGGGTCGGTGCGCATGTTCGGTGCGGACGCGTCGCATTTGCTTGGGGGCATCGACGGACGCTGGCGCTTCTCCAATGTCTACAGCCTGACGGCCGGGGCGTATATTTCCGAGACCAAGGAGCTGAACGACCTCGGACTCTTCGACGAGATGCGGACGTTCGGCGCGACCCGGTTCACCGCCGCCTACGACGGAGAGCGATTCCGCGGGGCTGCGGGACGTCTCGAGCTCAGCCGGCAGGCGCGCGACTACGGCTTCGCCCTGACGGCCGAGGCCGTCCAGCCGACCTTTCAGTCGCAGAACGGCTTTATGGGTGCGACGAACCGCAACACGTTCACCGGGGCCCATAGCTACACGTTCTACCCCGAAGGGTCGATCATCGACCGGCTCACGGTCTTCAATTTTGCCGGGACGGTCTTGAACGACCGTCGGTTGATGAAGGAGCGATACGTCGGCGCGGGGATCGGGGGCGTCATGAAGGGACAAACGCAGTTCACCATCCTCGGTCAAGCGCTGGGCGAGGAGCGATATGGCGGCGTCCTGTTCCGGCATCTGCCGATGCTCATGGCGAACATCTCGTCGACGCCGTTTGCGGCGCTGACGCTGAAGTTCAACCTTCAATACGGCCGGTTCGTTTATCGCGACGGAACCCCGCCCGAAGCGGGTGACGGCCACGCGCTCGATCTCGAGGTCCTCGTCCGCCTCACGGATCGCTTCCGATGGCGCGTGAACTTGAGCCGCGCCCGATTGATGGCCCTCGACCGGCGCGAGTTGTTCTACGACGGCAACGTGTATCAATCGCTTGCCGTATATCAGTTCACGCCGGAGTTCTCGCTCCGACTGATCGGCCAGTTCGACACGTTCGACCGGGTGGCGAGTCTGTATCCTTTGATCGCATACCGGTTGAACGCCTTCAGCGCCGTCTATCTGGGCGCGACGCAAGGAACGGCCGACTATGGCGCGTCACGCGGCGGTTGGCGGTCCACCTCGAGGCAGTTCTTTGCGAAGGTCCAATACCTGATCCAGGGATGATGATCAGTTCCTCACGAGTGCTCCGCTAGAGCTCCTCCCGCGAAACCCGCTGTCTACGACGCCGTAAGAGCAGTCATACCTTCCCTTCCAAGGCTCGCATGATACCTCTTCGCATCGGTGTGCTGTCTCTTCTGACGCTGCTCCTCGCCTTTGTCGTCGTTGCACAGCCCGCAGCAACCGTCCGCGCCGTCCGCGTCGATGGTCCCTTCTCGATCGACGGCCGCCTCGACGAGCCGCAATGGTCGCAGGCCGAGGCGTTCGATGCGCCGCTGGAGATCGACCCACGCGAGAACCTGCCCGCCCTGCAGAGAACGGATATCCGCATCCTCTACACCGACGACGCGTTGCTGGTGTCGTTCGTCTGCCACGACACGAACATGTCGGAACTGCGGGCGCACATCACCGACCGCGACCGGCTGTACCTCGACGACTACACGATCCTCATCATCGATACGTTCGGCGACGCGCAGAAGGCGTACGAATTCTTCGTGAATCCGCTGAACGTCCAGGGCGATGCGCTGCGCGCGAACGAGAACGAAGACGATTCGTACGAGATGGTGTGGCAATCGGCGACCACGGTCGGACCGACATCGTGGACGGTGGAAATGGCGATACCGTTCAAGTCGCTCCGATTCCCAGACCGGCCCGAACAGACCTGGAAGATCCTCGCCGGCCGCAACTATCCGCGCGTTACGCGCGCCGTCTACGCCGCCAGCCCCATCGACCGGAACAATGAATGCCTGACGTGCCAGGGCATGCCGCTGCTGGGCATCTCCGGCATCAAGCCGGGATTGGCGATGGAGATATTGCCGTACGCTGCGGCCTCACAAGCCGGAGCGCTGCAGGACACGGACGACCCCGCGACGCCGTTTGACGAAGGCAAGATCAAAGGACGCGCCGGTATCGGCCTCAAGGTCGCCCCATCGCCCGACCTGGTCGTCGAAGCGGTGGTCAATCCGGACTTCAGCCAGATCGAATCGGACGCGGCGCAGATCAGCGTGAACACCACGTTCAACCTCTTCTATCAGGAACGACGGCCGTTCTTCCTGGAGGGTTCGGACCTGTTCAGGGGGAATGGCAACGGGTTCGGAGGGCCGGCGCTGCAACTGTTCTATTCGCGCACGATCAACGATCCGTTGGTGGCGACGAAGGTCATCGGCAAGTCGGGCGGGCTCTCCTACGGCTTCATCGGCGGTTCGGACCGCAACACGTCGTTGTTCGTGCCGGGCGAAGAGCAGAGCGACCTCGTCGAGACGGGCATGGCTTCGCTGGCCAGCGTCGGACGCGTCCGCTACGACTTCGGCGACCAGTCGTACGTCGGAGGCATCCTGTCGCACCGGTCGATCAAGAGTGACGGGTCGAACGTCGTGGGTGGAGCGGATTTCAACTACCGGTGGGACCAGAACCATAGTGTGCGGGGCGCTCTCTATCTGTCTCGGACGGATGAGCTGAGCGATACGGTCATGTTCGACGACATGCGGACGTTCAGTTCCACGGGGCACACGGCGGCATACGACGGGGAGACATACGGCGGATTGGCGGGAAGGCTGGAAGTGAGCCGGGCCACCCGTGAGATGTCTGCGTCGGTGACATACGAGGACGTTTCACCCACGTTCCAGGCGCAGAACGGATTCGTCACTCGCACGGACCGGCGCGTCATCTCCTTCTCTGGGGGTTACACGGCCTATCCGGACGAGGGGAGCACTCTCACACGCTGGGGCGTGAGCGGATTCACGGGCCTGCAGTTCAATTACGACGGGCAGCGGAAAGAGCGCTTTCTCTTCCTGAACTACAACGCCAATTTCAAAGGACAGATCAATCTCTCGATCGGCGTCCTGGCGTTGAACCAGGAGCTCTTTCAGGGCATCTACTTTCCGCGGATCCCGCGGGCCAACATCAACGTCAACGGCAATCCCAACAACTCGCTGTCGTTCGGGATATCGTTCGAGGCGGGCAACTTCATTTACCGGGAAGGGACGCCGCCCGAGTTGGGATATGGCCACCAGGGAGGGTTGGACGCCACGGTGCGCGTGACGGACCGCTTGCGGGTCTCGGCGTCGTACAGCCGCGCGCGCTTGTCGAGCGACGCCACCGGACAGCTCTTCTTCGACGGGAACATCTACCGTACGACAGGCTACTACTACTTCAACACGGAGGCGTTTCTGCGGGTCATCATGCAGTACGACACGTTCAGCAAGGGATTGAACGCCTACCCGCTCTTCTCGTACAAACTGAATGCGTTCACGGTGTTCTACGCGGGAACCACGAGGAACCTGACGAACTTCTCCGATCGTCCGGCCGGCTGGACGACGACCAAGACGCAGTATTTTGTGAAGTTGCAGTATTTGATACAGAGTTGAGGAACGGAGTATGAAGTACAAAGTATAAAGTAGGAAGACAGAGGCCAGAGGCCAGAGGCCAGAGGTCAGAAGTCATCTGACTTTACCTACTGCCGACTCTATACTTCCTACTGACGACTCCTCCGCTCCCCAAGCTTCTTCACCCTACCACTCCACCTTCAGCACCGCCATTCCCTTCGCCGGCGTTCGCACGCGGGCCTGACGGTTCACCACCGTCACCGACTCTCCATCCTCTTCCATCGTATTCGACCGACGAACGGCCTTCGGAGCGGCCGGCAATGATATCTCGGCCGTTTGAGTCCGGTCTGATAAGTTGTACCACGTCATGATCCAGGCGTTCCCCTCCTCGGCCTTCTTCACCGACGTCAGCACCAGGCCGTCGCCTCGAAAACCGAGCAGGCTTTGAACGGCCGGATCCTTGCCGCGCTGCCGGTCGGTCGGGACGGCGATCAGCGGCGAGTTGTACTCATAGCCGTGCCGGACCGTGTTCGCGTCCTCCCAGGTACCTTCGTGCGGCAGCAGGGCATACTCGATCGTGTGGGCGCCGCGGTCGGCGGTGGGATCGGGCCACTTCGGCGAGCGGAGGAGCGACAGCCGCATGAGGTTGTCTTTGATATCGTAGCCGTACTTCGACCGATTCAAGAGGCTCACGCCCCGGTCGGACTGCGAAAGATCGGCCCAACGGTGCGATGGCACCTCGAACTGCGCCTTCTCGACGGAGGTCGTGGTGCCCGTCGAGCGGCGGATGGTGCCGAACGGGATCTCGTACGTCGCGGCGGAGTCGCGCACCGTCACCGGGAATGCGATCTTGACCATCGTCTTGTCCTCCCACCAGTCGGCCTGCGTGATGAAGTCGATGCGGTCGAGGCCGCGATAGAGCATGATGTCCTGCGAGAAGAACGACGTGGGGAAGTCCTCGGTGGGAGCCGCCCTCTTGACTCCCGGCTTCAGATACGTGTGGTGGAGCCGGAGGATGACGCGCACGGGACCGCGTTCGATGATCTCCATGCGACGAAAGCGGGTTGGGAACCGCACGCCGGTCAGACCGATGTTCCACGCGTCCCACGCTTTCGGCAGGTCTTCGAGAAGCTGCAGCTCATTGCCGGGCCCCGCCAGCACTTCGCGCCCCGACCGCTTGTCGACGATGCTCTTCAGCCAACCAGTCTCGGGATCGATGGCGACGGTGTAGTGCTCGTTCGCTAGAGACGTGTAGGAGATGGAAAGGGGATGGACGTGCTGTTTGGTTGTGCGGGGACGCAGAAGATACGTCGCATACCCAATCGCAGGGATCTTGGCGACGAAGATCACCTCCGTCGAGAGCGGTCCCGTTCGGACCATCTGCGACGGGATCTCGACACCTTTCGCGTCGAAGACGCTCACCGTCGCGCTGTCTCCTTTTGGCAACGGCACTCGGGCCAGGTCGGTGCGGTCCCATCCGAGTTGGTTGAACAGCACAACGGGACGTCCGGCGGGGAGCGAGGCCGTGTTGATCTGTGACGCCAGGAATGCCAGCGATCGCCCGCGCTCGAATTCGCCGAGCTCGCGCGCCTTTGCATTGGACACGGCGGCGTCCACATACACCTCGCGTATGCTCGAGCCGGGCAGGATGTCGTGGAACTGGTTGAACATCACCGTTTCCCACGCGGTGCGGAGAGCATCGGCGGGATACGGCTTGCCGAGCCGGCTGGCGACCGCCGAGAAGGTCTCGGCGCCGGTCAGCAGGTTCTCGTGCTCACGATTGGCCTTCTTGACGGCGGCCTGCGTGGTGAAGGTCCCCTGGTGGTATTCCAGATAGAGCTCGTCCTTCCACACCGGCACTGACGACAGGTCTTGGGCCTTGATCCAATCGAGATACGATCGTGCCGTGCCGAACTCGACCTTCGGATAGATGGGAACGGTGGCGAGCCGGTCGATGCGGCGCATCATCTCGAGCGAAGGTCCGCCGCCGTGGTTGCCGACGCCGAACAGCACGATCAGGTTGCGGAAGCCTGTGTTCGCTTCGAACTGTCGGAGCCAGTCGACGAGTCCGTGAGGCTGGCCGATGTTGTTGACATAATCGAACGGGAAGACCGACAGGATGCGCGAGCCGTCGGGCGATTCCCACCAGAAGAGGCGATGGGGGAAGACGTTCGTGTCGTTCCAGCCGATCTTCTGCGTGATGAACGCGTCGATGCCGGCCGATCGGTAGAGCATCGGCATGTTGCCGTTGTAGCCGAACGAATCGGGGTTCCAACCGAGCTGGACGTCGACGCCGAAGGTCTTGCGGAAGTACCGCTTCGCGTACAGCAGTTGCCGCATCCACGAATCGCCGCTCGGCAGATTGCAGTCGGGCTCGACCCACATCCCCCCGACGATCTCCCATCGACCCTCCTTGACCCGGTCCCTGATGCGTTTGAATACATCGGGGTGCAATTCCTCCATCCATCTATAGAACACGGCCTGGCTTTGCGCGAACGTGGCGTCGCGCTTGGCGTCCATGATGTTGTTGGCCGAAGTGAACGTATTGCGGCAGACCTCGATCGTTTCACGCTCACGCCAGAGCCACGCCGCATCGATATGGGCGTTGGCCGTGAAGTGGAGCGTGAACAGTTTCGCAAAATCGCTCACCGGCCGCACGACCTGCTTCCATCGTTCGACCGAATCGTAGAAGCGTTGCGCTGGACCATCCGTGAGGCCCGACAGGTCGATGACGTCTACGGAGGCCTCGAGGACCGCCGAAAGCCGCGTCCGCTCCGCCGGATCGATCGCCGTGCGGTCGATGCCCGGATCGGTCTTCGTTCGCGCGTTGGTCTGATACGTGTCGAACGAGAGCAGCTTCTGGCCGGTACGCAAGCTCAGGGTGACCGCTTCGACCGTTTCCCGCAGTTGACGCGCCTGTTCCGCCCGCACTTCGGCGCGGATGAGGCGGAGGGGGCCGCCGGTATTCACCGCCTTGATGGCGATGACGAACCGCTGTGCCGGCTGTGCGCTCGACGTCAGCAGGAAATCGCCGTCCCACTCGAACCGCCCGAGGCCCGTTCCATTCACCCAGAAATACCCGTAGTCGTCGACCGACAGCGCGAAGCGCACCGAACCGGTGAGCGGAGTTCCCAGGATGGCCTTGGGCAGAACGATCTCCTTGCGGACCCAGCACGAATCGAAGTAGACGCTTTCGTCCAACCGGAGCGCCGCCCACGCGCGGTCGTCATAGTCGGGTTGCGACGGATCGCCGTTCGGCTGCCACGACTTCAGGTCGGGACTCACGCGCCAGTTGTCGTATGAGGTGAGGGTCAGCGAGTCGAGGGCGGAGATGAGCGCGGGGATGCGAGACTGAGCGAGCGTGCCGGTCGAGAAGGCGAGGAGGAGCAGGAGCAGGCGTTTCATGGCGAAGGGATCGAGGAGTGTTCGAGATCTGCCGCACTCGAGAGTGTCGATTGTCGAGTTACGATTGACGATTCTCGCCAATCGAATCACTTGCGCTGTGAGCGATCCAACAGGACGGCTCCAACGATCACGAGTCCGACGAGAATCTGCTGGATGTACGAGCCGACATTCAGCAGGTTGAGTCCGTTGCGCAGGACGCCGATCAACAACGTGCCGATGAGCGTGCCGACGATGGTCCCTCGGCCGCCGGACAGGCTCGTACCGCCCACCACGACGGCGGCGATGACGTCGAGCTCGTACATGAGTCCGGCATTCGGTTGTCCTGAGTTCATGCGGCTGGCGAGCAGAAATCCGCTCAGCGCCGACAGGCCGCCGCAGACGGCGTAGACGGTCACAAGAACGCGTTTCACGGGAACGCCGGCCAATCGCGCCGCTTCGCGGTTGCCTCCGACCGCGACGATCGCACGGCCGAACCGCGTGGAGGTGAGCACCACGTGGGCCACGATGAACACGACGGCCATCACCGCCGTCGGCAGGGGAATGCCGATGAGCCTCGCACTGGCGATGTCGCTGAAGCCCTCCGCCAATCCCCACACCGGACGTCCGTCGGTCACGGTGAAGGCCGCTCCTCGCCAGACCGTCATGAGCGCCAGCGTCACGATGAATGGGGCGACGCGGTAGCGAGTGACGAGCCAACCGGCCGACCATCCTGAGATCGTGCCCACCGCCAACGCCGCCAGCATCGCGAGGACGGCGACCGCCGAGAACGGCAGCGAAGACTGCAAGACGAGCGCGGCGACGACCCCGGAGAACGCCACCATTGACCCGACCGAGAGGTCGATGCCGCCCGTAAGAATGACGAAGGTCATACCGGCCGCGATGATCGCCGTGATCGAGACCTGGAGCGTCACGTTGAGCAGGTTCTCGGCTGAGAAGAAGAACGGCGACAGGAGGGAGAACAGGACGATCTCCAAAACCAGGGCGAGGGCGATGCCGTAGCGTGAAACGAGGGAGGACATGAGGAGGAGTGGTGGAGTAGTTGGGTAATGGGGTAATGGAGTAATGGGGTGAAGGAGTTCTGGGAGAGCGTGGAAGGCGGAGATCAGTAGTCAGTGATCAGTTATCAGTCGTCAGTGCGTGGATGATCTTCGATGGTCTGCCCGTCTAGCAGGATGCTGAAAAATGGTCGATTACCAACTTCGAGTTGAGTTGGGTGCGTTTGAACGAAGCTGCGGCACGCTGAGCGCGTCCCTCATCGTGCA
>JALONQ010000046.1 GCA_025454835.1 Bacteroidota bacterium | reverse complement strand
CTTCGTTCTGCTTGCGGTCACGCTGCTGGTCGCCGGCACCTTGCAGGCGCAATCGTCTACCGGCACCCTCAGCGGGCGCGTCACGGCCGGCGAAGAGGGAATGCCCGGTGTGACGATCACGGCCACGTCGCCCGCGATGCAGGGCCAGCGGGCCACATCTTCGGAGGCGAACGGCAACTACATCCTGCGTGGCCTCCCCGCAGGCGTCTATGCGGTGAAGTTCGAAATTGCCGGCTTCCGCATCCTGGAGGAAACGGTCAAGATCTCCGTAGCGCAGACGCAGTACGTCGACGCCGTCATGGTTCCCGAGGCCGTCACGGGAGAGATCGTCGTTACGGATCGGTGGGAGACGGTCCCCGTCGGTGTGACGGGGGCAGGAACGGTGGAGCAGTCCCAGCTCGATCAGCTCCCTGTACCCCGTGCGCTGGAATCAGCGGTGCTGCTGATGGCCGGGACGACTACAACCGGGAGCCTGGACCAGATCTCCATCAGTGGTGGCCAGTCGACCGAAAACCTCTACACCATGAATGGCATCGTCCTCAACGACAACGTGCGCAATCAACCGATGGCCATGTACATCGAGGACGCTGTCCAGGAGACGACCGTTCTCACGTCGGGCATCTCGGCCGAGCACGGCCGATTCTCCGGCGGTGTGATCAACATGATCACCAAGTCCGGAGGCAACGATTTCAGCGGATCATTTCGGGTCAGTCTCGACAACGACGCGTGGACGGCTGAGACGCCCCTCACCGCCTCGCGGGTGGACGACGTCAACTCGACCTTCGAGGCCACCCTTGGCGGCCCCCTGTGGCGGGATCGGATCTGGTTCTTCGCCGCCCTACGCGACCGCTCTGAGGAGGTGGCGAACCAGACCCTGGTTTCCGCGATTCCTTTCGTCCAGACTACCGATAACACGCGCATCGAGGCCAAGCTCACCGGCCTACTCAGCCAGAGCCACCGCCTATTCGGGACCTACAGCAGGCAGGACACGCCCACTACCAACCAGATCTACCCGCCGATCCCACCGATGGCTGTCGAGAGCATCGACCCGGAAGCAGATTACGTCAACGAAGGATTCTCCCTGGCTTACTCCGGCGTCCTCGGCAGCAACTTCTTCATCGAGGCCCAGTACTCGCAGCGGGACTTCAGCATTATCGGCAGCGGTGGCGACGATGCCTCGCTGAGCGGAGGCTCGTTCATCTGGGACCTTCTCAACTACGGCGTGTTCAACGCTCCCTGGTTCTGCGGAGAACCCTGCCGGGATATCGAGAGAAACAACCAGAATCTCTATGCCAAGGCCTCCTGGTTCCTCTCCACTGAGAACTTGGGCACGCACGATCTCGTCTTCGGGATCGATACCTTCGATGATCAAGGCATCGAAGACAACCACCAGTCTGCGAGCGACTGGTACGTCTTCACCTGGGTACCCCAGGACTTCAGCTCAGGAACGCCAATGGCGGTATTCGAGACCTTCGGCTTCGGGTTCAGTTACTCGCCGATCGCGGAGCTCTCGCAGGGCTCCAGCTTCAAGACCGACTCGGCATTCGCAAATGACACGTGGCACATCGGCGACACAGTAACAGTGAGTGTCGGTATCCGCTACGACGCCAATGACGGCACCGATGCCAGCGGCGCCAAAGTCGTCAGCGACTCGCGCTTCAGCCCTCGCCTGGGACTGACGTGGGACCTGTCCGGGAACGGGAAGTGGGTCCTGAACGCCAGCGCCGGCCGTTATGTTTCGGCAATCCAGGGCAGCCTCGCCAACGCCGGATCTGCCGCCGGGAACCCCGCCTACCTGCAGTACGTGTACGCCGGGCCGCCGGTGTACGCGTCAGAGCTCGGAAGCAACGAGGCGGCATTGGAAGCCGTCTTCGACTGGTTCTTCAACGTCTATGGCGGACCAGAGAACCCAGCGCTCCTGATCTACGCCTGGCTGCCGGGGCTCACTCCATTGATTGACGAGCGGCTGGCATCGCCGTACGCCGACGAGATCAGTCTCGGCCTGGCAATGAACCTCGGCCAACAAGGAGTGCTCCGCGCCGATTACGTCCACCGCGAGTATGGCGACTTCTACTCCGCTGAGACGGTTCCAGGCCGCTTCACGGGGAGCGACCTGACGGGCCCACTGGACCTGCAGACCCTCGTCAACGACGACTCAATGTTGGAGCGGGAGTATGACGCCCTCATGCTTCGCTTCGAGAACCGGTTCGGCGAACGCTGGTCGGTCGGCGGCACCTACACGCTGTCGCGCACCAGGGGAAACTCGGAAGGCGAGAGTGCCTCCGGTTTCGCCGTTCCCAACTTCAGCCGGTCTTACACCGAGTACAAGGAGGCGAGCTGGGATAGGCCGATCGGCTATCTTGGCTCCGATCAGCGCCACAAGCTCCGCGCCTGGGCGATCTGGGACGCACTCGCGAGCGCGAGGCACAACATCTCGATCAGTGTCCTCGGCAGCTACCTTTCGGGCACACCCTACAGCGCGGTCGGCTCGATCGACGCGGCGCCGACGGTTGCCGCGGTCGGAAACCCCGGCTACATCTATCCCCCTGCCTATCTCGACTATTACTTCTCGGATCGTGGGGCCTTCAGGACGGACGACATCACGAGCATCGACCTCGCCCTGAATTACAGCTTCACCGCGCCGATTCTGGGCACCGACGTTGACCTGTTCGTCCAGTTCGACGTCGCGAATGCCTTCAATGAGGATGGGATTGTCAGAGTCAACAGTGCCGTGCTGACGTCGATAAACGACCCGAGCCTCCAGAGTTTCAACGCGATGGACGAGGCCCCGGTCGAGGGAGTTCACTGGCGCAAGGGACCTGATTTCGGCCAGCCGCAGAGCGAAGACAGCTTCCAGGTACCGCGAACCTATCGCTTCTCGCTTGGCTTCCGGTTCTGAGGAAGGGAAACGAGCGAATCGGCTCGTCAAGGAGCTGAGGTCGTCGCGGTCCGGCTCTTCGGGGTCGACCGCGGCGCCGGCGCTTCCGACAGACCCCAGGGGGTCTCGATTCGGCCGGACCCCGTGGCAGAGCGTTCGAAGACCCGAGCTGAGAGGAGCCCGCACCGATGGCAGTCACGATCCTCAAGTCCGAGCTTCCGTCCACCGAGATCGACATCTCCGACCTCAAGGACACGGTGGCGTCAATCCTGGCTCACGTCGAGCGCGAAGGGGACATTGCCCTGCGCCACTACGCACTGAAGTTCGACGGCCGTGCGCCGGAGAGCTTCCGAGTCACTCCGCAACAGGCGGCGGCCGCGGCGTCGGAACTTCCATCTGAGGTCATCGAGGAACTCGACTTCGCGATCGAACAGGTCACCGCCTTCGCAAAGGCGCAGAGGGCCTCGCTTTCGGACCTCGAGACTGAGATTGCGCCCGGCACGAAGGTCGGACACCGGCTGGTCCCGGTCGCCTCATGCGGCTGTTACGTGCCGGCCGGACGCTACCCGTGTCTGACCTCGGCGGTCATGACGGTCGTCCCGGCAAAGGTCGCCGGTGTCCGCCGGGTCGTCGCCTGCAGCCCGCCGGGAAGAGACGGCTCGATCAATCGCGGCATCCTCTACACCATGTACAGGATGGGCGTCGACGAGATCTACTGCTTCGGCGGCGCACAGGCCATCGCTGCGTTCGCCTACGGCACCGATACGATCACACCGGTGGACCTGATCGTCGGCCCGGGAAATCGCTTTGTCACCGAGGCGAAGCGTCAGGTGTTCGGGCGGGTCGGTATCGACTTCCTCGCCGGGCCCAGCGAGTGTGTCGTGATCGCAGATGAGTCCGGCAATCCCGATGTCATTGCCGCTGACCTTCTCGCCCAGTGCGAGCACGACCCCAACGCCCGCGGCGCTCTCGTGACGACCTCGCCGGCGCTCGCGCGGCGAACGATGGCCGAGATCGAGCGGCAGCTGAGCGAGCGAACCACCGCCGAAACCGCCGGCGCCTCGTGGAGTCGCCATGGCCTGGTCGCGGTCGCCGATACCTTGGACGAGGCTGTCGCCTATGTCAACGATTACGCACCAGAACATCTCGAGCTGCACGTCTCCGATCCACGCGACCTCATGCGAAAGCTTGAAAACTACGGCTCGCTCTTTCTGGGCGAAATGACGGCCGAGGTTTTCGCCGACAAGATAGCCGGTCCGAACCATGTTCTTCCGACCGGAGGGGCGGCGCGCTACACCGGCGGCCTCTGGGTCGGCATGTATCTGAAGGCGGTGAGCCACATGGAGACGGACCGAGCCGCCTCCCTCAAGCTCGCGCGTTTCGCCGAAACCCAGGCCCACTTCGAGGGCATGGACGCTCACCGATTTGCGGCTTCAATCCGCATCGCGCGGTTCTCGGCGGAAGGCTGATCGTGAGCGAGATCAGGATCGCCGTGTGCGGCGTTGGCGCAATGGGCAGTCAGATGGTGCAGCTTCTCGAGCGGAAGCCTTCAGCCAGGATTGTGGGCGCCATCGACCATGACTGCCGCAAGGTCGGGCGTGACCTCGGCGACGTCGCGGGGGTCGGCAGGCTCATGGGCGTCACAGTCCATTCATCGTGTGAGGAGGCGCTCACCGGTCTCGAATGCGATGTCATGCTGCTGGCCACGACTGCATTCGCCGCCGAGGCCGTTCCTCAGATCATGACAATCCTCGGCCATCACCTCCCCGTGGTGTGCATCGTGCAGGAGCTTTTTTTCCCGATCGGCGACAACGTAGCCCACGCGAACGCCCTCCATCTCGCCGCCGTGCGAGCCGGCGTGGGGGTGACCGCCTGTGGAGTCAATCCGGGCTTTGCAATGGACCTGATCCCGGTCGTGGCCTCCACTCCCTGCTGGCAGATCGATCGCGTCGTCGTCCGCCGCAACGTCGACTTCTCGCCGTACGGTCCTGACGAGATGCGGCACATCGGCGCCGGTCTCAGCCAGGACGAGTTCCGACGCCTCGCAACCGCCGGCACCGTCGGTCACATAGGGCTTCTCGAGAGTGCGGCAATGCTGTCGTATTGCCTGGGCCTCGATGTCGACGAGCTGATTCAGGAGAAGGAGCCATTGGTCTCTGATCGGGCCCGGACGACGGCGTTCATCGAGGTACCACCCGGGAGAGTCTCTGGTTTTCGCCAGCGGGTCGTCGGCTACTCGCAAGGAGCCGAGCGCCTCGACCTGCAGATGCTGGCCGTCCTCGACCC
>JALONQ010000037.1 GCA_025454835.1 Bacteroidota bacterium | reverse complement strand
CTGAGATCAGCGATCATCCCCTTTTTCAGCGTTATCTGCGTTCGCTTTGGAATCCAGAAGCGAGAACGCTGATGACGCAGACAAAATGGATCTGCGAAGATCTGAGATCAGCGATCATCCCCTTTTTCTGCGTTATCTGCGTTCGCTTTGGAATCCAGAAGCGGGAACGCTGATGACGCGGAAGAAATGGATCTGCGCAGATCTGAGATACAACTCCTATCGCCCGATCACCGTCCGTAGTGTTATCGGTTCGGATCCCGACAGCTCGACGCGCACGACGGATGTCGGCTCCTTCTTTCCGAATGAGCGCGAAAAGACCGCCGACTCGACGCGCACACGGCCGGCGGACAGCTCGAGCCAGTATGATCTTCCGCCGACCGACAGTTCCACCATCCGATCGTTCGCCACCCGGGCCTTCACCGCCGGCGCGAGATGGAACGATGCGATCGCGGTGTGCCACCCCTCCCCCTCCAACACATCTTCGATGAACAGCCGGTCGTTCGCATGATCCAGGACCATGCGGCGGCGATGACGAACGGGAAGGTGCAGCCGCTCGCACGCCCGATGCATGGCGACGACCATCGTCGCCCGTTCTTCAATTGTCCATTCCTCCACTTCGACCCTGGTCGGGTCGCTGGCGATGTTCCACAAGCCCGAAAACTCTGCCAGTTCCACGCCGTCCACCATCACCGTATTGTGCGACGCGGTGCCGCGCAGAGCCTGGCGCAGCTTCACGTCAGACGTGTACGCGTACGTGCCGGGATCGACGATGAGCGGCGCGCCGTCGATCCAGAGCTCGAAGCTCAGCGTGTCATTGTGGCCGTGCCCTCCCTTGCCCCCCAAACCGATGTCTCCGGCGTCGAAGAAGACGTGGGCATTGGCGCTGCGCAGGACGTAGAACCCGCCCTCGGGGAACGACTGCGACGCAGGCGCCGGTGCTGATTCCTTGATCAACCGCAGCTTCTCGAAGCCCTCGCCGCCCCAGTACCACAACGCATCCTGCGAAAGCCCTCCAGCGGCATCGCGCAATGAGGGATCGTCGAACCGGATCGCCCCGACGGCCAGAATATGACGCAGGTCGTTGATGTCGTCATCGCGGCGGAATCGGAAGAGACGGCCGTCATCCGCATCGCCGACGAGCGGGATCGTTCCGTCCGGGCGCTGATAGGCGGCCACGAACCCGAACATCGACTGCCACCGTTTCAGATACTCCGGCGAGAAGACATGTCCATTCCGCTCGGCCAGCAGCGTCGGGACCGTGAACAGCTCGAGCACCAGGCGTTGGTACGACGTCGATTTCTCCCAATCGACCCCGTCCGGGTAGACCTGCCGGCCCATTTCCACTTCGAGCTGCTTCGTCGCCCATTCGTACCAACGCCGGCCGTCTTCGTGCTCTTTGAAGACGAGCCCGAGCGTCATGAGTCCCGTGACGTTGGAGAGGAAATGATTCCCCCGGACGAACGCGTATTCAAGATTGTGCTCGATGAACAGGCCGTGCTGATACAGCACGCGGAAGAACCGGACCCAGAATGACGCAGGGATCGTGCGCGCTTCGCAGAAGAAGGCGTATCCCGCGACCCAGTTGCACGCCCGGATGGCTGTCTCCATCGCGAGGAGCCAATTGACGCCACGGTCGAGCGGATTGGCGTCGATCCACGAGTCGATGAGCGCTCGGAATTTCTGCGCGTACTGATCGTGACCCGTGAGCCAGTACGCCTTTCCCAGCCACCAGACCTGGTGGAAACGGCTCACCTCCCACGGCACCTTGACGTCGGTCGGACGGTCCAACTGCAGCACGTCGAGCTGATGCGACGCCGACATCGGCCAGGAATAGCCGCTCTTGAAGTCTTTCTGCCAGTCGATCGGCCAGCCCAGACCGACCAAACCGGAGCCGAGCGTATCGAACTTGTCCTCGACCGTCTCGTCCGCCTCGCGCAGAACGTCGTCAAACGATTGCAGCGAGGTAAGGACGTTGAGGAAGAAATCCTTGCGGTTGCGGGGATGGAAGAAGAAGCGAAGACGGAGACGTTCGTGGAAGACGCGCATCGCCTCGTCGTCGCTCTCCGGCAGCCCCATCAGACGCTTGAAGTCTGCGTCCGTTAACGAGGCCGCGCGTGGACCGGCGACATGGCGCCACCAGCGCGTGCGGACCTGGCGGTAGCGGATCCAGTTGCGCCAGTCGGTCAGGGATTTCTTAGCGGTAGGTCGGGCGAGCATGGAAAGAGAACGTAGCCACAAAGAACGCAAAGATCACAAAGGATGAAAAGCGGGTCGTTTGACATGGTGTGTTCCCTTGACCCGTTCGAGGGCTCTTGTGTTCTTTGTGGTTCATTTCAAACGGACCTTCACCGCGTCGATCACCCGCGACGCGTTGATGCGCCAGGCGTACTTCGATTCGGCGTCCTCGCGGGCTTTTTGTCCCAAACGCCGGCTCAGATCGGGATCACGCGACAACTTCCCGAGTAGTTCGGCCAGGTGCTCATGGTCGCGGTGACGCATCATCAGCGCATTGACGCCGTCCTGCATGATGTCGCCGATCTGCCCCACGCCGCTGGCGATGATCGGCAGGCCCATGCCCATGTATTCGAACAGCTTGGTGGGCGACCCGAAGAAGACCGTTCCATCGGCATTCTGCACGTGCGGCGAAAGGAGCACATCGCACGCCGCCAGGAACGACGGGATGTCGTCGTGCGCCACCGACCCGGTCAAGGTCACGTGTTCGCCGACCCCGTCCTCCTTGATGATGCGTTCCACCTCGCCGCGCAGGGCCCCGTCTCCAACGACGAGGTAGTGAATGTTCGGCACCAGCTCCGCCGCGCGCTTGATCGACCTGGCCAGCACGTCCACGCCGTGCCAGGCGCCGAACGTGCCGACGAACCCGGCCACGAACTTGCCTTCCACTCCGAAGCGATTCCGCGCAGGCCCGCCATCGAGCCCGGGTCTGAACAGTCCCGTGTCGACCCCGTTGGGATTGACGAGGATTGACGACGATCTTCGACGCGGGAACACGGAGGTCGACGAGCTGCTGCTTCATCACGTCAGAGACCACCGTGATCACGTCGGCCTCGGCAAACTGCACTTCTTCCGCCCAGCGGAGAAGGGGCTCCAGATAGACCTTGCCCCAGTTCTTCTTGATCCAGACCTCGGACCCGTTGCACTCCAGCACGAGCGGGATGCCGAACTCGCGCTTCAGGACCGACGTGGCGTAGTTGAACTCGCTGTGGCGGTGGTAGATGAAGTCGGGGCGCTCGGCTTGCATGATCGGACGCGCGACGCGTTCGAGCGTCAGGTTGTATGCCAGCGACAGGATCTCGGGGAGATTGCGGTAGAGCGGTGAATACGGCACGGGATACAGGCGCGCATCCTTGTCCACCGGAAGGGCGCCCGACGAGATGGCGAAATAGTCATGGCCGAGCGCGCGAAGCCCGTCGAGGAACCCCTTGACATGCGAGAACGAACCGCCGACGTTGACCGCCCCGTAGAAGTCGGTCCGGAAGAATGCCGCCTTCATCCTCGTCCCTCCGCCCGCTGGCGAAGTCCGCGCAATCGGAAGGCCGCGTGCAGCAGCACGACCACGCTGGCCGCGATCTCAACGGCAAACCGTGGCAGGTCGAGAAGGAGAAAGCGTGGCCATGTGACCGGAACGACGCGGGCGGATTCGTCCACGAGATAGCGCTCGCGCGGCGAATAGAGGAGCAGATACAGCTTCAGGGCCACTTGGAAGCGCTGGAGGGCCAGGTCTTTGCAGCCGAACGCCACGACCGGCGAATCGGTCCCCTTGAGCTGAGCGCGCACCTTGGACGGCGAGGTGATCCATTTCTCTTCGAACGGCCGCACGTCGACGGAGCTCCACGCGGCTGTCGCATTGGCCGCTTTGGAGACAGCGTCCGGACGTCCGGAGAGGAGGAAAATGGTGAGGGAACTCAATAGCCTTCCCTTTTCTGCGTCGCTACTTTGATGGCATGTGCGGCATAGTAGTGGCCATTGACCATGAAGCGGGGAGCGACGGAGCCTAAGGCCGTGTTGATTCTGAAAAATGCCTGCCACGAGGGCAGAAGCAAGGACGAAAAAGGACCTGCAACAAGGCTGCTCTTACCAACGGAGATGACGTTGAATCCATTTCCGTTAAGGAGTCGGGTCATGCTGGATGGGGTAAAGAACTGGACGTGGGGCGACTCATCAAGTGAATTCTCAGGGAGCGAGCGAGAATAGGCCTCAGCCGCACTGCGTCCATGTCGCAGTCGCTTTAGTAGTTGAACAGCCCATCGAGTCCAGATCTCGTCCATCCGCAGGTTTCGCCAAAGCCATTTTTCCAGCTCAAAAGGACCGTGGCCGTTCGGGACCGTTACGATCAGAAGCCCATCATCCGACATCTTGCTCCTGATCGTTCGCACCAACGACGCCGGATCATACAAATGCTCCAATACCTCGGTGAGCAGAACCACGTCGTAAGGGCCCGTTTCTTGTTCTATAGTTGCGTTGCGAAATGTGACACGATCGCCGGAAAATAGGTGTTGCGCCCGCGCAATCGAGGGTGCATCCGTGTCGATCCCAGTGACATCAAATTGCAGGCGAGCCAGATGAACAGTAATCACCGCGCCTGTGCCGCATCCGACGTCCAGGATCTTCGGCTCGCGCCCCGTTTGGGACTTCCAATCCAGAATGGCCTTGGCCACGAACTGCAGTTTGTTTCGATGTCCGTACAGATTCTCGGGCACCTGCTCCAGGTAGTCCTTAATACTCAACGATGTGGTCATAGTGGCGACGGTCAGGAAAACACACAGGCCTCCTTGCGGAGGCCTGCAGATTCGACAAAAAACGCATCGGATTCAACTATTGCTTCTCGGCATACCCAATCTGCCAGCGCTCTGGAAAAGCGTTCAAGCCGGAGAACCACATTCTCACGACTCCGTTCTCCTCGATCACGGAGGGATAGGCTACTTGGGTGATCTGCCACGGTGCAGCGTGCACCAGACTGAACTCGGGATCGGCAGAGCTTTGCACCCAATACGCTCCGTCGGAGGACTGCGCCCGACCGATCCGCAGATGACCGTTCGATGCGCCCGTGAAGTACATCACCCATCCGCTTTCGTTGCGATAGACATATGGGGTCACGATGCCATCGGATTGCCAGGGTGAAGAAGAATTCGAGAGGCTGATCTCTTGCTGCGAGTGCCAAGTCAGACCATCGCTCGATCGCGCGTAGATTACAGCAAAGCCGGTGCGCTCTGGTGCGAACAGTGTCGCAGGTATTCTTCGTCCGATCGTATACCACATATGGTACTGACCCGCGTCGTGGAATACCGACGGGGCAAAGACGGCGACAAGCGTCGAATCCAGGGGGATGAGTTGAGATCCATTGATGCTCCAAGAGACACCGTCGGCAGATTGAGCGAACCCGATACCGTTGTGCGGTGTCTCTACGGGGATGCCTCCATCCATCCGAATCCCCTTGCCGTTGAACCACATTTTGTAGAGACCGTCGACCTTGAGCACCGAAGGACAACTGGATCCCATGGACATCCAAGCGATACTTGCGTTCTTCGGAATAACGACACCCTGCTTCGTCCAGGCACTCCCGTCTGTGGACGTGGCCAGCGCGATCTCCTGATTGCTCCCTACCCCCGTGTGGTAGTACATCTTGTACGTCGCGCCATCCTTGAGAACCCAACACTTCTGCAGCCAATAGTGGTCTGCATCATAAGTGCCGAGCGTCTGTTGAACGACCGGGTTCGTCGTCGGCAGATGCCACTGCTTCCTTCCTTGTCCCCAGACCACAAACAGCTGCAGCGAACCTACACCCGAACCCACTGGCTGCATGATGATTGTCGCTTGCGTTGTTCGATCCTGCATGATACCGACGATCGCAGAGCCGGAGTAGCGCAACAGGCCGCTACTATCGAATGCCTGGAGCAACACCTCCCAGGTTCCGACAGGTATCTGTCGAAGCGTCCAAACGACGGTATCGGGAGCGATCGAAGGGAGCGACAGCGAATCCCGGATGGGGGCGCTCGAAGGTCGTGTCAGCAACGCGGTGATACGGGCCACTTCAGACGGAATGGACGACTTGGCCATCGAAACCGAGAACAGGCCCGTGGTCTGGTCAGCGGCAACTTGTTGCTGTACCGGTGTCTCACAGGAAAAGAGCGCAAGAATCAACGCCACGAAGGAGGCGGTCGCAACAACCTGGTGACGATTCATTCTGGACCTCCACAATGGTTACAAAGTATGGTACGCCAATGCCCGGCAATATTCAACCGCACCCAACACGAGAGCAGAGACCCTTCTCAGACTTGGGAAGAGTTCAGCGAATCCGAAAGTCATCCCTCCGGGGTAGAACAATCGTAGAGATCCTCAGGTCAGCCCGTCTTGAGAAGAGTCGCAAGGTCAGGAACAGCATCAGGCAGTTACCCGCCGAGGCACTCATGGCAGCACCGTTGATCCCAAGACCGGGAATCAACACGGACGACAATGATCCGACGAAGAGCAATGCAATTGCGGGAATCACCACCATCCCCCATGGAATGCCGCGACCGGTTAGATCGTTGTTGAGAATTGTTACGAGCGACAACGTGAACACACCCGGTAAGAGCCATTGAATCGTCTCCGTCGCATCAGCAAATGATTCTCCGTACAGGCGCGTGATGATCCATTCTGCACCCATGGCCATTGCGCCACACAACAGGAGCATCGCCACCATGGTGACACGAAATAGCCTTGCCGTCGTCTGTCCATCGTCCCGCGCATTCATGGAAATCCGCGGAAAGAGCAATGTGCCAAGCGTGACTGGCAGCAGATAGATGAGATCCGCCAGTTGGAATGCGACAGCGTAGATGCCTGCTGCCGATTCTCCTGCGACGGCATTGACAAGCACCACCTGCACACGGAAGACCAGGAACATCAACACGCTCGCGGCATACAGTCGCAGTCCGTAGGTCGTCATACGTTTGAACGTTGCGCCATCTGGTCGGAGACTGACAGGCTCACGGTAGAAGGTCGTGCCCATGGCGATGACTCCCGATAGCACGCCGACCACGCTGATCGCCCACACGGCCGCAAGCGCGCCTTCACCAATCCAGAGCAGCAACACGGCTAGGGCCGCAAGTTGCAGTGACCGATTGGAGAGATCGACTCCGTTGTACGCAACGATGCGCTGTCGAGCCAACAGGACGTTCTGCAGGAACTGTTGCAGGAACATGAAAGGGAGCGCCGCCAACGAAATCAGCAGCCAGCCGTATGAAACGCTCCCCAGAAGGGCGGTTGGAAAGACACCAGCGGCGAGTGCGATCAGAACGCCTGAGATCACGCCGGCGACGATTGCCGTAGACACGGTTGTTCCGATGATAGGCCGGTGAAGTTGCGGCTCGCGGGAAAGGAAATATGTGACTGATGCGTTGAATCCAACCGTGCCAAACTGGATCGCGAGGCCCTGATACACCGCCAACAACGCGAGGATGCCGCGTCCTTCGGGACCCAACGTTCGAGCAATGATGACGCTCGACGCAATGCCGATCGGCAACGCGAGGCCGCGGGCAAGGAGGGTGATCGAGGCACTGTGGACGAAGCGCATGGCTCAGGCCTTCACGCCTCGCGCCATGACGTACCATCCCCACCTTCGCCCAAGGAGATCCAACCAGCGACGCGGCACGATCCGCCACAACGACCGCAACACCGGCAGGTTCGGCAGATCTTCCGGCGTCAGCTTCCGCACCCATGTGTCGCGGACCGCAAATCCGGCGCGTTCGAGGATCCCGGCGACCTCGCTCCGGCTGTACACATTGACGAGCGGATGGACGTCAGCCGTCGTGAATTCGATGCGCGCCAACCGGTGACGGAACGGCATCTTCAGGAAGCCGAGCATCACCAGGTGCTGGACCAGGAAGAGCGAAACCCAGTGAAAGATCGAATGCCGATGGTAGAGAATGACCCAGAACTCGCCGCCGGGCTTGAGCACCCGGTGCGCTTCCCGGAACGAAGCCGACATGTCGGGGGTGTGGTGCAGGACGCCGTTCGAGAAGACGACGTCAAATTCCTTCTCGCCGAACGGCAGCTGCTCGGCGTCGGCTACCAGCACGGTGGGCCGAAAGCCGTAGAACCCGAGATGCGTTGCGACCCGTTCAGGGTTCTCGGGTGTGATATCGATGCCGGTGTAGTCGCACCCGGCCGCGCAGAACTCGTAGGCGTCGAACCCGGCTCCGCAACCGAGCTCGAGGACCCGCCTTCCCTGCCACGATCCGAAAGGGACCAATTCCCGGAGGAAGGGAAGCTCGTCCGAACTTCGTCGTTCCCGCGCCTGCTCGAAGAATTCCTTCGTACCCGGCGTGAGACCGGGGGCGTGCGTCGATCCGGCTGGTGAGGCACCCCAAACACTGCGTGTGCGGGACTTCGTCTCGGAGTCTGACGAACCTTGAGGCGCATCCATGATGGGTTCTCGGTGGACCGATCAGGAAGATGCCTGCTCGAACCAAGCGTCATACCAGACCAGCAGGTTGACGAGGTTCCAGACAAGCTGTCCGCCGTCGCGACGGCCGGACCGGTGGGCGGCCAGGATCGAATCGATGTAGGTGCGGTTGAAGTAGCCCTGCCGTACGAGGGCCGAACGCTCGAACAGGTCCCGCACGAACGGATACCATGGTTCGCGGATCCATTCGGTTACGGGAGCGGCGAAGCCTTGCTTCGGGCGGTAGATGATCTCGTTCGGTATGATGCCTTCGACCGCCTTCTTGAGAATGTATTTCGTAATGCCGTCGCGCAATTTGAGCCCGACCGGAAGCCGCATGGTGTACTCCACCATGCGATGGTCCAGGAACGGTACGCGTGCCTCGATCGACGTGGCCATCGAGACCTTGTCGACGCGCATCAGCAACAGTTCCGGCAGCCGCTGCCGGAATTCCAGCCAGATCATGCGTTGCAGGTAGTCCGCGTTCGGCAGACGATCCAGCGCCTCCCCGTGCCATCGACGCACCGCGTCGTGCGGTCCCGATCCATCGATCCGGCGCGCCATGAGCGACCGTCGGTGTTCCTCGGTGAAGTTGATCGCGCCGCTCCAGTAGAGCTCGTTGTCCTCGGCCCCTTTGCGCACGTAGTCGAGCATCAGATGCGAACCGCGCTTGCGCAGAGCCGGACCGGCGACGGCATACGTCGCTTTCCGCAGAAATCCGGGCAGGAAGTTGAACATGCGCCACAGCGACGCATGGAACGCCAGCTCCCGCTTCATCCACGAATACCCGGCGAACTGTTCGTCGCTCCCCTCACCCACCTGCACCACGATCGTCCCGTTGTCCCGGGCCAGCTTCGACACAAAGTAGAGCGGAATGCATACCGGGTCGGCCAGCGGTTCGTCCTGGTGCCACACGAGCTTTGGCAGGAACTCGAACGCATCCTTCTGGTCGATGATGACCTCGTGATGGTTCGTCTTGAACTGCGTCGCGACCTGCCGGGCGTAGCCCATTTCGTTGTACTTCTCCAGGTCGCGAAACCCCACCGAGAACGTGTCCACCGGCCGGTCCATTAACTCCGCCATCAGCGCCACGTTCGTGCTCGAATCGATGCCGCCGCTCAGGAATACGCCGAACGGCACATCGCTCATCATCCGGTCCTTGATCGACTGGCGGAGCAGCGTCCGGATCGTGTCGATCACCTCGGATTCCGTCTGCCTCGGAGCAAGGCCCGCGATCGCTGAGCGTGCGATCGGACTGCCGTCAAAATCGATCGTCGGTTGATCGCCAGCGGGCAGCGGGTCCCAGTATGGCTCGTTCGTCACGTCGCCGTTGGCCGTCACGACCATCCTGTGCCCCGGCTCAAGCTTGTGGATCCCCTTGAACAGCGTCAGCGGCACGGGCGGGATCAGGAACGTCAGATAGTGCTCGAGCGCATTTTCGTTGAACACCTTCGGCACGCCCGGGTGCTTCAGGATCGCCTTGATCTCTGACCCGAACACGAAGCGACCGTCGCGCACCGTATGATAGAGGGGCTTGATGCCGATCCGGTCTCGCACGAGCACGAGCCGCTGCTTCGACTCGTCCCACAGGGCGATGGCGAACATCCCCAACAGCTTATGGACGAAGTCGAGGCCGTACTCCTGGTAGCAATAAAGGATGGTCTCCGTGTCGGAGCGGGAACGGTAGCGGTAACCCTTCGCTTCGAGCGTCTTCCGGAGGACGGCGTGGTTGTAGATCTCGCCGTTGAACACGATCGTCACGTTGCCGTCGGGCGTGGTCATCGGCTGATGGCCGGCGGGCGAGAGGTCCACGATGGCCAGACGCCGGAATCCGAAGCCGACGTTCCCTCTCGGCGACACGTACGTCCCCGCATCGTCCGGACCGCGATGGACAATGGCATCCGTCATCGATACGAGCGTGCGCTCGTCGACGCGCGGATGGCTTACACCGTATTCGAGAACTCCACAGATACCGCACATGTGAGGAAGACTCCAGTCTCCAAACCAATAAGACGTCGAAGGTCATTCAGCAGAAGTAGGCAGCCCCTCGGCGCGGCTCGGGGCCCCGAGCGACCCTGAGCGAGCGAAGCGAGTCGAAGGGGAGTCGAGGGGCAAGCAGGAACTCACAGGCTGTGTGCAGGTGGAGATCCGATGACAAGAACAGATGATCTGTTTTCTTGGATATCCGCCTGATCGGACCCGAATGGTACCTGCCTACTGCTTACTTGCTGCTCTCCCGCGCCACTCGAAGAACCCCACCACGCCGAAGCCGAGGATCACCAGCAGGTTCACCGCCAGGCTCAGGTTCTTGCCCAACACAAAGCCGGAAGGCTCGAACCGCATCTCGATCGTGTGCTCGCCCGGAGGCACGACGAGCCCGCGGAACAGATAGTTCGCCCGGATGATCTCCGCTTCCTTCCCGTCGATCGTCGCCTTCCAACCCGGTTGGTAGTACGTCTCGCTCAGGAAGAGCAGGTTGTTGCCGGTGGCCGTTGCTTTCAATTTCAGATGCTGGATACCGAATTCCGTCACCTCGACGCTCGCCCCTGCTGCCGGCGGATCGACGCGTGCGCCGGGATCGTTCAGAACATACATCAGGTCGCGTGGATCGAACGCCCCGTTCGCGATCTGGTTGAGCGTCTGTTCCGCCGACGCCACTTCGAACCGGTTCACGAAGAATGCCCTCGGCAGCGCTCCGCGGAAGCGGAAGACGTCGAACGTCTGGCCGTCGAACACTTGCTCGAACAACGCTGTGCTGTCGTACTGGTCGGAGATGATGTACTTCACGTTCATCATCTGCCAGACGAGCGGATTGTAGAGCCCGGCCACCTCGACCATGTCTTGGTACGAACGCATCTTCGCGCCCTGGTAGCCGTACGCACTCTGAATGCGCCAGTACGCGAGCGTGTTGTCATACGGCAGCTGCCCCTGCTGGAACGTCAGCGTCCGGAACAACGAACTGTCCTGCTGCATGAATCGCACGTAGTCGGGGGCCGCGAAGATCGCCTCGTGGTTCCGCTGCGGCTGCGGGTCCATGACGCGCATGTTGATACGCCACAGGTCGGCGCCGGCCGCCACGATGAGGATCGCCGCGAACGCGTTCACCCCGATCGCCCGGCGACCGTAGAACCAGACCGCCGCGGCGAGCGCCGCGCAGAAGACCAGGGCCAGAATGATATCGACCACGACGTAGTCGACGACCTTCTGGTAGAATTCCGCCACGACCTGCATCTGCACCTGGCCGAACTGGCGGCCGAGTCTTGGCCCGACCTCCGACAGCGGGAAGAAACTCTGGTAGACCGTCTCGACCGCCCCCCGGCCGATGAAAGCCAAGACCGCCGCGGCGCCGAGACCGAGCGTCGCGCGCTTCCACCTCTGCTCGACCTTGTCGCTCCACGTATGGTCCCGGTCTCCCATCCACGTCGCCACGCCGTACGCCGCCAGCAGCGGCACGAAGATCTGGACGAGCACCAGGATCATCGACGGCACGCGGAACTTGTTGAACATCGGCACGTACGAGAACATCGCGTCGTACAGGAGCGGGAATTCCTTCCCGAACGCAACGAGCAGCGAGAAGACGATCATCCCCCCCAGGTAGAGCACGAACGGGTCGCGCCGCTTCCGAATGAGCCCTCCGATCGCCAGCACGAGGACCACGATGCCCATGTACTGCGCCGCATCGGTGAACGGCTGCGGACCCCAATAGCCGTTGAAGCGCATCGGACCGCGCGTGAGGGGGCCGTCGTATTCCAGATGGCCGAACCCATACCACGTCGGCACCAAGAACGTCATCATCTCGCCCGGAGCCAGCGACCACTGCGTGGCGTAGTCGTAGTCGAGCCCGCCCGCCTGCGTCTTTTCTTCCGCCTTGCCCGGCGGCGGGATGAGCGGTGCCGACCCGCGGATCGAGGAAGGATTGTACTCGAGGACGGAAAGATAGCGGTCCGAATCCATCGCGAACGCCAACGCCGCCGCGATCGCCAATACGCCCGCCGACCGAACGACCCCTTTCCATGGCTCGCCGTGTCGGATGGCCAGCCACGCCAGCATGAGATAGTAACCGCCGAACGCCAGCGCGGCGTAGAAGATCATTTGCACGTGGCTCGGCATGAACATGAAGTGCAGCAACACCACGGCCAGGAGCGCCCAGAGCCAGCGGAACCGTTCGCGCAGGCGGTCGGCCACATACAGCAGGAGCGGGAACGGCGCCATCGTCGCGATCTTGGTGTTGTGCGACACCATGATCCAGATGATGATGAACATCGAGAAGGTCGCGCCGAACGCCGCCACGAACGCCGCGAGCGAGTTGCGGACCTTGGAGAACGCCAGCAGATACATGCCCGCAGCGAACAGGATGTAGTAGAAGACGACCCACGTGACCTGGCCGCCGCCGAAGAGCGTCCCGAACGTCCCTGCCAGCTTGTTCCACAGCCAGCCGGTCATGTCGTACCAGCGGTCGCCCGTCACGGAGAGACTTCCGTACGCCGGCATGCCGCCGAAGATGTACGGGTTCCAGAGCGGGAAGATGCCCTGCTCCTTCGCGTCCATCAGCAGCGTATCGAAGCTGTGCGAGGCGATGGAATCGGGGCCGACGAAGGTCTTACCGCCGAAGATGACGGGAAAGAAGAAGATGAAGATGGCAAGGACGAGCCCGGCGATCGCCACGACGTGGCGGTAGCGTTCGGGCACAAGGGGTCGGTCCTCCCGCGAAGGCTTGCGGGAGGCGCGCGGCTTCTGGGGCGTGCTCATGGGATGGAAGACCGGTCGGTGATCAGCGGCGCCCGTCACGCGTCGGCGCGACGGGATTCCGTCTCGGCGCTGCGGAGGCGGATGTAGGTCAGCAATTCGGCCAACCGGCGCGTCACTTCACGCCGTTCGTAGGCGCGGATGGCGTCGGAATCCGACGGTGGGCCGGGGTTATGGTAGAGAAAATTCCGGTAACACTCAACGAACGCGCGCCGGATGCCCTCGACGTCCTGATTCGCAACGACGACGCCCGCCTTCGTGTCGCGCACAATGCCGGCGGCCGCGCCTTCAGGGTCGGCCAGCGCAAGGATCGGACGACGCGCGCCGAGGTACTCGAACACCTTGCCCGGCACGATCGCGCGGCTGTCCTTCGATTCATCCACCACGAGCAGCAGCTGGTCCGCGACCAGCAACTGTCGGACGCTCTCCTCGTGCGGCACGTAGTCCGCCTGCTCGATCTGCGGAGCGAGCGGCGATGCTCTGAGCATCTCCTTGACGTCGCCGCCGAAGCGTCCGATGAATTTCATCCGGATCTTCTGCGGGTCGACCTCTCCCGCCACAACAGCCGCCTCGACGGCTCGCAAGAATGTCTGCGGATTCCGCTTTCCGTACATTGAGCCGGTGTACGTCGTCGTGAATCGGTCGTTCGGCGGACGCTCGAACGTCGGATAGTCGTCGGGGTCGAATCCGTTCGGCAGATGGACGCACTTGTGGATGTTCTCGCCGGGAAATTTCGCCGCGAAATCGTCGATGATCCCCTGCCACGCGCAGTCGAGCATGTCGGCCTCGGTGAAGACCCGCTTCTCGAGCCACTTGTCGATCGCGTCGGGAACGAACCACCGGTCGGGAGCGGAAAGGAATCCCGTCCACGGATCGCGGAAGCCGGCGATCCAGGGAAGTCGCGTCCGCCGCTTCACTTCGCGGCCGATGAGGGCCGTCGTGTACGGAGGCGAGGAGGTGTAGATGGCGTCGATGCCTTCCGTCCGAACAATGCGCATCGCCTCGGGCACCGCCGTGGCCAGCCACCCGACACGGGCATCGGGGATGAAGAACGTCTCCCGCACGAGCCCCGCAACGCGCTCCATGAGCGAATGCTTCTTCGTTCCCTGCGGAATGTTCTCCACATCCACCGCCGCGCCCGGCGGCTTGCCCGTCAGCTTGCGGTACGCGGCATACGGCTCGAAGATCTTCGTCCGATACACCTTGACGTCCGGCGGGATCTCCTTCAGCAGGGACTCGTCGCGGGCGGGAAAGTCGCCGTTCTCCACCGTCAGCACCACCGGCCGCCACCCGAACGACGACAGGTACTTGACGAACTTCAGCACCCGCTGAACGCCGGGCCCTCCGGAGGGAGGGAAGTAGTAGGAGATGATGAGGACAGATCTCAAGGGAGGATCGAGGGGAATTGTCGAGTGGCGATTGACGAATGTCGATTATCCAGTTCGATCAACGATCGGCAGTTGCTTTCCGATATTCGACAATCGACGATCGAAAATCGACAATCCTCAACGCCTCGTTCAGTTCTTCTTTGCCACCACATTCAGCCCTGTCCCGCGCCGGTTCTCCACCGCCACATCCAGCCACATCAGCGGGAGCACGAACGGGAGCGCGACCACATAATAGAACGGCAGGATCACGAAGAAGAGCTTCGACACGTTCAACATCAGCATCGGCCATTTGATGCCAGCGCGCCACGCGGCGCTGCCGAAGGGGCCGTAGGTGTAGCGGATGCTCTCCACTTCGAACCCGACCGACGTCAGCTTCTGCCGCATCTCCTGCACGTTGTAGCCGTTCCGCGCATGCTCTTCGATGAACGAGGCGTCGTCCGGACTGTGCGCATCCGAGCCGCCCAGGTCCGACGGCGTGTTGATGAACAGCCGCCCGCCGGGGCGCAGAGCACGGTGGAAGTTCGCGAACACTGTGACGTCGTCCGCGATGTGTTCCATCACGTCGACGGACAACACGATGTCGAAGCGGTCCTGATGCGCGACCTTCGTGAGGTCTTCGACGGCGAACGTGCACGTTGTGATCCCCCGCTCCGCGAAAAACTTCCGGCAGTCGTCGATCTGTTCTTCTTTCACGTCCACGGACAACAGCTTCACGTTCGGATAGCGCCGGGCGATGTAGTACGAGTACTGTCCGAACCCGCTGCCGGCATCATAGACGTCCTGCGCGACGCTCCGGTTCCCCAGCAAACGCCGGACCGCCCGCTTGACATGCCATTCGCGGAGGAACAACAATCCGAGCACCGTATAGAAGAGCCGGCGCAGGAGAACCGACCTGCGGACGACGTTGCCGATGGAGAATTTGATAGGGTCGTAGTGCATGGGTGAAAAGGAAGCGAAGGTCTAATGAGAGTCGACAGTCGTCCGTCGTCAGTCGACAGACTGAAGCGTGGAGCTAGATCAAGAGAAGTAGGCAGTATGCAGGTACAGTCAGGGCACGAGCAGGTCGATATCCGATGACAAGAACAGATTGATCTGTGCCCATCGGCGTCCGCCTGACCGGGCCTGCAGGAACCTGCTTAGTGCTTACTCACCTTGGCCTCCTCCAGGGCCCTGCGGCTTTCCGCCTCTCCTCCCCCGTCCACCCCGCCACCCTCGACGTCGGCCACGCTTGGCTCCCCCTTCCGGACGAGGCTGACCCGGACCCGGCGGGACTGCACCCGGCCGAGGTCCCTGCGCTTGCGGCGGCTGAGGACCTTGCGGTGTGTGCTTCGGCTCGTGCGGCCGTGTCTGGCTCCGCGGCAATCCCCCGTGTTCGTGCTCGTGCGGCAGGCGCTGTTTCCATCGCCCGCCTTCGTTGCCGCGACCCCCTTTGAACCGCCCTCCCCTCCGGCCTTCCTCCTTCCCGCTCTTGCCTTCTCCTTTTTCACTTCCACCTTTCCCCCCCTCCGGCTGCCTGCCCAATTCCACGATGGCTTTCGTCAGGTGGTCCCACGAGTACTTCCGCTTCTCGTCGTGGATGTTGCGAACGAAGTCCCCTTCCTTTCGCTGTTCGAAATAGCGGTTAACGGCATCCGCCAGTTCCTTCGGGTCGTTGGGCTTCACGATGTAGCCCGTCTTGCCGTCGACCACCACTTCGGCGAGACCGCCGACGTTCGTGGCCACGACCGGCTTGTCGAATTGATACGCGATCTGCACGATGCCGCTCTGCGTCGCCGACGAATACGGTAGAACGATCAGGTCGGCGGCGGAGAAGTAGAGATTGACGTCCTCGGGCGAGACATACTCGGCCCGGAAGTCGACGGACGATTCCAGCTTCAGGTCCTTGATCTGCTTACGGTACTCCTGCTCGTCGCCGTAGCATTCCCCCACCACGAGCAGCTTCGCGCGCGTGCGCTTGGCGATCTCGGGCATGGCCTTCAACAGCGTCGAGAGCCCTTTGTACGGCCGGATGTAGCCGAAGAACAGCATGATCCTGGCGTCGCGGACCTTGATGCGGTCGCGAGCCTCGCGTTTGCCGATGGCGTTGCCGAAGATCTCGTAGATCGGGTGCGGCACCATTCGGTACGGCTTGTTCGGATAGTGGTGCTTCAGCTCACGCTCGACGGAGGCCGACTGGACGATGACGGCGTCGGCCGACTTCATGGCGTAGTTCGTGAACACTTTGTCGAACACCCGCCGTTCGTGCGGAATGATATTGTCCGCGATGAGGATCGTGCGGGTATGGCCGCCTGTCAGCTTCTTCACCTTGCGGGCGATGTACCCGAAGCACGGACCGAAGAACGGAAGCCAGTATTTGAAGACGAGGACGTCAGGCTTCGTCGCCGCGATCTTCTTCGCGGCCGACATCCAGGTGAACGGATTGACGGAATCGACGAGACGCTCCGCCGGGATGCGGAGCAGTTCGCTTCCGCCCGTCTCTTCCTGCGTCGTGCCGGGGAACAGGAACGACGGATACTGACGGGTGAACGTGACGACCTTGACGTTGTTCCGCTGCGCGAGGCGCCGATACAGGAGCGCGACGTAGTGCGCAATGCCCCCGCGGAACGGATACGCGGTACTGACGATGACGATATTCATGGTTGGTTCAACTCCACACGGTAGAGGACCGCCGGCGGCACGGCGGTGGATACGAGGGGCCGCAAGCCAGACGGGGCCCTGGCGGGATCCAGCAAGTACTGGAACTGCGGGCGCAGACCGGCTTCCATTGGACTGTAGTACAGATACGAGGCGTTCACGCGGCGCAGGGCGTCAAACAGTTCCTCCTGCGTCGTCACCGGAGGGAACATCTCCAGCGTCATACCGAGATAGTACGCGATGTGGGGCTTGCGGGCCACCACGATCGTTCCGGGCTTCGGGGACGGCTGGTTCGCCTCGAACCAACGGCCCACCTGGACCACCTCCGCCGGACCGGAGTCGATCTGCTCGCGGTTGAACGACCTGCTCTCGGCGAACTGCCAGAGCACGAGCACGACCGCCGCCACGCCGCCGATCTGGACGGTCCCCCAGAGGCGCCACGCCGCCAACGCGGGCCAGGTGAGGGTGCGCAACGCCAGCACGACGTAGAGGGGCAACAGATACAGCGAGAAACGCTCGCCGTAGAAGACGAGCAGCAGCAGGGCGAAGAACGACGCCCCGATGAGCAACAACGTCAGCAGTCGGCGGTCCGGACGCTCGCGGAACAGCAACGCCGTTCCGATGACCGCCAGGATGCCGGTCGGCCAGCCGACGAGCTTGCCGAGGTCGCCCACGAGATGGTCGGCGATGTTCCCCCCGACCGTCGCGATGAACGCCCCGGGATCGGCGAGGATCACCTGCGTCAACGACTGATACTGGCTCGCCGCCCCGTACCAGTACGCGTCCCACCCCACCTTGCCGCGTCCGAACATCTCGTACGCGATGTTGAGGTAGTTGCGATTGTAGAAGAAGTTCCCCTTCTCGACCAGCGCGTAGATGCCCCACGGCGCGATCGTCAGGAGAAAGACGCCGGCGAACAGACCCGCCGTCCGAGCGCGTTCCTTCCACGGGTGACCGTGGGGATCGGCCAGCAGGATGGCCGCCGGAACGCCCGCCAACGCGAAGATGCCGTTGTACCGCGTCAGGTACGCCAGCCCGAACAGCAGCGCCGAGACCACGAGCGCGCTCGAGCGGCGTTCTGCGTCCTTCAGCAACGCCCATGTGGCCGTCATGACGAGCGCAAAGAAGAACATGTCCGTGCCGGCCGTGTACGAGTACTGCACGAAGGTCGGATTCACCGCCACGAACAGCACCGCCATCGCCGCCACATCAGCGCGGACCAGCCGGCGGACCGTCTCATACACGCCCCACAACACGACCGCCGCTGATAGCACGGAGAGCACGACGCCGGCGTGGAACAGGTCGCTCGTTACGAGACTCACCGCCGCGAGCACGAGCGGGTAGAGCGGCCCGTGGAAATCCTCGATCGGCAGCTTTCCCTCGAGGATGTCCCCATAGTCGCCGACGACGTGGTACTTCAGCGCGATCCAGACCATCACGACAAAGTACAGCGCCGCCAACGCCACGGGAGCGTACCGGTGCTCGACCAACGACTCGGCGTACGGCATCAGCGAGGTGGAAGGAGCAGATTTTTGTTTTGTGCTGCGGGCCATTCGTCAGAGAATATCGAAATGCGAAATAGTAGATACGAAACAAGCGCGAAATCCTAAGCACGAATCCCGATGGATATCGTCTGGGGACTTGTCACACCACACTAGACTTCACCGCGTACCTGAATTCCGCACGAACTCCTCTACTCCCCACGTGCGTTCCGCAACATCGGCGGATCCTCGGCGTACCACGTCCTGGCTTCAACCCGCGGTCGTGACGAGCTTCGCAGGTCAACGGGGTACTGAATCATCAGATCCTACGACCACCCCTACCCCTCCTCGTTGAGGAGGGGATCTCTAGGGACCTCCGGGGAACAAAGGTGTTCCAACGGCGCGCATGAATAGGGATCCATCTGCCGCATTCACCTCTTCCCAGCTCCATCCTCTCTCCTTCAGAAGCCTCCTCCACCTTCATCTCAATCCCCGCTCCCCAATCCCCACGACCCGCTACCTCATTACTTCACCACCCCGATCCCCAACAACCGGTCCCCGAATATCCCCAATCCCTTCGTCAACACATAGTTCGGATAATGAAGGCCCTTCTTGATCGCCTTCTCCGCGAACGACCCGCGCAGGGTGATCATGTGCGGCGGACGGATGCGCTGAATGATCTTTTGCTCCTTGCACCCTGCTCCGAGCAGAGCCGCCCACAGCGTCGCCGGCAGAAACTCATTCACATGGTACGGCGGCATCGGCATCTTCTTGCGCGTGCGCAGGATGCGGTAGCCCGCAACAGCCAATCGGCCTGTCAGTGAATTGAACATCGAGGGCACCTCGACGGCCATGATGCCCCCGGGCTTCAGCATGCGCACCGCCTTCTTCAGCATTGCCAGCGGGTCGACGAGATGTTCCAAGACGTCTCCCATGAAGACAACGTCGTATGCCGCCGCCCTCTCGGGGTACTGCTCGAACGAGCTCTGCGTGACCTCCAGACCAAAACGCTCTCGGCAGACCTTCGTCCCGAGCGCCGCATACTCGATACCGCTGACCTCATACCCGTTCCGCCGTGCGAAGTCGAGAAAGTAGCCCATCCCGCAGCCGATCTCGAAGAAGTGTCCCGACGGCCGATACCGCTTGATCGACCCGAGGATCTCGGGGAACTTCACGGACCCCTTCTGCGCGGCCGTTTCGTAATCGGTCGCCGAATGCGCGCCGCAATCGGCCCCGTCGTGCAGAAAATACTCGTCGCTGTACAGCTGCGCCAACTGCGCGTCCGTCGGTCGTGGACTCAGATAGACGAACTCGCACGCCAGACATTCGCTGGCCTCGAAGCGGTCGCCGCGGAACTCGTAGAAGATCGGGAATTCAACCGACTCACGACTGGCGCAGAGCGGGCAGGTCGCAGCGACCATGGTGTCAGCGCGGAAGCTGGCGAACGCAGGCATCGACCACGTCGCGCACGGCAAGGTGCTCCATGCAGCGGTAGTCGCGATTGATGCAGGTGGGACGGTAGAAGCACTGGCAGGGCTTGGAGGGCTCGAGCACCTCTCCCAGTCCGTACAGCTCAAACTCGTACTTGTTGAAGATGTTGTTGAACAGGACGATCCGCTTGCCGAGGCCGATCGTAAAATGCATCGCCATCGTCACGCCCGTCACGACCAGGTCGCAGGCGTCGACGAGCGACATGAACTGGTCGAGCGGGAAATGGCCGAAGTACTTCGCCTTCGACCTCCGCGCGAGCGCCAGGTTCTTGATGTGCTCCTGCTCGCCGCCGAGGAGGACGACCTCGTAGCCTTTCTTCTTCAGCGCCTTCGCCAGCGCGACCCAGCGGTCGTCGGCCCACAGTCGCGACGTCCAACGTCCGCCGCAGCCGGTGTTGAGACCGACCACCTTCTTCTTCCGGTCCAGCTTCCAGGGACGATCCGGCTTCGGCGGGGGGTTCAGCAGATACTTCTCCCCCTTGAACTCGAAGCCGCAGATCTCGAAGATCTCCTGCGGGTACGACTTCCGGTTGGCCTGGCTGACGTCGTTGAAAATGCCGGTGTGGTATTTGTGCTCCGCCTCCGGGTTCGCCGGGACGATGACGCCGTCCTTCAGGAGAAAGCCCTTCTTCTCTTTGGCCGTGATCTGAGCGGCGAGGGCGCTTGCGTCGCGGTCCTTGTCGAGGTTCAGCAGCAGGTCGAACGGACGCGACCGGAGCTGCACGACCGACGGCAGCGTGTACGGCAGCGCCTCGTCGACGAGCGACGGCAGGACCTCGGGTGACGCGGTGAGCCACGTGATGAAGGCGCCGGGATAGACCTCGCGCAGCTTCGTCAACAGCGGCGTCGTGCGGATGACGTCGCCGAGGGCGCCGAGCTTGATGATCAGGATGCGCGTGCGGATGCGGTCGTAGTGCTCGCAGACGGCGCCGCGCTTGTCCACGCAGTGGACGCCGTGCTCCTTGTGCGGACGGCACGGAACGTCGCCTCGAAAGTGGCGGCAGTCGGTCTTCAGGTCGCAACGGGGAAGGGCCACGAGGCTAAGGGTAGAAGATGTGCACGCAGAGCCGCAACGAGCGCAGAGTTCGCAGAGAGCCGAAGGCCCACGACTCTATCGCGAAGCGATAATCTAAACCTCTTTGCGATGGCATAAGGGCGCTTCAATCAGAAAAGGAGGTTGCCGCCTCGCGGCAGTTGTATTGGGCCTCTGGCTCTGAGACCTCTGCGTTCTCTGCGCCACTGCGCGATCTGCTCTTCGTCGAGTAGATTACTTCAGGATCTCTTTGATCGAATACGTGTCCTCGTCCTTCTCGTGACGCGACATCATTTCGCCGAGCAGACCGATCGAGATGAACTGGACGCCGACGATGATGAGCAGGAAGCCGAGAAGGAAGAGCGGGCGGTTGCTGAGCGACGTTAGGCCGAGGAACCACTCGATGGAAAGCCAGCCGTCGATGAGCATACCGATGGCGAGCGAGACGATGCCCCAGATGCCGAACAGGTGCAGCGGACGGCGGATGTATCGCGTCGTAAAGAGCACCGTCAGAAGGTCGAGAAATCCGTAGAAGAACCGGTTGAGGCCGAATTTCGTGTGCCCGTGCTTGCGGGCGTGGTGCTGCACGATCTTCTCCCCCACCCGGAAGCCGGTCCAGTGCGCGAGCGCCGGAATGTAGCGGTGCAACTCGCCGTAGACATGCACGCTCTTGACCACATCGCGCCGGTAGGCCTTGAGTCCACAGTTGAAGTCGTGAATGTCGATACCCGTCATCTTGCTGGTAACGAAGTTGAAGAACTTCGACGGGATCGTCTTCGAAATTGGGTCGTGGCGCTTCTTCTTCCAGCCCGAGATCAGATCGTATCGGTCTCCCATCGCTTCGATGAGGCCCGGGATCTCGTCCGGGTCGTCCTGGAGGTCGGCATCCATCGTGATGACGAATTCCCCCACCACTTCACGGAAGGCCACCGAGAGGGCGGCGGATTTCCCGAAATTCCTGCGAAAGCGAATGACCTTAACGTTCGGGTCGGCCGCATGGATCTCTTTCAGGACCTTGAAGGAGCCGTCGGTGCTTCCGTCGTCCACGAACACGAGTTCGTACGTCGACTTCATGCGGGCGAAGACCGCTTTCAGGCGCTGATGCAATTCCCGGAGCGATTCCTCCTCATTCAGAAGAGGAATGACCACGGAAACCCGCGGCTGTGCCGATCTCTTGGTCACTTTTGCCATATGTCGAAAATGCGGTGATTTTGAGGGAGAAGCAATACGCAGAGCGTGCGGAATGAGGGTTTTCGTATGTAAATTGGGTGTATTCCGTGCCGAGAAGGCAGCGAAGGACGAGACATCAGTGAGGGTGAATGGTGAATAGTGAACCTGCCCGCCGAACGAACGACAGTGAGGCAGGCGGGTGGTCAATGGGAAAGCGGACACATTGGAAATCCCTTCTTTGATCACTGACCACCACAGCTCCCTTCAGATTCCCGACGTCCGAACGCGCTTCAGTCTCCATACTCCATACTCACGCCTCTCTACACCCTTTGATCTCTCCTCGCAAACATCTCGGCCAGAACTTTCTCCAGGACGACAACATCCTGCGGAAGATCGTGGCTTCGTTGGAGCTGAAGCTTGACGATCACGTCGTCGAGATCGGACCAGGACCTGGCGCACTGACGCGGCTTCTCGCGGATGCGTGCCGGCTCACGGCGGTGGAGTTGGATCGGCGGGCCGTAGAGCGACTGCAAGAAGAGTTCGCCGGTCGGGTGACGATCGTCGAGGGAGACATTCTGAAGGTGAGTGCGGGAGATCTGTTGACAGGCACCTTCCACAACGAACACGTCGCGTTCGCCGCCTTCTCCGCGGGCACCGCGCGAAAAGCTCATGGAATGAGTTCTGGAAGGGGCCCGTTGCTACGCGTCGTCGGCAACATCCCCTACTACATCACGAGCGACATTCTGTTCTGGGTGCTCGATCAACGCGACTTGATCAGCGACGCGACGCTCATGGTCCAGGCCGAAGTGGCGGCCCGCCTGGTGGCCAAGCCGAGGACGAAGGAGTACGGCATCCTGTCCGTCTTCGCCCGGTATTACGCCGTTCCCCGGCGGTTGTTCGGCGTGTCTCGCAACTGCTTCTACCCCCGCCCCGACGTCGATTCGGCGGTGGTCCGGCTTGACCTGCGGCACGATCTTCCCGAGATCGACGATGTGCTCTTTCGAACGGTCGTCCGCGGGACGTTCGGCAAGCGGCGGAAGACCATGCGGAACGGCCTTGGATATGCCGGCATTCCGAAGGAGATCATTGCCGAACTCGGCCCCGTCGCCGACCGGCGGCCGGAGGAGCTGACGCCGGAGGAATTCGTGGGGCTGACGAAGGATATCGAGGCAAGAAAGAGTACTTTCCAAGCAGGAAAGGATTCGAACCGCCAATGAACGCGAATGTACGCGAATGATCACATGAGAATGGACCTTCCAAACCATTCGCGTCAATTGGCGTGCATTCGCGGTTGAATATTCCGGGCTGACGATTTCATCGCAATCACGGACCTCAACATGGCACAGGATACCGACACCCCCATCGACGAGACGACGGTCCCCCAGAAAGAGACGCTGGAGGTCGACGATGAGCTCTTGCGCGACCTGGAAGATCTCGTCAAGTCGCGGTCCGACTACCTCGTCCTGAACATCATCCAGGACCTCGTCCCGGGCGACATCGCGCACATCCTCAACCGCCTCGAAATGGCGGATGCCCTCTACGTCTTCGGGATGCTGACGAACGAGGTGGCGTCGGCGGCCGTGCTCGACCTGGACGAGCCGACGCGCGAGCACATCCTGGCCAATCTCGCCCAGGACCGCCTGACCGAGATCGTCGGCGAGATGGATTCGGATGATGCGGCCGATGTCGTCGGCGAGCTGTCCGACGAGAAGGCCGAAAGTGTCCTCGAAACGATGAACGTTGCGGACTCGTCACAGGTCGAGGAACTCCTCCGCTACGACGAGAACACGGCCGGCGGTCTGATGGCCAAGGAAATGGCCGTCGTGTCGAAGACCGACACGGTCAAGGCGGCCATCCGCGTCGTCCGCAAGCTGGCGAAGGAGAAAATGCACGTTTACAACGTCTACGTCGTCGACGAGAGCGGGCTCTTCATCGGGGCCGTCCAGCTTCCCGACCTGCTCCTGCACGCGCCCAACAAACGCGTGTACAAGATCATGAACGCCGACTATAGGAGCGTGACGCCCGACGTCGACCAGGAAGAAGTGGCCCGCATCTTTTCGAAGTACGACATCGTCTCGCTCCCCGTCACCGACACCGCCGGCAAACTGCTCGGACGCATCACCATCGACGACGTCGTCGACGTCTTGAAAGAGGAACACGATGAGGATGTGGCCCGCATGGCCGGTACCGACAGCGTCTCCGTCGGCCAGCGCTCTCCGACCCGCATGGCCCTTATGCGCCTGCCGTGGGTGATGATGACGCTTCTGCTGCAGCTGATCGCCGGCGTCGTCGTGCACGTCTTCGACAAGACCCTCTCGCAAGTGATCCTCCTGGCTTCCTTCATGCCGATCATCTCGGCCATCTCGGGCAATACAGGCCTGCAGTCGGCGGCCATGATCGTGCGCGGCATCGCCACCGGCCAGGTCGACACGAAACGGTGGTGGCTCCCGCTGCGGCGGCAGCTCATTGTGACGCTCATCATCGGCGCGGCGTGCGGCCTCGTGCTCGGCCTCATCGCAGGATTCTGGCACGGGACCCCGTTGTTCGGCGCGGTGGTCGGCACGTCCATGTTCATCGCCATCAATTTTTCGGGCATGGTCGGCACTGCGACACCCATGATCTCGCATTCACTCGGCTTCGACCCGGCCATTACCGCCGGTCCGTTCGAGACGGCGTTCCAGGACATCATCGGCATCACGGTCTTCCTGTCGCTGGCAACGGCGATGCTGCAATGGCTGTGAAAACCTGAGTAGAAGCAGTCTCAAGGTGCTCGTTTCTTACCGCTGCGATCGTTGCTTCCGCTGCGGTCGCTGCGTGAAACGCTTGTTTTTGTGAATTCTGGGTTTTTGAGACCGCTTCTAGGCAGTAAGCAGGCACCCTCAGGCGATGGGCAGGCTGAAGTCCAATGACATGATTGTGTGATCGTTTTCATGGGACATCTTCCTGACTGGTCCCGAATGTACCTGCTTACTGCATACTGCCCATGATATCTCTCGCTGTCTCATGCATCGCCTCCGCACTCTCCTGACGCCTCTGGATGTTGTTTCCATCGGGTTCCTCGCGTTCCTGATGGCGCTCTGCCTCATCTTCTCGGCGCGCGTGGAGCACTGGGCCTTGCTGGTCGTCGTCGACCTCGCCGTCATGGCGGCCATCATCGGTCTGGCGTGGATGGCGGAGCGACGGCCTCTCAGCGTCTGGCGTCACGTCCATCGATGGTACTGCTATCCCATCGTCCTCGGCGTCTTCAAACAGCTCTATTTTATGGTCCGGCCGATCCACCCAGTGGACTACGACCAGGTCTTCATCGCGATCGACCGTTGGATGTTCGGCACCGACCCGACCGTCTGGATGTACCAGTTCGCCCATCCGGTGCTGACGGAGGTCCTGCAGACGGCGTATTTTTCTTACTACCTCCTGTTCATCATCGTCGGAGTCCAGATCTACCGCCGGTATCCGGTGCGCGAGTTCGACCATGCCGCGTTCCTCATCGTGTTCGGGTTCTACCTGTCGTATCTCGGCTACTTCCTCATGCCGGCCATCGGACCGCGATTCACGCTTCATGACTTTCACACGCTCAACACGGAATTGCCCGGATTGCTCAACACAGAATGGATGCGCGACTTCATCAACGCGGGCGAGTCGCTTCCGAAGGGGCATCCCGACCCGGCGTCGGTCGTACAACGCGACGTCTTTCCGAGCGGACACACGCAGATGACCCTGCTGTGCGTTCTGCTGGCCTTCCGCTACAATCTGCCGGCGAAGTGGATCGTCGCGGTCCTCGCCACATTCCTCATCGTCGCCACGGTCTATCTGCGCTATCACTATGTCGTCGATCTCCTCGGCGGCGTCGCGTTCTTCGCGTTCACGGTATGGAGCGGAGATCTGTTCCAGGATTTCTGGGAGAGGGCTAAGGGGAGTCAGGGATGATTGCGGATCGCGAATTGACAAATGCGAATTGGAAGGAGGCGGTGGAAAGGAAGCACATTGAATTCCGGTCTCTGCGTACTATCGTGTCTGCAATTTCGCAATTGGCCATTCGCACTTCGAAATATCTTCTGTACATCTTGTTCTTCGCCCCGGCGATCCTTCACGGTCAGAACGTCGATTGGGCCCGCGTCCACACCCTCACCATCCAGGGTATCGACCGGCTGTACGATCTCAAGATCGACGAAGCAGAGAGTACATTCGACGAGGTTATTCGTCTCGCACCCGACGACCCGCGCGGATGGTTCTTCAAGAGCATGGTCCATTTCTACGTCTATCAGCTCTCGAAGGATGAAGCGGCCTATAAACGCTTCTTCGAGCTGTCCGACATCGTGATCAACAAGGCCGAGACGCTCGTCGACCGCGATCCGAAAGACCTCACCGCCAAATTCTTTCTCGGCGGCGCGTACGGCTACCGTGGACTCGCCTACCAGCGCAACGGGAGTGTGCTCGCCGGCGTGTGGGACGGCCGAAAAGGCTACAGCCTGCTCAGGGAGGCCGCGACGGGACCCAACTTTTCGGTCGACGCTCAACTCGGGTTCGGCCTCTTCTCCTACCTCATTTCCAAGATCCCCCGCTCGTTCTCGTGGGTTCTGAACCTCATCGGTTTTTCCGGCGACCTCGAAGGGGGCCTGGCGATGATGAAGGCCGCCGCCGACGGAGGCATCTACACCCGCACCGAAGCGTCATTCTACTACGCCCAGTTCTGCTTCTTCGAAGAGCGCTACGACGAGGCCGAGCTCTACCTGCGCCGCGTGATGGACCGGTATCCGACGAATTCTCTGTTCCTCGTGACGTATGCGAACTGGGAATTGCGCCGTGACCGGATCGACAGCGCCATCGCCGTCGGCGAGCGGGCCATCGCCATCAATGAGAAGGCCCAGGTCAAGATCGGCGCCGAGTTTGCGCACAGCACTCTCGCGTCTGCGTACTACACGCAGGGAACATTTTCGAAGGCCGCATACCACTGGGAGCAATTCATCGAACGGTCCGAGAACAAGGAGAACGTCGGCAACTTCGTCTATTACCGGCTCGGCATCTCGTACGAACTGCTCGGCGACCGGACGAAGGCCGCGGGCACCTGGAAGCGCATGAAGCCGGTCACCGACTCCGACCGCCCGTGGGAGTCAGTGTACTGGCGACGAGCACAGCGACTCCTGGCGAACCCGATGACCGCGGTCGATATCGCCCTTGTGATCGCGGCGAACGAGGCACAACGCGGCAACCGCGACCACGCCATGGCGATCTACCGTTCTGCCGCACATCTGGCGTCGGGCGACGCGGAGCGCCAGTCGCAAGCGATCTACGGCGTGGTGCAAACGGCCTACCAGTGCCACGACGACAGCACCGTGCTGGCCGAAGCTCCCGGGGTTTTGCAACTCCGCCCCCGTCGCGAGATCTGGGTCATCCCGCACACACTGCTCGTCCTCGGCCGCGCGCAAGCCAGGCTCGGGCAGAAAGACGACGCCAAGCGCACGTTCGAGCAAGCTCTGGGGTACGAAGACTACGATTGGGAAATGAACCTGAGAGGGCGGCTGGAGCGGGAGGTGGAGAGGTTGGAGGGACAGTAGGAGGGCAGGAGCAGAGGTCAGAGGCCAGACGTCAGAGAGCCGTGAGCCGTGGTCAGATGCAGGATCTGTGCGCGCTTCTGGACCTCTCATGATCCCCTCCTTGAAGAAATCTATTTCACGCTTCGCGTGAGTTATGTTGGGCCTCCGGCGGAGGGGCGGGGGTGGTTGAACCTGCTTGCCGAAGTTCCCGAGAAATGCCACGTGCTGGTCGAACCTGGCGCCGAACCATCCCTCAAGCCGCGCCCGATCGTCAAACAACTTGAAAGCCCCGATGCGACTCCACATCGTTCGTGACCGGATGCTTCGCCACTCGATCCCGCTTCTTCTCCTTCTCTCCTGCAGCGACCCAGCGGGGCCCGTTGCGCAGCGTGCTGACTTCGCGCTCCGCTTCGACGGTATCGACGACATCGCGTGTCTCAACTCCCTCGGCGTCCTGCCGGTACCGGCCGTTACCGTGGCCGCATGGGTACGACCCGATTCCGTCTCGCGTGGCAGGCTTCTGTTGTCGCGTGAAGATGCGAGCGACGGCCGCGGATTCTTCATTGGGATCGTCGACGGGCGCTGGACGGCCGGAGGAAGCGTCGGTAGCGGAACATTCATGGCAGCCTTCGACACGGCACGCGCGGGGACATGGACCCATGTGGCCTTCACGTTCGACGTCGGGTCGTCGCGCATCACGGCGTTCGTCAACGGACGACCGGTCGGCAACGTCACGGGCGTACCGTTCGCCCTGAACACCGGCGCTGTCAACTCGACGGCGATGGGACGCCATGTTCTCTCGGTGCGTGATGCATTCGCCGGCAGTGTCGACGATCTCGCCATCTGGAGACGCGCGCTCGACTCGGCGGAAGTGTTCCGTGTGGTCTCCGCAAACCCCCTGGCGGTGTCCGATGGGCTCTTCTCATGGAACCCGTTCTCGGAAGGAAGCGGCATCTACGCCAAGGATTCGGTGAACACCGCAGCGTGGGCGTATTTGGGCAGAGGTAGTGCAGAGCAAGTTCCAAAGTGGGTCGAAGGAAGAAAGTAGTCAGTAAGCAGGTCCCTTCGGGAATGGTCAGGCAGAGATCCAGCGACAAAGATCAGATTGTTCTTGTCACACGACCTCAACCTGCCAACAACGTGCCCGTACCTGCATACTGCTTACTCTCCTTGCTTCTCCCAATGCCCATCCTTGTTATTCCCTGCACCTTCAGGTAAATTCCCTGTCATGACCGCCGAACAGATCCTCAAAGAACTCGAAGAACTCGCCGACCGCTCGGGTATCACGATCCGCTATGAGAAGGGGGATTTTGACGGCGGATACTGTGTGCTCAAGGCTGAGCGGCTCATCGTCGTGAACCGCAAGCTGGCGCCGACCAAAAGGGGTTCCGTCGTCGCCCAGGCCATTGCCGAAGTGGGCGTCGAAGAGGTCTATTTGAAGCCCGCCGTCCGGGAGTTCATCGAAGAAGAACTCTCGAAAGCCGCCCAGGAGGCCCTGCGGGCCGCCGGCATTGCGGCAGCAGCGCACGAGCAGACCGTCGCGGAGACATCAGCCCTCGCCGTCGCGCCTTCTCAGGGATCGGCGGGGTCGCCTGTCGAAACTGAGACCGCGGATCCAGCGACGACGAACGAACCTGAAGGTAACGTTCCCTCACAAGATCCTGGCGGTACTGGAACTCCGGAGAGGGCCGAATAGAAGGATCTGCAGGACGCAGAAAGTCTCTCAGTGCTCTGCAGCGTCCCGCTGTCCTGTTGACCATTCCCCATTTTCTCCCCCAGCATCCTGACTTCCGCTACTGACGACCGGCGACTGACGACTGTCTACTCTCTCTCCCCATGTCCCGCTTCCTTCGCCTCCTCCCCTATGTCCTTCTCGGCGCCGTCGCGCTGACCGCAACCGTTCTGCTGGCCCCCTCCGCCGAACCCAACGCCGGCATCGCGCTCTCGGTCACATACGACCAGGCGCTCCATCGGGCCCGCACGGTGGCTGCGGCGCAGGACATCGCGGTCGAAGGACTCAGCGAACGCGTCTCGCTCGTCCCGCGCAAGATGCTCGTCCGGCAGTTGCAGACAACCCATGGCCTCGCCCGCGGCAACGAACTTCTGAGGTCCGGACTGCCGGCGTACGCGTGGCAGGTCCGCTTCACGCGTCGCGGCGACGAGAACATCACCATCCGCAACAACTCGACGGAGAGAGAGCTCGACGCGGTCCGCCAATGGCTGGCCGGCGAGGTCACGGTCACGCTCGACGGACATGGACGCCTGCTCGGCTTCACGCGTTCGACCGCCGACTCGCTCGCCATTCCCAGCGTCTCGGCCGACTCCGCCCGTACGCTGGCGCAATCGTTCCTGCTGGCCGGCTTCGACGGCCTCGAACCGCTGACGGGCATCGCTCCCCGCACGATCGTCGACGACTCCGCCTGGACCCCTCGACGCATCGAACAACGGTCCCGGATCGACCACGAATATCAATGGATGCTCGCGAACGAGGTTTCCGCAGATCCAGTGCGGCTGACCGTCCGGGTCGCCGGCAACGTTGTCACGCGCGCCGAGGCCGAAGTCGTGGTCCCCGACAGCTTCAAACGTCCCGAAAGCGGCAACTGGCAGGCCATCATCGTCATTACGATGTGGGTGGGTCTGGTCATCACGATGATCGTCATCTCGTTCCGCCGGTTCCGCGCGTACGAGATCGGATTCCGGATGGCCTGGCTCATGGGCATCGCGGCGGCGGTCATCATCGCGTTTGAGCTCTCGTTCACGCTCGCCGGCCGGGAAACGTGGGATTTCTTCTTCCCCCTGCTGATGTCGTCTATCTTCTACGGCGGCGGGCTTGTTATCACATGGGCCGTCAGCGAATCGGTGGTGCGCGAAGCCTGGCCCGAAAAGATGGTGCCGCTCGACCTCATCGTGAACGGCCACTTCATCCATTCGCGCATCGGCGTGAGCGTCGTCGTCGGGTCGGCGCTGGGCGTGCTCGGCTATGCGGTCGACCTCGGCGTCGTCAGCACCATCAGCCGCTGGCTGCCGATCGCCACGAACGGGGCCGACGAGCCGATGCTCCAGGGCCTCGCGGTGTTCAGTCCGGCGGCGTATGCCGTGACGCACGCGTTCTACGCGTCGACATATCTGGCCGCATTCTTCGTGCTCTTTCTGGTCTCGTGGCTGCGGCGCCGCCTCAGGTCGACAACGCTCCTGGTCCTGATCACGGCACTCGGCCTCGCCGTCTCGCGTTCCTCGGAGATCGATCCCTGGTGGGGAGCGCCGTTGCTCGTTCTGGCTTCATCGATCGTTTTTGTCCTGACGATGGTGCGGTTCGACGCCGTCGCCGGATCCCTGGCCGTGCTCGTCTACGGCGTGGCCAAGCAGGGAGCGCTGTTGCACGTCGCGGGCGCTTTCGAGAGTTCTGCCCTCGGGCTCATTGTGCTGTTCGCCGCCATCGTGCTGAGCGGACTCGCCGCGCAGTTCCGCAAGAAGGAGCTGACCGACTTCGACGCGATCACGCCGGCGTTCGCGCGCAACATCACCGAACGCGAGCGGCTGCAGCACGAGCTGGCCATCGCCCGGACGGTGCAGATGTCCTTTTTGCCCAAGAAGCGTCCTGATATCCCCAGACTCGACGTCGCGTCGCGCTGCGAGCCGGCGCAGGAGGTCGGCGGGGACTACTTCGACTTCATTCCCCTGCCGAACGGTCGGTGGGGCATCGCCGTCGGCGACGTGTCGGGCAAGGGGACGCAGGCGGCGTTCTTCATGACGCTGACGAAGGGGTTCCTGCGGGCCATCGCCCGGACGACCGCATCTCCTGCCGCCGTGCTGACCTCTGTCAACCGGCATTTCTACGAGAACGTGGAACGGGGCGCGTTCATTTCGATCGTGTACGGCGTCTACGACCCGGAACGCGCCACGATGACCCTCGCGCGCGCGGGCCACAATCCCGTGATGCTCTTCCGCAACGGCATGGCGAAAGCCGAAGTGCTCAACTCCACCGGCCTGGCGCTGGGTATGGACCCCGGTCCCGCATTCGAGGGGTCGATCCAGGAGACGGTGTTCGACTGCCGTTTTGGAGATGTGTTCGTCTTCTACACCGACGGCATCTCCGAGGCCATGAACCGTGGGCGCGAAGAGTTCGGCGACGACCGGCTGGCAGCCTCCATCGCCAGATACGGGCACGGATCCGCCGACCAGATCCTGAGCGGCATCTTCGCCGACGTGGCCGCATGGGCGGGCAAGCAGAGCGCGCATGATGACAGAACGCTGGTGGCGGTGAAGGTGCTTTAGCAGATGTGAGGTGTGCGCAACCCCTGCCTCGACTCCCGCCCGCCTGACCGAGTCAGCACTTCAATCGACGGGCAGGCTCGGCATGACGTCACACCGAATGATGCCGAAGGGGACGTCCCTCGACGGAGCCTGCCTGACTGCTCGTTGAACAAGTTCGACGGCTGGAAGGCTCGGGACGATGTCACCCTGAGCAGCCTGCCCTAAGCGCAAGCGAAGGGGGAGCCGAAGGGGACGTCACCCTGAGCGTGAGTCGAAGGGTGACGGGACCGGATCCAGACGGACCATACTCCAAGGGGGGCCTATGGGAGGATGGGTATACATCCTGCTTTGTGCCGACGGGTCGTTTTATGTCGGAGTGACCGCTCGTTTGTGGGAGCGACTTCGTGAACATATGCGCGGCTACAAGGACACCGCGTACACTGCCTCACGGCTTCCGGTGCGGTTGGTGTGGTACAAGTTCTTCGACCGCATCGAAGATGCCATTGCCGCCGAGAAGCGACTCAAGGGCTGGTCGCACGCCAAGAAGCAAGCGCTCATCGACGGAGACGCACGGCTGCTCAAAAGTCTGTCGCAATGCCAGAACCAGTCTCGGAGTACGCCTCTGCGGAGAGATGGAATCGACCCCGAGTGAAACCTCAGCCGACGTCAGGCTGAGCGTGAGTCGAAGCCGACGTCAGGCTGAGCGTGAGTCGAAGCCGACGTCAGGCTGAGCGTGAGTCGAAGCCAACGTCAGATGAGCGGCCTGCCCTGAGCGGAGGCGACAGGATCGATCGTCAACGTGTCCCGTCATCCCTCGGCTCCCGCTCGGGATGACGTCAGGCTGAGCGTGAGTCGAAGCCGACGTCAGGCTGAGCGTGAGTCGAAGCCGACGTCAGGCTGAGCGTGAGTCGAAGCCGACGTCAGGCTGAGCGTGAGTCGAAGCCAACGTCAGGCTGAGCGTGAGTCGAAGCCGACGGGAAGCGAATGCTGACGAAATCCACGGACACGGCTCCGCCGACCAGATCCCGAACGGCATCTTTGCCGACGTAGCCGCATGGGCGGGCAAGCAGAGCGCGCATGATGATAGAACGCTCGTGGCGGTGAAGGTCCAATAGCAGGAGGAAGGTTGAAGGTGCCAAGTGTTGAGGAGGTTTCTTTGTTTTCCCGATTTGATTAAGCGGCTGGTTGGAGGTTTCATTGAAATCCGGTATCTATTGGGATCTTGTGCTATTTGAAACCTTCACTCAACCTTTCACCCCTCACCTCCCATCTCCATAAGTTCCCCTTCGACTATGCGCATTCTTGTTCTTAACGGACCGAACCTGAACCTCCTGGGCAAACGCGAGCCTGAGATCTACGGAACCCGCTCGCTCTGGGACCTCGAGAACGACCTGCAGAAGGCGTTCCCCGACGTCAAGCTCGAGTTCCTGCAGTCGAACCACGAGGGGGCGCTCATCGACGCGCTCAACAAGTGCATGGACGGCATGATGGCCGGCGTGGTGATCAATCCGGGAGCGTACACGCACTACTCGTACGCGATCCGAGATGCCATCGCGGCGTTGAAGATCCCGGTGATCGAGGTCCACATCTCGAACATCCACGCGCGGGAGGAATTCCGGAGCAAGAGCGTGACGTCGCCGGTGTGCCGGGCGGTCTTCGCCGGGGCCGGGTTGAAGGGCTATGAGTTGGCCATCAGGTTCCTGACGGAAAACAAATGACGCCGGGATGAAACAGCAAGTGAGAAACGGCAAAGAGCAAGAAAACAGCAAAAGAAAAAATGGAAAGGTGCTAGGTTCGATATTTCGCTTTGAGACTCTGCTCGCCTTGTCGTTTTCCGTTTGCTCTTTTGTTTCTTTCTTGCTGTTTGCGTTTTCCCATTTTCTTCTTGCCGACGGACTATGAGCTGGCCATCAGGTTCCTGATGGACAACAAATGACGCCGGGATGAAACAGCAAGTGAGAAACGGCAAAGAGCAAGAAAACAGCAAAAGAAAGAATGGAAAGGTGCTAAGTTCGATATTTCGCTTTGAGACTCT
>JALONQ010000020.1 GCA_025454835.1 Bacteroidota bacterium | reverse complement strand
TTGGTGATCCCGCTGGTGGGCGAGATCAAGGGTCTTTCCAAGACGTTGGCGGCGTTCCGGGCCGACGTGATCGCCGCGATCAAGCAGCGGTATCTGCAGGGCGACCCTACGGTTTCGCTTGTAGCTCCTCGACGGATCGTGGTGCGGGTCCGCGGGAAAAGCGTGACAGAAGGATCGAACATTATCACCGCGGCGGACCGCGTTCAGTCGCTCATCTCACTCCAGCCGGATCCTGCGACGATCTCGAACCGTTCGATCAAGATCTTTCGGACTCACGCCGACCCGATCCTGGTCGACCTGGAACGGTATCAGGCCACGCGTGATCCCCGCTGGAGCCCCTATCTTCAGGAAGGGGATGAAGTGGTGTTCCGGGCTGCAACATCAGATCTGCCAACGGTGACGGTCGGCGGGGCCGTAACATTGCCAAGCACGTTCGAATGGAAAGAGGGGGACCGGTTGCGGGATCTCCTGGCGTTTGCCAAGGGACTTCGAGAATACGCCGATCCGGACTCGATCCAGCTGATACGGGCGTTGGGCAAGGCCGATTGGCTTCAGGCCGCGTCGGATGAGCCGGTGTACCCCGGGGATCGGATCATCGTGCGGTCCGTGCACGCCCCGAGCGGTGAGGGACTCATCTCGATCGAGGGAGAGGTCCGTCACCCCGGACTCTTTCCGATCATGGGTCGGTTGACGCGGCTATCGGAAGCGATCGCCATGGCGGGGGGAGTGACGCATGAGGCGATGGTGCATGGGTCGAGCATCTATCGAACTTCGGTCTCGGCCCGAGAGCGGCGACTCTTCCTCCTGACGTTCGGGAGAGGGAATGCAGCACTTGAAGACACGACCTTTGTGCGGCTGGAAAATGAGGCCCGACTCTACGGCGAGCCGTTGAGTGCCGACGTCGTCCGGGCACTTGCTGAACCCCTGAGCGAGGCCGATATCGTCCTGTTGCCGGGCGACCGCATCATCGTTCCGCGACGCACGGGGACGGTCTATGTGTTCGGGCAGGTCAGTCGCCCTGGACACGTACCGTTCAACAGCGGAGCAAGGGTCGAAGAGTACCTTCGTGCCACCGGTGGCTTGACCGCCCGCGCCAAGGACGATGATGTCGTGGTCATCAAGTCTGCCTCCCGGCAATGGCTTTCGCCGGAGGATACGACGATCGAGGAGGGGGACATGGTCTGGGTCCCTCGTGTTGTGGAGAGAGACCTTGCATATAATATGACGCTTGTCGGCCAGGTCGCGTCGATCGTCTCGGCCGCGGCGACCCTCGTCCTGCTAATGATCCAGATCGGCAAGTGATCGTCGCCAGCGGCGCTCGAAGCCGACCGCTTGCCCTTGCGCATTTCACCGAACCACTCGATGACGACCTCTGCAGGGTTTTCTCATGACAGCCTCTGACGTTCATACTGTTCGTTTTTCCGACCTTGCCGTGGTGGTCGCTCGTCGTCTACGGCTGATCGGGTGGGTCACGCTCACGGGCTTGGTTGTCGGCTTGGTGCTGGCCTTCACGGTCACCCGCCACTACAAGTCGGTCACACGCATACTGCCGCCGAAGGAGAGCCCCACCTTGGCGGGGCTGGCAGGTCTATCGAGCCTTGTGAAGAACCTGCCGGGTGGACTGACGAAGTTCGGAGGGGCCACCGATGCGTACGACTACGTCGCACTGCTCAAGAGCCGCACGATCTCAGAAGAGGTCGTGCATCGTTTCAACCTGAAGGCGGTCTATGAGATGTCCGACAGCTCCATGGAGAGGACGATCAAAGCCCTTTGGATGAACGTGGAAGTGGATTGGACCGAGGAGAACACGCTCGAGATCCGGGTATGGGATGAAGATGCCCAGCGTGCCGCGGACATGGCCAATGCATTTGTGCAGCTCCTGAACCAACGCAGTTATGAGCTACAGACGCAAGAAGGCCGCAACAACCGGGTGTTCATCGAGCAGAGGGTGGCACAGAATCGAGAGGATCTGTTCAGGGCCGAGCAGGAATTGAAGAAGTACCAGGAGCAGGAGGGCCTCATCATTCTGCCCGAAGGGTCGTCCGGCGGCGTGGGTGCGATCGCCGAGCTTTACGCGATGAAGGTGCAGAAGGAGATCGAGTTGGAGGTCCTGAGCAAGTCCGTCGAGAGAGCCAGCCCTCTGTATCAAAGGGCACTGCTCGAATACCGGTCGATCGACGAGAAGATCGCCCGGATCCCGGACGTCGGCATGAATTCGCTCCGGCGGTATCGGGAGGTGTTGATCCAGCAGAAGATCATGGAGCTGATCGTTCCGATCTATGAGCAGGCGAAGATCAATGAATACAAGGACGTCCCGGTCGCCTATGTGCTGGACGCGGCCAAGCCGGGGGAACGGCCTGATCGGCCGAAGCGATTGTTCGTCCTTGGCATCAGCGTGTTTCTCAGCCTCGTGATCGCCTTCGGGACCGTGGCCTTCATGGAATACCGGGCCTGGATGATCTCTGAGCGGCCCGAGTTGTCCCAGATCTGGAAAGAGCTGTTCCGTGGACGCGATCGCGGTTGACAGACGATCGGACCAGCCGGTTGGCGGCTTACGACTCCCTTTGGCGCGACTCGCTGGAGGGGCCGGCTTCTTGCTGCTGTTGGTGGGGATGATCGCCATCCTTTGGGGTGACGACCTCCAGCTTGTCCACGCCGATCAGGAAGTTCCGACCGTTTTCAACGTTCGATTGGCCGGCATCAAGATCATGGACCTTTTGTCGGCGGCCCTGTTTCTGTTGGCCGTTCTGAAGACCGCCTTGACGGACCGGCTCGAGTGGACGTCGGGGCACACGGCCATCATGGCCATGCTGGCAACCTACTTGTATGCCGGCATCGTGGGCTTCCTCTACAGCTTCGGTCTGCGATACGACTACACGTATTGGGTCCAAGATCTTCAGCAGACGCTGTATATGGCCGGGTTCTTTCTGATTACGTACATCTTGGTCGATACGAAGAACCGGTGGCGGCTGTTCCTGGTGACGATCCTCGCCGTCATGGCCGTCAAGAACGTTGTCATCCTCAGCAATACGTTCTCCGGTGTGGGGAAAGCGATCGGTGATTGGGCATTCCGGGCGTCTCAAAACTCCGAGTTCGCCTATTTCCCGATGATGTTCTTTCCGTTTCTGCTGCTCCTCCTCCGTCGGGGTTCGGTTCTGCTCCGTCTCTTGCTCGCCCTGCTCGTGGCCATCTACCTGGTCAACTCGTTGCTGGGCATCTACCGGACCGTATGGGTGATGCTGATCCTGGGGACGATGGCCCTGCTGATCTTGTTGCCGCGGCAATCGCGCATAGTACTCTCGGCTGTCATCGGCGTCGGCCTGACGCTCTCTCTTGCCGTGATCTCGGTGCTCTTCCCCCGATTCCTGGAACTGGCGTGGAACTTCAAGTTCGCTTCCATCTTCGACTGGTCGGTCTACGGTGAGCGATCAAATTCCACCAAGCTGTTGGAAATCGTGAACGTCTGGGACTACGTCTTGAGCCATTTCGCGTTCTTGCACGGGATGGGCTTAGGGGCGTGGTGGGATGACAGCGCCCGTCGTCTGTTGCCCGATGGAGGGTCCGGATTCACGCACAAGACTCGATTCCAGAGCACGCACATGTGGTATGTGACGCAGTTCCTGAAGCTTGGGCTGTTGGCCATGGTGGTCTATTGGGGAGCGGTCTGGCACATCCTGCGGACGACCCTGCGCGGTCTGCGATCGCTTCCCTGGGACCGATGGGAAACCCAAGTGCTCCTGGGGTGGTTCATCGGACTGTTGTGTGCGTTCGTCTCATCCGCGGACTTCGTCCGTCTCTTCTTGATGGTCGGCGTCAACGTGGCTGTCAGCCTGCGCTGGCTCAGTCTCCACGCGACTTCATCCGTGCCTGCGCGTTCATGAAGGAACTCCGCGACCTGCTTGGGCGATCGGCGCTGTTGGCCGGAGCACGCGTCGTTTCGAAGATCGCGACGCTGGTGGTTGTCCTGAGCGTGGCCCGGCGACTGTCGCTGGAAGAATTCGGGCTGCTCGGGACGATGCTCGCGTTCTCGACGTTTGCCGGGCTCATCTCCGACTTCGGCATGCTGTTGCCGACCCTTCGCGGGATGAGCCAGCAGTCCGGCCGCGAAGCGTCGATCGTTGGACGAACGCTCTGGCCCCGGTTGACCTGGGGGATCGTGGCGGCGGCCAGCCTGATGGCCGGCGGCTTCATCATGGGATATCCCATGGCGACGCTGGGTCTTTTCGTCGCGGCCTCTCTCGCCGAATCGGCGTTCACGATGCTGGTGCGTGCCCACGAGGTGCCCCAGGCGATGCGTCGGGTGACCGCTTTCGTCATTGCCGAACGCGTCTCGTACGCCGTTTGGGTCCTCAGCGCGCTGACGATCCGCCCGACGTTGGGGGCGGTGGCCGGTGCCTCGCTGGCTTCGATAGCGATCATGCTCCTGGTCGCCTTCCGAACCTTCCGCCGGCACTATGGATGGTCATGGCCGCCGTTTTCGTGGCGCATCATTCGTGAGGGGACGGTCCAAGGGTTGCCCTTGCTCCTGGCCGGTCTCCTCAGCACGATCTACTACCGGTTGGACATCGTACTGCTCGAGCAGCTTGTCTCGCCGACGGAGGCGGGTGTCTACAACGCCGCGATGCGGGTCGTCGAAGCGCTCATGTTCATTCCCCTCTCGATGATGTCCACGGTCTTTCCGTTGCTGGCCTCATCGTTTGACACCGATGCCAGCGCATTCCGTGCCTCGCTTCGTCGCGCGGCGTGGCTACTGGCGGCGGCAGGGGCTTTGGTGGGCGGCTTCCTTGTACTGTGGGGGCCGTGGCTCGTCGAACTCCTCTTCGGCCCGACCTTTGTTCGCTCGGGCGTCGTTCTGCAGATCCTCGGCCCCATGCTCTTCTTCTACTTCCTCAATTTCCTTGCATCGCAGGCCGTGGTCGCGATGCGTCGGGACCGTGTCTTGGTCGTAGTCACCGGCGCGGCGGCACTTGTGGCCACGATGCTCAATGCGGTCTTGATACCGCAGTTCGGGGCGGTCTCGAGCGCGGCGGTACGTGTTGGCGTCGAAGCGGCGATGGCTGCTGGATTCGGATGGATGATCATCCAGACGCTTCGTTCCAAGCGCGGAGATCAAGCGACGGTTACGAACGGGAATTCGGAAGCGACGGGAACGACCTGACATGTCGATCACGCTCATCACGACCGTCTTGAACGAGGGATCGACCATCGATCGGTTCCTCGGATCCGTGCTACGGCAAACGCGATTGCCGGACGAATTGGTGATCGTCGATGGCGGATCACAGGACGGGACGATCGAGCGGATCCGCCTCTGGCAACAGCGCCCGGGCGGGGGCCGGATCAAACTCATCGTGGATCCGAGCTGTTCGCGAGCTGCGACTCCGGGTCCGATCGGCCGCGGTCGCAATGTCGCGATCCGCGCCGCATCGAACGACCTGATCGCCTGCGCCGATGCCGGTTGCGCTGTCGAGCCGACATGGCTGGACGCGATCACCAGGCCGTTCGAGGACCCATCGGTGACAGTGGCGGGTGGTTGGTATCTGCCCGGCGGAACGAACACCACACAGCGGGCATTGTCACTGTTCTGGATCGTCACGCCGGAAGAGCTCGTCGAGGATCATTTCATTCCATCTTCTCGGTCGGTGGCGTTTCGGCGGTCGGCGTGGGCCGAGGTCGGCGGATATCCGGAGAACTCGCTTTCGAGCGAGGACACGATGTTCATCATGCATCTCCGTTCGAAAGGTCATCGGATCTTGCTCGTTCGCGATGCGCTGGTCAATTGGGAGCTCCCGCCGACGGCCCGAAGGTTCGCCCGATTGGTGTTTCGATATGGATTCGGAGATGGATTCAACCGCATCCTCGCTCGGAATGTTCTCGGGACGTTCGCGAGCCTCACACTGGCCTGTCTGCTGGTGGCCGCTGGCGTGTTCATCCACTGGGGATGGTCGGTGGCCATGCCATTCGTGATGGGAAGCTATGCTGCTCGGCGACGTTGGAGGAGCGTCCTGCGTCCGCGGAATGTGGCCTTGCTGCCTCTGATGGGTTTGCTGCGGCCTGTCTCGGACATTTCGTACCTCGTGGGTTACGTCCGAGGGAGGGCCACAAGGCGCCACCCTGTCATTCCGCAGATCGTATGAGCACCGGCCGCGATCTCATCGTGTTCGCCGACGATTGGGGACGTTATCCGTCCACCATCCAGTATCTGGGACGCGTCCTGGCCGAACGACACCGGATCATATGGATCGGTTCGCTTGGATTGCGGAAACCGGAGTTCCACCTTCGGGATGTCGCCCGGGTCGCCGAAAAGGCGTCGCGATGGTTCCGCCAACCCGCGGCCGAGCCAAGCTCCCCCGTGATCCAGGTCCATCCGTTCGTTCTGCCTTTTCACGATGTCGACCGCCTGCGTCGGCTGAACATGGCATCGATCGTCCGCGCCGTTCGAGCTGAAGCCGAACGCCAACGATTCGTCGAACCGATCGTGATCAGCGCTTCGCCGTTGGTGGGGGAACTGGCCGGGTTGCTCGGAGAGTCATCCTTTCATTATGTCTGTCTTGACGATTTCACGAAATTCAAAGGGGCCTTCGACTGCCTCGCGACGACGGAACGCCTTCTCGTCGAGCGATCGGAAACGGTGTTCTCCGTCTCCGACATTCTCCGCCAGACGCGCGTTCCCGTTTCCGGCCGCTCGTACTTCTTGCCCCAGGGCGTCGATACGGACCATTTTCAACGTCGGGGCGGCGAGCCGCCGCTTGCTCTCCGAGCGTTGCCCCGACCCTGGATCGGCTTCTTCGGCATTGTGGCCCCCTGGATCGATCAAGGCCTGCTTGTCAGTACCGCCCGGCGGCACCCATCGGCATCTGTGATCGTTCTGGGGCGCGTTTCCACCACGACCGAGCGCCTGGGAGCGGAGCCGAATATCCATCTGCTCGGCGAGGTGCCATACGCTGAACTGCCGTCATGGGGACAATGGTTCGACGTCGGCCTCATCCCGTTCGAGGTGAACGAGCTTACCGTGGCCTCCAATCCCCTCAAATTGCTCGAGTATCTCGCGCTCGGACTTCCGGTCGTCTCGACCGACCTGCCGGAGGTCCGCAAGTTCGCCGACGTCGCCTCCGTAACGCGCGACGCCGGATCGTTCGTTCAGGCCGTGACGGACGCGTTGGCTGACCGATCGGATGGCGCCTCGGACCTGAGACGACGCCGGTCGCTGTCCTACTCGTGGCGTGCGATCGCGGATGAGGTCATGTCGAAGGTGCTTGAGGCCGATGCGTTGTGTCGTCGGTCGAGATCGACAGTGGGCGCCTCATGACGCGGCCTCGCATCCTGGCCTTGGCGTCGCGCGTGCCGTATCCTCTTGCCGGTGGCGATCGGTTGAGGGTGTATCATGTGTTGCGTGGATTACAGCGAGCGGGGGACGTCGAGCTTCTGAGTCTTTCGGAGGGTCCACCGGATGCGTCGGCCGTGACGCACTTGCGCGAGCAATTCGCGCGTGTCACCGTCCTGCCATTCCACCCGCTCCGATTTCGCCTCAAGGCCGTGCGGGCGGTCGTGACTCCCGGAGAGCCGATCCAAGTGGGATACTATCGTTTCGCGAGCGTGCAGGCCTGGGTCGATGAAGCTCTCCAGCGGAGTGACCTGGCCTTTGCCTTCCATGTGCGCATGACCGACTACCTGGCCTCCACGACGAGACCCAGGATGGTGGACCTCGTCGATGCGATCTCGATGAACTATCGGCGCGCGCTTCAACATCAGCTCTCGTTGCCGTGGAGGATGATCTATCGCACCGAGATCCCTCGCCTCGAACGCTACGAGGTGGAGACGACTCGCCGTTTTGATCGCTCCTACGTCGTCGCCGATGCCGACCGCGAGTACCTCGTTCAGCGGGGGGCGAGCGGGGAGCGATTGCAGGTGTTGGGAAACGGAACGGTTGGCGTGCGGGATGATCAGGAGACGCCGGTTGTCCAAGACCTCGATCTTGTGTTCGTGGGCCACATGGGAACACAGGCGAATCAGGCGGCCGTCATCTTCTTTGTCAGAGAAGTCCTCCCTATCTTGCACCGACGTGGTCTTCGTCCGACGTTGTCGATCGTGGGGATCCAGCCAGGAGAGAATGTCCGTGCGCTGGCGCGGGAAGGAGAGGTCACCGTGACGGGTGAGGTCCCCGATCCGCTCGAATTCGTGCGACGGGCCAAGGTCGTTCTGGCGCCCATGATCTTCGGCGCGGGCGTACAGAACAAGATCCTCGAAGGCATGGCGATGGCCAGGCCTGTGGTGACCACAACGCTCGGTGCGGAGGGGCTCGAGGTCGAATCGGGAGTCCATCTCCTCGTGGCCGATGGTCCGGAGGCCATCGCCGATGCGGTCGCCAGGAGCCTGGCGGACCCGGAACTCCGTCGTCGCCTCGGCATGTCAGCGGCGCGGAGGGTGCGTGAGCGCTATTCATGGAATCCGGTGTATGACCAGATCGCTGCCGACGTCGACCGCTGCCTGAACTGCGCCCCACGAGTGGCCTGATCGGCCAATGCTATGATCTCCCACCTTCTGCATATTGTCGTGGCGTTCGCCGTCTCAGCGCTGGTCGTGCCAGTGGTGCGAAGGGTCGCCACGCTCCGAGGCATCGGGGACCATCCCGGCGAGCGGAAGGTGAACGTCCGGTTCATTCCGCGCATGGGGGGGGTTGGCATCATTGTGGGGACGGCTGCGGCCGTCGTGCTCGACGCGACCTTCGGCTCGCGCGCCATCGCCGGCATGCCTGAGACCACCGGGATCGCGCTCTCGCTTGGCTTGATCGTGGCGCTCGGTGCCTACGACGATGTGCGCGGAGTCGGATCGCTCGGCAAGCTGTCGGTCCAGATCCTGGCGGCGAGCTTTGTCATCACGGGCGGCCTGATGGTCCACCAGATCAGGGTCCCGTTCGTGGACCCGATCCCGTTGGGGATACTGGCGCTGCCGGTCACGCTCCTGTGGTTGGTCGGCATCACGAATGCCGTCAATCTGATCGACGGACTTGACGGTCTGGCGGCGGGAGTGAGCGCCGTGGCCGCCGCTACGTTCGCGGTGCTCGGCATGTATGCAGGAAATGACGCGGTGGTCGTTCTGTCGCTCGCTCTCGTGGGGGCCTGCGGTGGCTTTCTCGTCTTCAACTTCCACCCCGCCACCATCTTCATGGGAGACACCGGGAGTCTCTTCCTCGGCTTCTTTCTGGCGACGATCTCGCTGATGCTGATGAGCGGCAGCGGAGGACCGTCGGGTTTGTCGTCGTCGCTCGTCTTGCCGGTGATGGTCCTGGCTGTGCCGATCGTCGATACCTCCATCGCCTTCTTTCGGCGCATCCGCAAAGGGATGCATCCGCTCAAGCCGGACAAAGAGCATATCCATCATCGATTGATGGACCTGGGGCTGACGCACCGCCAGACGGTGGTGATGACATACACCGCCGCCGCGCTCTTGGGGACGATGGCATTGTTCACGGCTCGTCTCGACGCGATGTATGGGCTTGTTTTGCTTGTGATATCATTCGGGGCGATCTACGCCGGCGTCCGCCGACTGGGGTATGTGGAAGAGATGGCAGCCCGGTCGGGCGATCCGCGGCCGCCGATCCAGCCGCTGAGTATTGCCCGGATCATCGACCGGGCGTTCCTGCTGACAGGAGATACGGTCGCGCTTGTGGCGGCCTTCTTGATCTCGTACTGGTTCCGATTTCACTCCGGGTGGCTGCCTCCCGATGGTTTCGTGTCGCTGGAGACCTACCTCATCAGTCCGGGAATGCTCATCCTCGTCGTCGGCTGGCTGGCGCTGTTCTGGCTGGCGGGACTCTATGACATTCCGTGGGACGTGTCACGCGTCGACTATGTATTTTCGATCCTCAAGGCGTCTATCGTGGGGACGGCGGTGCTGTTCGTCTTCACGTTCGACCCCGACACGCCGACGTTCGGCGGCCGAGTGACGGCACTTGTGTATGGCGCCACGATCGCTTCGACCGTTTCATTGATGCGCATGGCCATCGTCTCTTTCGAGCGGCATCTGCAGATCCTCGGATTCCGGCGTCGCAACACGCTCATCGCCGGAACGCTCCCGAGCGCCCGAGATCTGCTGGAAGAGATCCGGTTGCGTCCGGGATTGCAGTACGGGGTTGTCGGTTTCGTCGAACGCTCGCCCCGGTCCGGCACGTTCGAGGGATACCCCGTGCTCGGGTCGTATCTCGACATCCCGGAGCTCGTCCGTCGGATGAACGTCGAGGAGATCCTGATCGTGGCCGGTCTGGAGTCGCGCGAGGAGATCCTCGATGTTGTCACGCGCTGCGATGGGATCGTCCCCGCCGTCAAAGTGGCGGCCACGGACGCCGAAGTGCTCAGCGGATTTCGGACGGAAGAGATCGTCGGCCATCCCCTGATGCGGCTCTTCCCGCTGAATATGGTCCGTTGGCAGTGGGGGGTGAAGCGGCTCATCGATGTAGCGGTGTCTGTTGTGGTGCTCGTGCCGTTGCTCCCGGTCTGGGCCGTGGTCGGACTGCTGATCAAGCTGGATTCTCGCGGTCCCATCCTCTTTCGACAGGAACGCGTCGGAAAGAAAGGCCGTGCCTTCAGGCTGTACAAGTTTCGGTCCATGGTGACCGACGCCGAAAAAGAGACCGGACCGGTCTGGGCGACACCGGACGACAAACGGGTCACCCGGCTTGGCCGATTCATTCGACGTTATCGCATCGACGAAGTGCCGCAGTTCATCAATGTCCTGAAGGGGGAGATGAGCCTCGTCGGCCCGCGGCCCGAGCGGCCCTATTTTGTCGATCAACTTGAGCGCGAAGTGGTGTTTTACCGAAGGCGGCTGCTCGTGCGGCCGGGGATCACCGGCTGGGCGCAGGTCAAGCACCGGTACGACACGTCGCTCGACGATGTACGCAAGAAGATCACGTACGACCTCTACTATCTCGAGAACATGTCCCTGACGCTCGACCTCAAGATCATGCTCCGGACCTTCTTCGTCGCACTCTCCGGCCGGGGGACGCATTGAACGCCAAACGACTCCTGTTCGTCGCGGGGACGCGGCCCGAGATCATCAAGCTTGCTCCCGTGATCCTGCGGGCGCCGGCGTTTGGCGTGACGCCGATCCTTTGCCTGACCGGACAGCACCGGCACATGGCGGATCAGGCGCTGGGTATGTTCGGTTTGTCGGCAGACCACGACCTCGCCATCATGACGCCGCAGCAGACACTCCCACAGATCATGGAGCGCGTCTTCGCGCGGTTTCCAGCGGTGCTGTCGTCGGTGGCGCCCGACGCCGTTGTGGTGCAGGGAGACACGACGACCGCGGCGGCGGCGGCTATGTGCAGCTTCCAGTCGGGCATCCCTGTTGTTCACGTTGAAGCCGGGCTCCGCACCCACGATCTGACGGCACCCTTCCCGGAAGAATGGAACCGGCGGGCCATCTCGACATGCGCGAGCGTACATCTGGCGCCAACGATCAAAGCGGCAGAACAGCTTCGACTCGAAGGGGTCACGGCGTCATCGATCTTCGTCACCGGAAATACGGTCGTCGATGCGTTGCGCCTTCTCTCTGACCGCGAAGACCTGGCAGACCCGGGACGGGTCGATGAGCGGATCCACGCGCCGTTCGTGCTCGTCACCGCCCACCGACGAGAGAGTTTTGGTGGAGGGTTTGAGTCGCTCTGCGGCGCGATCCGAGATTCGGCAGAGCGGTATCCCGAACTGCAGTTCGTCTATCCGGTCCACTTGAATCCGAACGTGCGGGGACCCGTCACGGCGATCCTGGGGGGGGTCTCCAACGTGCTCCTTCTGGAGCCGGTCTCGTACCTTGACTTGTTGACCCTGCTGAGCCATGCAGCCTTCGTGGTCACGGATTCAGGAGGCATCCAGGAGGAAGCGCCGTCATTCGCCAAGTACTGCATCGTGCTTCGCAGCGTCACCGAGCGAATGGAGAGCGTCGAGCTTGGAATGTCGGAGTTGGTCGGGACCGATCGTCGAAAGATCGTCGAAGCCATCGACTCGGCTTGGCGTTCGCCCCGACCATGGAACTTTGCCCCCAATCCATACGGAGACGGTCACTCCGCAGACCACATCCTGCAGATCCTGACCACGGCGCGTTGAGGCCAGACCACAAAGCACAAACGACTCCTTAACATCGTTCAAGGTGATAGTGTGACGGACCAACCACAACAGAGTTCATCGGGACGGCCTCGCCGCGGTCCGCGGCGGGACCATGGTTTTCGCAGAAGCCGACGGCCCGATCGCTCGGGGCCGGCCGAACGCCGCGGCGAATACGCCGGCAAGGCCCTCGTTGTCATCCCCACGTTCAACGAGGCGGAGAACCTGCCCCGTTTGCTGCCGAGGATCTTCCAGCAGAACAAGGCGTTCCACGTGCTCATCGTCGACGACAACTCGCCCGACGGCACGGCGGAGATCGTCAAGAAGATGCAGGGGAGCAACGATCGGGTCCATCTGCTCGAACGCCCGCGAAAGATGGGCCTTGGAACGGCGTACGTCGCCGGATTCAAGTACGCCATCCAGAAAGGGTTCGACCACGTGTTCGAGATGGACGCGGATTTCTCGCACAATCCGAAGGCGCTCAACGACCTCTACAGCGCGGCCAGCAAGGACTACGACCTCGTCATCGGGTCGCGCTACAAATCGGGCGTGAACGTCGTCAACTGGCCGATGAAACGCCTGTTGTTGAGCTACTACGCCAACGTGTACACGCGCATCGTCACCGGCATGCCGGTGAGGGATGCCACGAGCGGCTTCAAGTGCTACCGGCGCAAGGTCCTGGAGACCCTGGACCTGGATGCCATCCGTTCGAACGGCTACAGCTTTCAGATCGAGACGAATTTCTGGGCGTGGAAGTTGGGCTTCAAGGTGGGTGAGGTGCCCATCGTGTTCGTCGACCGCCGCGTGGGCGTGTCGAAGATGTCGAAGGCCATCGTCCACGAGGCGGCCTTCATGGTCTGGAAACTGAAATTCCGCAGCATCTTCAGTGGCCCGCCGCACCGCACGACCGCGCGTTGACGTCTCCGTCATCATCGTCAACTACAACGTCCGTGAGTATCTCGCGAACGCGCTGGAATCTCTGCGTCCGGCGCTGAAGGGTATCCGGTCGGAGGTCATCGTCGTCGACAACGCCTCGTCCGACGGCAGCGTGGCCATGCTGCGACAGTCGTTCCCGCGCATCCGCCTCATCGCTTCTCCGGAGAATCTCGGATTCGCCCGCGCCAACAACCTGGCCATGCGCGAAGCGCGCGGCCGGTATCTGCTCCTGGTGAATCCCGACACCGTCGTGCAGGAAGACACGGTGCGGGTCATGCGCGCGCATCTGGATGAGCATCCCGACGTCGGTCTTGCCGGCTGTAAGATCCTCAATCCCGACGGCACCTTTCAGTTGGCGGCGCGTCGCAGCTTCCCGACTCCCTGGGTGGCGGCCTCGCGACTCCTCGGCCTCAGCCGCCTCTTCCCGAAGAGTCGCCGCTTCGGCCGGTACAATCTGACGTATCTCGACCCCGATGCCACGTACGACGTCGACGCCGTGAGCGGCTCGTTCATGTTCGTGCGTCGTGAGGTCATCGAGTCGGTGGGCGGGTTGGACGAGCGGTTCTTCATGTACGGAGAGGATCTCGACTGGTGCTATCGAATCGGCCAGGCCGGATGGAAGGTGCGCTATGTGCATGCGACCTCGATCATCCATTTCAAGGGCGAGAGCACGCGCCGCAGCTCGATCGACGAGCTCGGGACGTTCTATCGTGCGATGGAGCTCTTCGTCGAGAAGCACTACGGCCATCGGCGTGCGCTCCTGGCGACGCTGCGCCTGAGCATTCAAGCGGCGGCGATGGGGGCATGGTTCCGGGCGGCGATCGCGCGCTTCTGGATGGCGGCCATCGACGGTCTCATCGTGTTCGTCAGCTTTCTCGCGGCGGAGTGGCTCTGGCGAGGCGATATGTTCCTCTACCCGTCTTACGCCTATCCGACCGTCTTCGTCGTGCCCATCCTTCTCGTTCTCGGCGCCATCGCCGGCGTCGGTGTCTATACCGTCCGCTCCCTGTCTGTCTCTCGTTCGCTGAGCGCCGTCTTCGTCGCCTACCTGCTCATCGCTGCGCTCACGGCGTTCTTCAAAGAATATGCGTTCAGCCGCATGATGGTGGTCATCTCGGGCGCGATCACGGCGGCGGCCATCCCAGGCTGGCGATTATGGTGGCGGATGGCGGGCCGGTCACGTTCGACGGGACGCGCGACGATCTTCGGGCGGCGAACGGCGGTGATCGGGACCGGACCCTCGGGTCGCTCGGTGGCGGCCAAGCTTCGCACGCGCATGACGGACGGATTCGACGTGTGCGGATTCATCGCCGAACCGGGAGGCACGTACGGCGGTTCGATCATCGACCTTCCCGTCCTGGGTCCGGTCGATTCGTTGCGCCGACTGGTGCGCGATCATCGTCTCACCGATGTCGTGGTCGCTCCCGGCGTCCTGTCCAACAGCGATCTGCTGGCCCTGATCGCGCAACACGCGCGGCTCCCCGTGGCCTTCCACATCGTGCCTAGTACCGTCGAGGTCCTGATCGGCAAGGCGAGCGTGGAATCCCTGCAGGATGTGCCGCTCGTCGAAGTGAGCTATCACATCGAACGCCCCCGAAACCGCGTCTCCAAGCGTCTCTTCGACCTGATCGTGGGCGTTTTGTTGATTACGTTGTTTCCTTTCGTATATTTCATCCGCTCTGGCGGAAAGCCGATCCTCCGACTTTCAGGACTTTGGCAGGTGCTTTCCGGCCGCATGAGCCTCGTCGGCCCTCCCTCCGAGATCGGGGCGGGTCTGACCCCCGTCGGGAAGCCGGGCCTGACCGGCCTGATCCAGCTCCAAGGGGGCCGGTCGCTGTCTCCGGAAGAGGTGCAGCATTTTCTGGTCTCGTATGCACGGAATCAGTCTGTGCTCCTCGATCTTGAGATCCTCCTGAAGTCCATCGTCCGCCGCCGGGAATCGGCCGCCGTCTGAACCACACCATTCGTATGGCTAAAGTCATCCTCGATTTTGAACGACCGATCTTCGAGCTCGAACAGAAGATCGTGGAGATGCGTAAGTATTCCGACAATCTCGACATCGCGCACGAGATCAAGAGTCTCGAGCAGCGCGTCGACCAGTTGCGCCGGTCGGTCTACAACAACCTGACCCGATGGCAGCGAGTGCAGTTGGCCCGTCACCCGGACCGGCCGTACACGCTCGACTACATCGGCATGCTCCTGACCGATTTTGTGGAGCTGCACGGCGACCGGCATCAGGGGGACGACAAAGCCATCGTGGGGGGCTTCGGGACCCTCGGCCATCAGACCGTCCTGATGCTCGGTCATCAGAAGGGGCGCGACACGAAGTCGAACATCTATCGCAATTTCGGGATGATGAACCCGGAGGGCTACCGTAAAGCCCTTCGCCTGATGCAGCTCGCCGCGAAGTTCAACCGGCCCGTCATCACCCTCCTTGACACGCCGGGGGCGTTCCCGGGCCTCGAGGCCGAAGAGCGCGGCCAAGCCGAGGCGATCGCCCGAAATCTGTTCGTGATGTCGCGACTGCCGGTGCCGATCATCGTTGTCATCATCGGCGAGGGGGCATCGGGCGGAGCGCTGGGGATCGGCATCGGTGACCGCATTCTAATGTTCGAGAACAGCTGGTATTCGGTCATCGCGCCCGAATCATGTTCGAGTATCCTGTGGCGTTCCTGGGATTACAAGGAGCAGGCCGCCGAGGCGCTGCGGCTGACTGCGCCCGACCTGATCGAGCAGGGGATCGTCGACCGGATCGTGCCTGAACCACTTGGCGGGGCTCATCGGCTTCCGGATGTCGCCGGGGCGACCTTGAAGTCGATCCTGATCGAGGAGTTGACGAAACTCAAGAAGATCCCGGTACCAAAACTGCTTCAGAAGAGAGTGGAGAAGTTTGCGGCGATGGGTGCGTGGAAGGAATGAAGGCGGTGACCCATCGCTCCGTGATCCGCGTGCGCTATGCGGAGACGGATCAGATGAAGGTGGTCTACTACGGGCGCTACTTCGAGTACTTCGAACAGGCGCGCACAGACCTCCTGCGGGAGCAGGGTCTGGCCTACGCCGACTTGGAACGGGAGGGGATCTTTCTACCGGTGATCGAGGCTCACGCGACCTATCATCGGAGTGCCAGTTACGACGACCGGATCGTGGTCGAGTCGATCGTGCGCGAGGTCCCTGCGGCGAGGATCCGGATCGACTACGTGGTCACGAAGGAAGGCTCGGACGATGTGCTGGCCGAGGGTTACACCGTCCATTCCTTTCTGAACGCCTCCACCGGTCGGCCGACGCGCGCGCCTCGTCGCCTCGTCGAGATCTTCGAAAAGTCTCTACGCTAGCGCAATATCGAAACACCATTCTTGAAAGAGTATCACGCAACGACGCAAAGACTGCAACGGACGCAGAATGGTGATTCTCGTACTATTGACGTTGTGGGCTTCGCGACCACAATCTCCGGCGACGGTCGCGGACGCTATGTGCCCGTTGCGGACCGCGTTCAGTTTCTGATCTGCGGACGTGGCCGGCAGGCGCGAAACGTCTTTTAGCACCCTTCTCGAAAGCCATGCTCGCCCCTGAACTGCTCGAACTGCTCTGCTGTCCGAAATGCCGCGCCGACCTTCACGAGGAGCCGTCGACGTCGGAACTTGTCTGCACGAAGTGCGGCGCTCGGTACCCGGTCCGCGACGGGATACCGATGTTGCTGCCTCCTCCTCCGAAGACCGCCGGCTGATCCGGCGTCCCCGTGATCGATCGCATCCTCCGGCTTGGGAAGGAGACCGCCCTCTACGGACTGAGTACCGTCGTCGGGCGGATGCTCAATTTCCTGCTCGTTCCGCTTTACGCCCATCTGCTTTTGCCCGACGAGAACGGCGTGCTGGCGACGTTGTACGCCTACATCGCGTTCGCTGCTGTCGTGTATGGGCTGGGGATGGAGCAATCGCTCATGCGATTCTGGGCCGATGCGTCGACGGCCGAACGGCCCTATGTGCTCCGTCGTTCGGCCACGGCCGGGGCGGCGGGCCTCATCGTGTCCCTCGTGGTGCTTACGATCCCTTCGGCCGTGGCGAAGGTCCTGGGCTTTGCGCCCGAGCTGGCGCCGCTGATCGGCTGGGCCGCGGTCATCCTGGCCTTTGATGCGTTGGCGGCCGTGCCGTTCGCCCTGTTGCGCATGCAACGTCGTCCGCTGGCGTTTGCGACGTTGAAGATCGCCAACATCGTCTCGACGCTGTTGTTGACCGTGTACTTCCTGGCGGTCGAAGAACTCGGCATCCGGGGTGTGCTGATGGCCAATACGGCTGCCTCGGTGGGGACATGGTTCGTTCTTCTCGCCGTGACGCGTCACGCGTGGAGGCCAGAGGGGCCGGATCCGGGAGCCGCTTCGTTCTCCGACCTGTCGCGCTTCGGCCTTCCGTTGATCCCCGCCGGACTCGCAGGTATCGCCCTGCAGGTCGTCGACCGCCCGATCCTCCGTTTGCTGACGGACGACGCCACCGTCGGTCTCTACCAGATCAACTTCCGTCTTGGCGTCTTCATGATGCTGTTTGTGGGCATGTTCGACTTCGCCTGGCGGCCGTTCTTCTTGCAGCATGCCCGCGACGCAGATGCCCCGGGGCTCTTTGCGCGGGTCTTCACCTACCTGATGATCCTGCTCGGTTCGGTCTTCGTGCTCGTGTCCCTCTTCATCGATGACCTCATACGACTTCCGATCGGCGGCGGAACGCTCATTCCGTCGCTCTATTGGGAGGGGAGCGTCATCATCCCGCTGGTGCTTCTGGGCTACATCGCGACGGGGATGTATGTGGTCTTTCTGTCGGGTACGTACCTGGAGAAGAAGACCGGCATGATCCCGGTGATCGGCACGATCGCCGCGGCGGTGGATATCGGCCTGCTGTTTCTGCTGGTCCCCTCGCTCGGGATCGTCGGAGCGGCGTTGGCAATGACTGTCGCGCATATCGTGCAAGCGGCCGGCATGTACATGGTCAGTCGTCGCTATCATCGCGTGCCGTACGAATGGGCCCGTGTTGGCGGCCTGTTCGCGCTCTCGTTTGGAATTGTGGCCGCCGACGCGTGGCTGGCCCCGGTCCCGCTCTCCGCGTCAGGGATCATCCTCGATCTCGCGCTCTGCGGTCTGTTTGCGGGTGGGCTCATCCTGTTCCGGATCCTTCGTCGCGACGAATTGAGCGAGGTCGTCTCGCTGATCAGGTCCCGCCGCAACGGATCAGCCTGACCCTCCTTGGGCTCCGGCCCAATCTTCCGTATATTTAAGGATCAGAAGTGGTCTTAGAAATCATCTCTCGCAACGCCGCGACGACGGCGGCGTCTTAAGTACCGCCAAATCGTTAGGAAACAGCCAAACCAGTCTTTATTGCAGTCGTTGCGTCGTGGCGAGATTCTATTTTGAGATGGTTCCTAGAACATCTCCCGACCCGCGGTCGTCGCGGGGCGGGACTCGATCTCATTTGATGGAGCACGCCTTGAGCGAACCTTCACGTTCTTCCTGGGTCCCCACCAACCCTCTCTACGATCCGGACAAGCCGATGCAGATCGGCGGTCAGGCCGTCATCGAAGGGGTGATGATGCGGGCGCCCGGCTCGGTGGCCACGGCCGTCCGTCGAACGAACGGCGACATCGTGGTGCAGCATCTGCCGTACCGTTCGGTCATCGAGCGGAACGCTTGGCTGAACAAGCCGGTGATACGCGGGGCGATCGGCCTTGTCGACATGATGGTCATCGGCATCAAGACCCTGAACTTTTCGGCCGACGTCGCCATGCGCGACGCGGAGACCGCTGATGCATCTGTGAATGGAACGAAACGGGAGGAACCCTCGCGTTGGGCGCTTGCGTTGTCGCTGGTGTTCGCGCTGGGGTTCGGCATTCTGCTGTTCTTCGTGACGCCGTTGCTGCTGACCACGGTCTTCTTCGATATCGAGCAGAACGCCCTGCAGTTCAATCTGGTCGCCGGGTCGGTGCGGGTGACGATGTTTCTTCTGTACCTGATCGGCATCTCGTTCATCAAGGACATCAAGCGCTTGTTCCAATACCACGGCGCGGAGCATAAGTCGGTCTTCGCTTTTGAGCTTAACGTCGCGCTGCAACCGCCAGCCGTGGCCGGCCAAAGCCGGTTCCATCCCCGGTGCGGTACGAGCTTTCTGCTCATCGTCATGATCGTCGCGATCCTGACGTTTGCGATCCTCGACACCGTTCTGATCTCATGGCTCGGCGAACTGACGCTTTTCGTGCGATTGGCGACGCACCTGCCGTTTCTGCCGGTCGTGGCGGGTGTGTCGTATGAGATCATCAAGTTCTCCGCCCGGCATTCGACGACCTGGTGGGGAAAGATCCTCGTCGCGCCCGGGTTGTGGCTGCAGACGGTGACGACGCGCGAGCCCGACGAGTCGCAGATCGAGGTTGCCATTGTCGCGCTGAGGTGCGCACTCGGCCAGGACGACGCAGGGCGCTATCCCTACCGTGAAACAAGCTCGGCGGCGGCCTGACCATGCAGGACAAGATCCGCAAGGTGATCGATCGCCATGCTGAAGTGCAGCGCTTGTTGAGCGAAGCGAGCGTGCTTTCAGACCAGCCCAAGGCCAGAGAACTTGGCCGCGAGCTCAGGATGCTCGAGCCGATTGTCTCGCTGGGCGAGACCTACATCAAGGCTTTCCACGATCTGGAAGGGAGCAAGGAACTCCTGGCGGCAGGGACGGACCCGGCGCTGAAAGAGATGGCGCAGGAGGAGTACGACCGTCTCAAGGTCGAAGTGCCGAAGATGGAGGAGGAATTGAAGCTTCTCCTGGTCCCGCAAGACCCGAATGACTCGCGCAATTTTATCATGGAGATCCGGGCGGGAACGGGCGGCGAGGAAGCCGCGCTGTTCGCGTCGGATCTCTATCGGATGTACACGCGATATGCGGAGCGGAAGAGCTGGACGGTGGCGCTGCTCGATTGGAATGAGACCGACAAAGGCGGGTTCAAGGAGATCTCGTTCTCGGTGTCGGGTGACGGGGCCTACGGGTTCATGAAGTTTGAAAGCGGCGTCCATCGTGTCCAGCGGGTTCCCGAGACAGAGGCGCAGGGCCGCGTGCATACGTCGGCGGCGTCGGTCGTCGTTCTGCCAGAGGTCGAGGACGTCGAGGTGGAGATCAATCCGGCGGACCTGCAATTCGACACGTATCGGGCCGGCGGAAAGGGGGGACAGAATGTCAACAAAGTGGAGACGGCAGTGCGGATCACGCACGCGCCGTCGGGCATCGTAGTGGCGTGCCAGCAGGAGCGGTCGCAGTTTCAGAACCGGGAACGGGCGATGAAGATGCTGCGCGCGAAACTGTATGAACGGAAGCTCGAGGAGCAGACGTCGGCCCAGGCAGCCAAGCGAAAGCTGATGGTGAAGAGCGGCGACCGGAGCGACAAGATCCGGACCTACAATTTTCCGCAGAATCGGCTGACCGACCACCGGATCGGATTCACGTTGTACAGCCTCGACCGCGTCGTCGACGGTGAACTGGACGCGTTGATCGAGCAGCTGCGATTGGCGGATCGGGCGGAGCGGATGGAGCAGGCGTCGACAGGGTCGTAGAAGAAGAAAAGAGATGGCCGCAGAGAACGCAAAGGACGCCAAGAACGCCAAGTCAAGATGGGAGTGATTGTACAGATGAAGGTGCGTTGGGCATGGCGCGGGAGATGAGAACGTAGCCACAAAGCGCTCAGAGATGAGATAGCATCCAATACACCTTCTCTCTGTGCTCCTTGTGTTCTTTGTGGCTATTCTTTTCCCTCAGGAGGGATTGACCGGATGCGGCCGAAGAACGACCGTAGAAGACTCTCGCTCTCGGCGTCGCACACACCGGGGACGACATGCACTCGGTGGTTCAGGCGAGGGTCTTCGGGGATCGAAAAGAGCGTCCCGCACGCGCCGGCTTTGGGATCGTAAGCGCCGAAGACGAGCGTGGGGATCCGGGCGAGCACAATGGCGCCCGCGCACATCGGACAGGGCTCGAGGGTCACATAGAGCGTACAGTCCTCGAGCCGGCGCGACTGCAGATGAGTTGCCGCGGCGGTGATCGCGATCATCTCCGCGTGCGCCGTGGGATCCTGCAGTCGCTCCATCTGGTTGTAGCCCTTGCCGATGATCTTGCCCCGGTGGACGACCACGGCGCCGACGGGCACTTCGTCCTCGTCGAGCGCCCGGACCGCCTCACGCAGGGCCAGATGCATCCACTGTTCATGTCCGGTCACGCCGATTCTCCGGGCACGGCCATCTTTCCGACGGGCGTATCGATCGTACGATAGCTCTGTGAGGTGGAGTAGTCCTTCAGGGCTTGGATGATCCGCTCCGTCGCTGATCGAACCTCGGTCAGGTATTTCTCCATGTCTGGGTCCTCCTTCACCTTGCGCTGAGCCTTTGTCGTATAGGCCAGGACGATGGTGAGGGGGTTGTTGATCGAATGCTGGAGGGCGCGCGTCACCTGCTGCATCGTCTCGAGCTGTGAGCGGTTCCGGGCGAGCTCTTGCTCACTGGCCTCGCGTTTCCTTTGCTCCTCGTGGATCTTGTCACGGTACTGGATCACCTTGACGAGGGCCACGGCAAGGAGCCACATCCACGCCAACGCGTCGAAGCTCTGGAAGATGTCGGCGAGGCCCAGGGACTTCTCCTTGAAGTCCTGGTAGTACTTCATCGTCGACAGGAAGAAGTAGAGGTAGATGATGTAGCCGGAGAGGACGGCCGGGTAGGTGACGAAGAAGTCCCGGACGTTGTGGAGGAAGTTTTTCACGCGGGTCACTCGCGGGAGTCGTAGAAGGGCAATGATCCATCGATTGTATCTCAATTTCGCCAGAAAAGCCATCGATGCGCTGACCGGTCGGCCAAGCATATGAAAAAGACCATCTACATCGTCGACGACGAGCCCACCATTCTGCAGCTCGAGCGGAACATCCTTGAGAACCGGGGGTTCCAGGTTGTTGCTTTCCAATCTCCCGGCGAAATGCTGCAGATGGCCCGTGAGGGGCTCCCCGCGATCTTTGTGGTGGACATCTGGATGCCGGAGATGAGCGGCATCGACGTCATCCGCGCGATCCGAGGGATCTCGACGCAGGTGCCGATCGTCGTCATGACGGCCGAATCGCGGATCGAGGTGGCAATAGAAGCGCTGCGAGCGGGGGCGAATGATTTCCTGCGCAAGCCGGTGGTGGCCGAAGAGCTCGCTTTGGCCGTGAACCGCCTGCTGGAGGTCACCACGCTCAAGGCGACCCTCACTTCGATCCAGTCGGACCAAGCGGCCCCATATCCGATCGAGAGCCTGATCGGTGACTCTCCGCAGATGAAGGCGGTGCGGGCCTTCGTAGAACGGGTCGTGGCGTTCCCAGACGCCACGCTGTTGCTGCGGGGCGAAAGCGGGACCGGCAAGAACCATGTCGCTCGCGTGATCCACTACAACAGCAGTCGGGCCGCCGGTCGCTTCGTGGATATCAATTGTGCATCCATTCCCGACCAACTTCTCGAATCCGAGCTGTTCGGGTATGAGAAGGGAGCCTTCACCGATGCGCGAGCCCCCAAAATGGGCCTAATTGAAGCGGGAAACCTCGGGACCGTGCTGTTGGACGAGATCAATGCGATGAGCCCGGCGTTGCAGGCGAAACTCCTGACCGTTCTCGAACAGCGGACGTTCCGCAGGCTGGGGAGCACTGAGGATGTCGACATAGATGTGCGGATCATGACCACGACGAACGCCAACCTCGAGGAAGAACTGTTCCGTCAAGGATTCCGGGACGACCTCTACTACCGGATCAACGTCGTCTCAATCGAGATCGCCCCCCTCCGCGCGCGTCCGATGGACATCGAGCCGCTGGCGATGAAGTTCATCGCGGGCTTCAACCGACAATTTGGGCGCTCGGTGACAGGACTGACTGGGGACGCATTGAAGGCGCTGAACGGTTATGCATGGCTGGGAAATGTTCGGGAGCTGAAGAACGTGATCGAACATGCCATGATCTTTAGTGACGGCCAAACGCTTTCGGCGACCGACCTTGTGCTCGGCAAGGGGGTCCCCTCAAGCTCGTCCCATACCTCCGCATTCCGCCCCCGCTCGATGGTCGAGATGGAGCGCGAAGTCATCACGCAGACCCTCCTGCATACAGCCGGCGATACCGTCAAAGCCGCATCCATCCTCGGCATCAGCCGAAAGACGCTCTGGGAAAAGCGTAAGAAGTACGGCCTAGAGTAGTCCAGCGATTCCCCCCCAATCATCAACTTGGTCATCTTGGAGAGAGTGAATTGCTACGCTCAGCCCGAACGTGTAATTTCGTAACGTCAGGTCCATTCCGTAACGGTCTGACAAAACAAAATCGCCGTAAGCTATTCATAAATATATCACTAACGACTTGGCACGTTCATTGCACATTAATGAGACGAAGTCGGAAGTCGTTTGCGTACAAGTGATTATGGTCGGAATGAGACTCAGGTCCAAATCAGAAATCCGCCTATCAGCAAATCATAGCCATTCCTACCTGAGAATTGCCGAAACAGAGCGATTTTTCTAGCGGTGTCGTGAAACACATACAGTCCATATTGACTTCCCTCGTGACGATCCGTGGTCGGATCTGGGTCGCGCTCATCCTTGTGAGTGCTGCGGCCCAGGTGTCGCGCGCACAGAGCCCGGTGAGTCTCTATAACGCATTCTCGGGGGACTACGACTACGCCGTCATCGGAGGAACGCTACGGTCGCAGCCGAACAGCGTGAGTTCGACGGCCCTCAAGACCTCGGACACGACCTCGCTCAATATCGGGGGCGCCTCCGTGGTGGCGGCCTATTTGTACTGGGCCGGTTCCGGCGCCACCGCTGACAACACCGTGACCTTCGACGGCGCCAGCTACACCGCCGACAGGACCTTCTCCGCCTCTTACAACAACGGCGGCACCATGCTGTACTTCTTTGCGGCGTTCAAGGACATCACCGCCAGTTTCACTCCTCCGAGCCCCACCCGGGCGTACATCTTCAGCAACCTGACCGTTGACAACGGCGGGCCATACGCCACGTCGTCGGCTGTCGTTTCTGGCTGGTCTCTGCTCGTGGTCTACAACGATGCCGCCGGCGTCCGGCGCACGATCAACATCTACGACGGGTTCCAGGAGTACCGCGGTTCTCAGATCATCCTCCAGCCCAACAACTTCTACGTCCCCTTCGGGACGGTCGACGGGAAGGTGACGCATGTGACGTTCGAAGGTGACGCGGAGAACTCGGCGGCCTTGAGCGGTTTCACGGAGAGGCTCGCCTTCAACGGATTCGAGCTCACCGACGCGCTCAACCCGACGGCTAATCAGTTCAATTCAGTCAGCAACGAGCTGGACAGTGCCAAGGGGGGTACGTTTGGCGTCGACATCGATACGTACGACATCACGCGGCTTCTGACTCCCGGCGATACGACGGCCACGTCGTTGTATTCCTCCGGAGGCGACCTGGTCCTCCTGAATCTCGAGGTCATCTCGATCTCCGACACGTCGAACTCCGACCTCCAGATCACGAAGACCCATTCGGGCGGTACACCCGTCATCGCGGGCAACACGATGACCTACACGCTGAGCGTGAAGAACAACGGTCCGGACCCGACGGGAGCCATCACCGTGCGTGACAGTCTGCCCGCCGGCGCGATCCTGAGCTCCCTCGGCCTCGGATCCGGTTGGGTGGTCGACAGTTCCCTCAAGCCGGTCTATCGGTTCACGCGCAGTGCGGTCCTGGGCGTTGGAGCCACGGCCCCGAACATCTCGATGACGGTCGGAACGAAGTACGACGCGACGAGTTACCCGATCCTGCGCAACGTGGCGACCGTGTCGAGCCCTCAGTTCGATCGGCGACCCTGGAACAACGTCTCCGTCGATACGGTCACGATCGTGACGCCCGTGTTCGTTACAAGCACGAAAACCTTCGCAAACCTCAACGGCCTGCCCCCGGTCATCGGAGACACACTCGCCTACACGATCACGGTTCGCAACACGGGCAATTACAACGTGTCGCCGGCGAACCTCAATCCGATCACCGTCATCGATTCCGTCCCCTCGGGCTTCACCATCCTGCCCGGTGGTCTCACTCCTGGTGCAAGCGTCAGCGGCCAGGTGATCACCTTCGGTGCCATCACCACATTGAACGTCGGGGCGACGACGACGTTGACGTACCGCGTGAGGATCGGGCCTTCCTTCAACGGGAACACGGCGTTCACCAACATCGCGCACGTGCGGGCCTCGACGGTGGACCAGGTGGTCACGAGCACAGTCAGACCGCCGCCGCCGTTATCGATCACGAAGTCGTTCGATCCGGGCAAGACGAAGGGAGGCGACGTCATCACGGTGCGCCTGGTGGTCCGGAACAACTCGACGTCGCTCACATCAACGGGCGGCGTCGTGACCGACACGCTCCTCACGACGACAGGTTACACGTACGTCGCCAACAGCATTCGCCTCAATGGGGTGCTCCAGACTCAGGCGAACGACTTTCCTACCGACAGCACTAGATACATCGCCGGGCCGCCGGCGCGGATCATCGTGGGGTTGACGGGGGCCAGGGCGCCTGGGGCGGCCGACACGATCACGTACCAGATCACGGCCCTTGCGGCGCCGCGGGACATCTACAACAAGGCGTGGGTGCGGAACAGCCAGCGGAGTGTCGACACTTCGAACGCGTATGTCTACATCCGTGCAAACGCAACGGGCAGGGTCACGGGCCCGTTGACCATCCTGCCGGGAGAGACACCGGTCTTTACGCTTGTCGATGGCGATCTGAACACGAATACGGGAACCGTTCAGACGTTCAACGATTCCGTTTTTGTCGTACGAACGAACGAGTGGGAGCCGATAGCCTTCACGGAAACCGGCGTCAATACCGGGGTCTTCACGGGCTCCCGGGCGAGCGTCTTTGGCACGGGGTCCAACGGCAACAATAACGGCACGCTCGCCGTGCGGCCCGGCGACACCCTCCTCGTGACCTACATCGATGCGCTCGATTCCTCGGGCGCGGTGAATCGGGTCCGCTCGTGGAGGACGGCCGTGGTCGGGGGCAACACCGCCATACTGGTCGGGACGACGACCGCGCTACCGGGCGACAGTGTCTATTACACGCTGACGGACGCCGACCTGAACCGCAATCCGTCTGTGGTCGAGACCTATTCGATCCCCGACACGAACAGGGTCACGAATGAGCGAGAAACGATCGTATTCACGGAAACGGGCGCGAACACCGGCATCTTCACCGGCAAGATCGCGACGCAGTTCGGACTGACGGCGGGAGCGAATTTCAACGGAAGCTTCAACGTGAAGGCGCTCGACTCGCTGGCATTGCGCTACCGCGACACCGTCAATGCCGCGGGCCAGGACGGCGGCTGGTTGAGCGTCCGAACGAACATCCTCGGCGGAGCGACGGCGACACTGACGGTGACGCCGCAGATCTACCCGTGGGACTCGGTCAAAGTCACGGTGACGGATGCCGACCTCAATCTCTCTCCCGGCGTTGGCGAATCCATCACCGTTCGCGATTCGAACATCGTGACCCTCGAATACCAGGATGTCGTCCTCACGGAGACGGGATTGAACACCGGCATCTTCGTTGGCTACCTCAAGACCCGGTACGGCCTGGTGCGCGGCGCCGACAATGACGGATACATTTTCGTGCAACAGGGGGCACAGCTACGAGTCTCCTACCTCGATGCGCGGCAGGCCAACGGCGGACCCGGTTCGACACTGACGGCCACGACGAACGTGTTGGGCGGGAACCCGGGATCACTTTCGGCATCACCGACGCCGATCTTCGCCGGCGACTCCGTCCAAGTGACGATCACCGATGCCGACCTGAACAAGAACGCCGCGCTCGCGGAATCGTATGCCGTGCGTGATTCGAATATCACCACGGGCGAATGGGAGACCATCACGGTTGTGGAGACCGGCAACAACACCGGCATCTTCACGACGTGGGTCCGGACGCAGTATGGCCTGACGGCTGGCACGAACAACGACGGCATTTTCAACGCCAAGGTGGGCGATTCGCTCGTCGTGACGTATCGCGATACGGTGACCACCAACGGCGCTCCCGGTGCGACCCTCAAAGCCGGCTCAGGATTCAAGGGGGGACATAACGCGACCCTTACGGCCACCGCGACGATCCTGCCGGGCGATTCGCTTCAGGTGACGGTTTCGGACAGGGACTTGAACAGGCTTCCGGGCGTCGCGGAGTCGTACACCGTCCGGGATACGAACAGGGTGACGGGCGAATGGGAGACGGTCACGCTGACGGAGACAGGCCCCAACACGGGGATCTTCGGCGGGTGGCTGCGGTCCATCTTCGGCACGACGGTGGGGGCGAACAACAGTGGGAGCATGACCGTGAAGGCGGGTGATACGCTCCGGGTCACCTACCGCGACTCGCTGCGTGCGAATGGAGGGGCCCTGACCCTCACGGCGAATACCGTGGTGCGGGGCGGCTTCACCGCCATGATGACCACCACCACGCCCATCGTCCCCGGCGATTCCATCCGCGTCCTGATCAAGGATCTGGATCTGAACAAGAACGCTGGTGTGGCAGAGTCGTACACGGTGCGGGACACAAATCGCGTCACCGGCGAATGGGAGACCGTCACCCTCACTGAAGCTTCCGTCAACGACAGCATCTTCATCGGATGGATCCGCACAGTATATGGGGCCGGGGCCGGCTCGAACAACGACGGCGTGTTCTCCGTGAAGGCCTCGGATTCGCTCGTCGCCTACTATCGAGATACGCTGCTCGTCAATGGCGGGCCCGGACCGACCCTCACGTCCTTCACGAGGGTCCTCGGCGGCGTCACCGCCACATTCACGGCTTCGCCGTCGCTGCTGGCGCCGCTCGACTCGACGGTGCTGACCCTGACCGATGCCGACTTGAACAAGCTTTCCGGGACCATCGAATTCTACATCCTGAGCGTGGTCAGCAAGGCGGGTGAGACCGAGAACCTCCGGTTCGTGGAAACCGGCGCCAATACGGGAGTCTTCACCCGCGTGGTAGGGACATTGTTTGGGGCAGGCCCCGGCGCGGCGGGCGACTCGGTCTTCACGGTCTCGCCCGGCGACACGCTCCGATCGAGCTACATTGACTCGCTCATGCAGGACGGCGGTCGCCAGACCCTGACGGTCGCCGTGCCGATCCTGGCCGTCAATTTTGCCACGTCCTCGAAGTCGCTCGTCGACCTGAATGGCGGTTCTGTCCTGCCTCCGGATACTCTCGCCTACGCCATCCATGTGGTCAACTCAGGGCTGCCGCGCGCGCGCTCGGTGGCTGTCACGGACACACTGCCGTCAGGTGTGACGGTCCTCTCTTCGACGTTGCCGCCGGGTGCCTCGGTGGCATCGGGCGTCCTGACTTTCGCGAGGTTCAACCTCGCCGCCGGCGACAGTGTGACCCTGACCTACAGCGTGCGGGTGGACTCGTCGATCCAATCGCAGGTCCCGGCCGTCAATCGGGCGCGGATCTCCGCAAACGGAGCTACGACGGTCGTAACGGCCTCCTTCACGCCCGTCAATCGCCCGTTGATGACCTTTGCGAAGGGCGTGAACCGCCCGACGGCCAAGCCGGGCGATACCCTGACCTATACGATGACCTACAGCAATACCGGCACATCGCTCGCCACGATGGTGATCGTGACGGACGGCATCCCGATGTACACGACCTACGTCCAGCAATCCGTCGTGCTGAACGGTGTGCCAAGAACGGACCAATCGGGAGACGACGAGGTCGTTGTCAGCGGCGGCGTGGTGCAAGTTGCAGTTGGAAGCGTGGTTCCCGGCGGTTCCGGGACGATCACGTTCAGAGTTCGTATTCAATGACGTTTCACAGGAGGCACTCTATGCGCGCATTCACTCTTCTGCTCCTCGTGTCCCTGGCCGTGTCGGTCCTTCCGGCACAACAGGACATGTCACTTGCCATGCCTGGCTACCGCGTTGCGATCGCGGGCGGCCTCATCGAGCCCGCGAACGGCGGGATCGTGGTGGCGAAACTGGACTCGCTCCCCAAGCAGCGCGGACAAGCGCGGTTCGGCGTCCTTTTCCGCGAACAAGTCAAGACAGCCGCCCGCACGCCGGTGCTCGAGTTTCTCGACGCCGCAACAGGCAAGATCATCTCCACCGTCACGCTGGATGAGTGGCAAGGCCGCGCCTCAGCCACGTGGCAACCGCTGCCCGAAGCGTCGTCCTCCACCCCGGAAAAGGTCGTCGACGTCTACGCCGTCCGGGAGGGCAATGCCTCCTTCACGGTCACGCGAACGCTGGAACCCGTTACCGCTCCTTACCTCCCGCTGGGAAAAGGGCTGCGGATGACGATCTCGATCGGCACGTCTTCCGTCCCATCGCTCCGGGCGGTGTTTCACGGCGTTGTTGAGGGGGTCGCACGAGCGCAGGGGAGGCTTCTCTCCATCTCGTCGGCCGAGAAGAACGTCCCCATGAACGCCTCGCTGATGCTCCATTGGTCGGAAGGCTCGATGCTTCGGCTCGACCCGGCCTCGCCGAACAAACCCCAGATGTTTGCCGTGAGCAGCGGCGCGGTCAACCTTCCCGGCCAAGGGTCGATAGAGGTCCTGTCGGTCCGCATCGCCGGTTCCACCTCGCCGGTCGCAGAGCATCAGGCGGCGCAGGCGGCCGCACTGCATCAGTTTGCCGAGGGCAACGGTGCACGCCCGCAGTTCGTCGCTCGAACGTTGGTCGATCGACCGAAGGCAGGGCCCGGCGATACCGTGGCATACAGCCTCACCTACTACAACATCGGCACGGCCTCTGCGGTGGACGTGCAATTGGCAAACCCCATCCCGGACGGGACGGAGTTCCTCGAAGGATCTGAAGCCGGACCAGACAGTGATATTTCCGTGGATCGGGAAAAGGCCACAGCGCCGGCTGTCGGCAGAGTGACGAATTTGAGCTGGACCTTCAAAGGCGCCATCGCACCCGGTGAGGAGCGATGGGCTTCCTTCAAAGTGATCTTGAAATAGAAAGACCAACAACTATGAGGAGTCACTATGCATATGCACAAATCCAAGCCGCCACCCGGCGGCGTGCTGGGGCATGCACCGCCGTCTCGGCACACACGATTGAAACAAACGCATCATCATCCACACCATCATCCACCACTTCACCACAGGAGGAACCCATGAGGTTCTCATCCATACTGGTGCTGGCGGTCCTCGGATTGGTCCTGTTGCTTCCTGCGACGGGCTACGCCGAAGGAACCCCGGCTGGTACCCAGATCAAAAACGTCGCCAAGCTGAACTACAAGGACGCTGGCGGCAATTCCTTCGCCGAGTTGAAAGACTCGGTGACGGTCACCGTGGAGCAGGTCGCGGCGCTCGCGATCAGTCCGTCCATCCGGAACGTGACGTCGAGCGACAGCACGCTGCTTTACTATCCCATCACCCTTGTCAATACCGGTAACGGAACGGATAACGGTATCGGGCTCACAGCCACGTCGACCCAGGGGTGGACGACCGTGCTCTACGTCGATACCGACGGCGACGGCGTTCTTGATGTCGGCGAACCGGTCTACACCGGACCGTCGAACATCGCGGCGGACGATTCACTGAAGCTGATCGCGACCGTGTTCGTGCCGCTCGGCACATCGAGCGGGACCCTTGACACGGTGAAGGTCACGGCCACCTCCGGCTTCGACCCCGGCGTCAGCGCTGTTTCGAACAACGTCGCGACGATCTCGACGATCGATGTCGCGGTCACGAAGAGCAACAACAACTCCGCCCCCCAGCCGGGTGCGACGGTCACCTATACGCTCGGTTTCACTTCCAGCGGTACCGGTAAGGCGCTCGGAACGGTCATTCGGGACACGCTGAAGCCGAATATTACTTACGTCGGCGGTAGTGCCACCGTGCTGACGGGCGGAGGTACCATCAGCTTCGCCTCCGGCGTTGTCACGTGGACGGTGGGCAGCATCCCGGGCGGCGGTTCCGGCTCGGCGACATTCCAAGTCACGGTGAACAGTGCCGTCACTGCCGGAACGATCGTGGACAATGAGGCCTCGATCGCCTACTCCGACAGCCTCAGCGGCCGGACGGAGCGGTATACATCGCCGAACTCGCCCATCACGGTGGCTCAGGCGGCTTCATGGACGGTCTACGTCGAGCCTCCTTCGGCCGGCAGGACAAACCAGGGACGCGACAGCGTCAACGTCGGCCTTGCGGTCCAGTATGCCATCACGCTCATCAATACGGGCAACCGTGCGGATACAGCTGTCACGACGGCCTCGACGACCCTGCCCCTGACATGGGCGTACTACCGCGACACCAACAATAACGGTGTCTATGATTCCGGTACGGATGCCGCCTACACGATGGGCACGAACATCAACAACGTCGCCGTTGGTGACTCCGTGAAGATCTTCGCGATCTCCACTGTCCCGACCCTGACGCCCGATCGTTCGCGCGACACGGCCAGCTATACCTTCACGTCGTTGACCGCCGGCGCTTCGGCGAACGGAAACGCGGTCACGCTGGTCAAGGCACCGGTCATGTCCATCACCAAGGGCGTGAGCAGCACGGGGAACCGGACGCGTCCGGGCGACACGCTGACGTACACCATCACCTACGCGAATACGGGTTCCGGATATGCCACGCAGGTGGTCATCACGGACACCCAGCCTGCCTTCACGACATACGTGGGCGAAAGCGTGGAGCTGAAGAATTCGGCGAACGGCAACGTCTTCACGGTCAAGGGTGACGGCACCTTGGACAGTGATGAGGTGACGGTCGCCAGCGGCAATGTCACAGTCAACCTGGGTCAGGTGGGAGGCTCCTTCGTCGGAGACGCCACCTACACGGGCCAGATCAGATTCAAGGTGGTGATCAACTAACGCCACTCCTGTCCGGGGCGGGGCTTGCCGCTCCGCTCCGGACCTACGCCGCATGCGACACTTCGCACCATATATCGCAAGACACGTGACGGTCGGACTCCTGCTGCTGCTCCTCGCGGCGGCGGGCGTGGCGCAGACCGTTCCGGGCACGCGCATTGACAACGTGGGCGTGCTCCGTTTCGGTTACGCCGACGGTACTCCCGACTCGCTGTCGTCCTCCACGGTCAGCCTGGTCGTGGAGGCGGCATCGTACCGGCTGACGCTGTCGAAGTACGCGTCGCGTGATACGGTGACGCCGGGTCAGGACCTCGTTTTCACGGTGCGGGTCGAGAATGCGGGGCCGGAAGCGCTGACGAACGTCGAGGTACTCGACACGCTCGACGCGTCACGGTTCGAGGTCCTCGGCGCCTCGCCGGGACAGGTCTCCGGCCCCGTCGTGCGACATGCGATCGCTCGCCTTGCTCCGGGCGGGGTCGATTCCATTCTCATCTTCGTTCGGGTCCGGCCGGACGTGACCGGCGGCTCGCAGTTGTCCAACACGGCGCACGCGATCAGCAATGAGACCGGCACGTCGATCGTGCGGGCGCAGGCGGTCGTTGCCATTCGCGCCGGTTCCGGTTCGGGGCCGATGCTGACGATCACGAAATCGGTGTCGCGCGACACCGTCGAGACCGGTGGATTGGTCACCTACACGCTCCGGGTGCGGAACACCGGCGACGTTGCCCTGACGAATGTCTTTATCGTTGACAGTCTGGCGCTGGATGTGGACCCGGTGGTCGTCTCGCAGAATGCCGGCTTCGTCGGCAGGGTGGCCCGGGGGATCTTCGGGTCGGTCATGTCCTTCGGCGTCGGACAAGAGGATACGGTCCTGGTGACCGTGCGCGTCCGGCCCGATGTGGCGGACGGGAGCGTCATGAAGAATGTCGCCTGGGCTGCCAGCGATCAGACGCCCCCGGTGAGCGATTCGGCGGCCTTCGTTGTGCGGGCGCGGTCGTCGACCTCTTGCCGCGTCCAGGTGACGGCGACGCCGTCGTTGGTCATCGGCAACGGGATCGCCGCCACCGTGCTTCGCGCGACGGTGACCGATACGCTCGGCGTTCCGAAGCCGGACGGAACGCCCGTGGTCTTCCGGACCTCGGTCGGCACGTTCTCGAACGGGCTCGATTCGATCGTCGTGGCCACGGTCGGCGGCTTCGCCGTCGACAGCCTTAAGGCTCTCATCGTCAGCAACGCGGTCGTCTACGCCCGGGCGACGATCAGCGTCGACGACGCCGGCGTTTGCCGCGACTCCACGTCGGTCGCTGTGGTGTTCTATCCGGGAGCGCTCACGGGGATCGTCGTGCACAACAGCACCAACGAACCCGAGGCGGGCGCCATCGTCCGGGTCTATTCGTCGGCAGGCGTCCTGATCGGTACCGCGATCACGGGAGCGGATGGGAGCTATATCATTCCTGTCCCGACGACGGACGACTATACCGTGCGGATCCAGACGCTCGATGAATTTGGCCTGCCGATGAACACGGTGACGACGGTGTCCGTCGCCGTCCCGGGCATCGGAGGCATTCCACCCGTGAAGAACCTGATCGTCATCTCGGGCAAGGTCTACTACCTCGTGTCGAGGCAACCGGTCGCGGCCGCCGGGATCAAGGTCGTCCTGACGCAACTCGCGGGCGGAGGAGGCCGGGCGGCGGATGACAGCTACCGGACGGGCCGGATGGCGATCGATTCGACCTTCACGGACACGACGGGTTCGTACACGTTCAGCGGACTGCCGGCGGGGAACCAGTACAGCGTCAGCATCGATGATGCGTTCCTCCGCGGTTCCGTCTCTGTCGCGCCGCTCGAGCCGGGGACATATGTCACCGATGTCAATATCCCGATCACGCTGAATCCGACCCTGGAGCTGTCGAAGGCGGGTCCCGTACGGGCGTATCGTCGCGACACCGTCGGATATGCCATCACCGTGCGGAACGTCGGCAATCTGTCGATGACGTCTGCCGTTCTGACCGATTCTCTCGACCGGTCGATGCGGTTCGTCTCGTCGGCGCCGGCGCCGTCGTTCCTCGACACCGTTGCCGGCATCCTGCGATGGAACTTCGGCCGGTTCGATTCTGCGGCAAGTCCGGCGAGCGTTCGCAGCATCTTGGTGCAGGTCCGGTTCGTGGATACGACGACGATCGGCCGGATGCTCACGAATACGGCACGGTTCGTTTCCGACCAGACGATTGACACGAGCGTGACCGTAACGACGGAGATCTTCGAGGCCGACCTCGTCGTGGAGAAGTCGACGGCGCGTCCGATCGTTGAGATCGGCGACCAGGCGATCTATACCGTCACCGTTCGCAACGCCACGCCGGCCATGCTGGTGCGCAACGTTGTGCTCGAGGATCGTCCTCCGGTCGGCTTCACGTACCTGGCTGGCTCGAGCCACCGCGACACCGCCCGATTGCCGGACCCGGCGATTGTCAGGACAGGGTCGGGCATCGTGCTGCAGTGGATGCTCGCCGATTCATTGCTGGCCGGCGCCTCGCGGAGCGTCACCTACCGGATGATCGTCGGGGCGGGCGCGGCCGAAGGCGACGGAGTCAATCGTGCCTTCGCTTCCGCGTCCGCTCCGAACGGCTTCCCGCTGAGGTCGGCCGTGTCTGAAGCCCGCGTCGAGGTCCAGAAAGGCGTCTTCACCGACCGTGGTCTGGTGGTCGGCAAGGTCTTCTACGATCCCAACCGAAACTCCTACCAGGATCCGGGCGAGGGTGGTGTCGAGGGCGTTGAGTTGATCACCGAGGACGGCACGCGGATCGTGACCGGAGCCGACGGCAAATACTCGATCCCAGACATCGCTCCGGGCGAACACGTGATCCGCGTCCGTGAGTTCACACTTCCAGCCGGAACGACGCTGCATGCCGGTTTCAACGATTTTGCGGGCGACGGGTCCTCGCGGTTCGTCAGCGTTCCAGCGGGTGGCATCGTACGGGCGGATTTCTATCTCGACGGTCCGCCCGCCGAAGACTCGCTCGTCCTGAGTCAGCAGATCCTCCGCATCGGCGGCCTGTCGCTGCGTCGCGTCGTCGCCCCCAAGAACGTCGTGTTCATCGACGACGAGCGTCCGGCGCTCATGAAGCTGACGGGACTCAACTTCGAGGTCGGCAAAGCCGTCCTGCGGCCTGAAGCGTTCCCGATCATTCATCAGCTGGCCAATATCATGCGGGAGAACGCCGACGAGGATGTGACGATCATGGGGCACACCGACGCCTCGCCGATCAGCACGCGGGAGTTCCCGAACAATCGGGTTCTCTCGATCGCGCGGGCCGAGGCGGTCAAGGCCTATCTCGTCGAGCGGGAGGGCATCGACCTGTTGCGCATCGCCACGATCGGCTACGGCGAGACCATCCCGGTTGCCGAGAACAAGACGCGTGAAGGCCGCGCGCTGAACCGCCGCGTCGAGTTCGCCTTCGGTCCGGTCACCGAAACGCCGAAGCCGCGTGATTCGGTGGCGATCATGGTGACGGTACCGATGTCGTACGACGGCTCGGGTCGGATCGACCGCGTCGTCTGGACCGATAGTTTGGGCGAGGGACTGCGGTATGTCGCCGGTTCGGGGCGCTTCCGCGGTCAATCTGTTGAGCCCGCCGTGCTTGGCCCCACGCTGACGTGGACGATCGACAGCCTGGAGTCGCCGTTCGATGGGGCCTTGGTCTATCAAATGGCGGCAGGGCGCCCGGCGGTCCGCGTCGTTTCGTTGCGGTCGCAGACCGCCGCCGTGCGTGTGGTCACGGCCGATACGACGTTCGCGATGGCGGACGTCTTGTCGACCGAGAACCAGGCCGCAGTGGCCCTCAAGGGTCGCGCGATCAACTTCGTCATGCCGAGCGTCCTGTATGAGACGGCTCGGGCGGAGCTACGCGCCGGCGCGGAGAGCGCACTCGAAGCCACCGCGGCCATGCTGCGGGAGGACCCGACGCTCTCGATGATCGTGGAAGGGCATACGGACAGCCGGCCGATCCGGACGAAGCAGTTCCCGTCGAACCTTGAGTTGTCGCAAGCTCGTGCGGCCTCCATCGTCGAGATGCTGGCCTCCAGGTTCGGCATCGACCGCGGCCGGATGGAGTTCGTCGGGTTCGGTGAGCATCGTCCGATCGCCACGAACCTAACGGCTGAAGGCCGGCAGAAGAACCGACGCGTGGAGATGCGGCTGTTCCGGAGCGAATTCTGGACCTCGGTGCTGAAAGAGGGTGGCGTGGATTCGACCGAAAAGGCGCGGATCAATGTCGTCCCGACACCTGGTGCAGCCGCCGATTCGGCCGTTGCCGTGCAGGTCGGAGGCCGCTATCTGGCCGTGATGATCGCGGTCTGGGCCGGCACCGGCAATCGTCCTGCGGCGGTCGCGCTCGTGGACACCCTGCCCTCGTGGATGACGATCGAGCGTTCCACGGTGCGGTCGGATGGATCGGATTCAGTCGACGTCTCCCGCACGCTGAGGGCGCGCGGCATCATCGCGGCTCCCGCCTATCGTCTGATGTTCGAGTTCCGCGTCGAATCGGGAGACGGCTCCAAGGCCCCGTGGATCTCGAAGTTCGCTGTCATTCGGCGTTCGTCGTCTGGCGTCGAATCTGCCATCACCGGTCGTCCCCTGATCGTGAAGCCGGTCCGGTAACATGTTGCGGCTGAACGCCACATATCGCCCCGCTCGCTCGTACCCCGCCATGGCGTGGTTCGTGCGGACGTTCGCGCTCGTCGCCCTGTTGACGGGGGCGATGGCCTCGGCGTTTGCCCAGATGCTTCAGATCACGCATCCCGAGGACCAGGCCGTGCTCTCGCTGCGCACCCAGTCGGTGACGGCGAAGGGCTGGCCGGGTTTTGACGTGGCGTTGGCCGTGAACGGCGTGGAGGTCAAGAAGACGAAGATCAGGGTCGACGGCATCGTCGACTTCCTGAACGTTGCCGTGCCCGAAGGCCCGGTGACCTATGAGGTCCGGCTGTTGAATCCTGACGGTTCGACGATCACGTCTGAGGAACGGTCCGTACACATCCTCGGCGCGCCGTCCGTGGTGCAGGTGGTCCTCGACCGGGAATCGGCCCCGGCGGGAAGCGGAGCGCTCATTGACGGCTCGGTCGAGGTCTTCGATCGCTGGATGATGCGCGTGCGCGATCAGTTCATCGTGACGCTCTCCGCCGACAGCGGCGCGATCGTGGCGAATGACATCGACCCGAACCGCCGAGGTATTCAGGTCGCCCTCCGGAACGGCCGCGCCTCCTTCGTGTACGAAGTGCCCGGAGTCTCCGGCGTCGGCGCTGTGACGGCCGAGGTCGAAGGCGTGAAGGGAACGGCCGCGTTCCAGGCCACAACGCCGCTCGAGCCGTTCACGCTCGTTGGTCTGGCAACAGGCCGGGTCAGCGGGTCCGCCTTCAGCGGCGACCGGAGCCGTCTCGGTGCGAATTCGACCTTCGACGAAGGCCTCACGGCTGACGGCCGTCTCGCGGTCTACGCCCGTGGGACCATCGGTGACGAGTACCTGCTGACGTCGTCGTACGACTCCGACCGACGCAATCGGGCACGGTACTTCCGCGAGCTCGACCCCGATTATCTCTATTCCATCACGGGCGACAACAGCCTGCTGACGTACGACGCCCAGACGAACCGCAACTTCTTCCTCCGACTCGAACGGAACCAGTCGTCGCTCTACCTCGGCGACTACACGACCGGACTGACAAAGCAGGAGTTCACGCGCTACAACCGGACGCTGAACGGCGCCAAGGTGCTGCACCGCGACCGCGTGTGGGACGTGAATGTCTTCGGTTCGTTGACCGACCGGAAGGTGATGCAGGTCGAACGGCGCGGTGAAGGCCTCTCGGGCTTCTACAGTCTCGGAGCCACCCGCATCACCTACGGCACCGACAAGATCCGCATCGAAACGCGCGACCGCTTCCACTCCGAGGTGATACTCCAGGTCCGTGACGCATACCGCTTCACCGACTACGACATCGACTACGAACAGGGAACGGTCTTCTTCAAGCAGCCGGTCCCGTCGATCGATGCGATGGGCAATCCCATTTATATCGTCGCCGCGTTCGAGGCACAGACAGGGACGGCCAATGCGTACGTGGCGGGCGGACGCGTGGAGCGGGCCCTGGGAGAGATGCTCACGGTCGGCTTGACCGGCGTGGTGGAAGAGCGCGAGCCGTCGAATTACAGCCTGCTGGGGGCCGATGCGCGTCTGGCGCTCGGCGGTCATTTGACCGTGTCGGGTGAGGCCGCACGTTCGTCGTCCGTCGCCGGGGACGGATACGCCTACAAGATGGAGGCCGCCGGCTCGCCGGCAGCCGGACTGCAATTGCGCAGTTACTACCGCCGTGTGGAAGCCGGATTCGAGAACACGACCCAGTCGGGCGGCGGTCGCGAACTGGGGACGATCAAGTACGGCGCCGGCGGGCAGTACCAGGCTGGTGGTGCGACGCGGGTGAATGCCGAAGCCTATCGCTCGCTACAGACCGTTTCGTTGGGTCAGGCGACGATCACGTCGATGTCGGCAGGGGCCGAGCATCGGATCCTGGACGGCTTGACAGGCCGGTTCCGGATCGAGGACCTGACCTACAGTACACCCGACAGCTCGCTGTCGTCGGTCGATCGACACACGACGCTGGCCTCCGTGGGGGCGGTCTACGCCCTCACCGGCAACGTTCGCGTTACGGCGGAGCACGAGCGCAACCTGTCGTCGACGTTCGACCCGGCGAAGCCGAATGCCACAGCCCTCACGGGAGAATGGCGCGCGACGGAATGGTTGGCGCTGTCGTTGCAGCAGCGGTTCTTCGAGGCGGGCGGGACCACGACGACGATGGGGGCCACATCGACGGTGGCGCAGGGGACCGAGGTCTACGGTAAGTACGAGATCGGCAACGCGGCCGCCGGCTACCGGAACGCGGCGAGCATCGGGCTTCGCAATCGGCTGAAGCTGACCGAGTCGTTGACGGGCAACCTGACGTTCGAGCGGACGAAGAACCTCGGACGACGCGCCATTGAGACCCCGACGCAGGACAATACGGCCATCTCAACAGGCCTCGAATACCTGCCAAAGGATGAACCGGTGAAAGCGGCGGGCAAGATAGAATTCGGCCGCAATGCGGCGTCCGAGCGTTTCAACGCGTATCTTGCGGGCGACTATCGCTTCGTGGATGACCTGAGCGCCCTCGTCAAGCTCCGGTTCGGCCGCGACGTATCGCGCCGTTCGGTCGGTTCGCAGGACCTGTATCACCTCATTTTCGGCGTCGCCTACCGGCCGGTGGAGGACAACGTCCTCAATCTCCTGGGCAAATTCGAAGTGAAGGGGAACCGGAACCGGTATGTGGCGCCGTTCCAGGACTACCAGGCGTCGATCGCCTCGGTCCACGCCTATGTCGAGCCGGTCCGTCGCGTCGAGGTAGGCATCAAGTACGCCTTCAAGAACGCCCGCGAGGCCTCTCCGTTCCTCGAAGCGACCACGAACTCGCATTTCCTGCTCCTCAGCGCGGACTATGATCTGACCGAGGCCTGGAGCGTCGGTGCGGAATACCGCGGCCTCTGGCAGATCGAAGCGGGGGACCTGCTCAACGGTCTCTCGGCGCGCGTGGGCTATGCCGTCATGCGCAACATCCGTCTGGTGTCGGGCTACAGCTTCAAGGGTTACCACGAGCGCGACCTTGTCGCCCCTTCGCTTTCGTCGAGCGGGCCGTTCATCGGGGTCGACGTGAAGTTCGGCGAGGACCTCTTTGGCCTCGGCGCAGATTCGAAGTAGGAACGTTCCACTCAAGGAAGACCAACATGGCACGAACATCCAACCCCCGCACGACCCGGTCCCGAAAGCCGACTTCGAAGCCGATGGCCGAAGACGTCAAGGTCGGGACGGTGGCCCTGCAGAGGGCGCCCGAGGCCGCCGTCAGTGCTTCCTCCGTCAGTTTGCGCGACGAGGTCATGCGACAAGCAGCGCTCGGTTTTCAGCAATTGTCGGCGGAGATCATCGCGGAGCGAAACGAGCGACAACGATTCCAGAGGATCTTAACGGTCGGCCTGGCAGCGATCGGAACGCTCATCGTCCTGGCGACGATCATGCTGTTGTCGAGCATCGGCTCATCGGTGCGAGATACACTCGCGTACGAGATGGCGGAGTTGACCTCGACGACGGCACGAACCATCCGTGCAGGCACAGAGCCGGTTCAGCAGACGGTCGAACGGCAATCGGAGATGATGACGAAGGCAGCGGAGATGGAGCGGGTGCTCGTCAACCTTTACGGCTATGAACACCTGGCCATGTCGGGCTCCCGTCAGGCCTTCGTGGAGTTGCAAAAGCTGGCGGCGCGCAGGGACGATGCCGGACTCATCGCCCGAAGCCGGATCGGGCAGATCACATCACGCTACAGCGTTCTTTCGGCTCCGCAGCGGGGAAACATCCGGGTGGGTGAGTGGGTCGTCTCTCGAGCAGATTCCACGGTGCGACTGGCGGCGCTCTCATCCTCGGAACTGGTCTTCGTCATGGGCTCGCCCGAAGCGAACCTCTCGCAAGTGCACCAGGTCATGTCGGTGCTATGGGATCGACCGATGGACAAGGTTCTGGAGAGGGAACTCTGGAGTCTTCTGCAAAGGTCGAATAACCTGCCGGCCTCGGTGGCCATCTGTTCGCTATTGAAGGGGAAGCATGGAACGCGTGCGACGATGTATGATTTCGACGCATGGAAGTCGTTCTTGGCGAAGCGGTTGTGATGACGTGTCAGACAAGAACAATTGGCACAAAGAGCACAAAGGACACAGAGAGGGAGGAAGGCAGGGCTGGGGTAAGAGGAAGGTTGGCTCAACCCTTTCTCGCTGCGCTGGGTGAGTCTTCGTGCCCTTCATGGTTCCGCTTCTCACAGGCAAACGGCCCCGCTCTGAGAGTTCTCAGGCGGGGCCGTTCTGTTGCAGGTGGTGCGCCCGTCAGGATTCGAACCCGAACAAAAGGCTCCGAAGGCCTTTGTGCTATCCATTACACCACGGGCGCAGATGTCGACCGCACAATATACGAAGAACTTGGCGTCCGGGAAAACACGGACTCAGAAGAACAGGTCCGCCCGCAGATAGGTGCTGCGCGGGTAGTACCAGTATTCCGATCGCTCACGTCCGAATGTGTACTGACCCCCGAGGGCCAACGACGCTTCGTCGGTCAGGGAGATCGACACCGTCCCTCCCGCGAAGCCGCTTCCGTCGTCCAGGTTCCGCAGCAACGAAGCCTGTGCCGTGACGAGCGGATGGATGAGGTAGGATGATTGGAAGATGACATAGCGGCGCGCCACCTGCAGGATCTGCCCCGTCATCAGTCGCCCCAACTCGTAGCGCGACGCCTCGTCGAACCCCTCGCCGTTGAACAGGAACTCGGCCATGCCGTACCAACGGCCGGAGAACTGATTGTCGACCCCCACGATGATCCGCGGAAAAGCCGAACCGACCGCCGGCATCACATAGACCCCCTCAGCCCGCACGCCGGCATCCAGGATGTCTCCGGTGATGTCGCCGCCGACCACCCAACGGTCCTCGAAGCGTCCCACCATCACCGCCCCATCGATCCCTTCCCAGTTCGTGCGAGCCCGGATGCCGCCGGAGCTCCTGGCGTTCCGCTGGGGGTTCCAAACCGCCGTCAGGTCGCTCAAGTCTCCCAGCCGTACCGTCGCTGTCGCAGCGTCCACGCCGTCCTTTTCGATCTTGCTGAAGCTGGCCGGATTGAGCGGATTGAACAGGTCTGTCGGGTTCCAAATACGTCCCGCTCCCCAGGCAATGCGCTGTCGCCCCAGGGTCAGGTCGATGCTCCCGGCCATGGTCTTCAAGAAGAAGCGGTCGATGCCGTGGAGGAACGTCCAGCGTCCGCTGGAGTGAAGGTCCCATGTGAGGTCGGCGACCTGGCCACGCGATGCGCTGGGCGCCAGCAAGGCCCCGGTCGAAGAGAAATAGGAAGCCGACAGTTCGTACTCCAGACGCACGAATGTCGAGGGTGATAGCTCCACACTCGGCCGCAGCCGGAGTCGCGTGAGCTCGGCGAAGCTCTGCTCCTCGGCGCCAAGCAGGCCTGCCAGCAACGGCTGTTGGTGGAGCGCCATTGGAAAGGTCACGACGTAGCCGTCCAGCGACCACTGGGCGGGGGCCAGGGAGGGAAGGAGGAGCCAGGCGGCGATGATCGCGGAGAGGCGGCGCATGGACCCTGCCCCGTCAGGCGCCGGGGCGACGGTCGTCCCGCTCGATCCGGCCGTCGTGGAGACGTATGACCCGGCGGCCGCGTTCGATCACCTGCGGATCGTGCGATGAGAAAAGGAACGTGATGCCGTGCTCCTGATTCATGTGGGTCATCAGGTCGAGCAACACCCCGCCGGTGGCCGAATCCAAATTGGCGGTGGGTTCGTCGGCCAAGATGATCGCCGGGTTGGTGGCGATGGCCCGCCCGATCGCGACGCGCTGTTGCTGTCCGCCGCTCATCTGGTTCGGCCGCTTGTGAGCGAGCGCTTCGATGTCCAGTTCCTTCATCACTTCGAGCGCCCGGCGGCGGCGGTCCCGTTCGGCGACGCCTTGCAGCGTCAGGACGAATTCGATGTTCTCGACGGCCGTGAATACCGGTATGAGGTTATACGCCTGAAAGATGAATCCGAACTGGTGCAGGCGCAGCTTCGAGAGCTCGGTCTTGCTGAGCCCTTCGAGCGGCCTTCCGTTGAAGAGCACGCGCCCCCCCGTCGGCGCGTCGAGCGCCCCCAGAAGGTTCAAGAGCGTGGTCTTGCCCGAACCCGAGGGACCGGCGATGACCGTGAACTCACCCTGGTCGAATGCGACATCGATCGGCACGAGCGCCCGGACGGGGACGCCGTTGTCGTGATAGGTCTTTTCAAGCGCTTCCGCTTGCAGGATCGGGATGGTCATGGTGAGGCCTCGTTCATCAAAGATGCCGGATGGCGTCCATGGGGTGCAGACGTACCGCCTTCAACGCCGGTTGGAGCGCGGCCAGCACACACATCGCAACGATCAGCAGACCGCCCCGGACGGAGCCGAGTGGATCGAGCACGGGATAGATGATCGCTCCGGTACCCCAAGATGACAGGCCTTCGGAGAACCAGGAGAAGTTCAGTCCCGACACGGCGATCCATGCGTTCAGCGCGTTCCCGAGCACGAGACCCACGGAGGTGCCCACCGTCCCCAGCATCGCCGCCTCGAGCAAGACCATCCAGAAGAGCATACGGTCCTGCATGCCCACCGCTTTCAGCACGCCCAATTCCCGGATCCGTTCGTAGACCGACATCATCATCGTGTTGATGATCCCGAAGATCATGGCCAGGCCCAGGATGACGTAGTAGATGATCATCGACCGCTCGGTCAATTCGACCATGGCGGCCATCGTGGGGATCAGGTCCTCATACGACTGCACTTCATATTCCGGACCGAGGACGACGCGGAGCGAATCACGGACGGCGTTCAGGTCCGTGGTTGCGTGGAGCACCATGGCGAACTCGGCGGCTTCCGCGCCAGCCCCGATCAGCGACTGAGCCGTGGCGTGGGGGATGTAGGCATGCACCCGGTCGAATTCCATGATCGAGGTGCGGAAGAGCCCGACGACCCGGAACAGCTCGGATCCGACCTTACCTTCGCGCGTGGACGACATCGCAACCACCTTGTCGCCCAGCCCGACGTCGAGCGTTCTCGACATCCGCTCGCTGATGAGGATCTCGCGCGGTTCGAGGCCCAGGTTGCGACCGGCCACGATCGAGCGCTGGATGATCGTGACCCGGGCTTCACGTTCCGGTTCGATCCCCACGAGCATGATGCCGGACGAGTTGCGGGCGCTGCTCAGGAGGCCGGTGGCAAGAACTCGGCGGGACGACGCGGCGATGCGCGCATCGGCGGCCAGGGCCGCATCCACGACCTCGGGCCGGGCGATGAACCGGTCGATGGCGGGGTTGTCGTGGTATCCCATGCGATGGACCTGAATATGCGCCGTGTGCGTGCCGAGTTGATTGTCGAGCGATTGTCGCATGAACCCACGGACGACCGCCTCGATGAACACGATGGCGATCAGTCCGACCACGACCGACGTCAGGATGATCAGCGAGCGGCGACGATTCCGCCAGATGTTGCGCCATGCAAGCCGGAGGAGCATCATGTGTGTCGGATCCCTTTCAACGGCTCGAGTCGAGCCACCCGATACAGGGGATAGATGAGGGAGAGGAGAGAGGCGACAGCGATCACGGCCACCACCTGTCCCAGGACCCAGAGTTCCGTCGATCCTACCATCTGCGGCAGGAATCCGTACTGAGCGTAGATATCCTCGAAATCCCCCGAGAAGATGATCGGGTGCGCCTTGACGTACGCATTGATGGCGTAGCCCAGAGAACTGCCGGTGACAATGCCGATCGCGATCATGTAGAACGACTCGACGAGCACCTGGACCACGAGCTGGAACGGGCGCATCCCGACGGCGAGCGAGACGCCGAATTCGCGAAAGCGCTCGGTCACCGACATGAGGACGGTATTCAGGATGCCGAAGGTGACGATGACGATCAGGACGACCATGAAGAAGTAGTCGCCGATACGGTCGAAGGCCATCGCCTGCGCCAGGTCGGGCATGACCTCGTCCCACGTGAGGACCGACGTCTGGCCGATCGGTGCCGAGTCGATGCCGCCTTGGAGACGCGTACGGACCTCCTCCAGCTCGTTCAGGTCGTCGATGGAGATCGCCACCACGCTCACGCGTCCTTCCATCGCCAGCAATTCCTGGGCGGCGCCGACGGTCATGAGGATGGTGCCCGCATCGAAGCTCTGGACCCCCATGCGAATACTGCCGACGACGCGGAACTTCAGATTGCCCAGGACGCCGTCGTAGCCCTGCGCCAGCACGACGATCGTATCGCCGACGCGGGCGCCGAGATTCGTCAGCAATGTCGTCCCGACGACGACCTCATCCTGTGCGCCCGTGGAAAGATACCGGCCTTCGATCACCCGGCGATGGAAGCGCGAGACCCGCTGTTCGGCCTCGGGATCAAGGCCCATCAGCAAGACGCCGGACGAGCGATCTCGAAAGCTGACAAGACCATCGCCCTGAATGCGGGGCGCGAATCCCGAGACCCCGTCCGTCTGTTGCAGGATCGATCGGAGAGTCGCCGGATATGCGAGGCTCTTCGTCAGAGAAGGATTGTCCTGGTAGCCCGTGCGCTGCACCTGGAGGTACCCGGCAACCATCTCCACAGTATTCCGGACGTTGACCTCCCACGTACCTGTCGCCAGGCCGCGCTGGAGCAGTGACAGGAACGACGCGAAGATCACGGCCAGGATCGTCAGGATCGACCGCCGTCGATTTCGCCAGATGTTACGCCAAGCCAGCTTCAGCAGGAGTTTCACCGCGTCGTTCCTTTCTCAAGCTCGCGGAATGAGAAGATCCGGTCGCTGATCGCGACATCGAACTCGACGCTGATGTATTCAAAGGTCGTGCGGTGTCCCGGTTTCAATTCGTTGACGATGCTCTGCCGGGCGGGGATGAGCCGCCCCCCCAATCGTCGGAAGTTGTCGAAGGTCATGGTGCGGGTCCGGACGCCGCGTTCATCAAAGTATTCCGCCCGTGCTGGCAGGTAGTCGGCCACGCGGACCCAGTAGAGGATGCGTCCCCAGACGACGGGCGCGTCAGGCTTCGGGATCAGTTCGAGCTGCCAGGTCGAAGCGCCGGCCACGGAATCGCGCGTCACGATCCGCATCGTGTAGTCGTCGATCAGGCTCGATTCGCGGACGAGGTCATCATTCGTGAAGTCGGACCCGTTCCAGGATTGGAGCATCATCGACGGAGGGACCTTGATGGTCGTCTCAGTATTCCGGAGATACATCCAGAGTTCGTTGCGGATCTTGAGCGTCTTGTTGCCGGCTTCTCGGCGGGGCGCGGTGACGACGATAAGCGCCTTCTCGTCGCCGACCCACCAACTGTCCATCTGCATGGTGCGAGCGTAGTCCGGGGTTTTGATCGTCATGGAGAACGTGCCGCGGGAAGACTTGCCCTTGAGCAGGTCTTCCGACCGACGGACGATCTGCTCCGCCGTCTGTGCCGTCAGCGATGCAGAGGCCACAAGCCACCACAGTGTCGATCGTAGCAGAAGGCGAGTCGACATATCAGCCTCTCTTGCGGGTCTTCATGGATCGTGATGTGAATCGATCAATGAGCAGGGGGAATTCCCGCTCAAAGAACGTATAGAACTCAACCAGTTCGCGCAATCGTTGACCGGCCGGGGACGCATGGTCTTTGACCAGGGTGAGTCCGTCCTCGAACGTCCGGCGGAACTCGGAAACGAGCGCCAGACGTCGGCGAACGAGGTCCGCCGTCGCTCCGGACTTGATGCGAAAGAAGTTTCGACGCTCGCCCGTGACGCCCACCTTTTCGACTAATCCGGACTGAATCAGAGTCCGGGTCATCGTACTGACCGAGGCCCGGCTCGCTTTGATCCTTTCAGAGATCTCTTCGGCCGCCAAATATGGCTCGGGGGAGACAAGCAGGAGTCCAAAGATCTTTCCGGCAATGCGGGGGATCCCGGCGCGTTCCATGATCACGCCCAGATCCTCAGAGAAGCGTAGCACCTCGTTCATGCGCATACGTCGTCAGGTGGTCGTTTCCCTGAAACCTACGGAATACAATTTCTAGAAGTTTCAGTCAAGACTGAAATGATTGTCGATCGGCCGGATTCGCAGGAACGAGAATGCGTGGATAGGAATGTGGGCGGGGCTGGATTCGTTGCGTGAACCTCGTACCTTGTGGTGGACATCTTCGGGAGGTGACCATGCGATGCGGGCATTGCGGCGATGAATATCCTTCAGAGTACTACTTCGTGAGCGAGGAGATCTGCCGGACGTGCTTCAGCAAACTCGACACGAAGGAGCGGCAAAAGGTGTTCGAACCCAAGGGCATCGAGCGGATGACGACGACAGCTTTCACCATCGACGGCTATCGTATCGTGCGGTCGATGGGAATCATCCGCGGCATCACCGTGCGGTCGCGGTCGATCTTCGGGACGATCGGGGCTGGGCTGCAGACGATCGTCGGCGGCGATATTACTCTCTTCACGGAATTATGTGAGGAGACGCGCCTGCAGGCTTTCCGGCAGATGGCGCAGCACGCGGAGCGGATGGGAGCGAACGCCGTGATCGGCGTGCGATACGATGCGAATGAAGTGATGGATGGAGTAACGGAAGTTCTGTGCTACGGCACGGCGGTTGTTGTCGAGCCTGCGTAGCAGTTGCAAACAAGATGTTTCGCGCAGCGACCGCAGCGTTCATTGGACAACTTGTGTGCAGCGTTCGCAACGTCAAAGCACTGGAAAGACCGGCCCTTTGCAGACATTGTTGTGGCGGGATTCCCTTCTGAAGGCTTTTTCGGGGGCTTGGTGGGAGGGAAGCAAGGCGATCGAAGTGGGTGAAAACACAAAACCCTCGCCGAAGCGAGGGTTTTGCGTTGGACAGCAACGATCGTCAGACCTTTTCGACTGACTCGGCTGCGGGCCCCTTGGGACCATCGGTCACTGTGAACTGGACATTGTCCCCGTCGTTGAGCGACTTATAGCCGTCACCGACGATGTTCCGGTAGTGAACGAATACGTCCGCGCCATTGGACCTGGAGATGAATCCGAAGCCCTTTGAGGCGTTGAACCATTTAACGGTTCCTTGTTCCATACTGCTACTCCTTGAAGATGGAAATGGTATGTCCGAACCCGAGGCGATTTTCGCCAAACTGATCTTCGTCAAGCCTTTCGGCTGATCCTGCGTTTGAGGAAGCCCGGGAAGGAACCAAAGGAACCGATCGAGGGACTCAACAGCGGAGGAACTGCGAGAACAGCGGTGTATCGTGACAGGTATAAGATACGACCTCTACACGTAGCATGCAAGAGAATTCGGTACTTCATTGCTCCGGCCGCACCTAGCGACCAGAAGGGCGATTCCTCTCCGATCTTCCCGGTTCGGCGTTCGAGATCGTGTCAGCATACTGTGCGGAATGTTCTGACCTCGCCTTCTTGCGCCTCAACGCCGAGTCTTTCCGAACAGGCCGACGAACTCAACATACGCCAGCTTCAGAGGTCGATGTCCCTTCGTGGAATGGACCTTCCCCTTTTTGTGATCTCTGAAACGGCCTGGCACGTCCTCTGACATCCCGACGTAAAGGAAGGCACCGATGTCACCTTCCAGCGCGTACACACTCCACGTGCCCCCTCCAGAACACGAAACGGCCCCACATGGGGGCCGCTGGTTGAAGTGCGCCCGAAGGGAACCCCCAACTTCCAAATCGGCCGGATGTAACGAACGAAGTGAAGCTAAGTCCGCTGCCGATTTGCGAATCCC
>JALONQ010000005.1 GCA_025454835.1 Bacteroidota bacterium | reverse complement strand
CATGCACGATGAGGGACGCGCTCAGCGTGCCGCAGCTTCGTTCAAACGCACCCAACTCAACTCGAAGTTGGTAATCGACCATTTTTCAGCATCCTGCTAAAAGTCCAGATGGCCGGATTGCCAGACACACCACCACAGGAGAAACCGATCGCAACCGAACCGGGAGATCCTCTCAAGTCCTCTTCTGCAGGATGAGGACGACGGTCTGACCCAGTTCCTTACGGACCACGGCGAACATCGATGGGTCCGGATCGAAGGGGGTGAACGTGCTATGTTCCATCACAAACCAACCGTCCCGCTTGAGAGCCGCCGAGGCACCGACCACCTGCGGAAGCGTCGTGATCGTCTCGAGCTTGTACGGCGGGTCGCAGAAGACCACGTCATAGGCGCGCGCATTCCCCTTCAGAAACCTGAAGACATCGCTCCGGATCACTTCACTCTGCCGTTCCACTTTTAGCGCGCGGATATTCATCCACAACACATCGAGCGAGGCGACCGCCTGCTCCACGAACGTGACCGAAGCGGCTCCGCGACTGAGGGCTTCCAGGCCGAGACTGCCGCTTCCCGCAAACAGGTCGAGGATGCGAGCGTCCGTCAGGTCGACGCGGGTCGAGAGGAGGTCGAAGATCACCTGTTTGGCGCGGTCGGTCGTCGGCCGGACCGAGAGGTCCTTGACGGTCCGGAGCGTGCGGCCGCCGTACGTGCCGGCGATGACCCTCATTGTGTGCGGAGCGCCAGCCCGATGGCGGCGCCGAAGCGGTAGCTGGCCTTGACGAACGGTGCGTGCACGCTTTTGGCGACCGGGAGTTTGCGGACGGCGTTGAGGGCGACGGTCTGCTTGATGCCGGTCTCTTCGCGCAAGGCGGCGACGAATTCCTTCGGGATGTCTGAACCGTGCAGGATCAGCGCCGCCGGCTCCGGAATGCTGCGGTCCTGCAGATAGTGCAAATAGGCCGTGATCGCCCACGTGGGGTCGGTGTCGGGTTCCATCGTGTATAGACGGTAATCGGTCATCCGGCCTTCATGGATGAGGCTGGCGTCGACCGCCCCCGAACGAAGTCCGAACAGCACGATCGCGTGTTCAAGGATCTCCGGATAGTTGAGGAGGACCGTCTTCTCGACGCTGAACTGGTCCACGTCGACGATCGACATCTTCAGCTTCAATTCTTGGGCCGCGCGTTGGACAAACCCCACGAGTCCCCTCGGCAAACCGACCATGAATGCCTGCGACGCGCCCCCGTCGGCGGCGGGAATGATGTCCGACCCGAGCATGAAGTCCTTCGGGTCGTTCTCCGGATAGAACTGCTGCATCTCCCACGCGAGGTGCGCCTTGAGCGCCGGGCCGGCAAGCGTGGGATCGATGGGAATAAGGTTGATGAACAGCGGCGCCGTCGGGAGCGCGAAGGAGATCTTTTCCGGGGAGAGCTTGTGGCTGGTCAGGAGCGCGCGCAACTCTTTGACGAAGACGTCAAGTTGGGGATGATCGGGCGTGAGTTCGTGTGCGGCGTGCGTCAGGTCGGTCGTCGACTCGCCTTCGACGAGGGCCGTGAGCTGGACGGTGCGACCGTGTTCGACTTCGGCCATCTGGAGACGGCCTTGGAGGAACGAGACGCCGAGGATGCGCGGCTTGCGAAGCATGCGGGTCAGTCGACGGTAACGAGGGGACGAAGTTGTTCGATGCGTTTGGTACCGATGCCCCGGACCCGGCGAAGGTCGTCCACGGTCCGGAACGGGCCGCCGTCGTCGCGCTCGAGCATGATCCGCTCGGCGGTGGCGGGGCCGATACCGGGAAGGGACATGAGCCGTTCCTTCGAGGCGGTGTTCAGGTTGACCGCCGCCGTCGTTTCCGGAGCCGCATAAGGCGCCGGGACCTCGGCACTGAGCGCCGTAAAAGCACTATCCGAGGCAGAGTAATCAAATTTCGGAGGGTATGCAAACGTCACCTGCCAGAGCCGTACGCCGAGACCGACGATGAAGGTCCCCACCAAGATCGTGATGGCCCGCCGCTCGATGGAAGTGAGCGCGAGCCGGTCTGCCAGCCCCCTCAGCATGGCATCCTCCGCAAATACGATATTCGAACTGACACGGTACCGCTACAAAAAGGCGTCCTTCACAGATAATCCGAAATCGACAATTCGAAATCCGAAATGACTCCGTTCTTCTACGAAAACGCGTCTTTCACCTTTTCGAAGAACGATCTGGCACCGCGCGTCTCCTCTTCAGTCGGAGAGATGTGTTCCGACTTGGCCAGTTCCTTCAGCAATTCTTTCTCTTTTGCCGTCAACTTGCGTGGCACCCATACCTGGATGCGAACGATCTGATCTCCGCGGCCGTAGCTGTTCAAATGGGGGATGCCCCGTTCGCGCATTCGGAGCATACGACCAGCGGGCGTTCCCGCCTCGATCCCGAGGCGCGCCTTCCCGCCGAGCGTCGGCACCTCCACCTCGCCACCGAGCGCCGCCACGGGGAAGGAGATGATAAGATCATAGATGATGTCGTCGCCGTTCCTCGTGAACTGCGGATGCTCCTCTTCCTCGATCATCACGATGAGGTCGCCCGGAGGACCCCCGCGACGACCGGCATTCCCCTGCCCTTGGAGCGGGATGTAGTTGCCATTGCTGACGCCTGCAGGAACGGTGACCTTGATCGTCGATTCTCCCTGGACACGCCCTTCGCCGTGGCAGGTGCCGCACGGGTCACGGATGACCTTGCCTTCGCCATCACATGTCGGACACGCGGAGATGTTCACGAACTGGCCGAACATCGATCGTGACACCTGGCGCAACTCGCCGGTGCCGTTGCACTGCGTACACGCCGAGCGGCCGGAACTTCCCTTCGCGCCGCTCCCCTTGCAGGTCTCGCACGTTCTCTGACGCTTGATCTTCAGCTTCTTCTCGACACCGCTGGCGATCTCCTCGAGCGTCAGCGGCAGGCGGATGCGCAGGTCGGACCCCGGCTGGCCGTGGCCGGTCCGCCGTCGCCTCTGGCCGCCGCTAAAGACCTCTTCGAAAATGCCCCCGCCGAATCCCTGTCCGAAGATGTCGCCGAAGGCGGAGAAGACATCGTTGACGTTATTGAAGTCGCGGTAGTTCGTGCCGCGCAATCCGTCATGTCCAAGCTGATCGTAGCGGCGCCGCTTATCGGGGTCGCTGAGCACCTCGTACGCTTCGGCCGCCTCCTTGAACTTCTCCTCGGCCTCTTTGTTGCCCTGATTGCGGTCGGGGTGGTACTTCAGCGCCAATTGGCGGTAGGCTTTCTTGATCTCATCTTCCGATGCCGAGCGGGAGACGCCGAGGACCTCGTAGTAGTCGCGCTTCGTCATGCGGTCTTCACGCCTCCTCCGCCGGGGACTCCGGCGGTGCGGACGACACGACCACCTTGGCGTGCCGGATCACCTTGTCGTGCATGGTGTAACCGCGGTCCACTTCCTCGAGGATCGTGTGGGTCGGCACAGTCGTGCTGGGCACCTGCAGGAGCGCGTCGTGACGGTGAACGTCGAACGATTGACCGACCGATTCGAAAGTGCGAACGCCCTGACTTTCGAGGACCTTCAACAGCTTCTGCGCGATCAGTTCGACACCCCGGTAGAATGCCGCCGGATCCTGAGGCTCTTTGGCCCGGTCGTCCGCGTCGTCTGAGGGTCGGGGCTTGCCGGCCTTCAGCGACCGCTCGAGGTCGTCCATGATGGGGAGCATGGCCAGGATGAGTCCCTCGTTTGCCATGCGGATCGTCGTCAAGGATTCCTGCTCGACGCGGCGCTTGTAGTTCTCGAATTCAGCGGCCCGACGCAACAGGAGGTCCTTCAGCTGCGTCAGTTGTTGTTCCGTCGATGGCCCGACAGATGCCGGAGCGGTCGAAGTGTCCGCGGGCGGAACGGCGGTCTCAGCCGGGGGAGAGGCGGGGATCTCGCCCGGCGCCGGAGGGACGCTGTCGTTGGGTTCCGTCATACGTTTCCACACGTTATGAAGCCAGGATTCGGGCGATGGTCCGTGCGACATGGTCCACCACGGGGATCATCCTGGCATAGTTCATCCGCTTGGGGCCGATGATGCCGACACGGCCGGTCACCCCGTTGACGTCGTACGTCGCCGTCATGAGGCTGATGTCGGGCGCATCGCCGGCATTCTCGCTGCCAATCGTGACGACGACGTTCTTCGTCGGGTCGTCGTGGCGCTCCAGCAGATGGACAATGATCTCTTCGTTTTCGACGAGTTCGATGACGCTGCGGAATTTCCGCGGGTCGACGAACTCGGGTTGTTCGATGATGTTGGCCGTGCCGCCGATGTGCACTTTCTCTCCGTCGCGAGCGTCGGTGAAAAGCTGGTCGACGGACTCGATGAAGAGACGGACGAGCCCAGTCCCTTCAGATTGCAGGTCGCGCACGCGTTCGGCAAAGCTCTCCCGCACCTGCAACAACGTCAAGCCCGACAGCCGCTCATTAAGGAGCCGGGCCACCTGATCGAGCATCTCGCGCCGCACTTCCGCTCCAACCTCGAGCATGATCGTCCGCACGAGGCCGGAGCGAATGGAGATGATGACAAGGATCTTGGAGCTGGAGACCGGGACGAGCTCGATCCTCTCGAAGATACCGGCATTCAACTGGGGAGACGTGACGATGGAGAGGTGGTGCGTGATCTTGCCCAGGAGCTTCGATGTCTCACGCAACAGCTCGGTTGGATCGTTGACCGCCGCCAACTGACTCTTGATCGTCTCCTGGTCCCCCTTCGACAGCTGCTCCACTTCCATCAGGTAGTCGACGTAGTACCGGTACCCCAGATCGGTCGGTATCCTGCCCGCCGATGTGTGCGGATGGGAGAGATACCCGGCTTCCTCCAGGTCAGACATGACGTTGCGTATCGTCGCTGGGCTGAGGTGCGATTCGAAATGCTTCGAAATGAAGCGAGAACCGACCGGTACCGCGGTCTGGATGAAGTTGTAGACCACGTGCCGGAGGACGCTCGCTTCGCGGTCGTTCAGGTCTTCCAGCCTTTGTTCAGGGGTTTGCACGAATGGGAAATCCTAAAATTCATTCAAATTTACGCAATTTGACGGGCCAAGTCAAGGCGATGCCCCGACGCGTTTGCGATTCGATCGCTGCTGCTCATTCACGCACCGTCAGGGGTGCATGCCGAATCGCGGGGCGAGCCGAAGGGCATGAGGCTCTTCGCAAGACGGGGAGTGCCGTCAAACGTGAAGCACCCGTGTGCCTCGACTCACGCGGGCTCATCTTGGATGTCTGTCAATTTCTGGTATATTGATGCCGTTCTTCATGTTTCGATCTGAACGGTCCCCTCTCTTCATGAACCGAAGCGCTCTCATCGTCACGACGGTCGTGCTGGCGGTCCTGGCCGGATGCACGTCGGCCGAGACTGGTGCCAGCAATCGTGCGGGCGATCCTCAGCCGGAAATGGTGCCTCCATCGGTCGTCGAGCCACCCCCATCGGCCAGCCGACCTGAGACCACCGTCGTCGCACCGCGGCGAACGAAGTCGGTTCCGCGCGTGCGTAGCAGTCAGGATACCGTGCGTGCTTCCAAAGCCCGCAAGACCCGTCCGGCCGTAAAGTCCGCCCCACTCGTGAAGCCCGCGAACGCGGCCTACACCGTGCAAGTAGGAGCCTTTCGCCGCGCATCGAACGCTCTCGGTCTGCAGCAGGTCGTGAGGAAGCAGTTCCCGACCCAGCCAGCCTACAATGACTATCATGCCGTCGATCGATTGTATCGCGTGACGGTGGGTAGATTCTCGAGGATCTCCGAAGCTGCCGCTTTCCGCCGCCGCCTGATCGCCTCTGATTCGTCAGCATACGCCCAATGTTGGGTCACCTACAAAAAACCCTGATCCTTCTTCTGACCGCCATCGCAGCGGCAGGGTGCGGTGGTGGGGAAGAAGCGACCCGCCAAGCCGCCCCGACCGCTGAACGCCAGGTCAAGAAGGAACCGAAGAAGCATCCCCTGTCGTACTATGAGTCGACCCTCCGGCCATCGATGTTCGATGCCGATGTGGATTCGGTCCGGCGTGTGCATGAGGAAGAGCGCGAACGGCAGACCCTGGAGATCCCGAGGGACAGTCTGGTGCTTGAACAAGAGTCGATCCTTGGATTCCGGATCCAGATCGCCTCATCGGCCAGCATCGATGACGCCGGTGCGGTGAGAATGGCGGCCCAAGGGCTCTTCTTGTCTGATTCCGTCTATGTGGTCTATGACCCACCGGTCTACAAAGTGCGGATTGGAGACTTCATGACGCGTCTGGAGGCCAATCAGCGTCTTCCGCAGCTCCAGGAAGGGGGATATCCGGACGCCTGGGTCGTTCCGGACAAGGTCGTGCGGCGTAAGTGGGTGCCCGTCGTAAGGCCGGAGTGAGGTGTTGAGGCTCGAAACATGAGACACGAAATGCGAGACATCCTCGAAGCCCAAGGGGCTTCAATACGAAGGGCGCAGGAGGTCTGTCGGACCGTCTGCGCCCTCACCGTTTGCTGAAGTTGCGAGATCGCGTTTCGTGTCCTGAAAGGCGCTTCCCGAAGCTGCATCATCGGGCGGGTATGAGAGCCAACCCGTCATCGTTACGACATCATGGCCCTCCTCTGACTCTGACCTCCGATGCCTGACTTCTGGCCTCTGACCTCTGACTTCAGCTTGGTCAGCTCGTCCCTTCGTACATCTTTTCAATAAGGTAGCTGTATCGCTGTTCCACCGCTCTTCTTTTCACCTTCAGCGTCGGCGTGACCTCTCCCGCTTCGACCGTGAGGGGGGCCGCGAGCAGCTCGAAGCGCCGGACTCGCTCATAGTGGGGCAGGTCCTTCTGAAGCCGGTCGATCTCCCCTTGGAACAGCTTGCGCACGTCGATGTTGGCGATCAACGCGTCCTCGGAGGTTTCGGGGATCCCGTTGGAGGTTGTGAACTCCTTCACGTTATCGAAGTCGGGGACGATGAGCGCGGTGCAGAACATCCTGCCATCGCCGACGAGGACGAACTGATCGATATACTTGCTCTGCAGGAAGAGGTTCTCGATCGGTTGTGGGGCGATGTTCTTTCCGCCGGAGCTCACGAACAGGTGCTTCTTCCGGTCCGTGATCATGAGGTGTCCTTCACCGTCGAACATGCCGATGTCGCCGGTGTGGAACCAACCATCCTTATCGATGACCTCAGCTGTGGCCCTGGGATTGTTGTAGTACCCCAGCATGACATTGGGGCCCTTGGCCAGTATCTCACCGTCGTCGGCGATCTTGATCTCCACGCCCGGAATCGTCTTGCCCACCGTGCCGAATCGATAGTCGTCCAGCCTGTTCACGGTGAGGACGGGTGAGGTCTCCGTCAGTCCGTAGCCCTCGATGATCTTGATGCCGACGGCCTCGAAGAATTCGCCCAGCTCACGCGGGAGGGCCGCGCCGCCGGAAACGAAGAACCGGATGCGTCCGCCGGTCCGTTCCCGCAATTTGGAATAGACCAGCTTGTCGGCCAGGGAGTGCCTGAACCGAAGGCCGGCCGTCAGTCTTTCGCGCCTTCGTGCCCGTGCGTACTCCTTGCCGACCGCCACTGCCCAATGGAAGATCTTCTGCCTGGGGGCGGGGGCGGAATCGATCTGCTTCATGAGCCGGCTGTGGATGCGCTCGAACAGCCGGGGGACGGTCGTGACGATCGTCGGGTGTATCTCGACGAGATTGTCGCGCACCGTGTCGATGCTCTCCGCATAGGCGATCGTGGCCCCAAGCGACATGGCGGTGTAGTAGCCGGCCATCCGCTCGAAGGAATGGCAAAGCGGGAGGAACGAGAGGAAGGTATCCGACGGACCGAAGGGGATGACGCTCGAAGAAGCGACGACGTTGCTCACCATGTTGCGATGCGAGAGCATGACTCCCTTCGGGTTGCCGGTCGTGCCGGAGGTGTAAATGACCGTCAGGACGTCGTCCGGTTTCACGCGGCCGGCGGATTCCTGAAAGAAACCTGGATGTTGTCGTTCGTAGGCGTCGCCGAGGTCGCTGACGTGCGACCAGCCGAGAGTGTGCGGCTGGTCGTGCGCCGGCTCGGTCATCAGGATGACATGCTTGAGGGAGCGGACCTCCTCGCGGATCTTCGAGACCTTGCCGAGCTGGAACGGGTTGGAAATGATGACGGCTGTGATCCCGGCGTCTTTGAAGATGAACTCCAGCTGCTTCGGTGTGAGGGTCGGATAGACGGGCACGCTGACCGTCCCGAGGCCAACGATGGCCATATCGGCGACGACCCACTCGGGCCGGTTCTCCGACACAATGGCAATGCGGTCGCCGCGCACGATGCCGAGCGACGCCAGTCCGCCGGCGAAGCGCTCGACCTGGCGGCGATAGTCGCTGAACGTGGTCCCACGATACGCGCCGTCGACCTTGTGCATGAGGAACGGCCGTTGTTCGCGCGAGAAGCGCGACGTGACGGAGTGATACATCTCGATGATCGTGGTGAACGGAGGCGCGTTGGTCATGGAGCCGGCGGCGGGTTCGTGAGAAGCGCGCTCCAAAGTACGGGGGGAGAACGGAAGGTGCAATTCGAAGCGAAGCCATGGCTGTTCGCCCCTGCGACAGATGGTTCAACGTTGAATAATTGCCAGCGGTCAACATTGTGTTAAGGTTGTGTCAAGTGAATTTCGCGTGCGGCAACATATTTGAAGTACAACTTGAAGCGCCCACTTCTTGAGAATTAACTTGACAAGCAGACGGCAACCGTATATATTCAACACCACTTACAGAGGTTCAAACGACCGGGTGCGGGAGTCCCACCTAGCTCAGTTTCTGAGGAAGTGCGACCGGTCGTTCTCCTGAAGCAAGCGTCGTCACCACCTGTTCCCTATCTAATAGAGAGTCGATCGTAAGGCGTTACTGCAGGGCCGCTCCACGACGGCTGCGGCGGGGAGGGCTTTTCGCTCTTTTTCGGAGCCCGCCCGGAGGGCCAGCGTTGCGCCGGATCCATTCGACATTCGTCCATCTTTTCACGAGATCAGCATCAGGGGAGGATACATGCTCGAGACACAGGTCACGTCCCCAACGGGGACCGAGCGAAAGGAAGATTCATCCGCCAAGCGGGGATTGACGTTTGTGCGTCATTTCACGACGGCAGGCGTGCATCCGTTCGACCAGGTCGAATGGGAGCAGCGCACGGCGGTCATCGCGAACGAGCGTGGCCAGAAGGTGTTCGAGCAGAAGGACGTGGAGATCCCGAAGTCGTGGTCGATGACGGCCACCAACGTCGTGGTCTCCAAGTACTTCCATGGACAGTTGGGCTCGCCGGAGCGTGAGCGGAGTGTGAAGCAGCTCATCGAGCGCGTTGCCCGTTCGTACCACAGATGGGGTCTCAAGGGTGGCTACTTCGCCTCTCCGCAGGACGCCGACATCTTCTATGACGAGTTGGTGTTCCTCCTGGTGAATCAGTTCATGGCGTTCAACAGCCCCGTCTGGTTCAACGTTGGCGTCGAAGAAAAGCCGCAGTGCTCCGCCTGCTTCATCAACTCCGTGAAGGACTCGATGGATTCGATCCTCACGCTGGCGAAGACCGAAGGGATGCTCTTCAAGTACGGTTCGGGCACGGGCTCGAACCTTTCGACCCTGCGGTCGTCGAAGGAACGCCTCTCGGGCGGCGGTACGGCCTCCGGTCCGGTGTCCTTCATGCGCGGCTTCGATGCGTTCGCCGGCGTTATCAAGTCGGGCGGCAAGACCCGCCGGGCGGCCAAGATGGTCATCCTGAACGCCGAACATCCGGACATCGTCGAATTCATCAACAGCAAGGCGGATGAGGAGAAGAAGGCCTGGGCTCTCATCGATGCGGGCTATGACGGGGGCTTCAACGTCCCCGGCGGCGCCTACGATTCCGTCTTCTTCCAGAACGCCAACCACTCTGTCCGCATCACGGACGATTTCATGAAGGCGGTCCTGGAGGATAAGGAGTGGTGGACGATGGCCGTCACGAACGGCCGTCCGGTCGAGAAACTCCGCGCGCGCGACGTGATGCGGCAGATCGCCGATGCGGCATGGATCTGCGGCGACCCGGGTCTGCAGTACCATTCGACGATCAACAACTGGCACACGAGCTCGAACACGGCGCCGATCCACTCGTCGAACCCGTGCTCGGAGTACATGTTCCTCGACGACACCGCCTGCAATCTGGCGTCGCTCAACCTCATGAAGTTCCGCCGTCCCGATCAATCGTTCGACGTCGAGGCGTTCCGGAAAGCCATCGATGTGACGATCACGGCCATGGAGATCTCGGTCGACAATTCGTCGTACCCGACACCGGCGATCACGCAGAACTCGTACGACTATCGTCCGCTCGGTCTGGGCTATGCCAACCTGGGGGCGCTTCTGATGTCGCGCGGACTGGCCTACGACAGCGACGAGGGGCGTTCGATGGCGGCCGCCATTACGTCGCTCATGTGCGGCCAGGCGTACCGGCAATCGGCGCTCATTGCGCACGAGATCGGTGCATTCAAGGGCTTCGAGAAGAACAAGGAACCCATGATGAAGGTCATGGGCAAGCACGGCATCTACGCCGAGAAGATCGACCGGACGCACGTTCAGGCGGACCTCTGGGAGGCTTCGGCCTCGGTCTGGACGGATGTCGTGAAGTTCGGCCACCAGTACGGGATCCGGAACGCGCAGTCGACCGTTCTCGCGCCGACCGGCACGATCGGCTTCATGATGGATTGCGATACGACCGGCGTCGAGCCCGATATCGCACTCGTCAAGTACAAGAAGCTCGTCGGCGGCGGACTTCTGAAGATCGTGAACCTGACGGTGCCGGAAGCCCTCCGGAAGCTTGGATACGATTCCGAGCAGATCGAGCACATCGTGGCCTTCATCGACAAGAACGACACGATCGAAGGCGCTCCGCACCTGAAGGAAGAGCACCTTTCCGTGTTCGATTGCGCCTTCAAACCCGCCAAGGGAGAGCGGTCCATCCAGTATATGGGCCACATCAAGATGATGGGCGCGGTCCAGCCGTTCTTGTCGGGCGCCATTTCAAAGACCGTCAACATGCCGCACGATGTGACGGTCGAGGATATTGAACAGGCGTACACCGAAGCATGGCGGCTGGGCCTGAAGGCCATTGCCGTCTATCGCGATGGCTGCAAGCGCACGCAGCCGCTCAGCACGTCATTGGACGCCCCGAAGGACAAGGAGCAGGCCACGACTACCGGCAAGGTCACGCCGGCACGGCGGCGTCTGCCCGACGAACGGCAGTCGATCACGCACAAGTTCTCAATCGCCGGCCACGAGGGGTATATCACCGTCGGCATGTTCGAGGACGGCCAGCCGGGTGAGCTGTTCATTACGATGTCGAAGGAGGGTTCGACGATCTCGGGCCTCATGGATTCGCTGGCGACGGCCGTGTCGATCTCGCTCCAGTACGGCGTGCCCCTCAAGGTGCTCGTCGACAAGTTCAGCCACGCGCGCTACGAGCCGTCGGGCTTCACGAACAACCCCGACATTCCGATCGCGAAATCGCTGAGCGACTACATCTTCCGCTGGCTCGGCAAGAAGTTCATCAAAGAGGATGGTTCGCCTGCCACGCCGGCGCACATCACGACGTCCGCCGCCCCCGAGCCGAAGGCCGTCCTGCAATCGGCGGCGACGCAGGCATCGTCGGTCATGGAGCAGAATGAGAAGTCGGTGTTTGCCAATCAAGCCGACGCGCCTCCGTGCCATGAATGCGGAGCCATCATGATCCGCTCTGGATCATGCTACAAATGTCTGGAGTGCGGGAGTACTTCGGGTTGCTCCTGAGGAGAAGGGTGAAGGAGTCTGGAGAGAGGTTCATTTGGTGATCCTCTGACGGACCTCTACCCTCGAAGTCGCCAGAATGACGAACGGGTGGTCCTCCACATGGAGAACCACCCGTTCTGTTTTTCTGATTGCCGATCGATGCAGATCGGATGTTCGAAACCGAGTTCCGGGCCTTTCGACGTCTGTGTGGCCTCCGGAGCGCTCTCTACAGCTTGCTGACGTCCTCGATCAGTCTCCATCCGCTCCCGCTCTTCTCCAGGCCGACAGGCTTCAGCGCATACGGACGGCCTTGTGTCTCATTGAAGAAGTCCATCATCTCGATCCGCGACGGCGTGAACTTGATCAGCACGTAGTCATCGGCGTCTGGTCCGCCGGGATACAGGTCGGTCCAGTCGGCCCTCCAATAGTGGGCCTTCTTGTCAGGGTCGTTCACGATCGTCAGAGCCCCCACGAAGGACGCGTAGCCGGCGTTCTTCGGGTTCATGATGGAGATCGTGCCGTTGGCGTTCTTCTTGACCTCCTGCACCTTGCGTGAATTCGGAGCGGCACCGAACCAGAGCGTGAAATCGGGCTCCGGAGAGAACGGCTGCATCAGGCGGGCCTGGATCTCGCCGCCTTCTCCGTGGGTGAGGAAGAAACAGTACTCCGATTCCTTGAGCATCCGGCGAAGGGTCGCCAAGGCTTCGTCGAGGGTCATTCGTTGCATAGGGCTCAGTCCACAAGTGTGACCAGTGCGCTCGAACGGACGCCAAGATGGGCCACTGGCGTCTTCGCGTCTCCGCGGCGGTCCGTTTCAGTTGATGTTTCGCGTGACCGAACTTGGCGAGAAATGCGGCCAGAATCAAGACGGCTGAACGCGGCTGGACATTGCATTTCACCTCGAATCGCGCTACTCTAAGCGCGTCCATCACCACGTCAATCATCATGAAACGCTTCTTGGGTCTCCTTCTTCTGCTCGCGGTTGCGGTCGTCGACGCTCAACCAGCAGACCCCGTGCTCACGCGGGCCCGCCAGCTGGCCCAGCAATACATCATCATCGACGGTCATGTGGATGCTCCCTACCGCATTCGCGAGAAATGGGAAGACCTCTCCAAGTCGGCGCCGGGAGGCGAATTCGACTATCCTCGCGCCCGGGTGGGGGGGCTTGACGCGCCTTTCATGGCCATCTACGTGCCGTCCGAAAAAGAGGACCGTGGGGCCAAGGCACTGGCCGACACGCTCATCATGGGCGTTGAGAACATGGCCAAGTGGCACCCTGACAAGTTCGCCCTTGCGACCACGCCGGCCCACATCCGGGCTAACGCGGCCAAAGGGCTCATCTCCCTTCCGATGGGGATGGAGAATGGCTCACCGATCGAACGGAAACTCGAGAACGTGAGGTATTTTGCCGACCGCGGCGTGCGCTACATCACGCTGGCGCACGCGAAGGCGAACCACATCAGCGACGCCGCCTACGACACGACTCGTCCTTGGGGCGGGCTGAGTCCGTTCGGCGAGGAGGTGGTGAGGGAGATGAATCGATGGAGCATCATGGTCGACGTCTCGCATCTGACCGACGCGGCCGTCGACGATTGCCTGCGGGTCTCTCGTTCGCCCGTGATCGCCTCGCACTCGTCCTGCCGGGCCTTCACTCCCGGGTTCGAGCGAAATCTCTCCGACGAGCTCATCAAGGCCATTGCGGCCAACGGGGGCGTCGTCATGGTGAATTTCGGCTCGTCCTTCTTGACCGCGACATTTCAAGAGTATGAGGAATCAGCCCGTCGGGAGGTCATGCGACTCCTGCGATCAAAAGGTCTACGGTTCACGGATCCCCGCGCCCAGGAGATCATCAAAGAGTATCAACGCCAGCATCCGACCCCTTACGCAATGGTCAGCGACGTGGCCGACCACATCGACCACATCGTGCGAATGACGAGTATCGACCACGTCGGGATCGGGTCCGATTTCGACGGGGTTGGCGATTCGCTCCCCATCGGGTTGAAATCGGTGGCGGACTATCCGAACCTCATCGCCGAGTTGCTGCGTCGCCAGTACTCGGAAGAAGATATCAAGAAGATCTGCGGAGAGAATCTGTTGCGGGTGTGGGAGCAGAATGAAACGGTGGCGAAGAGAATGCAGGGAGAGGGGGAGTAAGCAGTGTGCAGGTGCCCGCAGGCTGTGGCAGGCTGAGATCGTGGAGGAAGTGTCCATATCCTCGTTCTGTCCCTCGGACTTCCTCCTGCTACGACCCGATTGTACCTGCTTACTGCATGCCTTCTAACGATCTTCAACGAACCGGGTCTGTCAACCTCCGCTTCTCGCTTCCATCCTTCCTCATCAGCCACAACCCCCCGTCGTCCGAAGCCGTTCTCGTGTACACGATCCACTCTCCGTCCGGGCTGACGGCCGGATAGTCGCCGCCGTCCGTCGTCAGCCGTCGGGATTGGAACGTCGTGAGCGAGAGCGACCAGACCTCCGACCGCCCGTCGGAAGGCTTGCGGCCGAAGTAGACGGTTTGACCGTCCTGCGAGGGGACGAAGAAGGCGCAGTCGTCGCTCGTCCGGAAGGTGGCCAGGTCCTGAGCGTAGGCTGAGTCGACGTGCACGCGTTGCAGTTCGTACGCGTAGTGACCCGATTGGACGTTGACGATGGTCACGAGGACGCTGCGTGTGTTCCGGATCCAATGGGCATACGATCCGGTTGAGCTCACCCATGATTCGATCCCCGAACCGACATCGTAGGCCCGTACGCCGCCCCGGATGAAAGCGATGGTGCGTCCGTCCGTCGACCAGCTGGGACGCAGGCTTCCCGGGGTTGTGACAAGAACGCGCAGGCTGTCGCCGCCGACCTTCCGTGCCACGATCTGGCCGGACCGAGCGAATGCCACCCATTGACCGTCGGCCGACCACGACCCGCCGCTGACGTCGCCGGCATGGATCAACGTCGAGGAACGGCCGGTAGAGTCCACCGACCAGATCCCCAGGTGATCGACGTTCGTGTCTGTGAAGCCGATACGGTCGCCAGCCGGCGACCAGAAGGGTCGAAGGTGACGGTACGCGGAGAGTCCGGCCTCATCCAAACTGGACGAGTTCTCACAGCCTATGCATGCAAGGGCTGCGAGCAGGATCGCCGGAATGATCGGAGCGCATTGCATGCGGCCTCCGTGGGGATGGTCAGGCCGGGGCCTTCTCCGCGCGCTCCATCAACTGGACGAAGTGCGCGAACAGGTAGTCGCTGTCGTGCGGACCCGGTGACGCTTCGGGGTGGTACTGAACGGAGAAGAGCGGCAGGGTCCGGTGACGGAAGCCCTCGTTGGTGCCGTCGTTCAGGTTCACGTGCGTGATCTCGGTCGTCGCCGGGTCGAGCGTGTCCGGGTCGACGGCGAAGCCATGGTTCTGCGACGTGATCTCGATCGCGTTCGTCAGCAGGTTCTTGACGGGGTGGTTGGCGCCGCGGTGGCCGAACTTGAGCTTGAAGGTCGTGCCTCCGAGGGCCAGGCCGAGAAGCTGGTGGCCGAGGCAGATCCCAAAGACCGGCTTCTTGCCGATGAGCTTCTTGATGTTGGCGATGCCGTAGCGCACGGCGGCTGGATCGCCCGGTCCGTTCGATAGGAAGACGCCGTCGGGGTTCATCGCCAGCACATCCTCGGCGGGGAACGCCGCCGGAACGACCGTCAGGTCGCAGCCGTACGAGGCGAGCCTCCGCAGGATGTTGTGCTTCACGCCATAGTCATAGACGACGACCTTCCACTTCCTGCTGTTGAGGTGCGCGCGAGCGTTCGGAGGGAGGGCGAAAGGCGTCCGGTCGACCTCGGACCAGGCATACGGGGCGGATGTCGTCACGACCTTGGCCAAGTCGAGGCCGGTCATCTGCGGGCTGGCGCAGACAGCGTCGAGCACGGAGTTCGCCGCACGGTCCGACGTGGTGATGATGCCGCGCAACGCTCCGGTGGTCCTGATGATCTTCGTCAGTTTCCGGGTATCGACCCCTTGAATGCCTATGATCCCGTGCTGGGTTAGCCATTGTCCGAGGCTCTGGCTCGCCCGAAAATTGCTGTAGGCTTCGAAATACTCTCGCACGACAAACCCTGCGACCTGCGGCTTCGCCGATTCCATATCGTCGACGTTGACGCCGTAGTTGCCGATCTGCGGATAGGTCATGGTCACGATCTGTCCGGCGTAGGAGGGATCGGTGAGGATCTCCTGGTATCCGGTCATGCTCGTGTTGAAGACCACTTCGCCGGTGGTCTCACTATCCGCGGCACCGAAAGCTTCGCCGTGAAAAACGGTCCCGTTCTCGAGGATCAGTCGTGCTTTCATCGGTATCAAATATAAGGCAAAGTGAGGGGGTAGTCAAAGGAGAGGTCGCGAGGGCTCGGTGTTCGGGTGTCGGGTGAGGGGAGGTGACCATGCCGTGCGACGTGTGCCTCGATCAGTGCGCGGTCAGGGGAGAACGTCGCAGGACTTCAGGATCAGTCGGTGGTTCGGGACCAACGGACATACACAGCGAAGCGGATCGACATCATGAGATGCCGACCCGCTTCGAACGTGTCACAGCGATCCTCCGCTAAGGTGCACCTTCGCCCACGGACCGCGTCGGGGCCGCGGTCTGGAACAGCTTGATCGCCTCGTCGTTGAAGAGCACCCAGATCGTGTAGGCGCCGAGCAAGGTGCCCAGGGGAATACGCCAGAGGTTCAGGAAGGAGACGATCAACAACAGGATGCGGCCCCACTCCTTGCGTTTCAGGACGGCAGCGCCACCAATGATACCGGCGATCGAAACCACGGCCATCAGGACAGCCACGATGATGAGGATGCCCCAAACGAGGTCAAAGACCTCGACCGGCACTTCTTCGAAGTCAAAGGCCCGCACACGCTGCAGGATGCCCAAGAGCCAATCGAAGAACATCGCGACCCCAAACAGGACGAATGACATCAGCAACAGGAGCGACCGGTAGACGATGTTGAAGATGCCTGCCAACGTGACGTGCTTCTCCATAGCGGCCTCCAATGAACGACATCCAAGACTACGTTGAGTCCCGGAAAAAGTTGTGACTCAGGTGCCGGTGAACATCGCGCTCAGATCGAGCGTCTGGGCGCGGCGTTTGGAGGCCAGCGAGACGTACTCAAGAGCGAGAGCATCCGTGCCCGCTCCGAGGACGGTTCCGACCATCCCGAAGGCGGTGGGATAGTCCTCCGGCGGGATGAGCTTCGTCAGATGGCGCCAGAGGGTTTCTTCCAGCACGTGGTAGGCCGTCTGCACTTCGGAGAGATCGAAGCCCTGATGATATCGCTGTCGGGCCAGGTCCTGAGAAAAAGTGATGATCGGAATGAGGTTCTTCGTCTTGACGCTCTGGAGGACGAGACGGAAGAGATTGGTCAGGCGTTGCGTGTTCTCGACGGCGTGGCTTTGACGATAATGGGGAAGGCGCGATTTATTCAACGATTCGTGCGCATCGAAGATGATCGCCGCCTGACGGTGTTCAAGAAGTTCGGCGAGGTCCATGGAAGGTCTCCGAAAACGGTGGGTCGGCAGCCGTGATCGCTACCTGGCTCATTGTACGGAGAATTTCGTTCGCAGACAGACCTGCGGAGGAGCGGTTCGCAGAGATGGGAACGGCGTGTGCGTCGGTCAGGAAGCCGCGCGGGCTTCGACCGGTTCGAGTTGAAGCGCGAGCATCTCAAGCCGCTCACGCTGCTCATGGATCCTTGGCTCGATCGAGGCCAGGTTCTCGTCGCCGTAGGCTTCGCCCGCGGCTAGCTCGAGGCAGTAGTCCATGCCGGCGAGGAGGTTGGTCAGGAAGACGCCGAGCGCCGCGATCGATTTTGGGCTCCGATCGGACTGTTGCAGCAGGCGCTCGAAGTAATCGACGTACATCGTCACTTCTTTCGCGAACATGTGCGGCCGCTCAGCCGGTACGATCGAGGGTCCGCGTCCATAGATGTGGTCCACCATTTCGCGCAACGTATACTCCCGGTTGAACCACGCAATGTTCGGGCCCGGGCAGATGGCCTGCGGGTGGTTGGCCGGGGGTGCAATGCCGAGGGCGATCAGGGCGCCGTTGCCGAGGTGATCGCACAAGCACACCTTCCTGACGATCTTGGCGTACGCTGCCCGACGTTCGTCCGACGCAGGATTAGCGGCGTCGAGTTGTTGCACTTTGAGGTCCTGGAACTCGGACGATGCCGTGCAGATGGGGCGCTCCGTGAACTCCGTGTTCGAAACAAGGAATCCCTTTGGGCACGGTGAACCAGGTCGGCCTTCGTCAGCGCGCTGCTGTGTCCATTGCTCAGACCCGGTGCGGCGGACATTGTTGAACGGAACGCCAAGCGGTGAAACGTCGCTGAGGTAGACATCTTTCTCGGACGCATCGGCGAGCAGACGCCGCGTTGGCTCATCCACGCACGTTGCTTCAGGCACGAGGAGGAAGGGGGACCCCCAGCCTGTTCGATCCATTCCGAACTGTTTGAGCATCCGCTCCGCCTCTCCAGGCGTTCCAATCCCGCCCTGAACGGTTACGAGCGGCATCTCAGATTCTGCCAGCTTCGGATACTCCCATCCCATGGATTCATAGTATCGACGAATCATGGGAAGGAACTCAGCCTTCAGTTGATCGCGCTTCTCTTTGAAGTCCCTCAGCAGCGTCGGCAGCAATTCGCCATCGGAGGCGAACGCGTGTCCGCCGCAATTGAGCCCGGACTCGATCCGGAATTCGTGGACCTCGAGCCCCTTGCGCGCGAGAAGCTTGCCCTGGATCAGGGCCGATCGGAAATCGCTGACCTTGAGGACAACCTTCTTGCGGATCTCGCCCATCTCACTCCGGTAGAAATCCCGGAAGCGGGTCATGTAGCCGAAGAGACTCTGGTTGAGTCCGGCGGAGAAGATGACGGCCGAGTTCAAGGCGCTTTCGGCATAACCGCGCAGAGCGGTCTTGGCGTCGGAGTATTCGTCGCTGAGCGGCTTCCCTTCGCGCGTGAACGTCAGCCGGTCGAGTTTCGTCATGATGTTGACGTCGATCGAGCCTGGCAGCATGCGTTGAGTCAAGGACCGTTCTTGCCTTTCCCGATCCGGTCCCGGGGACATGCGGAGCATTGCCTCGTAGTCCTGTTTCAGGTCACACGAGTCGGGGAGCATCTCGAAATACTTCGACTTGTCGTTCTTCTCAAAGAAGGGGAGCTGCTTGATCGCTTCAAGACGGCGGTGGACGATCTCGCGAACGAGGTCGAGATAGGCAGTGATCCGCCGCGATCGGCCGTCCTCGGCGTAGCGCGGGATCTGTTCGTACGGAAGACCTTCCTGGTGGGCGTAATGCTTCCGGACGCGTTCGACGAGGAGGTCGTCGACGATGGAGATCACGGACGAAATGCCGAACGGGGCCACGCGGATGGGTGTGTCGATCGAATGGCCCGTCCCCATCACGGGAATGTGGAAAAGATGATATGCGGCATTCACGGCGCAGACACCCAGAACTGGTGGCACATGGGTCTGGCGAGTACCAAAAGGGGCGCCAGACCCTCTTCCTTCTCAGTATCAGGAATCTATGAACCGAATGCAACCAAAATATGAAGCTCAGGTCGGGCGGGACCTCAAGGGGGCCGGCACCGGCAGCGGTTTCCGAAGGGCGTAGTCGTAGCAAACAAGCGTGGTCTTGACGCGAGCGACTTCCTGTCCCGAATCCGAGCGGGAGAGCAGGGTGAAGATCTCGAAGGAGACCCCGGAGATCTCACCGAACCCCACCGCGACATCGAGGAGGTCGCCGTAGTGACCTTCCGACCGGTAGACGATCTGAGCATCGGCCATGATGACGGCGGCGCCTTCGATGTTCGTTTCAGAGTAGCCCATCGAGGCCAGGAATTGCAGACGGGCTTCGTGCACGAGCGAAAGCACGGCGTCATTTCCCAAATGCCCACCGTAGTTCACGTCGGTGATCCGCACCGGGATTTGGGTGCGGAACGGGAGCGAAGCCGGGAGGTCGAGCCGAAGGCGGGGCATTTGCCGGCGGAGAGCTGAGACAGGTGGCAGGTGTGAAGATGAAGGTGATGTGAAGGTGGCGATGAGAAGGCAGCGACGGTTGAGGCCATCAAGGTTCAAGGACGCTTCTGATCCGTTCGAACGAACCGTCGTTCGGTGCCGGCTTCAGCTTGAGCAGATGGCACAGAAGTTCATAGACATCCAGGTTCATCACGGTGTCAACTCGGGCGCCGCTCTTGAAGGCGGGGCCGTCAGCAATGAAGAGCGCCTGCATCGAGGGGAACTCATGATCGTAGCCGTGCGCGCCCCCGGAGATCGGATAGCCGCCCCGTCGGTTTCGGCGCGTGACCGTCCAGCCGTCGTCCACCAGACCGATGATGGACGGTATTCGGCGGTGGCCGCTGTACAAGAAGCGAGCTGGCAGGTCGGCGTTCGCATAGGCCTTCAGGTGCAGGCTCAAACGGTTGAGCCGCTGCACATAGACCGGCACGCTGTCGGCCGGGGCATTGAAGGTGAGGACCGGTCCTTCCTCGATGGATCTGACCGTGCTTGCGTCCAACGCGTCGTCCCAGTAGACGATGCGCGAGGTATCAACGGCCGACATGCCGTGATCGGACACCACCAAGATGTTGACCTTATCGCGCAGCCCGCGGGCGGCCAGCCCATCGAGCAGCCGGCCGACGGATGAATCGACCTTCTGGATCGCTGCCTTGAGCTCGGGTGCATCAGGACCGAACCGATGGCCGGCGTCGTCGGTATCGCTGAAGTAGAGGGTAATGATCGAGGGGCGTTCTTCTGACGGCAGATCGAACCATGCGAGGACCTGCGCGATCCTCTCCTCGTGCGGCGTCTGATGCACATAGGGCTTCCAATAGGTCGGCCGGATGCCGCCGATCGCTGCTTCGGTCCCGGGCCAGAAGAAGCAGGCGGAGCGCTGTCGCTGCTTGACCGCCGTGACCCAGATCGGCTCGCCTCCCCACCAAGCGGCATTCCGAACGGCGCCGGTGTCGCTCAACCGGAACCACGCGTTCATCTCGGCGTCGTACATCGTGTTGGAGATCACGCCGTGGTGTTTGGGAAGCAGACCTGTGGCGATGGTGTAGTGATTGGTGAAGGTCTTGCTCGGAAAGACGGGGCGCAGCGCCTCGGCTCGAACGCCGGCCTTTGCAAGCGCCGTCAAGTTGGGCGTCTCGGTCTTCTCGGGATAGTCGTTACGGAAGCCATCGAGGGAGATCAGCAGAACGGGATCGGGAGACTGTGCGTAGGCCGCGAGAGACAACACGACCGCCGCGCAGATCGAAAACATCGCTTGTAACATCGTACGATTCATTTGATGGATCATCGGTTTAGGGTTCGAATGATGCTTCATGACCTCAGCGACAGGATGAATGCCCGGGCGGGTAGGGAACACAAGTCCGCGGGTTTGCGACATGGCGGCTCTCCTCTGCATCTGACCTCTGATGCCCGTCCTCTGCCTCCGCCCTCCTCAGACTCTATAATGGCACCCGACGCTCTTCTTGTTCTCCCAGGCGGAGATCGTCACGATGAGCGCGGTGCGGACGGCGTTGCGAAGGCCGATGAGTCCGTCGGTGAGTTGGACGGCCCGGTAGAACCGCTCGATCTCGTACTCGAGATGGCGGAGTTCCCGGATCGCCCGCTGGAGCCGTCGGTCGGTGCGGACGAGTCCGACGTAGTTCGACATCACATGCTGGATGGCGCTCATGTCCTGCAGGATCAGCGCGGCGTCGGGCTCCTGTGTGCCGGTTTCCACCCATGGCGGGATGTCGTGGGGGTCGTGCAGATCCAACGAACGCAAAGAGCCATGGAGGTGTCTGGCCGCCCGATGGCCCCACACCAGCCCTTCGAGCAGCGACGTGCTGGCGAGCCGGTTGGCGCCGTGGATGCCAGTACAGGACACTTCGCCGATGGCGAACAGCTGCTGGACGGTCGTTGCGCCCCATTCATCCACCCACACACCGCCGCAGAAGTAGTGCGCGGCCGGGACCACGGGTATCGGCTCGCGGCTCATATCGATGCCGTACTTCATGCATTGTTCATGGATCGACGGGAACATCTCACGGATCTTCGCTGCCGGGAGATGCGAGGCAATGTCGAGATAGACGTTCGGAAGCCGGCGTTTGAGCATCTCGTGATGGATGCTGCGCGAGACGACATCACGGGGCGCGAGGTCCTTCCATTCGGGGTCGTAGTCTTCCATGAAGGCCCGTCCGCTCTCGTCGACGAGCTTCGCCCCCGCGCCCCGGACCGCCTCCGAGATCAGGAAGCAGGGAGTATTCTCTTTGTAGAACGAGGTCGGATGGAACTGAATGAACTCGCTATTGATGACCCTCGCGCCTGCGCGCCACGCCATGGCCAGGCCGTCGCCGCGCGCTCCCGCGGGATTCGTCGTACGCAGGAAGATCTGGCCGAGTCCGCCCGTGGCGAGGACGGTCGCCTTCGCCAGGCACCTGATCACCTGGCCCGTGGACTGGTTGAGCAGGTAGGCGCCGACGCACGACGTGGGCTGGTACAAGCACTGCCGGTCGATCGCGTGATGGGCCGGCGTCAGGAGGTCAACGGCCGTGTGGCCGGTCAGCAACTGCACGTTCTTGAACCGGCCGAGCGAAACGAGCAGGCGCCGCTCGATGGCGCTGCCGGTGGCGTCGGCGGCATGGAGGATGCGATGGAGCGAGTGTCCGCCTTCGCGGACCAGCGAGAGCTCATCGTTGGTGGTCCGGTCGAACGGTACGCCGATCTTGTCGAGCAGGACCGTGCGGACCAGTTCAGGCCCCTCGCGTGCGAGGATCTCGACGGCGGAGCGGTTCGAATAGCCTGCCCCGGCGCGGAGAATGTCCTCGATGAGGAGCTCCGGGGAATCGGCGTCCCCTTGATAGACGATGCCCCCCTGCGCGTACCATGTGTTCGTCTCTTCGGGCTTCGGCGAAAGGGTCACGACGGTCACATGCACGCCGGCTTCAGCCAGCTCGAGTGCCGCGACGCCGCCGGCAATGCCGCATCCGATGACGAGGACGTCGGTCTTGATCAGGTCGTGGGGCATGATCAGCGAATGGCCAAAAGACATTTCGCGCGGCGATCACAGCGGTCCGCAGCGGTCGCAGAGCAGATGAGATGGGACGATCGTCCTGTTGATCTCACGATCGGAGATTCATGCATGCGCGGACCAAGGACCGAGTTTTGCACCACGTTGTCTCCTAGAACACGGGGGGCGCCGAGCGCGATGTTGTGCGCTTGTGCCAAGATGTCAATTGATCGACAACATCCGTTCAAGGGCCACGAGGGCCCGCCGGCGGATGTCCTCGGGCACCTCGATGACGTACTGGGTCTTCAGTAGTGCGTCGCGGGTCTCCTCGAGCGTGATCTCGTTCATGTGCGGGCATCGGACGCTGCACATCCGGAGCATCTCCTTCTCCGGATGCGATGCCGCGATATTATCGCCCATCGAGCATTCGGTCAGCAGCAGGTATCGAGGCGCCTTGGTTTGTTCGACATACTTGATCATCGTGCCTGTACTGCCCGAGAAGTCCGAAGCAGCCGTGACCTCGGGACTGCATTCGGGATGAGCGAGGATGACGACGTCGGGGAACTGCTTTCGCACGTTTCTGATGTCCTCGACCGTGAACTTCTCATGGACTTCGCACCGGGCCGTCCAACCGATAAGCTTGTAGTCGAGCGAGCCGTCGTTCGCTCGCGGGACCCCGCGTGTCGGAAAGATGATGTGGCGTCCCGTCTCGCGGGCCACGTTGCCGGCGAGGTATTCGTCGGGAAGGAAGATGACCGTTTCGGCCTTGAGCGACGCCACCACCCGCGCCGCATTGCCCGAAGTGCAGATGATGTCCGACTCGGCTTTGACGTCGGCGTTCGTGTTGATGTACGAGACGATGGGCACGCCGGGGTACTCGGCCCGAAGCTTACGGACGTCCTCGGCGGTAATGCCGTCGGCGAGCGAGCAGCCGGCCTTTTTCGCCGGCAGGAGCACGGTGCGGGTCGGGTTGAGGATCTTGGCCGTCTCGGCCATGAAACGGACGCCGCAGAAGACGATGATGTCCTTCTCCGTCTTCGCCGCCTGTCGGCTCAGTTCCAGGGAATCCCCGGCAAAATCGGGGATGGAGTGGAACAACGCCGGCTCCATGTAGTTGTGCCCAAGGATGACGGCGTTTCGCTGCTTCTTGAGGACGTTGATCTCAGCCGCCAATTCCGACTTCATGCGGAGCTCGACGTCTGGAACGACGTCGTGCAGGCGCCTTCTGAGGTCTTCGTAGATCAGGGTTGCGTCAGTGTTCAATCCGGTATCTCTTCAATATGAGTCGGCAGTAGGCACGAGCAGGCAGGATGTGACAGGTGGCAGTCATGGGACACAGATCCTATTCCCGGATCCCTGTCCCTGGACCTCTGCCTGTCACAACCTGATGGTCCTTGCCTACTGCATACTGGTTCTCTTCTCGCTCGTCACGATCTTCATACTAATATCCATCGCCTTCACCGAATGCGTCAACGCCCCCACCGAGATGAGGTCCACGCCCGTTTCGGCATAGGCCCGGACAGTCTCGAGTGTTACGTTTCCGGAGACCTCGAGCGGGATCCGTCCATCCACGAGATGCACGGCCTTCCGGATCGTCGAGAGGTCCATATTGTCCAGCATGATACGGTCCACCTTCAGCCCGAAGGCCTCCCGGACGTCGTCCAACGTACGGCATTCCACCTCGATGGGCAATCGCCCACCCGAGAAGGACCGGGCTCCCTGGATCGCCGCCGTGATCCCACCGGCCGCGTCGATGTGGTTGTCTTTGATCAGCACCATATCGAACAATCCGGCCCGATGATTAGTGCCACCCCCGAGCCGAACGGCGAGCTTGTCGAACTGCCGGAGTCCTGGCGCGGTCTTTCGAGTGTCCAGGATGATCGCCCGAGTGCCTTCGACGGCCTTGACGAACGCATTCGTCATCGTGGCGATGCCCGACATGCGCTGAAGGAAATTGAGCGCCGTCCGTTCGCCCGTCAGAATGATGCGTGCCGGTCCCGAAACGGTGGCGAGGTGCGTCCCTTGGTCAACCGTCTGACCGTCAATGACGTGGGGTTCGAACTGCGAGCCAGAGTCCAATGCCCGGAAGACCTCAGCAGCCACTTCCAGTCCTGCCACGACACCGGGACTCTTCGCCCGGAACAACCCCCGGGCCATAGCGGAGTCGGGGATCGTCGCGAGCGATGTTACGTCGCCGCCGCCAACGTCCTCCGCGAGCGCGCGCCGGATCGCTTCAAGGACCTCAGGGTGCAATGCCGATGCCATGGGCCAATATAGAGAAATATTCAGGAATCCGGCCGGGAAAGGAAAACGGGAAGCTCTTCTCATGGGCTTCCCGTTCTTCGTTCCCTCTCACCAACGCGCGATCCGGCCTTGGTGCTCCTCTTACGCTCTCTGGAAGAGAACGATTCGATTCGTGTTGGTCCCGCTGTGGTTGTTGCCGATCCCCCAGATGTTGGAGGTCTTCGTGAAGCGTTGCTGGTTGATGAGCACGGCGCGACATTCGAAGCCGCGCCGCACACCGATGGGCAGGATCGATTCGTCCAAGCGCAGATGGCCGCGGCGAACCTCGCCCACTTCGAACGCGACCCAGCCTCCGGGGGCGGTGAGGCGGTGGAGTTCGGCGAACACCCCGTCCATGGCCCGCTCCCAGGCCGTCAGAGAACTGGTGACAGTGATCCGATCTGCGACCGCGTCGGCGTCGATCCCGTTGAACCAGCATCGCAACCAATTGTCCGCCGCGTAGTCGACCATGTTCAGGAACGGGGGAGATGTGACGGTCAGGCGGATACTGCCGGCCCGGACATATCGCACCCGACGCGCATCGCCCGTGATGAATCGGGCGTGTCGACCTGCCTCGCGGAGGACCCGCATCTGGTCCGGTGTGACGGTGCGCAGGAGGCTGGCGGACTTCCGGAGGATGATCGAACGGACATCCCGTTCCGGAGGCCGCTGACGAAGCCGGCGGTTGATCATCCGTTGCCGCTCGGCCGTGATGGCCTGATTCGGCGGAAGCGTGTAGACCGAGAAGAACCCTGTCGAATGCCCGGTGAGCCGGTTCGTCGCCACCATCCGGATCCAACGGTCGATCGCGTCCTCGCTGCCGTTACGATGGCGCCGGTGGAGGTACGAACGGAGGCCGATCAGGTCCGACTCGGTGCGTGGATGGTAGAACATCGACAGATCGACGTCGGCCCGGCGGCCGGTACGGAAGCGGAGCGACGACAGCCTTTGTCGCAGCGCCTCGAGGTCCGGAACGAACAACCGAGGACGTGCGAGCATCGCGCTCAGCGGGTTCATGTCGTTGGCGACGATGCGGCGCTGGGCCAATCCGGCCTCGAGCGCAGTCGTTCCGCGGCCGCTGAACGGGTCGAACACGACGTCGCCAGGCTGCGTGAGGAGGTCGATGAAGAAACGGGGGAGCTGCGGCTTGAAGCACGCCCGATACGAGACCTCGTGCAGCGACGACGCCTTGCGCTGTCCTGCGGTCCAGAACTCGCCCGTGACGCGCGTCGCACTGATGCCTCCAGCCTCGACCGTATCGATCAGCGGATGGAAGGGGCGGAGGCGGCCGGCGATATCGTCGGAGCGACGATGGCGGATGGACAGGACGAAAGCCATGGCGAAACGAATGTGGAGAGTTAACCCGCGGATGTCAAGCGGTCGGTACAAAAAAAAAGCGGGGCCCGGGAGCCGGACCCCGCCGCATTCGGTCGTCGCGAATCAGTGACAGGTCTCGCTCACGACCACGCCGTTCACGAGCACCCCGCAGACGTGGCTGGTGTATTCGAACGGGTCGCCGTCGAAGATGACGACGTCGGCATCCTTCCCCGCTTCCAGCGAGCCGACCCGCTTGTCCACGCCGATGATCCGGGCCGCGTCGATCGTGATGGCCGCGAGGGCGTCGTTGAACGAGAGGCCGTTGGCCGCGGCCACCGCGGCTTCGTACAGGAGGACGCGCGTCTTCGGCACATAGCCTTCGTGGCCGGTCTGCAAGGCGAACGGTATGCCGGCTGCCTTCAGCTTGGACGCCGTTTCCACGGAAAGGTTTTTCATGTCGCCCCCCGGTCGGGCCATCGTCGGATGGAGGACGACCGGAACGCCCGCCGCTTTGAGCTCATCGAGCACCAGGTATGCCTCCGCCGCGCCGTCGAGGACGAGCTCGAAGCCGAACTCCTTCTGCAGCCGGAGCACCGTCAGAATGTCCGTGGCTCGGTTGGCGGTATAGAGGATCCGCACCTCGCCCGAGAGGATGCGCGAGAGCAGTTCCATCTTGAGATCACGTGTCGGGCGCTTCTCCGGGTCCTTGAAGCCGAGCTTCTTCGCATAGTCCTGTGCTTTGATGAACTCGCCGCGCAGCATGGCGATGGCCTTGCCCGACGTGCCCGGATTTCGGTACGTGCCCTGTACTGACGGTCCGAGCGTAAAGGCCACCATGCCTTCAGCCACCATAGCCTCCTGGACCGTTCCGCCCACCGGCTTGACGACGATGGTCGTTCCACTCGCGAGGGCCCCGGGTGAGTGACCGGTGTGCAGCGTGGTCGTGCCGAGATCTCTCACGTACTTCACCAGAGCCTCGCGCGGATTATACGCGTCGATGGCCCTCAGTTCGGGCTGGAACGCGTCGGACTTCTCCAATTGCATCTGATCCGCGGTGATGTTCAAGATGCCCGACAGGCCGACCGTCGAGTGTGCGTCGACGAGGCCGGGCGTCACGACGGCACCGATCATGATCTTGTAGCCGGCCGGGATCGCGACTGCGGAGGCCGGTCCCACCCGCTCGATCTTGCCGTCCTTCACGAGGACGACGCCGTCGGTGATGGGGGCGCCGGCCATGGTGTGGACGACGGCACCTTTGATGGCGACCTGGGCCGGGGCGACCGCGGCCACGAAAACGAGTGCTATCGCGGCCCCGGACATCAAGACGATTGGCCGCAAAGAACGCAAAGATCCCATGAGGAATCGGCACCGGGTTGGCAGGAGGAAATGTTCAGTTCTCATCATTCACCTCCTCCGCAGACGTCGAGGGAGAAGCCGTCCGGGTAGACATCGTAGCCGCCGACTGCGTATGGGTAGTCATTGGGGTTGCTGCGGTCCCAGACCTTCTTGCCGTCGATCCACGTCTGCTCGACATGCGTGTAAACGCTGAATGGATCTCCGGAAAGGACGACGAAGTCGGCATCCTTTCCCGGCTTGAGCGACCCGACCCGGTCTCCAAGGTCGAGCATCTTCGCGCCGTTGAGCGTCAGGGCTTTGATCGCCTCGGTGCGGTCCAAGCCACCCCGGACGGCGAGCGCCGCCGACCGTAAGAACAGACGCGAGTCCGTGATGCCGTCGTCGGTGTGGAATCCGAACAACGCGCCGGCCTTGACGAGAGCCGCGCCATTGATGAAGTTGAGATTCAGCGCCTCCTCCTTGCCGCCGGGGGAATCGATCACGATGATCGAGCTTCCCGCCTTGGCCTCGGCAATCTCTTTCGCGACCAGATAGGCGTCGGTCACGTGGTGCAGGACGACCCGGAAGCCGAATTCCTTCTGGAGGCGGAGGACGGTGATGATATCGTCGGCCCGATGCGTGTGGTGATGGACGATCCGCCGACCGTCGAGGATCTCCAGCATCGCCTCCATTTCCAGGTCCCGCTTGGGCATCTTCTCGGCGTTCCCGTTGGCCGCGGCGACCTTCGCCCTGTAGTCGAGCGCCTTCAAGAAGAGCTGGCGAACGAGCGCGGCCGACTTGGCCCGCGTGCCGGGGAACGGCTTCTCTCCGATGGAATTGGTGCCGTTCGCCATCTTCATGCCGCCGTAGATGGTCTTGCCCTTGTCGACGTAGACGAGCATCTCCTCGACGCTGTTGGCAGGACGGGGCTTGACGTAGACCGTTTGGCCGCTCATGAGGTGGCCGGAGCCGGGCATGATGTTGACGGTCGTAATGCCTCCCGCGAGGGCCCGCTTGAAGGACTCGTCGCGCGGATTGATGCCGTCGAGGATCCGAACGTCAGGATGGAGGGCGGAGGAGCGGTCGCCCCCGGAGCCGCCGCCGATATGGGAATGGGTGTCGACGAGGCCGGGGAGGATGGTCTTGCCCGAGACGTCGACCACCGTGGCGTCGGACGGGATCGCGGTGGACGATGGACCGACCGAGATGATCTTGCCGTGTTGAACGACGAGAACGCCGTTGTCGAAGGGCGTGCCCTCGACCGGCATGATCCGCGCGCCGCGGAAGGCTATGGGTTGTTCCTGGGCGAAGCCGGCGGATAGGAGTCCGGCGCAGAGCAGGCCCAACAAAAGCGGTCGAAACGTCATAGGTGCTCCTCGAGAAACGTGAAGGACCGATTTCAGCAGTGATGGGAAAACACGAGGAAACGGCGCGCGTTGACTACGCGCCGGACCCGGCGATGTAGTTCGTCAGGTCCCGTATGGTTTGCTCTTTTTCTGAGAGCACGGACTTCACCACGTCGCCGATGGAGATCATACCGGCCAGGCGGCCGGCCTCGACCACCGGCAAGTGGCGCACGTGCTGCGCGGTCATGAGAGCCATACACGCTTCCATAGAATGTTCCGGCGTGACGGTATAGACATGCTTCGTCATGATCTCGGCGACCGTGGAGGTGACCGCCGAGCGGCCAAGCAGAGCGCCCTTGCGTGCGTAGTCACGCTCCGAGAAGATGCCGGCGATCTCGTTGTTATCGGTCACGACGAGGACGCCGATGTTGTGTTCCTCCATCAGACGAAGCGCATCGATGACCGTGGTGTCGGGGCCGACCGAGTGAACGGCTGAACCCTTTCCTGCCAGAATCGAATGGACCGTGGCCATAGCACCCTCACGTTGTTGATCCGATCGGTTGTAACAGCACGTCGTCAGGCGCGAAACGAACGCTCTCGGGCGAGTTCTCAGTACTGAGAATCTATTCATCTGGGGGCTGAATCGCCAGAGCCTTTTGAGCCGCGTGCGCAACGGGATGGAATACTTCACAGAAGCGTTGCGATCGCTCTGTTGATGACAGATTCCGGCCGCCGCCCGTCCCAGCGACCGCGGGACGAGACGGGCGCGAGACGATTTTCCGCAAGTTTCTAGACGAAACGCTTGACGACCAGTACGGTTCGGTCATCCGACGGGGGCATGCCCTTGCTGAACGCGGCGACGGAATCGAGCAGAGCTTTGCCGATCTCCTTGGCCGAGCCGATGCGATGAGCGGTGATCACCTCGAGGATGCGTTCGCGCCCGAACTGCGCTTGAGCGGTATCCATGCTTTCGGTGATCCCGTCGGTGAAGATGACGACGACGTCGCTCGGGTTCAGGGACACCGACGACTCTTCGTAGCTGACCCCCTCGAACAACCCCACCGGCAGTCCGGTCGATGGGAGCTCGGAGGTCGATCCGTTGGAGGTGATGAGGATCGCGGGGTCGTGTCCCGCATTTGCATACGTCAGGCGATGTTGCGCCGGGTCCAGCATGGCCAGGAACACGGTGGCGAACTTTTCCGGACTGGTGCTCCTGTACAGCAGGCGATTCGAGTGGTCAAGGATCAGCGACGGCTTTTCGCGGGTTTCGACGGTTGCGCGAAGGGTCGCCTGGAGGTTCGCCATGAGAAGAGCGGCTCCCATTCCTTTTCCGGACACGTCGGCGATGCAGAGGGCGAGTCCGTCGCCTGAGGATTGGATCACGTCGTACGAGTCTCCTCCGACGGACGTCGCTGGGATGGTGTCGGCGAAGACATCATAGCCGGGGATCGCCGGCAGCGTCGCCGGCAAGAGCTCATTCTGGATCGCCGCGGCCATCGTCAGCTCTTCCTGCATCTTGACGAGGGCTTTCTCCTGCTCGTGCAACCGCGCGTTCTCGACGATCTGGGCGGACTGGGCGGCGATGATCGACAGCAGGCGCAGATCGTCGTCGGTGAACTTCTTCCCGTCCTTCTTGTTGTAGACCGACAACACGCCTCGGATCTTGGATTTCACGATCAACGGAACGACGAGGAGCGACTTGATCGACGCATCCCACTGGATGCCCCGGAACCGTTCGTCTGTGGCCGGGTCGTTGATCACCAGCGGTTTCTTGTTGATGTACATCCACCCGAGCAGCGCCTGGTTGAAATGGTACTTGACCCGCTCCATCGACACCTCGGCCGTCCGGATCAGGGTCTTCATCGAATCCTGTTCCGATTCCTCGACGAGCGTCACCACGCCCTGCTCGGCCGACACCGCCCGCAGCGAGCGGCGGACGACCGTCTGGATGATCTCCTCAGTATTGAGCGACGCGCCGATGGTTCGCGAAAGGTCGTTCAGGATGGACAACTCCTCGACCGCGCGCCGCAACCGGACGTTCTCGTCCTCGAGTCCTTTGAGTCTGTCGATGATCTCCGATCCAGCCATCTGCATCATCCTCTCATGAAGAATCATGTCGCAACGAAGAAGGCGAAAGGCGCAGAGCTACTTCTCATGATCCCGCCACACCTCTCTGTGTTCTCTGTGCTCTTTGTGGCCAAAGCCTTGGCAAGTGCTCTCGTTGTCAGACCCCCAGTACCAGCCGTTCGGCGAGTTGGGCCGGAAGGCCCGCCTGATAGATCTTCGCGGCCGTCGCCGGCACATCGTACGCCACCCGGACATGCTCGAACGAGAGCGGTCCGGTATCATACAACCCATAGCAGGCCTTCGGATTGCCGTCCCGCGGTTGTCCCACACTGCCAACGTTGACAAGGCATCGATGTTCCGCGTCGACCATGCGGGGGCCCAGGTCTTCGCGGAAGATCTCGGGATCGTGCGTGTGCCCGATGAAGCAGATCGGCGTCGTGAAGCTTCCGAACTGGCGCGCCGCGTCGAGGTCGTCCATGACGTATTCGAACTCCCCCGGGTCCCTTGGAGAAGCATGGACAAACGTGGCGCCGTGGAGCTCGGCCCGGTACGGCAACGAGCGCAGGAAGGCAAGGTCGCCGTCGTCGAGCCGAGGCGCTGTCCATTCGATGGCCGTCCGCGCCAGAAGGCTGAATGTGGTCCGCAGGTCGGCGTCGAACGCCGCCTGGTCATGGTTGCCCATGAACGACGGTATCCGCCGACCTCGGATGACGGCGAGACACGCCGCCGGGTCGGGACCGTAGCCGACGATGTCGCCCAGACAGACGATCTCGTCGACCGGCCGGCGGTCGATGTCCTCCAGGACGGCCGTCAGGGCCTCCAGATTGCCGTGGATATCGGAGACGATCGCGATGCGCACAGGACGGTCAGCGATGGACGATCACGCGATGAACTCCTCGCCGATGAGGAGCGTGTATCCATCGACCGCGACATCGTCGCTCGTCGCGATGCGGGCATGGTCCGCCGTCTGCCCGCTCAGTTTCCAATGAGCCAGGTCCGTAAGGGTCGGGGCGAGTCGCTCGAGGAGCGTAAGGAAGAGGCCGCTGCGCTCGTAGCGATCGGCGTCGCGCTTGGATGACCACGCGGTGACGGAGAGCAGCTTATTGATGTCCGTGGGGTCCTCGACGAGATAGGCACGTCGGTAGCCCTCTTGGACGCGCAGGAGCGGGAGGACCTGATCCTCGTAGATTTTGCGGAAGATTCCCGCGGCCCCCGGCCGGATACGATGCGACACAACGCGGAGATAGTCGGGAATGAACGCGCTCGGCGTCGACGATGCGCCTTCGGCCGCGACCTCGAACCGCTGGACGATCGGCTCGTTGACCACGGGTTCGAACGAGACCGTTAGGTCGGGCCTGAGACCGAGTTTCCAGTCGTCGGCTTCCGCAAAATACGGTTGCAGGCCGTCGAGGAGCTTCTTGAACTCGCCGCTCCGCTCGTACCGTTCGGCGTCGTCGATCGACCGCCAGGTGGTCATGGAGATGCACACCTGGGGGTCGCCGTTCTTCTGCAGGAGCGAGGCCGAGCGGCAGCCGGCCGTAGCCCGCAGCGCTGGAATAACAAGGCGCTCATAGGCCAGCTTCAGGTTGGCGCCGTTGGTATCCGCGGCGCGCATTTGGACGAAGCGAATGATCATGGTCCCGGCCTTTCGCTACTTCTTGATCAACTGAGTCCAGTTGGACACCAACGACAGCGACCGGCTGCTTTGGTCGGCGATCCGCCGCGACGACAGGAACCGACGTCCGTCTCTCGAGGCGTCGTAGAGGGAGGCAAGCCGATTTGTGGCGGGGGGGAATAGCGGCTCGGCCTGGTCGAAGGACGGCCGGCCGCCGGCGAACGTGACGCGTACCTTCATATAGGTGTCGACGGCGGAGGAGAAGTAGACGATGTGGGAGGAGGTCCAGATCGGCTCTTCGCCCGCTCCGGACGAGAGCTGCCATTGACCGTCTGCGCCCTGCACCGATCGAACGTAGACCTCGCGCTTTCCAGATTCGTCCGACTGGTAGACGATCCAACGGCCGTCGGGCGAGAAGCGGCCCGATTCGGCCCGGAACCCGAGCGGCCGGAATTCCGCCGATCGCTCAGGGTCGCTCACGTCGATCGTTCCGATGACGCCTTGATTGCCGAGGATCGAGACGGCCAGCAGGGTACGTCCGTCGGATGTCACATCCACGGGCCGGAGCGTGGCGTTCGGGTCCGGACCCGAGAGCACGACCGTTTCCCTTCCCGTGCCGTCGGCCCTCTTCTGAACGATGTTGGCCTTGCTGGTGCCGATCTCCGACGAGAAGTAGATCCTCGACCCGTCCCGCGACCAGACCGGGCGCGATGAGGAGAACCCGCCGAAGGTCAGTCGCGTTTTGACGTGGCGTATCAGATCATAGACCCAGATGTCCACGCGTTGGCTCTGACCCTCGATCTCGTCGTAGGCGAATCGCGTGCCGTCGGGTGAGAGGCGTGCCCCCCCGAACGTGGCCGTGCGGATGATCGGCTGAAGCTCGCCGTTGGACGCGATCCAGATCAGTTCCTCCTGCGACTGTCCCCGCCCGACCGACGAAAGGAGAAGTCCGTTCTCCGACAGCGAGAAATCTCCCTTGGCCCTGGGTCCCCAGGCGTTGAGCCCCTCTTGGATCGTGACGGCGTCGCCTTCGAGCGTCCTCGAGTTCGGATCGAAGGGTTGGGCCATCAGGATCCCTTGCCGCAGGTAAACGAGATGCTCCGATGCATAGATGGCGTTCGACCATCCGTTGGCGATCTCGATCGGAGCCGCGCCGTCAACGGACCCGATCGACGTGACGGTGTTGAGTCCCCGTCCACCGAGTTCGACCGAAGTGAACACGAAGTGTTTGCCGTCGGGAAGGAACGACGGAAATCGGGGTGCGATGCCCTTCGACGAATCGAGGTGCGCGACGATCGTGGGGGCTCCGCCGGCCGCCGGGACTGCAGACAAGTTGGGGTCCGAAACGCTCGGCGAAAAGACGATGATGCCCGAACTGCCCCACGCGCCTCCGCGTCCGAGCGGCGCGTTGGCGAGGCTTAGCACCGGCCCTCCCGAGGCTTTGATCACACGCAGTTTGCCTTCGGCGAAGAAGCCGATGGAACGGCTGTCGTAGGACCAGAAAGGATACTCGGCATCCTTCGTCCCGCCGAGCATGTGGGCCTCGGGCATGTTCAGGGGCCTGACCCACAGCATGCGTTGGAACTGCGAATCGATCGCGGCGAAGACGATCATCGTCCCGTCGGGAGAGATGGCAGCATGCCCTCCCAGGCCGCTGACGTACTCAACGCCGCGTGGCATTTCGACCGAGGTCCAGATCAAACCAGCGGCCGGCGTCGACGGGCGCAGCGCGATCGTGCCTGCCACGCCAAAGAGCAACGCGGCGACGGCAACGAGCGCGAGCGGGAGCCATCGCCTGAACCTCGGGGTCGTGGAGGAGGGATCGCGTCCGTCGCGTGGTGGGCCGTCTTGCTCCGTCGAAATCCTGGAAGTTGCCGGCCGCGCCGCCGTGATCCGGCTGGCCCGCGACCGGCTCGACTCTCTCCGGTATCGCTTCAGGTCCACGGCCACCTGGTTTGCCGACTGCGTCCGCTCCTTCGGGTCCTTCTCCAGGCATTCGAGGACGATCGCGTCAAGCTCGGGCGGGATATCGGACCTGATCGACGACGGCGGAGGAGAGTCGACATTCACGATCTCGTACGCCATCGCTGTTTCATGCATCCCCTTGAATGGGAGTTGTCCGGTCATCATTTCGAACAACAACACGCCCAGAGAGAAGATATCGGACCGATGGTCTGTCTCGTGCCCCTGGATCTGCTCGGGCGACATGTATCCCGCTGTACCGACGGTCGAACCTTCCTTCGTCAATCTCGTCACACCCCGGAGCTTTGCCAGTCCGAAATCCATGATCTGCACGATGCCGTCCTTGCGGATCATGATGTTCTCGGGCTTGATGTCCCGGTGGACGATCCCTTTCTCGTGAGCGACGGCTAAGCCTTCAGCGATCTGGATGCCGATATCGATCGCTTGCTTGAGGGAGAGAGAGGACTTCTTCTCCTCGAGCATCTGCCCGTCAACGAACTCCATGACGATGAATGAACGGCCTGCGGTCTCTTCGATCCCGTGGATCGTGCAGATATTCGGGTGGTTCAACGCTGCGGCGGCCTTGGCTTCCTGGAGGAAGCGTGAGGGATCGGTTCCGGCCGCCGACGACTCCGGGAGAAACTTCAACGCGACAAGCCGGTCGAGGGTGAGGTCCTGTGCCTTGTACACCACCCCCATGCCCCCCTCACCCAGCTTCTCAAGGATCTTGTAATGACTGACCGTCGACCCGATCATATGCTATTTGCCCTTCATCATATCGATGTAGCCCGGCTCGGTGCGAATGGCATCGAAGTCCGGGTCTGTCTTGATCCACTCGTAGTCTTCGAGGCCGGCGACGATCGATCGTCGGAGCGTGTCGACGGCTTGCGCCTTCTGGCCCAGGCGCGAGTACACGCAGGCTGCATTGTAGAACATGAGCGGATCATCCGGACTGAGCGCGATCGCCTTCGCCGTCTGCTCCAGCGCCTCTTTCTCACGTCCGACGACGGCCAATTGCGTTGCGTAGTGGATGTGCGAGCGGGCGTCATCGGGATGCTTCGAGAGATAAACGGGGATGCGCTCGAGCATCACCTCGATGACCTCGGCCATTTTCTCCTTGTCGCCGAGCCGCTCATAGGCCATACGCAGCTCTCCGTGGGCGGTGTGGAAGTCCGGATTCAGATCGATCGTCCGCTTGAGGAGTTCGACCGATTCCTGGTCGCGGTCCATCACATGACAGATGCGGGCCAGCACCCAGTAGCCCGTAAAGATGTTCGGCCCGAGGTCGATCGCCTTTCGGGCGGCCGCTTCGGCCTCCTGGATCGATTTCTTGCTGAAATACGCCATGGCCAAGGCCGCATACGCCTCCGCCACGGTCGAATCGTACATCAGCGCCTTGAGGCTCGATTCGATGGCCTTGTCGACCCAGATCTCCTTCGTATCGTAGTCGTAGTGCAAGGTGGCATACGCTTCGCCAAGTCCGGCGTACGCCGCGGCGTAGCGCGTGTCCAGCTCGATGGCTTTCTGGAACAGATGGATCGCGAACTGCAGACTGCTCTTCGTCCGGCGATACAGGAACTCCCGGGCCCGCAGATAGCAATCGAACGCTTCGGCGTTGACGGTGGACCTCTTCGTGAGGATGATCTTCTCGTTCGGGGAGAGCTTGATCATCAAGGCATCGACGACATGCTTCGACACCTTCTCCTGGATGTCGAACACGTCCTCCATCTTTCCTTTGAACGATTCAGCCCAGAGCTGCCGGCTGTTCTCGACGTCGACGAACTGAAGCGTGATCCGCAGGTTGTCCTGGAACCTCCGGACGCTCCCCTCGAGCAGGTAGCGGATCCCGAGCTCCTTGCCGATCGTCTTGATGTCCTTCGTCGTGTTCTTGTACTGCATTGAATTCGTGCGCGAGATGACGTCGAAGTCTTTCAGCTGCGAAAGACTCACGATCAGCTCGTCCGTCAGGCCGTCGCCGAAGTACTCGTTCTCCTTGTCGCCGCCGATCGTAGCGAACGGAAGGACGGCGATGGCCAGACGCTTGGCGTTGGATTGCTTCGACGCGATCTGCGCTCTGAGCCCCGAGAGGGCGTCGAGCAGTTGGTCGACGTTCTGGAAGCGCCGGTCGGGGTCCTTCTCGAGCATCTTCATGACGACGGCGTCGACGGCCTCGGGGAGGCGACGGTCCAGCTCGCTCGGGAACGGAGGCGACTGGTTGACGACGAGATACAGGAGCCCGGCCTCATGCTCCGATTTGAAGGGCAGGTCCCCGGTCAGCAATTCGAAGAAGACCACGCCCAACGACCAGAGGTCGGAGCGATGGTCGGCACTCGAGCCCTGAGCTTGTTCCGGAGACATGTAGGACAACGTTCCCAGCGAGGAACCAGCCTTGGTCAGCGTACCGTGGCTGCGGAGTTTGGCAAGGCCGAAGTCCATGATCTTCAGCTGACCCGACCGCGTCAGCATGATGTTCTCGGCCTTGATGTCCCGGTGAATGATGTTCTTGTCGTGGGCGACCTTCAGCGCGCGCGCGATCGTCTCGGTCCACTCGATGGCGCGGTCGACGGAGACGCCGGAACCGGTCTGGAGCGTGGCGAGGTGGTCTTTGAGTGTTTGTCCGTCGATATACTCGAGCACGATGAAGGCGTGCTCGTTGTGCTCGTCGATCTCGTAGATCGAGAGAATGTTCGGGTGGCTCAGGGCCGCTGTCGCTTTCGCCTCATGGAGGAACCGGGCCCGGTGGTCCGGCGTGGCCGACAGGTGCGATGGCAAGAACTTGATCGCGACAAGCCGATCGAGCGACGTGTCCTGCGCCTTGTAAACAACACCCATTCCACCCTCGCCCAGCTTCTCGAGGATCTTGTAGTGAGTGACATTCGTTCCGATCATGTCCTATTCTCGTGTTCAGAATGGGGAAGGCGCTGCCGGCATCGTCGCACGCCGGCAGACCATGCGACCGGTGCGAGAGATGCTTCAAACGTCGGATCAGTTCACGCCATGTGTGAACTGGCTCCTCGAAACGACGTGAATCGCCCCGTCGAATGATGCGTCGATGAGGCAGCAGAGTCTTCTGAGGAGTGGTTGAAACGGGAAGCCGCTGGTACTTGGTGAGACTGTAACAGAATTGGGATGAGCCTTGACCTCCCGCTCATCCCAATTCCGAAACATAAGAATCTACGCTTTGGCCGCTGGATTCGCCACAAGTTTGTTGCGGATTCACTCAGACGTAATAGTGAGTGTAGGGAAACTCTACACTCCTGAAAAGCGATGGGAGGGGAACTGGATGTGCCAGAAAAAGTCAAGCCCGCGCTCCAGAGAGGCGGGCTTGGACCAAAGACCATGTGTGGCTGATGACGATCGGCCAGCCTACATTGGCCGCATCGTCGGCGGCTTGAACTGAAACTCCTTCGGCGGTTCCGCACCCATCAGCCACTTCACGAAGTAGTCCCACCGCCGGCGCATCATGTAGTTGTTATGCGGCCCGTATCCGTGCTGCTGATAGGGGAACAGGATAAGGTCGAAATCCTTGTTCGCCTTGACGAGCGCCTCCATCACCAGATAGGTGCTGTAGGGGGGGACGTTGTTGTCCATCATCCCGTGGGCCAGCAGCAGCTTCCCCTTCAAGTTCTTGGCGACGACCTGGTTCGCTTCCGCCTCGTAGTTGTCGGTGCCATCGGCGTTCTTGACGAGCAGCCCCTGATAGCGTTCGCCCCAGTCGTCTTCGTAGTTGCGCTGGTCGTGATTGCCGGACTGCGACACTCCGACCTTGAAGAAGTCGGGATAGCGGAACATCGCCGCCGCCGTGATGAACCCGCCGCCCGAGTGCCCCCACATACCGGCCCGGTCGATGTCGATCCAGCGATACCGCTCCGCCAACTGCTTCATGCCTCCCACCTGGTCGGGCAGCGTGTTGTCGCGGCCCATCGCTCCATAGTATGCGTCGTGGAACGATTTCGAGCGGTTGGGCGTACCCATGCCGTCTATCGAGACGACGATGAAACCAAGTTCCGCCAGCGCCTGCCGATCGCCTCGGGCGGCCGCGAAGCTGCGGGGTCCCACGCTGCCGCTCTGCGGACCGGGATACGCGTTATTGACGATCGGATACTTCTTCGTCGTGTCGAGGTTGCTCGGCACGTGCATGAGTCCGTAGATGTCCGTCTTGCCGTCGCGTCCTTTCATGACGATGGGGGTCGGCGGCTTCCAACCCGTCGCGAGCAGCTTTGAGATCTCGGCCTTCTCGAGGCTCATGACGAGGTCGCCGTCGGCGTCGCGCAGAACATGGACCGGAGGGACGTCCGGCTTAGAGTAGGAGTCGACGAAATACGCGCCCGAGGGAGACAGTTGAATGGAGTGATGCGCGTCCTCGGGGGTCAGCAGCGTCATCCCCCTGCCGTTGAGCTTCACGCGGTAGTAGTGGGTGAAGTACGGGTCGCGCCCCTTCTCCCGACCGTACGCCGCGAACATCACGGTGCGTGCCTTCTCGTCGACCTTGACGATCTGCGACGTCATGCCGGGACCGGACGTGATCTGGTTCCTGAGCTTGCCGGTCTTCATGTCGTACAGATAGAGCTGGCCCCAATCGTCGCGTTGCGAGAACCAGATGATCTCTTCGGACCCCCAGAGCACGGACCAGCCCGAGACCGACTCAAAGTGGGTGGTCACGACCTCGTCGAAGACCGTCCGTACGGTCCCTGTGGCGGCGTCGGCGACACGCACCCAGGTGTGCTTGTGGTCGCGAGACGTGGAGGCCAATGCCAGCCGCGATCCGTCGGGACTCCACTTGTAGTCGTCCATCGAGATGTCGTCGCCCAGCGTCGCGCGGTGATACTCCGGCGGAAGCTGCAGGCGAACGACGCGCGGCCCGTCGACTTCAATGATGACGCGATGCAGCATCGCGACGATCGAATCGCCGGGGAGCGGATACTTCCAACTCTTCAGTTTCGGATGGTCGACGGTCGGTTCGACGAGGTGCATATCGCCCACGTTGCGCTCGTCCTGCTGCTGCGTGGCGATCTTGCGCGAATCGGGTGACCAGAGCAGGATCGGCCGGTCGCTCGTCTTCCAGCCGGCATTGTCGGTGGCGTAGCCGAAGTTTTGGGCGCCGTCCGTCGTCAACTGGCGTTCTTCCTTGGTCGCGAGGTCGCGCACCCAGAGGTTCCACGAGCGGATGAAGGCTTCCTTCTTCCCGTCGGGCGAGACGGCGGTCGGGGGACCGAGCGGCATACCACGGCGTCCGGATCGCATCGAGACCGAGTCTTCGGCGGTCGGCGTGTACGGCGAACGGGTCTTCTTTGCGGGGTTGATGAGGACGTACTCATTCCCCTTGTCGGTCGTGACGCGGTACCAGAAGGTGTCGTCCTTCTTCCAGGTGACGCTGATGGAGCCGTTCACGACGAGGGGATTGAGCGTGGCGCCGAGGAATGACTCGGCGCGAGCATAGTCGTCTGCGGTCAGAACTTTCGGCTGGGCAACAGCCGTGAAAGGAATGACAAGTAGCAACAAGAAAGCCATCTTCTTCACGGTACGATCTCCTCCGATACAGGTGTGGGCTTGACGGTCTGGGAATCTACGGGATGGAAGGCGCATTCGCCATCAGATTGTCAGTTGATCGAGGATCACTTCGGATAGAGGGTTCGACGTCGGGTCACTGCTGTGTGGTTTGGAGCACCCGTTCTTCGTTGCGTCTCAGCGTCTCTGCGGTACCGTGCCTTTTCCAAACTTAACTCATGAACAACTGCTTGGTCGCAAAGGTCGCGTCGCTGGTCAAGTTGATGCCGAGCTTCCGGAGTCCGGCCTCATCACCGGGCGTTGGGATATGAGTCAGGTGCGCTTCGCATCCGCGCAGCTGCTTGAGGGCCTCGACCGCGGCCCGGGCCTCGGGCACGGCGGCTGCTCCGATACTGAGAGCGACGAGCGTCTCTTCGAGGTCGAGACTGATCTCGCGCCCGTTCAGCACATCTTTCTTGAAGTGGCTCAACGAAGCGATGATGGTAGGCGGAAGGAGGTGCATCGAATCGGCGATGCCCGCAAGGTGCTTGGCGGCATTCAGCACGAGGGCCGATGCGGCATGCATGAGGTCCGAATTGCGTCCCGTCGTGATCGTGCCGTCCGGCAGTTGGATCGCCGCCGCGCAGGAAACACGATGAGCGCCGGGATCGGATATGCTGTGTTGCTGGGCTTTTACCCGTGCCGGCGCGACAACGATCCGGTCTTCGGGCGAGGCTCCCAGGTCCTTCATGATGAGCTCTGCGCGCTGGACGGTCTCCTTGTCGGCGAGACCCATGGCGTACTCGCACGCATACCGGAAATAGCGGCGAACGACCTCCTGCGTCGCGGCCTTCCGCACCACGGCGTCGTCCGTGATGCCGAATCCAGCCCGGTTCACGCCCATGTCGGTCGGCGACCGGTAGAAGGAGGACTCGTTCGTGATCGATTCGATGATGCGCCGCAGGAGAGGGAACGCCTCCACATCTCGGTTGTAGTTCACCGCCCTTTCGTTGTACGCCTCGAGATGGAACGAATCGATGACGTTGAAGTCGCGAATGTCGGCTGTGGCGGCTTCATACGCCACGTTCACCGGGTGTTGAAGCGGGAGATTCCATATGGGAAAGGTCTCGAACTTCGCGTAGCCTGCGTGGACCCCGCGTTTCCATTCGTGATAGACCTGCGAGAGGCAGGTGCCGAGCTTGCCGCTGAGCGGGCCCGGACCGGTCACGACCACGATCGGGCGCGACGTCCGGATGTACTCGTTGGCGCCGTATCCGTTGTCGCTGACAACCGTCTCGATGTCGGTCGGATATCCCTTCGTGTAGCCGTGCGTGTACACGTGAATGTCCCGACGCTCGAGCTTGTTCCGAAAGAGTGTCGCCGACGGCTGATGTTCGAAACGCGTGATGACGACGCCCGCCACCGAGATCCCCCACGCGGTGAGGTCGTCGATGAGCTTCATTGCATCCGACTCGTACGTGATGCCGAAGTCGGCGCGCATTTTCTTCCGCTCGATGTCGCCGGCGAAGATGGCCAGGACCACCTCGGCCTTGTCGCGGAGCGTATGCAAAAGGCGCAGCTTCACGTTCGGATCGTAGCCGGGAAGGACACGGGCGGCGTGGTAGTCGAACAGGAGTTTGCCGCCGAATTCGAGATACAGTTTGTTGTCGAACCGCGTGACGCGTTCCAGAATGGCCGCGCTTTGCTCGGCGAGATACTTCTCGTTGTCGAAGCCGGTGGCGTTCATCGTCTCGTGGAGGTCGGTGAGAAGATCAGCATGCGGCATGGAGCCAGGTGCATGGAGTGAGGAACATGGAGCATGCGGCAAGGGGAATCATCAACGTTTTGGGGGAGGCCGCCGGCCGTGGTCGGTGGAAGGCAGTGGAGGGGCGTCTTGGCCGGTGCCGAGATGCATGACTTCGTGCCCGAACTTTTTTCGGATCTGGTCCATCGCTTTCAAAACGTTCTCATTCTTGCCCGCCGCGGAGTCGAGGTCCAGTTCGAGCTGTGTTTCTTCTGCGAAGTTCGATAGTCGCACGCCGATCAGGCGCAGTTTGCGGCGCCGGTCGAAGTTGTCGCGCAGCAGCCCGACCGCCGTCGCGTAGATGACGGCGTCGTGGTCCGTCGGCTCGACCGTGTGGTCGCGGGTGAAGGTCGTGAAATCGGTGTAGCGGAACTTGATCGAGATGGTCCGCGTCTTCCACCCCTTCTTCCGGAGCGTGGCGCACACGTCCTCGGTCAGCTCGAACAGGATCTTTTCCAGTTCGGCCGGGTCCTGGATGTCGTGGCCAAAGGTTTCCTCGCGCGAAATGCTCTTCCGGGTCGAATCCGTCGTCAGGTGTTCCGAGCCCCTGCCGTGCGCAGCGGCGTAGATCCAGAGGCCGTGCTTGCCGAGCAACGACATGAACTCGTCCTGCGTCCGCTTCTGAATATCGGCGACGGTCCGAAACCCATGCCGCGTCAGGAACTCTTCGGTCTTCGACCCGACCCCGGGGATCACATTGGTCGGAAGGGGGGCAAGGAATGGCGCTTCCTCACCGTGAGGGATCGTGACGACGCCGTCGGGCTTGACGACCCCCGTGGCGATCTTCGACACGAGCTTGTTGGCCGAAAGGGCGACGGTGCAGGGGAGCGAGAACTCCTCGCGGACGATCTGCTTCAGCTTCTTCATGAAGCCCGGCAGGTCGTTGTCGTAAAGCCGCTCTGTCCCCGTGAAGTCGAGATACATCTCGTCGATCGAGGCGCGCTCGACGACGGGGGCAAGTTGGAGCATCCGCTCGTACAGCCGGTGCGAGATGTCGCCGTATTGTTCATGATGTCCGCGGACGACGATCAAAGAAGGGCAGAGCCGCAGGGCCTGGGCCGTCGGCATGGCGGAACGGACCCCGAAGGCTCGCGCCTCATAGGACGCAGAGGCAACGACCCCGCGCCCTTTGGGACTGCCCCCGACGACCACCGGCTTACCGATCAGCGACGGGTCGTTGATCCGCTCGACGGAGACGTAGAAGCAGTCGAGGTCAAGATGTGCGATCCAAGCCATGGTGCGGCAAGCACGAAATGCGAAATGCTAAAACCGAAATAAATCCCAAGCACGAAGTCAAAGCACGAAAGTCTCGAGAAGGCCTATCAGGAGAGGTCCTTCCATAGAACTCCTCCACTCCTCCTTCTCTCAGACTTTCATCCCTCCTGAACTCCACCACTCCATTGCTCCAGTTTCAAAAACCTTCCTTATCCTCTATCCTTACTCCTTCATCCATGCACCTCACGCTTCGCTCCTTCTTCTTCCTAGGTCACCGACGGCCATCCGGCGCCGTGATGTTCGAAGGCATTTCGCACGGCCTCGTAGAGGTCGGCTGGCAATGGTCCCTTTGCGAGCGCGACGGCATTCGCACGCAAGTGATCGAGCCCCGATACCCCCGTGATCACGGCGTCGACTCCCCACGTGAACGCGGCGAACCGTAAGAACAGCTCCTCCGGGGCGGCATCAAAGCGCAAGGCCATCTTGTTCCACCGCTCCCAATACGTCGCGGCATCGTCACCGTTCGGCCGCGTGGTATGGGTCCACGGTGCGTTTGCCAGCGGGCGCTTGGCGATCACCCCCAGTCCAAGATGCTTCGCATGGCCGAGGGCGCCGTGTAGGAGATGCTGATCGCAGATGTTGAAGGAGCACTGCACCGACCCGACGCGTCCTTCGCTCACGATCCAATCAAGATCCTGATTGTCGCCTGAGTACGCAGCGACGCGCACCAGGCCCATGTTCACCGTGGCATGCAATGCGTCAAGGAGCCCGTGAGAACGGACGATCTCGGCGGGGAAAGAATGGAGATGGACGATGTCGATGTGATCCGTGCGCATGGTCGTAAGCGCTTCCTTCACGCCGGCGACCACCGCATCGTACGTCAGATCGGGGATGCCCGGAATTCCGTAGCCCACCTTGGTGGAAAGGATGACCCTTGATCTTCGTCCCGAGAGATGGCGTCCGATCCGCTCTTCGGCCAGGCCGTAGCTGCGAGCGGTGTCGATGAGCGCCACGCCCATGTCTACAGCCCCGTGGAGAAGGCGTTCGGCTTCACGCTCGGAGACCTCCAAGCGGCCCAGCCGGCCCGTGCCGAGCCCGAGGATGGGTACGGTCAGACCTGTTGTCCCGAATGCTCGTTGTTCCATGATCTCCTGAAAACCGACTTACGATTGACTATTCACTATTCTCTATTCACCCAACAGGGTACTCACCTCATTTTCTATTGCCCAAGGTCCCGCTTTCGAGATATCTCCGGTACTGCTCCCGCGCCATCAGGACCTCGTTGTGCCCCAGGTCGGAGTGGATGAACGTGATCCGATCCTTCCTCAGGTCAAGCCTCGGATCGGTCTCCTCGTGTGACGCGAAGGGAACGTTCCTCCGCCCGAGAGTATCCATCAGGGCGCCCGTTGCTTCCTTGGTCCCGCCGCTGTCGCAAAAGACTGCCACGAACCGGCTGTTGCCGTCCGACAGCCAGTGGGCGTAGGTTTCGAGCTGGCCGTAGAGTGCGTCGAAGAGATAGACCTCGCGGATCCGATCTTCGGCGCCGCCATGCCGAAGGATGAACGAGATCATCCGATACGCACCGCTATGACCCGATAGGACCACGCTGCGGACGGCCGGAGACGCCACCACCCTTCGCTCATGCAGTTCGCGGCCAACGGCCTCGATGAAGGCCCGGAACGCTTCGGGATCCTCGAGACGTCCCCCGAACGAGTCGGGGGCGTTCGTCGGCCCCTGCGGGATGACGAGCACGGCATTCTTTCCGCTGGCCGTGAGTTGTTCCGCCAACCGGAACTTCGAGATCACCGTTTCAACGCCAGCCCACCAACCATGGATGTGAACGGCCAGATCGAGCGGCCTCTGCGGATCGAATCCGTTGGGAATGAAGACGAGTACCGTGCTATCCCGATAGTGGAGCTCGGCAGGATAGCGAACGCCGTTGTAGACATGGCCGGAATCACGGCCCGGGTGGGGGAACGGCGCTGTGGACAGGGCGAGGCGGATCAGCGTGCCGTGAGGCGCGAGTTGCTCCTCGAGTGTGGGCGAACAGATCAGTCCGGCACTCAGCAGGAGTCCGGTGACGAGGAGGCGCATGGCAGGACCGTGGCGTGATGGGCCATGCAAAGATGGGGGAGATTACGGCAAGGAGCAAGCAGGAGAGTTGAATAGCCACAAAGAACACAGAGAGCACAAAGGACAACACGACAAAACCCTTAACAATGCGTTCCGCTCCTTCATTGAGTTCTCTGTGCTCTATGTGGCAAACTCTTCACTCCGCGGGATAGGCGAGTGGCGCACCTGGACCCACGGGGATCCCCAGCGCCAGCCAGGCCAGCAAGAACAATGTCCAGCCGATGAAGAAGGCGAAGGAGTATGGCATCATCATCGAGATGAGCGTCCCGATGCCGGCATTGGGGCGGTATTTCTGGACGAACGTGATGATGAGCGCGAAATACGTCATCATCGGCGTGATGACGTTGGTCACCGAATCGCCGACACGGTACATCGTCTGCGTCAGCTCGGGAGAATAGCCGAGCAGCATGAACATGGGCACGAAGACGGGCGCCATGATCGCCCACTTGGCCGAGGCGCTTCCCATGGCCAGATTGATCGTCGCGGAGATCACGATGAAGGAGACGATGAGCGGTACGCCCGTGAGGCCGATCGACTTGAGTCCATGCGCACCGTCGATCGCCACGATCATGCCGATGTGCGTCCAATTGAAAAAGGCGACGAACTGCGCGGCGAAGAAGACGAGAACGATGTAAGAACCCATCGTGCTCATCGTCTTCGACATCGCGTTGACGACGTCGGCGTCGTTCTTCATGCTCTTTGTGGCCCACCCGTAGGCGATGCCCGGCACGAGAGATACGATGAACAGGATGGCCACGATGCCGCTCAGGAACGGCGAATGGAGGATGCTCCCCGTCTTCGGGTCGCGGAGGATGCCGTCTTCAGGAATGAGCGTCCAGAGCAGCACCACGACGACGACGGCGAGGGCGTAGCCCGCCACGCGCAACCCGCGCCGTTCATCGGCCGAGAGAGGTTCGAGCGTACTGCCGGCGCCATGGTACGTCCCGAGGCGCGGCTCGACGATGCGCTCCGTGACCAGCGTGCCAAGCAGCGTGATGAGAAATGTCGATGCAGCCATGAAGTAGTAATTGGCTGCCGGGTTCACGACGTAGCCCGGATCCAGGATGTGCGCCGCTTCCGTCGAGATGCCCGCCAACAGCGGATCGACCGTCCCCAGCAGGATGTTGGCGCTGTAGCCCCCCGAAACGCCCGCGAAGCCAGCGGCAAGACCGGCCAGCGGATGGCGACCGAAAGCCGCGAAGATCGTCGCACCCAGCGGAATGAGGATCACGTACCCGGCTTCTCCAGCCGCGTTGGAGAGCACGCCGGCAAAGACGACGACGGCTGTAATGAGACGCTTCGGAGCGGAAAGGACCAGCGCCCGGATGGCTGTGCCAAGGAGGCCGGAACCCTCGGCGATGCCGATGCCAAGCAGAGCGACGAGCACCGTGCCGAGGGGAGCGAACAATGTGAAATTGGTGACCAGGCTCGTCACGATCCGTCTCAGGCCTTCGCCGCTCAGCAGGTTCACGACCTCGATCGTCTTTCCCGTACCCGGATGGACGGCGGTCAGCCCTATGGTCGACAGGATCCCCGACAGAAGAACGACGCCGGCCGCGAGCAGGAGGAACAGCGTGGCCGGATGCGGGAGCTTGTTGCCGACGGTCTCGACGATGTCCAGGAAACGATCGGTTGCAGTGCGTCGGGCGGCGTTGTTCGTTGACATAAGCGTCACGGATCAGGGATGATGGATGATCGAAGGGGGTATTCAGTCCGGATAGGCGAACGTCAGGTCGACGCGGATATCCGGATGGATGCTGCGGGCAACGGGACAACCGCGCGCGGCGGTCTCGAGCAGTGGCCGCCGGTCGTGCGGAATGCCGGCCGGGAGGTCGATGCGAACGACGACCCTGCCAACACGCCGCGGCGGATCGGGGCTCATGTGCTTCTCGGCGTAGACTTTCGTGCCGTCGAGCATCACGCCGTGCGTCTGAAGCGCTATGGCGGCCGTGGTCACGGCGCACGCTGAAAAGGCGGTAACGACCAGGTCCGTCGGCGAGAACGACTCGCCTCGGCCGTGATTGTCAACGGGCGCGTCGGTCAAAAGGCGAACCCCCGATGGAGCGTGTACCGCTTCCATCCTGAGTTCACCCAAGAAGAGGAGATGTTGTGGAACCATGGGGGCCGTTGATCGAAGGGTGATGAACCATGGCCCCGGGGGGGGAATGGTTCAGGCGTCCCGAAGCGACGCCAGGTTCTCTTCCAATTTGGCGATGTTCTCCAACACCGAAGCGCGCTTCTCCCGTTCCTTCTCGACGATCTCTTTCGGTGCGCGCTGGACAAACGACTCATTTTCGAGCTTTTTCGCGATCCCGTCGGCGAGTCCGCGTAGTCGTGCGATCTCCTTTTCGACGCGCGCCCGCTCAGCACCGAGGTCGATCAACCCGGCCAGCGGAACGTAGAGTTCCGTTCCGTCGACGACGGAGCCAGCGACCAGCTTCGGCTTCTGCGACGCGGTGATGAGCTCAACGCTCGAAGCCTTGACGAGCCGTGAAATGTAGCGTTGGTAGTGCGTGACGGTGTCGGCGCGCTCGGCGTCGGCGATCACCAGCAGTCGCAGTTCCTTGCCAGGGGGGAGGTTGTTCTCACCGCGGATGGTCCGGACCGACTCGATCAGGCGCTGGACGAAGGCCATGCGCCGTTCAGTGCTCTCCTCGATCCAGTCGTCGTCGACCGTGGGGAAGGCGGCACGGATCAGGAGGGCCCCCTTTCGGTCGGTGAGGTGCTGCCAGAGTTCCTCGCTGATGAACGGCATGAAGGGATGGAGAAGACGCAGCGCCTGGTCGAACACCCACAGAGCACGCGTGACGACGGCCTTCTTGACTTCGGAGGGTTCGTCCCCGGTGAATCGGGCCTTCGCGAGCTCGACGTACCAATCGCAGAAGTCGTGCCAGATGAAGTCGTAGAGCAGCTTGCTCACTTCGTTGATCCGGAACTCGCCCAGCTGCGCATGGTAGTCGCGGATCGTTGACTGCAGACGCGAAAGGATCCAGCGGTCGGCCAGGTCCATCTTGTCGAGCGGCATCTCGTCGAGCGAAGGCCGTGCGCCGCAGATCTCGTCGGCGTTCATCAGCAGAAAGCGGCCGGCGTTCCAGACCTTGTTCGCGAAGTTGCGGCCGATCTCGCACCTCTCCGTCGAGAACAGCACATCCTGTCCGAGGGGTGCGAGGTAGGCCATCGTGTAGCGCAATGCGTCGGCGCCGTACTCGTCGATGACCGCGAGCGGGTCGGGCGAGTTGCCGAGCGACTTGCTCATCTTGCGCCCCTGGGAATCACGGATGATGCTCGTGAAGTAGACGCTCCGGAAAGGGATGAGCTCCTCATCGGTATGGCGCGGCTTGCCGCGATGGTTCGGCATGTCGCGCATGAATTCCATGTTCGACATCACCATCCGGGCGACCCAGAAGAAGATGATGTCGGGGCCCGTCACGAGCGTGTCCGTCGGGTTGAAGTAGCGCAGGTCCTTCGAATCCTCCGGCCATCCGAACACCGACATCGGCCAGAGCCACGACGAGAACCACGTGTCGAGCACGTCCTCATCCTGGCGCACGGGGGCGTCGGCCGGAAGCTGCAGCTTCGTGCGTGCTTCGGCCTCGTTCCGCGCCGCCGTGTAGCGGCCGTCGTCCGCGAAGTAGACGGGAATGCGGTGGCCCCACCAGAGCTGTCGCGAGATGCACCAATCGCGGATGTTGTCCATCCAGTGCTCGTACACCTTCACCCATCGCTCGGGGTAGAACTTGATCGAGCCGTTCTTCACCACGCGGAGCGCCGGCTTGGCCAGCGGCTGCATCCGCACGAACCACTGGTCCGACAAGTACGGCTCGATGACGGTCTGACAGCGGTAGCACTTGCCGAGGTTGACGGTGTGTTTGTCGATCTTCTCGATGAACCCCTGCTCCTGCAGGTCCTTCACGAGCCGCTTGCGGCACTCGAACCGGTCCAGCCCCTCGTACGGCGACGGAGCGTGGTGGTTCATGACGCCGTTGGTCGTCATGACGTTGATGTGCGCCAGGTTGTGGCGCTGGCCGAGCAGAAAGTCGTTCGCGTCGTGCGCGGGCGTCACCTTCATGAAGCCCGTGCCGAAGCCGGTATCGATGTAATCGTCGGCGATGATCGGCAGTCGGCGCCCGACGATCGGCAGGATGGCCGTGCGGCCGATGAGATGCTTGTAGCGCTCGTCTTTGGGGTTCACGCAGAGCGCGGTGTCGCCCAGCATCGTCTCCGGGCGCGTCGTCGCCACCACGGCGACGTCGTTCGTCCCCTCGATGCGGTAGCGGACATAGTAGAGACTTCCTTCGGTCTCGTTCGTGTCGACTTCGTCGTCGGACAGCGCGGTCTGGTGGAACGGGCACCAGTTGACGATGTACTTGCCTCGGTAGATGAGCCCCTTGTCGAACATCCGCACGAACACTTCCTTGACCGCCTCCGACAGGCCCTCGTCCATCGTGAACCGTTCGCGGTCCCAGTCGGCCGAGACGCCAAGTTTGCGCAGCTGGCGGATGATCGTCTTGCCGTACTCCTCGCGCCACGACCAGACCCGTTCGACGAACTTCTCGCGCCCCAACTCGCGGCGATCAACACCGTCGCGGGCCAGCGCCTTCTCGACAACGTTCTGCGTCGCGATGCCGGCGTGGTCGGTGCCCGGGACCCAGCAGGCCTCGAACCCTTGCATCCGCTTGTACCGGATGAGAATGTCCTGGATCGCGTTGTTGAGGATGTGCCCCATCGTCAGGATGCCGGTGATGTTCGGCGGAGGGATGACGATGGTGTAAGGCTTGCGGTCAGGATGGACGGAAGCGTGGAAATGGCGCCCCTGTTCCCACGAGGCGTACCAGCGGTCTTCGACGCTTTTGGGGTCGTACGTTTTGGGGAGTTCAGTAGAGGACATCTTGCTCTTCACGTAAGAAGAAGCGACGAGAAATCGGTCAGGGCCATATGAGTAAGCAGTAAGCAGGTGCCGACAGGTCAGCGGCAGGCGCAGGTCTTGCACAACAGATCTCGTCCTGCCCCAACCCTGAAGGTACATGCTTACTGCCTACTTGCCGCTCACCAATCTACGAAATCAGGTTGTGAGATGACAGAAAGCGGACGGGAGAGATCCAAGGAGAAGTAGGCAGCAGGCAGGTGCCTGCACGTTGCGGGCAGGATGAGATCCAAGGACAAATATCCCGGGAGGGATCCCTGACGCTAGCCTGCCGACAACCTGAAGGTTCCTGCTTACTGCCTGCTCATCTTGGCGCTTCACGCTGACGGGCTACTCTCCTCGATACACACCCAGCTCCACTCCCGACACACCTGCCCCGTTCCGATATACCCGCTGCGTCGTCTTCTGGAAGTCGTCATCCTTGGCCTTGAAGATGTCCATGAAGACGCCGGGGTTGCGGTCGATCTTCGGGAACCACGAACTCTGCACCTGCACCATGATGCGGTGCCCCTTCTTGAATCGGTGGAAGACATCCTGCAGGTCGTACGTGATCTCCGTCGGCACGTTGGGCTTGAACGCCTCCGGCTTTGACATCGAGTTACGGAACTTCCCGCGCAGCACGTCACCTCGCACCATCATCTGATATCCTTCGAGCCGGACACCACGGGCCGCCGTGTTGCGCGGCGTCGTCGTCGTGTCGGGAAAGACGTCGATGACCTTCACGATCCAGTCGCAGTCCGTCCCGGAGGTGGAGGCCGTCAGTCGCACGGTGATCGGTCCGGCGATCGTCACGTCCTCCTCCAACACGTCGGTCTGATAGGTCAGCACATCCGGCCGACGCGACGCGAATCGCTGGTCGCCGAGCATGTAAGCCGGGTTGTACCACGGACGGATCTCTTCGGAGTAGGGGACCGGAGCCTGGGGGTCGTTCACGTACTCGTCGTAGGCGGTCTTCGTCCGGGGAGGCTTCGACCACGAAAGCGTTCGACGATCGCCAAAGTAGAGCAGGCGTTTCTCGACGCGCGGGGGCCAGGCGTCAAGCTGACGCCATTCGTTGGCTCCCGTCATGAAGACGGTCGCCTCGGCCAGCTTCGGCTCGGGCCCACCGTTCAATTCGTGGTCGAAGTAGGGGCCGATCACGCTGTTTGTGAACCACTCCGTGGTCGCCGAACCGAACTTGATGTCGCCCAGCGAGTCGAGGCCGGGGGCCTGCCACGCGCCATGGGACCAGGGGCCCATCACGAGACGGATCTGGTTGTTGGTGGTGTTGGCGTCCGCGGCTTTGTAGCTATGCAGGGCCCCGTACAGATTCTCCGCATCGAACCAGCCTCCGACCACGAGCACGGCGGGCGTGAGGGCTTTGAGATGTGGAAGAACGGACCGCTCGGCCCAGAAGTCGTCCCACGTGCCGTGCTGGGTGATGAGGTTCCAGAACTCGACGGAGTCCTTGAGGAAGCGGGTGTTCAGATTGGCGAGCGCTCCCTGATCGAGGAAGAACCGATAGCCGTCGGGATGCGGCAGCTGGAAGCGGCGGGGATATTCCTTCAGCGGCTCGGGCCGCGGCCATCCAAAGTTCGCGTAGAACTGGAACGCATGCGAGACGAGGAAGGCGCCGTTATGGGAAAAGTCGTCTCCCGACATCCACTGTGAGACCGGAGCTTGCGGCGAGGTGGCCTTCATCGCCGGATGGGCGTTGATCGTTCCCATCCAAGCGTAGAATCCGGGGTACGAGATCCCATGAATGCCGACGCGGCCGTTGTTCCCGGCGACATTCTTCACGAGCCAGTCGACCGTGTCGTACGTATCGGTCGTCTCGTCGATGTCCTTCGGGCTGGTCCGCTTCGTCTTCACGGGTCGCACGTCCATGAACGTTCCCTCCGACATGAAGCGCCCCCGAACGTCCTGCGTCACGAGAATGTAGCCGCGTTCGGCGTAGTAGCGCCCCTGCAGACCCAGGAAGCGCGGAAATTGGTCCTCGCCGTACGGCCGGGCCGAATACGGCGACCGCATCATCAAGATCGGCCGGGGCGTCGAGAGGTCCTTGGGCGTGTAGATGGAGGTGAACAGCTTCACGCCGTCGCGCATCGGGATCATGACCTCGTTCTTGGTGTACCGCTCCTTCATGTCGAAGCCCTGAGCCAGGGTCGACGCGGTGAGCGTGAGGGCCATGATGAAGGCGTGCAGAATTCGGAAAATGATCGGCATGGATGACTCCCGGCGTAGTTGGGGTGACAAAAGAGGGAACGGTAAGGAGAGGCCGGCGATCGGCAGATCGTGTCCCGGCGGGCCTCGGTCAGCGAAGCTGCATCATCGCACGACGACGGTGCTCAACCAGACACCTTCGTTCGCCATCCGGTCGCTGGCCCTGACCTCGACGCGGTGACGTCCCTTCGGCAGCGGGAGGCGTTCGTTCACGTTGAGGCGCTTTCGGTCGCTGTCGAATGCAGCAGGGACCGGCTCGCCGTTGACCTTGACACGAATGGAAGAGGTCGAAAGGCCGGAACGGTCATCCCGGATACGCAGTTCCATGGCGAGGGTTTCGGAGCGATACGACATGTAGGCGCGGTCGAATTGCGGGGGGGTCTCGTCTTCGAGGACGCGGAAGGTCCCAAGGAACCGATGGATGCGGCCGGTCAATCGGCGGTCGCCAAAGGCATGTCGCCACGCCAGCAGTTGTTCATCGCCTCCGTTGAAGAGGAACAGACCGGCCTTGCGGCCGAGCAGCTCTGTCGGCACCTCCATCTCAACCGTCGCCCCTCCGTCGAGGACGCGGTCAGCAGGTTCCGCACGAACGCCGTTGTGGACGCGTTCGAGTTGCACATACGTGTCAGACAGGACGCCGTTCGGTGCAAAATGGAGATGGAAGCTCCGGTCGGCCAGTTCGGCGATGCCCCCCGTCGACGGCGTGATGGGTGCGACCTCAACGTCGACGGTGCCGCGTGCTGCGATCCCGCTCCTTCCTTCCACGAAAGCTTCAACCGTGAACGAACGTCCCATCTCCGGCCGCAGGGGGAAGCTCGCAACGTACTGCCGGGCTGACAACGACCGGACCGTCGGTTCGGCAACGCTGCCTTCTGCCAGGACCCGCACGCGGGGGGCCGCCGGCAGCGGAGCCTCCGAACGAACCGTCACGATCGCCATGTCGCGGACGATCTCAACCGCCGCGCGAAGCATGCCGGGGCTCGTCGGGACCGCAGCAACCCACGCGGGGTCCGACGCCGTCCCGTACCGATTCAGGGCGGTGACGGCAATGAAAGGCGCCCCGGTCGGTGCATCGATGAGCCAGCGGCCGTCGATGCTTGTCAGTCCGGCGGCGTCGAGCGAACGCACGGGCGTGATACGGATGCCGTCAAGCGACGTTCCGATGACGAGCCGTTCGATCTCGGCCTCGTTGGTCGGCGCAACGGAGAGCCGACGTCCCGACCGTTCGGCGTGCACCCCGGGAGGATGATTGAAAACGACGTTCGCGCGAAGACGCGATTCGTTGCCGTTCAGGTCGCGGGCCACCACCTCGAGCGTGTGCGGTCCATCGGCGAAAGCGGATGAGCGGAGGATGCCGCTTCCGTAGGGCGCGCGCGCGTAGAAGGGAAGACGGTTCCCTTCTTCGATGAAGAGCTTCTGATGATAGGGATGTCCCTTCGACTTGGCCGTCCAATCGTAGTGCAGCGCGATCTGTTTCGAATCGTCGGATGGAAGCCGGGCCGCATGCGATGCATAGACGCTGACGCCGTCGACCAGTAGTTCCAGCCCGACGTTGCGGTTGCTGAACCGGCGCGGCCCGACGGCGTCGCGCACGCGGACCGTCAACCCGACATCCCCCGTGACACGCAATCGTTGCTCGATCGCCACATCGCCCGAACGACGAGAGGGGCGCACATAGACCGGCCGGACATTTCCCTGCACGATCGTGCCCGCTGAGAGGGGAACGATCCCCAGTTCTTCGATCGTTGGCGCGATCTTGTCGGCGACTCGGTCGCGAAATGCGGGCACGAGCATAGGATCGATGGGATTCCGTTGGGCATCGCGGATCTCGAAATGATGATGCGGGCCGCCAGCACCGGTGCTGCCCGAATAGGCGATGAGTTCGCCGGCGTCGACCACGACCTCGCCCGAATCGGGCCTGAAATCGGCGCTGACACCGCCCGAGCGCTCAAGCAGAGGCCGGATACGTGTCCGCAATCGTGGCGCGAAGTCTTTGAGATGGGCGTACCACGTCGTGAAGCCGTCGGCGTGGGTCACCTCAACGACGTTGCCATACCCCTGGGGCGCGTACCGGAGCAAGGAGACCCAGCCAGAGCGCATGCTCCGCACCTCGATCCCTTCGTGCCCCCGCGTTGAGATGTCGATGCCTCCATGAAAATGCGTCGACCGGAAGTCACCGAACACGGAGGTTGTGAAGTACTCATCCGGCATGGGCCAGCGGTAGTCGCTGAGGTCGGTGGCAATGGAATCGAACGGAGCGTAGACGCGCTCGAGTTCCGTCGGCGCTTCGGGCACGGAAGGAACGGACGTTGGGGACGGTCGGAACGATGCCATCGTGAACACCGCCGCCGCGGAGAACAGAGTCAGGGCCGACCGTCGAAGCGTCGTCATCCCTGTGCAGGCCCCTGGAGCCCGGATGCCGGCGTTCCTGCTTGAGCGGCCGCGTTCGGGACGGCATGCCGACCCATGAGTTCGCGGGCCAGTTCCATGTAGCCGAGCGTTCCGCGCGAGGTGGCGTTGAAGAGGATTGCCGGCTTGCCGTAGAACGACGCCTCGGTGAGGTGCGTGTTCTTCGGAATGGAGGTGCGGAGGAGATGTTTCCGGTATCGGAGCTGGAGCTCACGATCGGAGATCTCGGTGACCTTGAGATGCGGTTCGTACATCGTCTGCAGGATGCCTTCGACCTGCAACGTGCGGTTGGCCGTCTCACGGATCCACTCGAGGTGCCGGAACAGTTTGTCGACCCCTTCGAGCGAGAAGTGTCCGGATTTCATGGGCACGAGAACGCTGTCGGAGCACGAGAGGGCGTTCGTCGTCAGGCCGCGGAGGAACGGCGGCGTGTCGATAAGGATGTAGTCGTAGTGGGGGACGAGCTGACGCAGCACATTCCGGAGCATCGTTCGGTTCTCCGACAGCCGCTGAAGCCGGTCCTCATGCTGCGGCGCCTTCACGTTGGCCGGCACGAAGTCGAGGAACGCCAGTTCCGTCCGGTGAATCACCTGCGTCATCGAGTAGACGAAGTTGAAGACCTCGTAGAGGCCCCCTTTCGTCTTTTCGGGCGTGAAGCCGAGCGACATGCTGCACGCGCCGAACGGGTCGGCGTCGATGAGCAACGTCCGGCGCTCGAACGCCGCGAACGACGCGGCCAGGTTCACCGCCGTCGTCGTCTTGCCGACGCCTCCTTTTGGGATAGCGATGGTGATGATGCGGCCCATTGACAGAGGAGGTCCGAGGGGGATGAAAGATGAGAGATGTTGAAATGAAAGATGTAAGATGTAAGATGAAAGATGTGAGATGGAAGTAGAAAGATGAAAGACCGAAGCTCTGAAGAGTGAATGGCTTTTTGGTTCAGTCTTATATCTTACATCCTCATACTTCCATCTCTTCTAAAGGATCTTTCCCAGGATATACCCGACGGTCAATCCGATCAACAGCATGATCGTCATGGCCCGTGTGGCCACGATATCCTTCGTATATCCGCGCTTGATGGCGAAGATGGAGACGATGTATCCAACCCCGTTCAGGAGCCAAATGAACGGGAGCGCCAGAAAATGCACGACAAGAGGACCGACGACAGGTACCAGGCCGACCCACACACCCAGGGCGGCAAAGGCTTGGCCGATCGTGCCGACGAGAATGACGGCGGCCGTGATGAGTGACCGGTCCCACGAATAGTAGATCCCCATGACCACAACCCAGAGGATCACCACCCACGCGACGAGCGCGCCCTCGTAGTTCTTGAGGAAGCTGACGAACCGGTTCATTGGACGGAAACGGTCACCCGGGTGAGCGTCGACGTTCCGCCGAGAAGCTTCGCTTCCATTGTTTCTCCGGGGATGACGCGGGCCACCCCTTCGGGCGTGCCGGTATAGATGATGTCGCCTGCCTCCAGCGTGACGAACCGCGAGAGATAGGCGATGAGCTGTTCGACAGGAAAGATCAGGTCGGCCAGCGATCCGCGTTGGCGCACCTGCCCATTCACAAGCAGTTCGAGGCTCAGGGACGCCACCTTCGGCACCCGATCGGCGGCCACGAAAGACGAAACTGGGGCCGAAGTATCGAATCCCTTGGCCAGCGCCCACGGAAGCCCCTTCTTCTTCGCCTCAGCTTGGACGTCGCGAAGCGTCATGTCGAGGCCAACGCCGAAGCCGGCGATGTGCTTCCGGGCCTCCGATTCCGGAATATGGCTCCCGCCAGTGCCGACCAGCACCGTCAGTTCCACCTCATGGTGCATGTCGTTCGAGATGGAGGGGATCCTGACGACGCCGCCATCGGCGACCAGCGCGGTGCTTGGCTTCAAAAAGAAGACGGGGGCCGACGGGATCTCGGCCTTCATTTCCTTGGCATGCTCGGCATAGTTGCGGCCGATGCAGAGGATCTTGGGTACGGCGATGGAGCGCGAATCGAGCGAAACGGTCGGCATGTTCGATGGTGTCGCGACGTGTCCAGGATCAAGTCGAGGCCGGGGGGTTGCACGTGACCGCGAAACCCGACCACCGGCGACCAACAATATAGAGACCGCCGCGGGGACATTCAAGACGACGGCCGGCGAGCCACGGTCGTTTCCTCCGACCGCAATTTGGCGTATCTTACGCTCGGCGCTGACCACCCGAGACGACCATGGCGAACGCATGACAACGTACAGAAGCGCCGGCGTCGACATTGACGCCGGAGAAGAACTGGTCCGACGCATCAAGAAGCCGGTCCGGACCACCTTCACCAAGAACGTACTCAACGACATCGGCCTGTTCGGCGCCTTCTACCGGGCCGATTTCAAGGGCTACAGCAGACCCGTTCTCGTTTCCTCGGTCGACGGCGTCGGAACAAAGCTGAAGGTGGCGGTGGCCATGGACCGGCACGACACTGTCGGCCAGGACCTGGTCAATCACTGCGTCAACGACATCCTCGTCTGCGGGGCGAAGCCCCTCTATTTTATGGACTACTTCGCCGCCGGGAAGCTGGACCCCGACACGGCGGAGCAGGTGATCCTCGGGTTCGTGAAGGCCTGCCGCGAGAATGGCTGTGCCCTGATCGGCGGCGAGACGGCCGAAATGCCAGGCGTCTATTCAGGCAAAGACTACGACATCGCCGGCACGATCGTCGGCGTCGTAGATGAGAAGAAGATCCTCGACGGTTCAAAAGTGGAGAAGGGGGATGTGCTGATCGGGTTGCCGTCCTCTGGCCTGCATACGAACGGCTTCTCGCTTGCCAGGAAGGTGCTGCTCGACACGTTCAGGCTGGACGAACCCTTCGACAAGCTCGGCGGGACTTTGGGAGATGCGCTCCTGGCGGTTCACAAGTCCTATCTGAGGTCGGTCCACCCGCTTCTTTCCAAGTATCCCATTCACGCTCTCTCGCACATCACGGGGGGCGGCGTCGAAGGCAACACGATGCGGGTGGTCCCGAAAGGCCGCACGCTCAAGATCGACTGGCTGGCCTGGCAGCGCCCGACGCTCTTTCGTCTCATCCAGGAAGCCGGTGATGTACCCGAAGCCGACATGCGGCGCACGTTCAACCTCGGCATGGGCATGATCATCATTGCACCGCCCAAAGCCGCGGACGCTCTTCTGAGAGCTCTCAAGAAAGAAGAACCCGTCGTCATGGGCGAGATCGCATAGCGAAGTTCTCTCTCGATGCCCTTCGGTTGCCGTTTGGATGTTTCCCGCCTCTGGCCATTTCTTTGGAGTCTGGACATGTGGAGTCTGGGACGTTCTTTCTGGGGAGTGGCATCATGAACGACTCCCTCTCCGTCACCCAAGTCATTCAGCTCATCCTCGCCCCCGCCGTCATGATCAATGCGACGGGGCTGCTGCTGCTCACCGTGAGCAACAAGTATTCCGCCATTCTCAACCGCATCCGCCAGCTCAACGAAGAGAAGCGACGGCTGACGCGAAAGTCGGGCGAGCCCGGTTTCGCGACGCATGACAACCAGCGCATGGAGAGCGTCATACGTCAGATCGCGTCGCTGCAAGAGCGGGGCAGCCTCATCCGCAAAGCCAACGTCTCGTACTTCACGGCCATCGGCATCTTCGTGGGGGTCTCGCTGCTGCTGGGCATCGACCTGCTCCTGCTAGCCATGGATCTCCAGCCGCTGCTCCTGGGGCTCTTTCTCTTGGGGATGATCGTCGACCTCATGGGCGTCATCTTCTCGGCCATGGACGCGGTCAGGGCCTATCGCGTCGTTCGGTTCGAAGTGGCTGCTGATGAATAGTCGTCGATTCAAAGACCCAGGAGGCCAAGCATCAAGTGCCTCGCGCGGCGCTCGCAGCGAACGCAATTCGACGTTTTCTGACGCCGCGATTGCCGCGCCATACTTCTTTGAGATGGCTTCTATCATGGCGCACGCCGTCTGACGACTGTCGACCGACGACTGGCTACTTCTTCCATGCCCCATCGCATCCTCTTTATCGCGGCCTTTGAGACGCCGTTCATTCTGGACGATCTGGCGTTCCTACGGTCACGGTATGACGTCACGCCGATGATCGGGTCCGGCCCGATCCAGGCCGGTCGGATCTCCATGAAGGTCTCTTCCGCGGATGTCGTCTTCGCCTGGTTCGCGTCGGTCTACGGCGCGATGGCCGTGCTCACCGGCGCCTCGCTGGGCAAGCGCACGTTCATCCAGGTCGGCGGCGTCGATGTGGCCAGCGAGCCCGACCTGGGGTATGGACTTTGGACAAGCCGCTGGAAATCAAAGCTCGTCGGACAGGCGCTGCGGACCGCCACGCGCGTGTTGGCGGTGGACGAATCTCTGGTGACCGAGGCGAAGGAACGCGCGCGGTACGAAGGGCGAAACATCGAGGTCCTGCCGACCGGTTTCGATCCCGATCGTTGGACCCGTGCCGGGGCGAAAGAGCCGCGTATCGTTTGCGTCGCCGCAGTCTCGGATGCGGTGCGTCTGAAGGTCAAAGGGATTGACGTGCTGGTCGAGGCGGCCCGTCGAGCGCCGGACCTTCGGTTCACGATCATCGGCATCCACGGAGAGCTGGCAGCTTCGCTGGGTGCGCCTTCGAACGTTGAGCTCGTGCCCTGGACGCCGCAAGGCGGCCTCCTGTCGCATCTCTCCCGGGCCTCGGTCTACTGTCAGCCGTCGAGGCGCGAGGGACTTCCCAATGCTCTTTGCGAATCGATGCTGTGCGAGTGCATTCCCGTGGCGACGGCCGTCGGCGGCAACCCACGCGCGGTGGGAAACGCCGGACTGCTCGTGGAGCCCAACGATCCAGACGCGCTCGTGCGCGCGCTGCGCCTGGCCTTGGCCCTGCCTCCGTCTCACGGTCAGGCTGCCCGCGAACACGTTGTCCAACGATTCAGCCTCGCACGCCGGCGAGATCGCCTGATACAACTGATCGAATCCGGACCGGAGACGACCGCGTGAGCTCCGTTCGGCAGAATGTCTCTTCGCTGCTCTTGTCGGAGATCGCCCGTCGCATCCTCGGCTTCTTCGCCGTCGCGTATCTCGCCCGAACGTTGGGTGTCGAGGGGTTCGGGATGGTGATGATCGGTCTCACGGCCCTCTCCTACGTCTCGCTCACCGGCAGTGCAGGACTTCACGTGCTTGGGACGCGTTCCGTTGCCAGAGGGACCGGAGAGGTCGATCCCGGGACGCTCATCGGCGCGCGCCTTCTGACGACCGGTGGAGCCATCGTTGTCGTTGCTGTCGTCTCTGTCTTGTGGATCGAGCCGCCGGAGCTTGCGGCGGTGGTCCTTGTCACGTCACTGTCGGGGGTGTTGCACGCGCTGTTCCTGGAGTGGTACTTTCAGGGTCGCGAGCGGTTGACCGAGGTCGCCGTTGCGCGGACCCTGGGTGCAGCATTCTATCTGTCGTTCCTAGTGGTGGCCGTGCACGACACCGGCGATCTGACAAAGGCGGCTCTGGCGGCGGTGATCGGCGACCTGGGCAGTACCGGCTATCTCCTCCTGCGATACCGCCGCTCGGTCGGCATCCTGCGCATCCGGTTCGGCGAATGGCGATCGCTGCTCGCGGCGGCGTGGCCGTTCGGGGCGGGGTCGGTGCTCGGACACCTCACGGCGAACTTCCCCCTCCTCGCCGTCGGAGCCATCCTCGGAAGCGGTGCCGCAGGCGTCTTTGCCGGGGGAAACAAGCTCGTCTTCTTCGTGCTGATGGCCGACCGGATCCTCGGCACCCTTCTGCTGCCGGCGTCAACGCGCCTGCGCCAGTTGGATGCGGCTCAACTCTCCTCTGTACTGTCGCGGTCGATGCGCTGGATCCTGCTCCTGGGATTGCCGATGGGTGTTGGCGGAGCGATGGTCGCGACCCCGCTCGTCGTGCTCGTCTACGGAGAGGCGTTCTCGGCGTCGGGGCCGGTATTCGGCATCCTCATTTGGTATGCGATGTTGACGATGCTCCACACCGTCTACACGTCTGCTCTGCTCGCCTCCGACGGCGAACGACGCTATCGGAACGTCATGGCGGTCAGTGCGCTCGCCAACGTCGCGGCCGTGACGGGGGGCATTCTGATCGGTGACGTGCTCGGCGCGGCGGTTGGCTTGCTCCTCGCTGAGGGACTCAGCCTGGTGCTCATGCAACGGGCCGTGCGCGTTGCGATGGTCATTCCAGCCCCCGTCGGTTTCGGCCGTGGTGTGATGGCCAGCATCGCTCTCGCCGTCATCTTGATGCTCCTTCCAGATATGCACGTTTTGCTGACCGTCCTGTGGGGCGCCCTCGCGTATGTGGGCGCGGCCATGGTCACGCGAGCCCTGACGACGGCGGACCTTCGCGAACTTACACAACGAACGAGATGAGGATCTGCATCGGAATCCTGGGCGAGCCGTCCGGCTGGCGCCTGCTGCTGGAGCAAGAGGGCGTTCCGCATGAACGCGCCCATGGACACGTGACGCCCGAGCGCTACAGCGCCGTCGTGGTCAATGATGCGTCGGACGACCGCGAGATCGAGATGGTGCGGCAGTACCTGCGCCTCGGAGGCGGTGTCCTGTGTTCGGCCAAGGTCTACGCAGAGATCCGGGGCACGACATCGGGCCGTCGGCCGGTCTCGTACGTACTGCCCGATGACGCCTCGATCTTCCGCGGGTCAGGCCTCGCCGACTTGCGCCAACGGGCGACCGTGGCATGGAACGCGAACGAGCTTCCATCCGAGTCGGGAGAGGCGACGGCGTTCGTCGGGTCCTTCGACGAGGGGAACATCATCGCGCTTCCCGTGGACCCGTCGAAGGCGGCGCTCGACGAGCGTGCGTTGCGCAAGTCGTTCTACTCGAACGGACCCCGATTGCCGTTTGAGCGGGTGGCCGCCGTGGACAAAGCGCCGCTCCGCCGGATCGTCTCGACATCCTTGCGGCACTTGCATCATGCGCGAGGTGCTTGGTATGCCCACACATGGTACTATCCGGAAGACGCATCCTCGGTCTTCGCGCTTCGCATCGACACCGACCGTGGGAGTGCCGGAGAGGTGGAAGGGTTGTTCGAATTCCTGCGGGAACGCCGTGTGCGCGCCACCTGGTTCGTCGATGTCGGAACCCAGCAAGATTTTCTGTGGCGGTATGCGCAGATGCAGGGACAGGAGATCGGCATACACTGCTTTGAGCACCGGGTCTTTCCCGACGCGAAACGAAACCATGCGAACATCCTCAAAGCTCGCGACGCGTTCCGCACACTCCGCGTCGGCGCCGTTGGCTTTGCCGCTCCGTACGGGCGTTGGAGCAGCGTGCTCGGCACGGTCATCGCGGATTTCCGATTCCTCTATTCGTCGGAATTCAGCTTCGACTTCGACAACCTCCCGTCGAGGCCGGTCCTGGGAACCGACCGTCGGGGAGCGCTCCAGGTTCCCGTCCATCCCATCAGCATCGGTTCGCTCCGTCGGCAGGGCTATGACCATACCGCCATTCGATCGTACTACGAACGCGTCGTTGCCGAGAAGCGCGCGCGCCGGGAACCGCTCCTCTTCTACCATCATCCCAAGGACGGACAGCCCGAGGTGCTCGATGCCTTGGTGCGTGCTGCGTCCGGACCCGGCGTTGTGCATCTGACGATGCAGGAGTATGCCGAGTGGTGGATCGATCGTGAATCGCATCCCGTCGAGATGACCTTGCAGGACGACCGTCTGCTGGTGGCGACGCCCGACGGCTCGCCCCGCGCGTGGCTGCACGTCGTCCGGCCCGACGGGCAGGAGACCTTCCACCGCGTCGAACCGCGGATCGAGTTGGCGTCGCTGCCGTGGAAGCCGGGTCCGCCGCCGGTGACCGACCCGACCGATCTCGCTCGGGCCCGCGCCTTCAACTACCGCATCCCGCTCACGCTGGCCGTCGACCGGCTGGCCTCATTCGGTCGCCGACGATGAAGATCGCACTCGCCACCCATCAAGCGACCGCGGTCCTCCGTGGCGGTCCGCGAACGCAGGTGCTCCAAACTGCCTCGGAGCTTCAGAGGCTCGGCCACGAGGTGCGGTTGTTTGACGCGTTCACCGAGGTTCGTAAGGGGGATGTGGACCTCGTACACATCTTCGGCGCGGGACTCGAGACCTTTCATCTCGCCCGTGCCTTGCGTCAGCAGGGCATTCCGATCGTGGTCTCGCCGATCTACATCACGCGCCGGCCAGCCTGGCAGGTGCGTTCGCTCCGAGCGGTCGAAACGGCCATGCGAAAGGTCTACGCCGCTTTCTGGACCGATTACGCGATGATCGCCGAGATGTGTGGGTGGGCGCGCATGGTGGCCCCCAACACGCAGGAAGAAGCGACGCTCTTTCATGAGGCCTTTGGCGTACCTCGGGAGAAGCTGGCGGTCATTCCGAACGGAGTTGAGGAGCGGTTCCGTACGGCGGGTCCGGCGCAGTTCGTCGAGCGCTACGACCGCAGCGGCTTCGTCCTGTCCGTCGGCCACATTGCTCCGTCCCGAAAGAATGTCATGCGGCTCGTCGAGGCCCTCGAGGGCATCGACCGCCAGGCCGTCATCATCGGAAGGGTGGAGGAGACGCGCGAGGCGGCGGAGGTGCTGGCCCGTTCGCAGCACAATCCTCGCCTCTTGATCCTTGATCACATCGACCACGACAGCGACCTGTTGGCTTCGGCCTACGCCGCGTGCGACACGTTCGTCCTTCCCTCGCTGTTCGAAACGCCCGGCATCGCGGCCCTGGAGGCAGGCTTGAGCGGGGCCAAGGTCGTCATCACGCCGCACGGAGGGCCGCGCGAGTATTTCGGGCCGTTGGCCGACTACGTCGATCCGTACAACGTCGACGACATCCGTCGGAAGATCCAGACCGCCCTCGACCGTCCCCGAAACGAAGCGCTCGCCCAACACATTTCCGGGCAATTCCTCTGGAAGCATGTCGCCCGCCGGACCGCCGAGGTCTACGCGGCAGCGCTCGCCGCTCCATCCGGCAGCCGCTGACGGCCGTCAACCCGGCCGTTTTCGTCGTATATTGGATCATCCGACCATCTCCCGACCGACCTGTGTCCCGTACGCTGAATGTCCTGTTCGTGGGTGACGTGAACGGCCGCCCCGGCCTCACGCTTCTCCGTACCCTCCTCAAAAGCTATGTCCAGAAGCACGAGATCGATTGCGTCGTCGTGAATGGAGAGAATACGGACGGCGGCAAGAGCATCACGGCCGAGCAGTTGAAGGAGTTTCAGGACCTCGGAGTCCACGCCGTCACGACGGGCAATCATATCTGGGACAATTGGAAAGTGAAGGGACTGTTGAGCGAGCACCGTACGCTGCTGCGGCCGCTCAACTATCCGAAGGACAATCCAGGGTACGGCTTCTGCGTGATCGACCTGAAGGACAAGGGACGGCTCGGCGTGCTGAATCTGCAGGGACGGACCTATATGCAGCCGCTCGACGATCCGTTCAAATCGGCCGACTGGGCGCTGAGCAAGATCAACAACGAGACGAAGATGGTGCTCGTCGACTTCCACGCCGAGGCGACGGCGGAGAAGATGGCGCTGGCGTGGTATCTGGACGGTCGGGTGAGCGCCGTGGTCGGAACGCATACCCACATTCCAACGGCAGACGCGCGCATCCTCCCCGGCGGAACGGCCTACATCACGGACGTCGGCATGACGGGGCCGTATGACTCGGTCATCGGCATGAAGAAGGAGATCGCCATCCGCCGCTTCATCCATCAGACGCCGTACAAATTCGAGCTGGCCGAGCACGATGTACGGTTCTGTGCCGTGGCGATGCGGTTCGACCCGGAGACCGGCAAGGCGGTGAAGATCGAGCAGATCGTCTTCCCGGAGTTCTAGTTCGAGAAGAAGTAACCACGAAGGCACGCGAAGGTACATGAAGTCCCTTGAGCAGGGGCCATGTCCGTGAGGATGCCATCGCGGAAGGCCCTTCCAAGCAAGGATGCTCTCTGATGGCCATGATCATTGACGGCAAGCGGATCGCCGATGAGATCCGCGAAGAAGTGCGCGTCGAGGTCGCCGCGCTCAAGGCGTCCAAGGGCATCGTGCCCGGGCTCGCGGTCGTGCTGGTCGGCGACGACCCCGCGTCCGATGTCTACGTACGGATGAAAGGGAAGGCCTGCGAGGAGTTGGGTCTTCATTCCGTGACCGACCGGCTTCCGGCTTCGACGACAGAGGCTGCTCTTCTGAAGCGCGTCGCGGAGCTGAATGCTGACCCTGCCATCCACGGCATCCTCGTCCAGATGCCATTGCCAAAGCACATCAACGAGGCGCGGGTCATCGAAGCGATCGATCCGGTGAAAGACGTCGATGGCTTCCATCCCGTGAACGTCGGCAAACTGATCATCGGCGAAGACACGCTTCGTCCCTGCACGCCCGCCGGCGTTCAGGAATTGCTCCTTCGTTCAAACATCGACCCCGCCGGCATGCACGTCGTCGTCGTGGGGCGGAGCAATATCGTCGGCAAGCCGGTGGCCAGCATCCTGATGCAGAAGCAGAAGGGGGCCAACGCGATCGTCACCATCGCCCACACCGGGGCCAAGGACCTCCGCCCGTATCTCGTCTCGGCCGATATACTCATCGCCGCCATCGGCCGCCCCGAAAGCATCCGGGGCGAGGACCTGAAAACTGGCGTCGTGGTGATCGACGTCGGCATCAGCCGGGTGGATGATGCGACGGCGAAGAAGGGCTACCGCCTCGTCGGGGACGTCCACTTCGCTTCAGCTTCGACGGTCGCATCGGCCATCACACCTGTTCCGGGTGGCGTCGGACCGATGACGATTGCAATGCTCATGAAAAACACGCTCAAAGCCTGCCGGTGGAAATCCGGTTAAATTGTTGATTTACAACGACTTGATGGATTGTTGAGGCCCGGAATGCATTTCGGGCCTTTTTGCTTTCTCTTGAGGGGAACTAGACATGGCCCTTGGGGGTTAAGAGAACGTGCAAAACGTGCAAAACGCTCAACAAGGCCGGCGGCAATGAAAAGCACCTACTCAACAACTGAGCTCGCGCAGATGCTTGAGGTCAATGAATCGACGATCAAGCGCTGGACCGACAGCGGCTACCTAGAATGCATCAAGACGAAAGGGGGACACCGGCGCTTCCCGATCCGGGCCGTCCTCAAATTCGTCCATGAGAACCGTATGTCGGTTCCTGCCATAGAAAAAGAGCTGCTGATCGATCGGGAGCTCAGAGCCCAGGTGGTCGCCGGCGATATCCGGTCGCTCGTGCCTGAGTTCAAGGCTGCGATGGCGGCAGGCAACACGTCGGACGTGCTCAGGATCCTGCGGTTGGGGGTCGCTGCCAAGCCGGACCTCTTGACGGTCTATCACGAATTGGTCTTTCCGCCGCTGGCTGCCATTGGAGCATCATGGGCGCGCGGAGAGACGACGGTGGATATCGAGCACCTCGCATCGCAGTCGATACGCGAGGCGCTTGCGCGTCTGCAGTCCGAGCTTTACCACAAGCCAGCGAACGGCAAGACCGCGCTGCTGGCTTGCCACGAGCATGAGCAGCATGACCTTCCTCTCCGGTGCGTCAATCAATACCTGACGTCCGAGGGTTGGCGAACGCTCTTCCTCGGTCCGCAGACCCCCACCGACTCCCTCGTCTTTTCGATCAATCGCAATCGACCCGATCTCGTGGTCATGACCTCGATCGTCATCGAGGATGAACGGAGGTTCATCCACGATGTCAATCACGAGATCGTCCCAGCGCTCCGCAAGCTGGGGGGACGACTCGCCATCGGAGGACCGGGCGTGGCCCGCCGGTTCACGGGTGTGCTCAAGGCGGATTTCCTCTCGGAGTCGATCCTCGAATACGCTCGTATCGGAGATGCGCGCTTGATGGAGGCTGTCCGTGCCTGAATCGGCCCGCGACCTCGCCGTGCAGTCTCTGGCCTGTCCGTCGTGCGGGGGATCGTTCCTGGACGGTCCGGATTCGATATGCTGTCGTCAGTGCGGCCGCACCCTTCCGTTCGACGACCATGGGATCCTCCTCGCCTCAGCCGAGGCAAAGAGCCCTCTGACCCCGGCGCAACGAGTCGGTCAGTGGTCACTGACAGCAAGAGGCTATGAGGGATGGCGCCGTCGCGCGTTGTCGCTGATGTCCGGAGGGCCGTTCAGTCCTGAACGTGAGTGGCATCTCCTTTTCGGCGAACTGCCGTTCGGCGGTGCGAGCGTGTACCTCGACAACGCTACGGCCACCGGCTACCTTGGCCGGGCGCTCGCCCGGAGCCTCGTCACCACGCAGGCCCCTTATGTCGTCATCGCCAACGACCTCTCGATTCCGATGCTCCGGCGCGCTGCCGAGCTCGCTCGCCGCGACGGCGTTGCCGAGAGAATGTTCTTCATCCATGCCGACTCCGGAAGCCTTCCGCTTCGGAGCGGATCCGTCGACGGCGTGCTCTGCGGCGGAACGCTGAACGAATTCACCGAAAGTCAACGCGTGCTGCAGGAATGGGCGCGTGTGTTGTCGCCGCGCGGGGTGGTCTCCGTGATGCTCCAGACGCTCGCATCCGGATGGCGGGGATCGCTGCAGCGGTCGCTTGCTCGGCTTCTCGGCCTGACGATCGAGCCGGCTGACCGTGCGCGCGAACGCTTCGAAGCGGTGTTCCATGGGCTGCGCGAGCTCTCGTTCGGCCCCGTGCTGTTCATGAGCGGTCAACGACGCGCGAGCACGCAGAACAACTATCCTTCACAAGCCGCCTGACCTGGCGGCGCTCTTCCCAGGAGTCTCGTATGCCTCAGTCCATAGCCACGATCACCGACCTTCCTGTTCCGTCGCGGCATCTTCGACCCGGGCCTCATCGGCATGACGAGGGCGCTCCGGCTTCGCTGCCGACGCTCTACCGCGGCCTCATCGAAGCGGCCGGAGAGGATGTCGAGCGCGAGGGTCTTCTGAAGACTCCGGAACGCGCCGCGAAGGCCTGGGACTTTCTGACGAGCGGATATGACGACAACCCGGTCGAGGTCCTGAGGTCCGCCGTGTTCAATGAAGCGTATTCGAGCATCGTGCTCGTGCGCGACGTGGAGTTCTATTCGCTGTGCGAGCATCATCTGCTCCCCTTCTTCGGCCGCGCCCACGTGGCCTACGTGCCCGACGGACGCATCGTCGGCCTCAGCAAGGTCCCCCGAATGCTCGACATCATCGCGCGACGCCTGCAGGTGCAGGAGCGCATGACGCAGGAAGCCGCCGATGCGATCACAGCGGCGTTGCAGCCCAAGGGTGTGGCCGTCTGGATCGAAGCGTCGCACATGTGCATGATGATGCGCGGGGTGGAGAAGCAGGGTTCCACGACCGCCACGTCGGTCTTCACCGGGGTCTTCGAGACCGATGAGCGCTTGCGCCAGCAGTTCCTGGCGGGCATCCGCGGCGAAGGTCGTTGAGCGAGACGAGCTCTATGGATGGGGCGTCGAACGAACCCCCGGTCGGTACGGAGCAACGACATCCGACCACGCTCGCCAGGGACCACTACGACGTTGTGGTGATCGGAGCGGGCATGGCAGGGCTTGCGCTCGCCGCCGTTCTCGCAAAGGACGGACGACGAGTGGCCGTGCTTGAAGCCATTCACTATCCGGGCGGATGCGCATCCTCCTATGAGGACCGCGGTGCCTGGTTCGACGTCGGTGCGACGACCGTCTGCGGCACAGACGCAGGACAGCCGTTGCACATGCTCTTCGACGAGATCGGGCCGTTCGACGGGTTCCTCGCGTGTCAGCCGTCGCTCTCCGTCGTGGTCGACCGCCGCCGACTCGACTTGACGACCGACCGTCGGTTGTGGTACGACCGCGCCCAGTCGTTCTTTCATCAGGATCTGCGTCGATTCTGGGACGAGGTCTTCTCCGTCTCCGACGGCGTGTATGCGGCCCTGCCGAAGACGCCGTTCGTCCCTCCGCTTTCGGTGCGCGAACTCGTTGAAGACCTTCCGGGCCTCAATTCCGACCTTGTCCGCTCTCTCCCCTGGATGCTCCGCTCGGTCGGGTCTCGCCTGCGCCGTTACGACCTCGACGGCGGCACCTTCCGCCGTTTCGTCGATGCGCAACTGCTCATCACCAACCAGTTGGGGGCCGACCAGTCGCTCATGTTGTCCGGAGCACTCGGGCTGTCGTACGCCAACTCCACGGTCCATAGCGTGCGCGGAGGCCTGATCTCTCTGGCGCGTTTCCTGGAGTCGCGGGCGAAGGCGTACGGAGCCGAAGTGGTCTACCTGCATCGTGTGACCTCGCTCCGACGCGAAGGCGCCGGATGGTCCGTGGCGACCAAGCGCGGCCGGCGTGTGACGGCCGATCGGGTCGTGAGCGCCATCCCCATCTTCAACCTGCCAGAGATCACCGAAGCGGATGTCGCAGCCCATTTCCGGTCGCTCGTCGACCGGGTGCGGCAAAGCGGCGTTCAGATGTGGAGCGCCGTGACGATGACCGCTGTCATTCCCGACACGCTGCCGCGGCCGTTCCCGGTGCACCTGCAGGTGTTGCCGGACCGTCCGATCGCCTCGACGGAGGCGTCGTCGATGTTTCTGTCGTTCTCCCACGAATTTGACGCGGGACGTTCACCCGCCGGCACCCGGACGTTATCGGTCAGCATGCATCTTCGGCCCGAACGGTTCGCCGAGCTGCGCGACGCCGCCAGCTACGACGCCTGGAAGGCCCAGATAGGGCCTGAGGTCATTGCGGCCATCCGCGCATCCGTGCCCGAACTATGTGACCTGAATCCTCTGAGGTATGAGATCGGCACTCCACGCACCTTCCGCCGATACACCAGTCGTGCGGATGGCATGGTCGGAGGCATCCCCCTCGATCGGCGGATCTTCCCGTGGTCGTACCCGCGGCCGACGACTCCTTTCGAGGGGCTCTATACCATCGGCGATAACGTCTTCCCGGGACAAGGGATCCCCGGCGTGGTGCTGGGGGCGCTCTCGCTGCGTCGTCGATTGAACGCGGAGGACCGTTGATGAGGCCGATGATCGTGTGGTTCCGCCGGGACCTGCGCGTGGATGACCACGCGGCGCTGTATCATGCGGCGGCGACCGGAGCGCCGATCGTGCCGGTCTTCGTCTTCGACACGGAGGTGATCGACCGGCTTCCGTCCGACGGGGCCGTGTTCGACTTTCAGGCAGAGGCGTTGCGCGACCTCGAGTCGGCTGTGGCGGAACGGGGCGGACGACTCATCTTTCGCCGGGGCCGCTCGCTCGACGTACATGAGGAGCTCATCCGCGAGTTCCAGCCGTCGGCGCTCTTCTTTAATCGGGACTATGAGCCATCGGCCCGCCTCCGTGACGAAGCCGTGGAGCAACTCTACCGTCGGAACGCGGTTGACGTTCAGACCTTTCGCGATCATGTCATCCACGAACCGGATGAAGTCCTGACGGGGGAGGGGAGGCCGTACGTGGTCTTTACGCCATATGCGAACGCGTGGAAGAAGCTGGATCATCCGGCCCCGTTCGGACGGCCGAAGCGCTTCGCGACCCCCGCGGGACGGTCCGTCGGCGTGCTCGGGGCGAAGGAACTGCGGAGGTCAGTGACGATTGAACGACCGGCGTTGAAAGGCGGCGCACAAGCGGCGGAACAACAGTGGAAGCAGTTCATGAAGCATTCGTTGCAGCAGTATCATCAGGGGCGCGACCTTCCGGCGGAGGCGGGCACGAGCCGGATGTCGGCATATCTGCGGTTCGGCTGCATCTCAGCGCGGCGATTGCTGGATGATGCCTCGGACGCATACCGCGACGCCTCCACCGAGGGTCGTACGGCGATTGCGAAGTACGTCGATGAGCTGATCTGGAGGGAGTTCTACCAAGCGGTGCTGTATCACTTCCCCCGGCTCGTTTCGGAGAACTATCGCCGCGAATTCGACCGCATGCCGTGGAGTCGGTCGCAGAAGACGTGGCAGGCCTGGACCGAGGGGAAGACCGGATATCCGCTCGTCGACGCTGGCATCCGTGAGCTTCGGACGACCGGCTGGATGCACAACCGGGTGCGCATGGTCGTGGCATCGTTCCTGACGAAGGACCTGATGCACGACTGGCGCAAAGGGGCGGAGTTCTTCGAAGCGTACCTGCTCGACATCGACACGGCCTCCAACAACGGCGGCTGGCAGTGGTCGGCCTCGACCGGCGTCGACCCGAAGCCGCTTCGGATCTTCAACCCGACGTTGCAGGCGGAGCGCTTCGACCCGACGGGTGCCTATATTCGAAAATTTGTGCCCGAGCTGCGGTCCGTTCCCGACAATCATATCCATGCTCCCTGGACCATGCCGCCGGCAGTGCAGAAAGAAGTGGGATGCGCGATCGGCAAAGACTATCCGGCGCCCGTCATCGACCACTACGAAGGCTCGGCGCGGTTCAAAGCAGCGTATGCTGAGATCAAGAGGGGAAGAGATGAGTGAGGAGCAGATGGAGATCGGGTATCGGGTACCAGGATTGGGGTCCGGCGACGAAGGACCATGCCGTTCAGCGAGATACTCTCAACCTGCGGTCTGATGACCATCCGCCTGCAACCCGCAACACCCCTTCACTGCTTCTGCGCACAGTCTCAGAGCGTTTCAAACGCGTTGGCCGAACAGACGGTGCAAGTGGTGTCCGGGCCAAGCAGGATATTGCCGCAGGCCGAGCAGATGCGGTATTGACGCATCGGCACTGTACCATTCCTGTCGGCCGCTTCTTTCAGGAGGCTCTGATGGGTGGCCCCGGCGAGGCCCGCATGTCGGAACGATTCGGCCGCTTCGGGCCACGATTCCTTCACGGCGGTGGCGACCATCGGAGGATAAAGGCCCTCAACCTGGGTGCGTTCCAGGCTCTGGGCCATCTTCAAGGCCTGACGCGTCGTTCCGAGAGGAGGGCAGGCCGATTTCGAGGTGTCCGTTGTTGCGCTCTTGGAGAGAAGCAGCTGTTCGTACCGCGCTGCGTGAATGGCTTGCGAGCGAGCGACGGCGCGGAACATGACCGCCAGATTGCCGAGACGGTCCGCGTCGGCTTCATTCGCGGCAGCGGCATACCAGGCCGACCGCTTGAAAGCACACGCATGCGCGACCTTCAGGTTCTCGATAGTGGCCGTGGGGAGGGAGGGGGTCTCCGGTTGCTTGGAACAGCCGGCAATGAGGACGATCGCAATGACGAGGGAGGAGAGGCGCGTTTGTGAACGCATGGCAACCTCCGAAGGTGTGGATGAGTCCCGGCAGTCAATCGGCGTGCCAACGGATGGGGCAGGAAACACCTCCGGAGCATCGGGTCCTTCCAAACATCAGGAAGGCTCATCCCCAATTCCGATAATCGGAGAAACGACGGCCGGGCGAACGAGGGCGATCTCAGGACCGCCAGTGGTGCAGGAGGATCGGAATGACGAAGTAGGCGAGGCTCATGCCTCCCACGGTCAATCCCACAAGGGCGCCGATGCTCCAGCCGGCGAGCGCCAGCTCGGAGCTCTTCGGTCTCCTCGCGGCGCGCATGGCCATCCAGGTGGACAGCGCACCGAAACCAATGCCGAGCAGGCTGATCGTGCCGAAGACCGCGAGGAGAATGTTGTCCATAGACAAAGGTCGTGAAGAATTTCCTGCAAGCCAAGTCGGGTCAGATACAGCAACTCCGCCGTCCGGTTGGCCCGAACGGCGGAGTCGTTGATGGATTGTCGCAATAGTGCCGCGTCCGTTGACGCTCCTCTGAACGCGGCGGAGTTGTGTGTTCAGCCCGGCTTCTGGCAGTCGCCGTCGCAGGTGTGACCCTTCGCACCGTGCTTGGCTGTCTTCCCGCCGTCGCCGCAGCAATCGCAAGAATTCGACGAGGCACCGCCGTGCGAGCCCGACGGCTCTTTGCTGGCCGCACCCTTCTTCACCGCTTTCGGTTTCGCCGCTTCGATCGAGGTGACGGAGATCTTGTCCCCTTCGAGCACGCCCAACACCTTGACGTAGATGTTGTTCTTCGCCGCCGTCATTTCCAGATATACCTTTGCTTTTGGCGAACTGGCTTCCGTGAATTTTACGAACGTGCCTCCGCTGAACACTCCATAGCCGCTGGCGGCGCATGACTCCTCGAGTCCGCACGCGCGAGAGTGCTTCGCGGCGCGCTCCTCTCCTTTGGCGCCCTTCCAGTTCGAACCGCACATCTGGTCGGCGAGATATCCTTCCCAGGTCTTCGTCTGCGCCGGTGCGGCCGCCGTGGCGGCCACGAGCAGGAACAGCGTGATGAGGACAGAACGCATGTCATTCTCCTTGTGAAGAATTGGGTCTTTCGGTGCGGTACACGACGCTCAAGCGGCCTTCAATGCTGAGCCGGTCGGCATGTTCTGATTCAAGTCGTGACGCCGGGCTCGGAGCAGTGAACTGGCACGCATGGCTACCGTGACGAATGACGCGTCTCGATCCGGCGATGACGAAATCGAGCGCCGGTTCGAGCGTTCGGCTTAGGAAGGCTGGGTCAGCGGTATGCTCTGATATCGCCGCAACCTGTTCCTGCTCGACCACGATCGGTCGTCCTCGAACGCGCTCAGTTGCCCCCAAGGACGCGCCGTGTCTTTGCGAGGAACTCAGCAGGAGGAACGAATCCAACGAGGCGGCTGTCGGGAGCCTCGGAGCCTTCGGCGTCGAAGAAGACGATGGTCGGCACCCCCGAGATCCGGTACTCGCGCCGCAGCGCTTCGCTTTCAGGCGAGTCGAACTGGGTCAGGTCGACCTTGAGGCGCACCATATCGCGCGTCGTCTTGATGACCTCCGGGTCCGTGAACGTGTTGAGCTCCATCTCCTTGCACGGGATGCACCAGTCGGCGGAGAAGTCCATGATGACCGGCATCCCATTCTCGCGTGCTTCGACGACCCGTTGGGGATGGTACGGCTCCCATTCGATGGAGTCCTTTGACATCGAACGGGCGACGAGAGCGCCGGCGACGATCGCGACGATCCCGACGGCCCACTGTACGCGTTGCAGCGTCTTCTTGCCCCGACCGGAGGGATCGAGGAAGCCGAGATACAGGCCGCCGAGGACAAGCGTCACGGGCACGACGTAGACCGAATACTTCGGCAGGAAGGCCAACGCCAAATAGAACATGGCGGCCCCGACGAGGATGACGCCAAAGACCCGCTCGACCCAGACCATCCACACCCCGGACCGCGGGATCTTCTTGATCAGGCCGGAGAACGTGCCGAGGATGAGATACGGGAACCCGAGCCCCATCGACAACGAGAAGAAGGCCTGGAACCCGAACATCGGGTCGCCTTTGGCCCCGACGAGGGCGAGCAGCGCGATGACCGGCGGACCGATGCAGGGGGCCGCAAAGACGCCGACGACCAGGCCGGAGAGATACAGGCCGATGAGGCCGGTGCCGGTCTGTCCGCCGAGACGGCTCGTGACCCAATACGGCATCTGCAGTTGATAGAGGCCGAAGGAAGACAACGCAAGCCCGAAGAGCAACGCGCCGATGCCGCCCAGGACCCACGGGCTCTGCAACCACGAGCCGAACAGCCCGCCGCTCAGCGCCGCCGAAACCCCGAGCACCGTGTACATCGTTGCGATCCCCAGTACGTAGACGACGGCCTTGAAGAACGCTCCGCGCACGTGCTGATGATCGGCGGTGCCGAAGAGCGACACCGTCACCGAGAGCATCGGGTAGACGCACGGCGTCAAATTGAGCGCGAGGCCGATCAGGAAGATGGCGAAGAACGCCACGATCGACCCCTCGGTCTCGAAGAGCGTAGCCAGCTCGCTCTGCTCTCCCTTCGAGCGCTCGTAAGCGTCCGAAGAGCGCAGACCGAAGACCTCCTCGTGGCGTGCCACACCATCAGCCCCTTCGGCGATCGTCAGCGGCACGACAACGGGGATCCGTGAGGGAGCGAGGCACACCTCGTTGTTGCATGCCTGCACCGTCAGCATTCCGCGAAGCGTGTCGACCCCCGGCGTGAATCGGTTCGAGACCTTCAGGTCGACGAAGATGACAGCCCGGCGTTCATAGACGTCGATCGGCTTCTCGGCGAAGTCGAACTTGAGCGCCTTTCCCTTCGGATAGCGCATGTCGGCGACGATGATCCCTTCCTTCGATTCGAGCTCAAGCTTCGTACCGATGAGGTAGTCGTACGTCGTCTTGTGGGCGTTGATGTGCCATGGGTCGTGGATGTCGGCCACGACGGCCAGCCGTATGGAGCCGCCGGGGGGCACGGCATCTGCCGACAACAAGGACGTTACGGTCAGCTTGTCAGCTGTTCCCATCGGCTGCGCGGCGAGAGAAGCCGACAGCGCGATCAGAAGTGCAAGGATCCGACGCATGGTCGAAGAGGTCGATTACAGGAGCGGTTTGATCTTCTCGAGCAACTGAGCCTTGGACATCAAGCCGACGTGCGAGGCCGCGATATTGCCCTGCTTGTCGATGATGAACGTCGAAGGAATGGCTTGGATGCCGCCCCAGGTGCGAGCGACGCGTCGGTCGCCGAGAATGATCGGATACGTGATCTTGCTGCGCTGGACGTACGGCGTCACCACCGACCAGCCTTCCTCGTCGAGCGAAACGCCGATGATCTCGACCCCCTTGGACTTATGCTCGTCGTACACGCTGATGAAGTCCGGGATCTCGGCCCGGCATGGCGGACACCACGTGGCCCAGAAGTTTACGACCACGACCTTGCCTTTGAGTTGGGCGAGGTCGATCGCGGCCCCTTTGGCCGTCGTTCCGACGAGGGGCGGCGCCTTACGAGGTTCGGCTGCGGACCCGCCGACGACGAGCAGGGCGAGTAGAAGAAGAGTAGCGACTGATCGGAACATGTGGTTCTCTCGAAAGTGTGAACGTGGACGATTTGAAACGAACGTCTCGATAGAAGAACACCCTCGGAAGTCGGTACGCTCCCGGTCCATCCCAAAACATCCACTTGCGAACACCTAGTATAGGGAAAATCGCAGGGAGATAAAAGGAGCGAAATCCGTCAAAAATTGCACTTCCCGGCAAAACTCTCTATCATAGTCAATACATGGCGAGCGAGCGATTGGTCATCGGGTTGGACGGCGGCGGCACGAAAACCGCAGCTGAACTCAGCGACGGTTCCGGGCGTTCGCTGGCGACCGCAGTCGGCGGTCCGACGAACTTTCAGGTCATCGGCGTCGAGACGGCCGCTCGTACGATCATGGATCTGGTGGAGACCTGCTGCCATTCTGTTGGATGCACGCCGGACCGATTGGATTCGGTCGTGGCGGGCCTCACCGGTGCAGGCCGCCCCGGTGATCAGGAACGGATGAGGCAAGCCCTCGTGGCTGAGGCGACCCGCCGGGGACGTGTCCTTCGCCGTGCGCGGATCGACAGCGACGCCCGCATCGCCCTCGAAGGAGCCATGGCCGGGGAGCCGGGGGTCATCGTCATTGCGGGCACCGGGTCCATCGTATTCGGCAAGGATGTCAATGACAAGGTCCACCGCTCGGGGGGCTGGGGCCGCATCATTGGAGACGAGGGGAGCGGATACGCGATCGGCCGTGAGTTGCTAAGGGCTGTCGCCGCCTCGATCGATGATCGCTCACCCAAGACGATGCTCCCCCGACTCTTGAAAGAGTCATTCGGCCTCGGGACGCAAGAGGCGATCATTACCGCGCTGTATCGTGAGAACTTCGACGTCGCGTCGGTCGCTCCGGTGGTGACGGAGGCCGCCGGGAAAGGCGACCCTGTCGCGCGCGAGATCCTGTCGCGTGCCGCGCACGATCTTGTCGCCGTCATCGCCCCGGTGGTCGCGAAGATCCGCGGACGCTCCCGACGACCGGTGCCGGTCGCATTCATCGGCAGCGTCCTGACCGCCAAGAACCTCTATTCCAATCGGGTCCGGTCGCTCCTCCAGCGAACGGTCCCCGGCGCTCGCGTCCGGTCTGCGCTGGCTCCACCCGTCCGCGGGGCGGTCCTGCTCGCGCTGGCCGATCCTTCTTTCACTCCCTGATCCCCCTGTACGACCATGTCCCGACTGACCGTCCTCCTCCCGTATTCCACGCTTCCGTCCTTCGCTTCCACGTTGCGCCAATTCACCGCCTCGCCGCTCGTCGCTCGCGTGCTTGTCGCGCACGACGGTTCGGCGGACGTGCGCGAACCGAAATGTGAGGGGCTCACGTCCGCATCGCTGACCTCCGGCGCCACGATCAATGCCGCCATCAGGAAGGCGAAGACCGATCATCTGCTCATGGTGACACAGTCCCACGAGCTTGTGATGGGCGCGTCAGGCTTGGAGCGGCTCCTCGGCGTCGCAGACCAGACCGGGGCCAGCCTCGTCTATTCGGACCTCTACGAGGTGAAGGGCGGACAGCGCAGCGAGCATCCGTTGATCGATTATCAGATCGGAAGCCTGCGCGACGGGTTCGATTTCGGCGCGATGATGCTCTTCTCGATGAAGGCGGTCCGCGCTGCCGTCAAGAAATTCGGCGCGATCGCAAAGGTGGAAAGGGCGGGTCTCTACGACCTCCGCCTGAAGGTTTCCGTTGCGCACGAGGTCTTCCATCTTCCGGAGCCGCTCTACACCAAGGTGGAATCGGACCTGCGGAAGTCCGGCGAGAAGCTCTTCGACTACGTCGATCCGCGCAACCGCGCCGTGCAGATCGAGATGGAAAAGGTCGTGACGCAGCACCTGAAGCATATCGGCGCCTACCTGAAGCCGGCGTTCGCCAAGGTGCCGAAGGACACGACGGACCACCCCGTGGAGGCGAGCGTCATCATTCCCGTCCGCAACCGCGAGCGAACGATCGCCGACGCCGTCAACAGCGTCCTGAAGCAGAAGACCGCGTTCCCCTTCAACGTCATCGTCGTCGACAACCATTCGACCGACAAGACGACCAGCATCCTGGCGGACCTCGCGAAGCGCGATCCGCGGGTCGTCCATCTCGTGCCCGAGCGTCATGACCTGGCCATCGGCGGGTGCTGGAACACTGCCGTTCTGTCCCCGCGGTGCGGCCGGTTCGCCGTGCAACTTGACAGCGACGACATCTACAGCGACGATAGCACGCTGCAGAAGGTCGTCGGTGCCTTCGGTCAGACGAACGTGGCGATGGTCATCGGCTCGTATCGACTGGTCAACATGCAGCTCGAGGAGATCCCGCCTGGGCTCATCGACCACAAGGAGTGGACACCGGACAACGGGCGGAACAACGCGTTGCGCATCAACGGCCTCGGCGCGCCGCGGGCGTTCCGTACCGGACTCCTACGACAGATCCTGCTGCCGAACACCTCATACGGCGAGGACTACGCCGTTGCGCTTCGTCTCTCGCGCGACTACCAGATCGGCCGCATCTATGAGAGCGTCTACCTCTGCCGCCGATGGGAGGGGAACACCGACGCCGCTCTCTCGCTCGAAAAAGCCAATCGGAACGACCTCTACAAGGACCGCATTCGTTCGATCGAAGTGATGGCCCGCCGGCGAAAGAACAAGCGTGCGGGCCGCAGATGATCCGTTCAGTCCGACCCTGGACGGAATCGGACTTTCCGGCGGTGCGGGCGGTGCTGCAACGCAGCTGGGAGGCGGCCTACGGGTCATTCATTCCGACGGACGATCTGCGCGGATATCTCGATGAGAACTACTCCGTCGACGAGCTCCGCCGCATCGCGCACGATCCGGAGGTCACGGGTTTTGTCGGGCTCCGAGACAGCGACGTCGTCGCCGTCATGCGCCTCCGCGACCATCGGGCCGAAGACCGCACCTACGTTTCATCGATCTACGTCGTGCCCGAGGAACAGAGGACGGGTTGGGGACGTCGCCTCATGAGTGTCGCCGCCCGCCTGGCCGCCGCCGCTGGACGGCATGAGCTGTGGCTTGGCGTCATGACCCAGAACGTGCCGGCGTTGGCATGGTACCGACGCCATGGGTTCATCGCCGAGCGGGAGGAACCGTTCCGGATGCGTGGTACGGCCGTCCTGCACCTCATCGGTCATCTGCCGGTCGATCACTTCTTGGGACCAGCCGCATCCTCTTACGGAGATCAGCGGTGAGCATTCCCGATCCGCGCGTCTTTGCCGACGTAACGCCCGGCGCCGTCATCGGTCTGCCGAACCTGTGCCGGTCGCTGCTGCGTCAACAGCGCGAATCGTGGCCGATGTGCCGCGACGGCTACGCGTCGCTCGGAAGCATCCAAACGCGATCGCTGGGTCTGAACGGGCACGCCCTGCACCTGCAGTTCAATCCCGGCCGCATCGTGAGCACGGGGGCGAAGGTGGATCCGGCGTCGATCAAACAACGCCGCTGCTTTCTGTGCGTCGCGCACCTGCCGCCAGAGCAACAGGGGATCCGCTACGGCAAGCACCTGCTCATCCTCTGCAATCCCGCCCCGATTTTCTCCGAGCATTTCACGATCTCACACGTTGAGCATTGCGGGCAACGGCTGGATCGGCACGTGCACACGATGTTGCGGCTGGCCGCCGACCTGGCTCCGGCGTTCAGCGTCTTCTATAACGGACCTCGCTGCGGCGCATCGGCGCCCGACCACTTCCATTTTCAGGCGGCGCCGTTCTCAGCGATCCCGACCGTTGCCGAGGCGGCGGGTCCGCGTTCGACGCCGGTGTGCGAGATCGGAACGGTGCAGGTCTCCACGATCGCCGGATACGGCCGGACCGTCGCAACGCTGCGGGCCTCCGATCCCGAGGAGGTCGCCGTCGCCGTCGATCGGTTTCTCTCGGCTTGGCGGCGGGTGGACGGACATACCGACGAGCCGATGACGAATGTCATCGCCACGCGCATGGAGAAGGTCTACCAGGTGGTCATCTTTCTTCGGCGCAAGCACCGACCCGAGGCGTTCTTCAAGGAGGGTGACGAGCAAGTGCTCGTCAGTCCGGCGGCCGTCGATATTGGCGGCCTCGTGATCACCCCGCGCGAACGGGAATTCTCCACGCTCACCTCCGAGGCGCTGTCGGGGATCTTTGATGAGGTTTCGTGCGGTCCGGAGGTTCTGAAACAGATCGTTGAGGCCTTATGATCGACCGAGAACCCGTGATCCGGGTTGGCATCATGGAGCGCATCTCTCGGGTCCAGGGGCTGTTCAAGAAGCCGTACGCAGGGCCGAACGGCGCGCCGGAACTGGGAGAGTTCGTTGCCGAAGCGGTGGCCCGGGGAGTACGGGTCCTTCGGCCAGACGGCACGCTCATCGCCGAAGGACCCGATCTGACGATGACGGCGTCGGAGGGGGCTTCGTTCGTCCTGCGCAATGTGACGATCGGTATCAACTTCCATTGGGAACGGAAGGAGGATCAGGAGTTCGCGGGAAGCCTCAGGTTCATCGCGCATCGCGATAGTTCCCTGACCGTCATCAACCATATCGGCGTGGAAGCATATCTGGCCAGCGTCATTGCGTCGGAGATGAGCGCTACGTCGCCGGCGGCGCTGCTGCGGGCACACGCCATCACCTCACGTTCTTGGCTCGTCGCGATGCTCGAGCGCGAGCAACATGAGCAGGCGCCCGGCGCCGTGCGGGGTTCGGTGACGCCCGACGAGGTCGTGCGATGGTACGACCGGGAGGACCATGCCGATTTCGACGTTTGCGCCGACGATCACTGCCAACGATATCAGGGTGTCACGAAGATCCTGTCGCCGGAGGCGATGACGGCCGTTCGGGAGACGCGCGGGCAGTTCCTCGTCCATGGCGGCGAGGTGTGTGACGCCCGCTTCTACAAGGCGTGCGGAGGGATGACCGAGGAGTTTCCGAACGCGTGGGAGGACCGCGACGTGCCGTACCTGCATTCGGTCTCCGATGCGAGGGCGCAGCACTCACCGGTACGCACCGAAGCTGATGCCGAACGTTGGATCTTCTCATCGCCCGACGCGTTCTGCAACACGAACGACGGCAACGTGCTTCGGCAGGTGTTACCGTCCTTCGATCAGGAGACGACCGACTTCTTCCGATGGAAGGTGACCTATTCGCCATCGCAGCTTGCCGACCTGATCAGAAGCCGGTCGGGATACGACCTGGGACCCATCCTCGACCTGGTGCCGCTGCATCGGGGGCCATCGGGCCGGATCACTCGACTGAAGATCGTCGGGGAGAAGCGAACGATCACCGTCGGGAAGGAGCTGGAGATCCGGAAATGGCTGTCGAAGAGCCATCTCTACAGTTCGGCATTCATCGTGAAACGTGAGACGGGAGTTGGAGGTCGGCCATCGGCGTTCACGCTCCACGGGGCCGGCTGGGGTCATGGCGTCGGTCTGTGCCAGATCGGAGCGGCCGTCATGGCCACGAAGGGCTATTCACCGGAACAGATCGTCCTCCACTATTTCCGTGGTGCGAAGGTGGAGAGACTTTATTGAGAACGATGAGAATGAAGAGAGAATGGAGAATAGGGGAGCGAATCTCCGAGGTGACTCTCACCCGGCCGCTATTCTGAGATAATTCGAAATCCTCAATCCGCGATCCGAAATGTCAACGAACTCCGCTCAGCCCTCCACCAGAACCCCCTGGTCCTGGATCCCCACGCTCTACCTCGCCCAAGGTATCCCGTACGTCATCGTGATGACCGTCTCCGTCATCATGTACAAGCGCCTCGGGATCTCAAACGAGGACATCGCGTTCTACACCTCATGGCTCTATCTGCCGTGGGTCATCAAGCCGCTCTGGAGTCCGCTCGTCGACATCGTGCGCACGAAGCGCCTGTGGATCGTGACGATGCAGCTGTTCGTCGGAGCGGCTCTGGCGGGAGTCGCCCTCACGATCCCGGGTCCGGATTTCTTCAGGTGGTCGCTGGCGATCTTCTGGCTCATGGCGTTCAGCAGCGCCACGCACGACATCGCCGCCGACGGGTTCTACATGCTGGCCCTCGACGAGCGCCAGCAGGCGTTCTTCGTCGGCATCCGGAGCACGTTCTACCGGATCGCCATGATCTCGGGACAGGGATTGCTCGTGATCCTTGCCGGCTATCTGGAACACCAGGGGCTGTGGGGGCTGGGGGGCAACATTGCGGCGGCCTGGTCGGTGACGATCGGATTGCTCGGCGGGCTGTTCGTCATCATCTCGCTCTATCACTTCATCATGCTGCCGAAGCCGGCGTCGGACCATTCCACGGCCGGCTCGGCCGGAAGCTTCCTATCCGGGTTCGCGCAGACCTTCGTTTCGTTCTTCAAGAAAGATCGCATCGGGCTCATTCTCAGTTTTCTGCTGCTGTACCGGCTCGGTGAAGCACAGCTGGTCAAGATGGTCACCCCGTTCCTGCTCGACGGTTTCGAGAAAGGGGGTCTCGGCCTGACGACGGAAGAGGTCGGATTCGTTTACGGCACCATGGGGATCATCGGCTTGACGCTGGGCGGATTGCTCGGAGGGATCGCCGTGTCCCGCAAAGGACTCCGGTACTGGCTCTGGCCGATGGTGCTGATCATCCACATCCCAGACGCGCTGTTCGTGTATCTGTCGGCAGCGCAGCCCGAGTCGATCTGGGTCATCACGGCTGCCGTGGCCGGTGAGCAATTCGGCTACGGGTTCGGTTTCACGGCGTACATGATGTATATGCTCTACGTTTCTCGCGGAGCTCATTCGACGGCGCACTACGCGCTGTGCACAGGATTCATGGCGCTGGGCATGATGCTGCCCGGTATGGCCAGCGGTTGGATCCAAGCCCAGATCGGGTATCTCAACTTCTTCATATGGGTCATGCTGGCGACGGTCCCGTCCTTCATCCTCGCGCGCATGCTCGACATCGACCCCGAGTTCGGCACCAGGAAGGCCGATTGAACATGATCCCAACATTCCGTCATCACTTCATCTTCGCGGCGCTGATCCTGCTCCTCGGCTTCGGCTGTGTCGGGGTCTCGCCTCCGTCGACCTCGACGACGGAGGACGGTCCGGGCTGGGTCGACCGCACGCTCGCCTCGCTCACGCTGGAGGAGAAAGCGGGCCAGTTGGTGCACGTGTGGACCATGTTGCCCTACCACGCCGAGGATTCCGAGGACTGGCAGGCGTTGACCCGCCTGATTCGCGACCGCAAGATCGGCGGACTCATTGCCTCCATCGGCGACGCCTACGCCTATCCGGTCCAGCTCAACAAGCTGCAGGCCATGGCGAAGGTTCCGCTCCTGGTTGGAGCCGACTTCGAGTGGGGTGTCGGAATGCGCATTCGGCGTTCGACCACCTTTCCCCGATCCATGGCCGTCGGTGCGACGCGCAACCCTCGCTATGCGTACGAGGTCGGAAGGATCACGGCCGTCGAGGGGCGTGCGATTGGCATCCACCAGAACTACGCTCCGACCGTCGACGTCAACAACAATCCCAAGAACCCCGTCATCAACACGCGGGCCTTCGGCGACGATGTCCGCCTCGTCACGGACATGGGCGTGGCTTTCGCCAAAGGGACGCAGGATGGCGGGATGATCTCGACCGCGAAGCACTTCCCGGGCCACGGCGACACCGACGTCGACACGCACCTTGGCCTTTCGACGCTCAACTTCAGCCGTACCCGGCTCGACACGTTCGAACTACCGCCGTTCCGGGAGGTGATCAAAGCGGGTGTGCGGTCGGTGATGGTAGGCCACCTCGCCGTGCCGGCCGTCGACTCGACGACGCAGACCCCGGCGACGGTCTCCCTTCGGTTGACGACGGACCTGCTCCAGCGCGAACTGGGGTTTGAAGGGCTCATCGTGACGGATGCCATGGTCATGCACGGCGTCTCGACGCGCTACCATCCTGGCGAAGCGGTCGTGAAGGCGTTGCAGGCCGGCATCGACCTCGTCCTGATGCCGGTGGATGCCGACATCGCCATCGACGCCATCGTGGCCGCGGTGCGGCGCGGAGCGTTGACCGAAGAGCGCATCGACCGGTCGGTGCGGAAACTGCTCGCGGCCAAACAGGGGGCGGGGCTGGACCGTGACCGGTTCGTCGATGTCGACAAGGTGGCTTCGATCATCAACCGACGTGAGCATCAGTTGATGGCGCTCGAGATCGCCCGCAAGGCTGTGACGGTTCTGGGCAATGGTACGGCGGTCGTGCCGCTTTCGAAGGTCGACACGCGCCGGATCGCCGACGTCGTGGTCACCGACGAGGTCGATCCTGACGACGGTGCGCAATTCGACCGGCATCTGAAGAGCCGGTGGGACGGGCCCGTTGACTTCATGCAGCTTGATCCCGCCTCGAACGTGACGGCTCATGATTCCATTGTGGCGAGGGCGAGCCGGGCCGACGTCATCGTCGTCCAGTTGCATCTCTTCACCCGATCGGGCGCGATGTCGGGGTTCGTCGAACCGAAGCAGGCGGCGCTGGTGAAGCGGCTGGCCAACCTCAGGAAGCCGATGATCGGCGTTTCGTTCGGCAATCCGTATGTGGCCATGGACCTGCCGGCGTTCGACGCGTACGTCTGCGGATACTCCGACGGAGACGTGATGCAGCAGGCGATGGCAGAAGTGCTGTTCGCCGAAGAACCCGCGCTCGGGAAGCTCCCGGTGAACATCCCGGGACGCTACGCCTACGGCGACGGGTTGACGTACCCGAAAACAACGCTGAGGCGGGCGATGCCCGAAGAGGCGGGTCTGTCGAGCGAGCGTTTGCGAAACGTGGATGCCGTCATGCAACAGGCGGTCAGAGATTCCGCCTTCCCGGGCGGCGTCGTGTTGGCACTCCGGAACGGCTACATCATCTATCACAAAGCTTTTGGAGGTCTGGACTACAGCATCTATCCTCCGGCGATGCAGCCCAACACGATCTTCGACCTGGCGTCGGTGACGAAGGTGGTGTCGACGACGACCGCCGTGATGCGGCTCGTGGATGAAAAGAAGATCGCGCTGAACGACAAAGTGACGAAGTTCATACCGGAGTTCGGCCAGAAAGGGAAAGGGGACATCACGCTGTACCATTTGATGGTCCATAACAGCGGACTGCCAGCCTGGCGAAAATTCTACGAGTTCTGCGACACGCCTCAGCAGGTCCGCGACTCGGTCTACGCGACGCCGTTGGCCTACCGGACCGGCGATTCGACGCTCTACAGCGACCTTGGGTTGATCACGATGCAAGCGGTCGTCGAAAGGGCGTCAGGGACCACGCTCGATCGCTACGTCGATTCGGTCTTCTTCAAGCCGCTCGGCATGAAGACGACGATGTACAATCCGCCCGCCTCGCTGCGTGACCGGATCGCGCCGACGGAGGTCGACGTGACGTGGAAGAAGACGGGCGTGGCCGTACAAGGGCGTGTGCATGACGAGAACGCCGCGACCCTCGGGGGCGTCTCGGGGCACGCCGGACTCTTCTCGACGGCCTCCGACATGGCGATCTTGATGCAGATGCTCCTGAGCGGCGGGACCTACGGAGGGACGCGGTACCTTGAAGAACCGACGGTGCGCCAGTTCACGACGCGTCAGGCCGACGGGAGCAGCCGTGGTATCGGATGGGACACGAAGACCGGTGAGCGCTCGTTCTCAGGCCGCCTGAGCTCGCTGCGCACCTTCCTCCATACCGGCTTCACGGGGACGTCGGTCGTCGGCGATCCGGAGTCGGGCATCGCCGTGATCCTCCTGACGAACCGCGTCCATCCAACCCGGGCGAACAACAAACTCGGCCAGGTGCGGCCGCAAGTGCACAACGCCATCTTCGAAGCGCTCGTGAAGGAGAACCCATGACGCGTGGGACCCTCGCGACGTGGGTCTTCCGCCTCTCCGGCATCTACGGGCTGGTGGTCATGTTGCCTCAATACTTTCTGGAGACACAGGTCGGCCTCGATCCGCCCCCGGCCATCACGCACCCGGAGTTCTTCTACGGCTTCATCGGCGTTGTGGTCACGTTCCAGATCGTCTTCTTGATCATTGCGCGCGACCCGGTGCGGTTCCGGATCCTGATGCTCCCCTCCGTCGTGGAAAAGTGGTCGTTCGCTCTGGCGGTCGCCGCCCTCGCTCTCCAAGGGCGTCTCGGAGGCCCCTTGCTGATCTTCGGCGGGATCGATGCCGTGTTGGGGCTCCTCTTCCTGATATCCTGGCTGAGCTTGAAGCCTGAGGCTGATGGCCAGCGGGCCTGAAGGGAATATCGCTGGCGGCGTCATTTTGGGCCTCCTCGAGAGTGGGGAGGCCCTTTTTTCCCCCCTCTTTTTGCGGTATCATTTCACTCTATCTGGAAAAGCGTTTCGCGATGCGATCGCGCCGGTCGCCGCCCGATACTTCTTCATTGAAGATTGAAAGGATTCTCCATGGCGTTCCCGAAATTCAAAAACGAACCCCTGACCGATTTTTCGAAGCCCGCCAACCGGAAGGCGATGGAAGCGGCGCTGGCCAAAGTGCGCGGCATGCTTGGCAGGGAGTATCCCGTCGTCATCGGAGCAGAGGAGATCACCACGAGCGACAAGCTGAAGTCGTACGACCCGTCCGCTCCATCGAAGGTCGTTGGCATCTTCCAGAAGGCCGACGCAGAGATGGCGACGAAAGCGGTCGAGACGGCGGCAGCGGCGTTCGAAACCTGGCAGCACGTCGACCACAAGAAGCGCGCCGACTACCTGTTCAAGGCCGCCAAGATCATGCGGAAGCGCAAGCATGAGTTCAGCGCTGTCATGGTCTTCGAGGTCGGCAAGACATGGCCCGAGGCAGATGCCGATACGGCGGAAGCCATCGACTTCCTCGAGTTCTACGCGCGCGAGATGCACCGCCTTGGCGGTCCGCAGCCCGTCGTGAAGATCGCGGGCGAGAAGGGAGAGCTCCGCTATATCCCGCTCGGCGTGGGCGTGGTCGTGCCTCCCTGGAATTTCGCCCTCGCGATCCTCGCCGGCATGACCTCCGCCGCCGTCGTGACAGGCAACACCGTGGTGTTGAAGCCGTCGAGCGATTCTCCGCTCACGGGTTGGATGTTCTTCAACCTCATGCGCGAGGTCGGACTCCCGGCGGGCGTCATCAACTTCGTCTCCGGTCCGGGCGGTTCGGTGGGCGACACCATGGTCGCGCATCCCAAGACGCGCTTCGTCTCATTCACCGGATCGAAGGAGGTTGGCATCCACGTCTACGAGCTTGCCGCCAAGGTCCAGCCCGGACAGAAATGGCTGAAGCGGGTCGTCGCGGAGATGGGCGGCAAGGACTCCATCCTGATCGACGACAAGACGGACCTCGAAGCGGCGGCGCAAGCGACCGTGGCTTCTGCGTTCGGATTCCAGGGGCAGAAATGTTCTGCGGCATCGCGGGCGTTGGTGGTCGAGAAGGTCTACGACCGGTTCGTACAGCTCGTGAAAGAAAAGACGGAACGGCTTCCGGTGGGACGCTCGGATGACCCAAAGAATTTCATGGGCCCGGTCGTCAACAAGGGCTCGCAGGACAAGATCCTTGCCTACGTCCAAACAGGCGTGCGCGAAGGCGGCCGCCTTGTCGCCGGGGGCAAGAAAGCGGCAGGCGACGGCTATTTCATCCTCCCGACCGTCATCGCCGATGTCAAGCCGATGGATACGATCGCGCAGGAGGAGATCTTCGGTCCCGTGCTGGCGATCATCAAGGTGAAGGACTTCGACGAAGGGTTGCGGGTTGCGAACAACACGGAATTCGGCCTGACGGGCGGCGTATGGACGAAGGACCGCAAGAAGATCGAGAAGGCGAAGCAGCTGTTCCACGTCGGCAACTTCTACGTCAACCGCAAGATCACCGGTGCGCTCGTCGGCGTCCATCCGTTCGGCGGGTTCAACATGTCGGGCACCGACTCGAAGGCCGGCGGGAATGACTACCTGTTGCTGTTCATGCAGGCCAAGTCGATCGCAGAGAAGGTCAAATAAGAAGAGAAGATGGCGCGCAGAGACGCAGAGAACGCAGCGCAAAGAAGCAATGATCCGATGTATTCCTTTCTCTGCGGCCTTTGCGATCGCTGCGTCTCTGCGTGATACGTCTTTTGAATTGCCCCCGTTGCCATACCGCCATTGCCGACGACAGCGAGTATTGTCCGTCATGCGGGACACTTCTGGTCGCCGCAGGGTCGGTCTCGTGCGAGAAGCACGGCAGCCGGAAGGCGGTGGCCGCATGCGTCATTTGTGCGCTCCCGCTCTGCCAGGACTGTGTGCGCATGGCAAGCGGTCGAGCGTTCTGTCATGACCATCGAATGGTCGAGGTGGAGCAGGATTGGGCGCTCGTCTATTCCTCGAACGATGTCAACGACGCCGAACTGGCGAAGTCGGTCCTCGAAGAGGCGGGGTTCAAAGTTGTGACGCGCGACTTCCTTCCGATCGGGTATGTGTGGGACGGAGCCGGCGATTCGTCCTTCTCGCGGCTTGCGCTCAAGAAGCCGGCAAAGGTGTTCGTCCCCATTCAGGACTATCTCAGCGCCAGTGAAGCGCTGGATGAATGGAGCGGCGGCGAAGCGGCGTCGTGAGGGGTGCGGTGTCTATTCATCTCCCTGCTTCGCGTCGCTTTGTCGACGTGGTGAGGATGTCCCCTACAAGGTCGTTCATTGGCTAACCGGAGAATCGCATGAAGATCCACGAGTACCAAGGCAAAGAGATCCTCAAGAAATTCGGCGTGCCGGTCCCCCGCGGACAGGTGGCGTTCACGGTCGATGAGGCTGTCGCGGTGGCGAAGTTGGTCGGCGGCGACGTTTGGGTGGTCAAGGCCCAGATCCACGCCGGCGGACGCGGCAAAGGCGGCGGCGTCAAACTTGCCCGGAGCATCGACGAAGTGCGCCAGCGGGCCGGCGAGATACTTGGCATGCGTCTCGTGACGCACCAGACGGGCCCGGAGGGGCGCATCGTGAAGCGCCTGCTCATCGAGCAGGGGATGAATATCGCCCGCGAGCTCTACGTCGGCATCACGCTCGACCGCGACCGGTCGCAGAACGTCGTGATGGTCTCGACCGAGGGCGGCATGGAGATCGAGAAGGTCGCCGAAGAGACCCCTGAGAAGATCCTGAAGGAGGCGATCGCTCCCGGCATCGGCCTGCAGGCCTTTCAGGCGCGGAACCTGTGCTTCGGCCTCGGACTCAAGGGGGACGCCTTCAAGAATGGCGTGAAATTCCTCTTGTCGCTCGCGAAGGCCTACGAGGCGACCGATGCATCGCTGGCAGAGATCAATCCGCTCGTCGTGACGAAGGAAGGCGACGTGCTGGCGCTCGACGCGAAGATGAACTTCGACGATAACGCGCTTTATCGCCATCCGGAACTCGCCGAGCTGCGCGACCTGGATGAAGAGGACCCGCTCGAGGTCGAAGCGTCGACGTCGAACCTCAACTACATCAAGCTGGACGGCAATGTGGGGTGCATGGTCAACGGCGCGGGCCTGGCCATGGGAACGATGGACATCATCAAGCTGGCGGGCGGAATGCCGGCCAACTTCCTTGATGTCGGCGGCGGTGCGAACGCCAAGACGGTCGAAGCCGGCTTCAAGATCATCCTCAAGGACCCGCACGTGAAGGCGATCCTGATCAACATCTTCGGCGGCATCGTCCGGTGCGACCGTGTGGCGACGGGCGTCGTCGAAGCGGCAAAGAATGTCCACGTCAAGGTGCCGATCGTCGTACGGCTTGCGGGGACGAACGCCGACATCGCGGCCGACATCCTGAAGAACTCCGGCCTCAGCTTCCTCGTGGCCGGCAGTCTGAAAGAAGCGGCGCAGAAGGTGACGCAGGCGATTGCTGCGTAATGAAGGCAAGTAAGCAGTACGCAGGTACACGCGGGGCATGGGCAGCTTGAGATCTTTGAACACAGATCTCCTCCTGAATCTGACCTGATGCGACCTGCCTACTTTCAATGCCCACTTCCGAATCCTCTCAGAGGTCTGCCCAGACATGCCCTGGAATCCTGCCTACGAGCCCGTCATCGGACTTGAGGTGCACGCGCAGTTGAAGACCGTGTCCAAGGCCTTCTGCGGGTGCTCGACGCGCTTCGGCGACAATCCGAACAGCAACGTGTGCCCGGTCTGCCTCGGCATGCCCGGTGTGTTGCCCGTCCTCAACCGGCAGGTCGTCGAATTCACCTTGCTGATGGGTCTCGCCACACATTGCTCCATCCGGCCGAGGTCCTCGTTCGCGCGGAAGAACTACTTCTATCCCGACCTTCCGAAGGGCTACCAGATCTCGCAGTTCGACGAACCCATCTGTTCGAAGGGATGGGTGGAGTTCGAGATGCACGACGGCACGCGCCGCCGCGTCGGGATCACCCGCATCCACATGGAAGAGGACGCAGGCAAGTCCATCCACGACCTCGATATCGACTCGCTCGTCGACCTCAACCGCTGCGGCGTACCCCTCATTGAGATCGTCAGCGAGCCCGATCTCCGCACGCCGGCCGAGGCCTCCCGGTACCTTCAGACCATCCGCCAGATCGTGACGTACCTGGGCATCTGCGACGGCAACATGGAAGAAGGGAGTCTCCGGTGCGACGCCAACGTTTCCGTCCGGAAGGTCGGTGCGGAGGAGTTCGGCACCAAGACGGAAGTGAAGAACATGAACTCCTTCCGGTTCGTCGAGCGGGCGATCGAGTTTGAGATCAACCGGCAGATCGAGGTGCTCGAATCGGGCGGCCGCGTGGTGCAGGAGACGATGCTGTGGGATTCTGCCCAGGGGGTCGCCTTGCCGATGCGGTCGAAGGAAGAGGCGCATGACTATCGCTACTTCCCCGAGCCGGACCTGGTGCCGGTTGTCGTCGACGAACCATGGATCGCCGGGGCGCGATCATCATTGCCGGAGTTTCCGGAGGTGCGCCGGGACCGATACGTTGCGTCCTTCCGCCTGCCCAAGTACGATGCCGACATCCTCACGGCGGAAAAGCCGTTGGCCGACTACTTCGAGTTGGTTGTGAGCGGTCTGTCGAAGCAGAACGACGAAACGGTCAAACTCGCCAGTAATTGGACGATGACCGAGGTCCTTCGGGTCGTGAACGAGAAGCGGGTTGCCCTCTCCGAGCTTCCTGTCACGCCGAAACGGCTGGCCTCGATGATCAACCTCATCGTCAACGGCACGATCAGCGGGAAGATCGCCAAGGAGGTCTTCGAGGAGATGATGGCGGCGAACGAGGACCCGGAGGTCGTCGTGAAGCGCAAAGGTCTCGTGCAGATCTCCGACACCGTCGCCATCGAGCTCACGATCGACGAGATCCTCGCGGCCAATCCGGCCGAGGTCGAAAAGTACCGTGCAGGCAAACAGCAGGTGTTCGGCTTCTTCGTCGGCGAAGTGATGAAGAGGATGAAGGGAAAAGCGAATCCGAAGATGGTGAATGAGGTGTTGAAAAAGAAACTGGAACGATAGAGATGTCGGATTGCGAATTGCGAAATCCTTCGGAATTCCATCCTGACATCGGACCTGTGACGATCGTCCCCATGCTCACTTGCGCTCGTTGCCCAGAAGCGCTCTGCTGGTGACGCCTGATATTCCGCGATCCTCAATCCGAAATCCGCAATTCTCCATGGCACTCTCATGAGACCCACTATCATCGCCGGCAACTGGAAGATGTTCAAGGACGCCCATGAAACGTCGGCGTTCATCGCTTCATTCACGAAGGCCCTCACATTCGAGCTGAAGAACGTCAAGGTCGTCGTCTGCCCGCCGTTCACGTCGCTGGCCGTTGCACAGCCCCTGCTCGCCGGCACGCCCGTCGCCCTCGGTGCACAGAACATGTCGCCTGAGGATGAAGGCGCGTTCACGGGCGAGATCGCACCGAAGATGCTGAAGTCGGTCGGTTGCACGTATGTCATCATCGGTCACTCTGAGCGTCGCCAGTACTTCGGCGAGACGAACGACGGTGTGAACCGCAAGGTCCGCAAAGCGTTGGCGTCCGGCCTCCTCCCCATCGCGTGCGTCGGCGAAACGCTCGAAGAGCGCGAGAAGGGTGTGACCGACAGCGTCGTCTCGACACAGGTGAAAGCGCTCTTCAAGGATGTGCCAGAGCAGGATGCGACGAGAGTGGTCATCGCCTATGAACCGGTCTGGGCGATCGGCACCGGCAAGACCGCAACACCCGAACAAGCCCAAGCGGTCCACGCCATGATCCGCGGTCTCGTCACTTCGCTCTACTCGTCCGAGACGGCGGGCCGTATCGTGATCCAATATGGTGGAAGCGTCAAGCCGGAGAATGCGGTCGAGCTCCTCGGTCAACCTGATATCGACGGCGCACTCGTAGGAGGGGCCTGCCTCAAGGTGGAGTCATTCATTCCGATCATTCGCGCCGGCATCGCCCCCTAGATCTCCGGTCTTGGACCAGTTGCTGTTCTCGTCCCGCAAGTCATTCATATGTAATGATTTGCGGGATTTCTTTTTGATGCTAACTCACAGAAATCCTTTGCATTCCCCTAGTTTCGGTGCTATATTGCGATAATTTCGCAGTTTCTCGCCATAGCAGCGGGACTTCTGCCATTTTTCGCACATTTTCGAGTCGAAATTGGCGATTATTTCGCGATATCCTCGTTTCATCCTACCAATTGTTGGGGCGCTTCTCGCTATCGTCAACCCGCTCGCCGGTCAGATCGAAGTTCTGAGCAACGGTCAAGCGTTGCGCGCCGGCCTTGATGTCGGTCTGTATCCCGACACGCCAACTCGCCTCAAGATCGATCTCACCGGGACGTGGACCGTCTCCGCTAATGGGCAAGACTGGCAGGAGATCTCCGTCCCCTCTTCGATCGATGAGGTCGGCACGTTCACCTTCCGGCGAACCTTCACCCTCTCCGAGAAGCAGCTCACCGATCGGGTCTTCACGTTCGTCGCCTACGGCATCAACCATGACGCCGAGGTCTTCATCAATGAGACCTATATCGGCCGTCACATCGGCGGCTACACGACGGTCCAGTTCGAGATCCCCGAGAACGCTCTTGCCGCCGGCTCCGAGAACGCGATTCAGGTCGTTGTGCACAACAACCTGTCCGCCCGGACGACGGCGCCGACCCGCATGAGTTCCGAGGGCTGGCGAACGTACGGCGGCATCATCCGCGGGTTGTTCTTGCTCGGCACGCCGCGGCTTTGGATCGATCATTCCACACCACGTCTCACGTTCAATGCTGAGACGCGTGAGGGCCGTGTGGCCGTCCGTTCGCTCATCTCGAACCGCGGTTTCGCGGGCTTGAGCTTCGATTCGGCTTCTGCCGTTGGCCGGAATGCGTATCTCTTCGGTGTCGAGCTCATCGACCGCGCGACGGAGGCCGTCGTGGCGCAGTCGGCTCCGCAAGTGCTGACCCTCGAGCCGCTGAAGGACCTCGAGGTCCAGAGCACGCTGATTGTCCCGAACGCACGGGGATGGCGCGTGGACCAGCCGGACCTCTACGTGCTTCGAACGACGGTCTACCAGCAAGAGGGGCGTCTGCGGTCGGTCATCGACCAGACCCTGCACATCACCGGGTTTCCCACCGCGACGTATCGGAAGGGTCAGTTCTACGAGAATGGCATCAGGATGGGGCTGCAGGGCGTGACGTGGCGCGAGAGCGACCCGGAGCATGGCGCATCGTTGACCTACGAGCAGATGGACCGCGACATGGCCATGATCAAGTCACTCGGCGCCAACGCTGTCCGATTTGCGTTCCATCCACCGCACCCGTATCTGCTGAACCTTTGCGCTCGCTATGGGCTGTATGCGTTCATCGAACTTCCTGTCTGGAACGTTCCCGCCGCCGTGCTGGCCGAGGACGCGTTCCGCTCCGCCGTCGAGCCGATGGCGCGCGAGATGGTGGACCGCGATGCTGCGAATCCAGCCGTGCTGGCGTGGGGACTCGGGGACCGGTTGGCGGCATCGGATGAGCGGACCGTGGCGTTCGTGAAGGACCTCGCGGCGATCGTACGATCCATCGACTCCCGTCCGGTCTACGCCGGCATCGCGCCGACGGAAGCGGACGGCATCGCGTCGGTCACGGACCTTGCCGCCGTGCACCTGACGGCGGCCGACCTGCGCGGTTTCCGGGCGGCGTTGCAGGGTCTTCGGACGAAGTACGCTGACCGGCCGCTCCTCATCCTCTCGTATGGCGTGCCGGTGGACCACGAGAACCGGAACGGCTATCGCGACCATCGGTCGCAGGAATACCAGGCCCGCTACTACCTGCAACACATTGCGGCGGTCAAAGACGCCGGCATCGCGGGAGGATTCGTGGCCGCCTTTGCCGACTGGCGCGGCGACCGCCCTGTGCTGACGATCCCGGCCGGCGATCGGACCTTGCATCCGTACGGCATTACGAGTGCGACGCGCGAGCGCCGGCTCGCATTCGATGCGGTTCGGGCCCAGTATCAGGACGTCAAGTTCCCGGCGATCCCGGCCGGCTCGTTCCGCCCCGCGTTCCCCGCGGCGCACGTCATTACCGGCCTGCTCATCATCATCCTGCTCGGCTATCAATACTCGTACAACCGTCGCTTTGCCGAATCGGTGAAGAGGTCGATGCTCCGCTCGTACAACTTCTTCGCAGACCTGCGCGACCGGCGTGACGTCCCCATCTTCGCCTCGGCGCTCCTGGCGCTCTGTCTTTCTGCCACGATCGCGGTCGTGCTGTCGGGTCTGCTCTACCACTATCGCACCGAACCGTTCACCGATCAGTTGCTCACGGCGGTCATCGTGTCGGATGTGCTCAAAGAGCAGATCAACGCCGCGGCGTGGGAGCCGGTGCGCGGCATCCTGCTGCTGACGGTTGTCGTGCTCGTGTTCTACGGTTTCCTCACGCTCCTGATCCGTTTCATCGCGTGGGTTCTGCGCGTCCGTGTCGCCGTGGGACGCGCGTGGCTTCTGAGCGTCTGGGGATCGCTGCCGCTCGTCATCCTGAGCCCGATCGGCATGAGCCTCTTCAAGATCATGGAGAATGAGGTCTTCATCGTGCCGGTCTTCGTCGTCGTGTTCCTTGTGGCCGGTTGGGCCGGCATCAGGGTGCTGAAGGCCATGTCGGTCGTGTTCGACATCACGCCGGCACGCACGTATGCCATCGCGATCGCCGTCGGCGTCCTGATCCTGACCGCCGCTGCCTTCTCGCTCGACGCGACGTACGCCCTCCGGGCTTCGCTCGAACACTTGTTCACGACCGTGCCGCTCGAAGGCTGATGTATCTCTCCAAGCTCGATATCCTCGGGTTCAAATCGTTCGCCAACAAGGTCGACCTGCGGTTCGATGTCGGCATGACGGCGATCGTCGGCCCAAACGGATGCGGCAAGACGAACGTCGTCGACGCCATTCGCTGGGCGCTCGGCGAACAGAAGCCGACCACCCTCCGCAGCGACAAGATGGAGGACGTGATCTTCAACGGCACGAAGTCGCGCAAGCCGCTCGGACTCGCCGAGGTCTCCATCACGATCGAGAATTCCAAAGGCATCCTTCCGTCGGAATACTCCGAGGTCACGATCACCCGGCGCGTCTACCGGTCCGGAGAGAGCGAATACTACCTCAACAGGACCCTGTGCCGTCTCAAGGACATCCGCGACCTCTTCATGGACACGGGGATGGGCTCCGACGCCTATTCGGTCATCGAACTGAAGATGGTCGAGGGGATCCTGAGCGACAATTCTGACGAACGGCGCCGGCTATTCGAGGAATCGGCGGGCGTCACGAAGTACAAGCATCGCCGCAAAGAGGCCTGGAGGCGGCTCGACAGCGTCCGCACCGACCTGCTCCGGGTCTCCGACATCATGCGCGGTGTGGAGAAGGCCGTCAACACGCTCGAACGCCAGGCGCAGAAGGCGGAGAAGTACAACGAGCTGTCGACCGTCCTGCGCCAGAAGGAGATCGACCTCATCGAGCGCGAGTACGCCAGCGTCGTGCATCGCATCGATCCGCTCCGCGATCAGCTGTCGGTCGCCGTCACCGAGAAGAACCGTATCGACGTCGAGGTGAAGCAGGAAGAGGCGCTGCTCGATGTGCTCCGCGCAGAGCTCGGCGAACTCGAGGACCAGCTCCAGGCGGCGCAGGATTCGTTGACCTCGCGGCAGAGCCAGATCCATGCCTACCAGCAGGACCAGGCAACGGCCCGCGAGCGCCGTCGCTCGCTCGAGGACAACGTCGACCGCTACGAACAGGAGATCAAGGACCTTCGGATACAGCGCGAGACGGTCGAGCGGGAGCATGCCGAGCTCGACGTCCGTCGTCGACAGTTGACCGGGGCCATCGCCGAAGCCGAGACGGCGTACGGCATTCGGAAAGGCGAGCTGGAAGCGTTCGAGCGGCAGGTCAACGAGAAGCGGGCTGAACAGAAGGCCGCTCAGGATGGGGTCATACGGCTCCTCACGGAGCTCGGCGACCTGCGTTCAAAGGAGGGGCAGGCTCGCGCGCGCATCGAGAACATCCGCGGCCGGGTCGGGTACACATCGGAAGAGAATGATGTGTACCGGACCGAGATCACGAAGAACACCGAGCTGATCACGCACCTGACGAACGAGCACCGCGACCTGCGCCGGAAGACGGCCGAGGCGGAGGTGCGCGTCCATCAGATGGAGGAGTATCGGTCGACCCTGCAGAAGGGGGTCGACGACCTGAAGCACCGTCAGCTGGAGCTGCGTGCCGAGCTGGAGCGCAAGATGGCCCGCATCGACTTCCTCAAGGGCCTCGTCGAATCGTACGACGGCCTGGCGGAAGGCGCCCGGTTCCTCATCACCGACGCGGCGTGGAAGGACCGCATTCGCACCTCCGTCGGCGAATCGGTTCGCAGCGACCCGCGCACGCGTGTGGCCGTCGAGAATGCGCTCGGCGAGACGGTCGGCTACGTCATCGTCGACAATGCCGAAGAAGCCTACGCCGCCATGGAATTCCTGAAGCTGCATCAGAAGGGAAGGGCGACGTTCATCTGTCTCGACCGCATTCCGGTCGTCCGCAACGACCGGCCCTCGCTCGACGGCGGCGGCATCGTCGGCTGGGCGCGTTCGATCGTCGAAACCGATGCCCGCTACGGCGCGCTGTTCGACTTCCTGCTCGAGGCAACGCTTATCGTGGAGGACCTCCCGGCCGCGCTGCGCGTCGTGGGGGCGCATCACGACCTGCGATGCGTCACGCTTGACGGCGACATCGTGACAGGCAAGGGCGTGCTCAAAGGCGGAAGCGCACGGCAGGACGAGGGCGGACACATCAGCAAGAGGAAGCAGCTCGAAGAGCTGAGCGAAGAGGTCAAAACGCTCCGTCGGAATAGCGACGAGGTCGCGCGTCAGATCCATGAGCAGGCGAAGCGGCTCGAAGAGGTGAATCTGCGCCGGCTCCAGGACGAGGCCAGGACGATCGAACAGGAAAAAGTGCAGGTGGAGGTCCGCATCGCACAGCTGGAGTTCGAGAAGAAACGGGCCCACGAGAGCATCGAGCGCAACGTCGGCGAGTCGTCCAAATTGGACGCGGAGATCGCCTCGCTCCAATCGGAGCTGGAACGGCTGGTCCCGGCCATCGCCGACGCCGAACACCGAAAGACGGCCGCCGAACAAACGGTCGGGTCGACGACCTCAGAGCTCGAGACGATGGAAGCCTTGTGGGAAGAGTATGCTCAGCGCGCGTCGGCCGCAAATGTGCTGTTGCTGGAACTTCAGTCGGAAGAACGCAGCGTCCGCCAGGCGATCGCGCATGGCGCGTCGACGCTCCAGTCCATCGCGGCGACGATCGACCACCGGACATCGCAGATCGACCAGGCCCGAAAGGAGATCTCGGACCTCCTCCGCCGCGTCGAGCAGACGCAGAAGGACCTCGACTCCGCCCAACTGGCGTTCGAGTTTGAGGCCGACCGCAAGAAAGAAGTCGACAAGGGGCACGGCGCGAAGCGGGCCCATATCCATGAGATCGAGCTCAAGTTGAAGGACGAGCGGCTTCGCCAGCAGGGCTCGCTCAAGGCGGCGCATGACCTCGAGTTCAAGGTGCAGGAACTGACGATGCGTTCCGAGGCCCTGATGACCCGGGCACGCGAGGAGTTTGGCCTGGAACTGACGGCCAAGGACTTCTCCGACGCGGAGGCGTTCGACCTGGGCGCGGTCCGAGAAGAGATCCGCGAAATGAAGGAGAAGCTGAAGAACCTCGGCGCCGTCAATTTCGCCGCGTTCGACGAATACAAGAGCGAGAAAGAGCGTCTCGACTTCATGATGGCCCAGAGGAACGACCTCGAAGAATCCGAGCGGACGCTGCTCACCACCATCGACGAGATCAACACGACGGCCCAGCGCCAGTTCATCGAGACCTTTGAAAAGATCCGCGACAACTTCATCATGACGTTCAAGGGGTTGTTCGACGAAGGGGATGAAGCGGACCTGAGACTCGAGGATGGGGTCGACCCCCTCGAGGCCAAGATCGAGATCGTCGCGAAGCCGCGTGGCAAACGTCCGACGTCCATCGACCTCCTGTCGGGGGGTGAAAAGACGCTGACGGCTATCGCGCTCCTGTTCGCGATCTATCTGGTCAAGCCAAGTCCCTTCTGTATCCTCGACGAAGTGGATGCGCCGCTCGACGACACAAACATTGACCGGTTCACCCGGATCATCCGCCGGTTCTCGGACAACACGCAGTTCGTCATCGTCACGCACAACAAGCGGACGATGGAAGCGGCGAGCGCGATGTACGGCGTTACGATGGAAGAGGAGGGAGTGTCGAAGCTCGTGTCGGTGAAGTTCGACGCGCCCGTGAAGACCTGACCGTGCTGCGCGTCTACTGCGACTTCGACGGAACGATCGTGCGGGAGGACGTGGGGAACCGCTTCTTTCGCGCGTTCGCTCCGGCCGACGCCGAGCGGATCGTGGTCGGTTACCTCGAAGGGACGATGAACGCGCGCGATTGCCTGACGCAGGAGTGCGCGGCGGTGCCGCGGATGGACCGGCCAACGTTCGAGCGTTTCGCGGACGGGTTTCATGTCGACCCCACGTTCGCGCCGTTCGTGCAGTGGTGCCGCGGCCAGGCCGTGCCGGTCATGGTCCTGAGCGACGGACTCGACGCCTACGTCGGCCGCATCCTCGCCGGGGGCGGGCTGTCCGACCTTCCGTTCGCCGCCAACCGGGCGGTCTTCGGCGAGGCGGGCGGCGTCACGAAGCTGTCGGTCGAGTTCCCGTATCGAGATGAGGCGTGCGAGCTCTGCGGCAACTGCAAGAGGAACCACATCGTGACGACGAGCGGGGATGACGATGTGGTGGTCTACGTCGGCGACGGCATCTCCGACCGGTGTCCGGTTCGGTACGCCGATATCGTCTTCGCCCGGCGGTCGCTCATTGCGTATTGCCAGGAACAGAACATCACCTACCACACGTTCGAGGATTTCGCGGAAGTGCGGTGGCGACTGGAACGGCTGAAATTGGAGAAGCGTCTGCGTCAACGGCGCGAGGCTGCCGTGGCGCGGAGGGCGGTGTTCTTGCAGGGTTAGATCTCGGCATTGTCGATTTACGATTGACGACTGTCGAATATCGAGGATGACCTAAGCCGTTCGTAGTCAGGTGTTCGTGCTTGTTTCGTGCTTCGCATCTCGCATTTCGAAATTCCAAACATCAATGGATTTGCGCGACAAGCTCTTCAGTTGGAGGTCATACACGCCGCTCCCGTTCGTGGCGCTGATGCTGATCTTCGCGCGGCCGACGGGGACATCGCTGTTGATCGGCGGCGCGGTCGCCCTCATCGGCGAAGCGATGCGGTTCTGGGGCGTGGCGTACGCTGGCAGCCTGACGCGCGTTACCGGCAGCGTCGGAGCTCCAGCCCTCGTCGTGGCCGGGCCTTTTGCTCGGGTCCGTAATCCGCTCTACATCGGAAACATTCTTCTGTACGTCGGCGTCGGGATCATGTCTCAGGCCCTGTGGCCGTGGCTGCCGGTCCTCGCGTTCGGCTGGTTCGTGTTCCAATATCAGATGATCGTGTCGCGGGAGGAGGAATTCCTCGCCGCCGCGTTCGGCGACGCCTACGCGGAATACCGGGCCAACGTGCCCCGTTTCGTGTTGCGGCCGACCCCGTGGCAGCATCCGTCGCAGGCGGCGCAGCATCCGTCGTGGTCCGACGGCGCCCGATCGGAACGCCGAACGTTCGAGGCGATCGCGCTCGTCATGCTGATCCTCGCCGCCGTCTGGTTCTGGAGTTGACCATGCCGCGTCGCATCATGATGATCGCCGGGGAGGCGTCGGGCGACCTGCATGGCGCGGGCGTCGTGCGGGAGATCAAGCGGCGCGAGCCCGACGCGGAGATCTACGGCGTCGGCGGCGACAAGATGATCCACGAGGGCCTGAAGGCGATCTACCACATCCGCGAGCTGAGCTTCATGGGCTTCGTCGAAGTGGTGCGGCATCTTCCGGTCATCCGCGGCATCAGGTTCACGCTGGAGCAGATCATCGTTCTCCGGCGGCCGGATGTCGTCGTGCTGATCGATTATCCTGGGTTCAACCTGCGCTTCGCAGCCATCGCCAAGAAACACGGGATCAAGGTTGCGTACTACGTCAGCCCTCAAGTGTGGGCCTGGCATCGGTCACGCGTGAAAGAGATGCGGAAGTTGGTCGATAAGATGCTGGTGCTGTTCCCGTTCGAGGTGGACGTCTATCGGGCGGAGGGGATCGACGTGGAGTTCGTCGGACATCCGCTGCTGGAATCGGCCGTGTCGCAGATGGAGGACTTGGATTTCCGGAAGCGGTTCGCGCTCGACCCGGACAAGCCGATCCTGGCGTTGCTGCCCGGAAGCCGGCGCCAGGAGATCGAGCAGATCTTTCCGGCCATGCTGCAGGCCGGCAAGGCCATCGCCAGGGAGCGGAACATGCAGTTGGCCATCGGCGTGGCCCCGACGTTCGAAGAGCGCTACTTCCGGTCGATGTACCCGACGGGAGAGATCCCGCTCATCAAAGGAGCGACCTACGAGCTGATGGACCACGCGTCGTTCGCCCTCGTCACATCGGGCACGGCCACGCTCGAGACCGCGCTGTTCGCGACGCCCATGTTCGTGCTGTACAGAACCTCCTGGCTGACGTACCTCATCGGACGAATGCTGGTCACGGTCAAGAACATCGGTCTCGTCAACATCGTGGCGGGGAAGAAGATCGTGCCTGAGTTCATCCAGCACCGGGTGGCCGTTCGGCCGCTCGTGCGGGAGGCGCTGAGCCTCCTCGGAGACGAGAAACGTATGGAGGCCATGCGCACGGAGTTGAGGCACGTTCGCGCGTCGCTCGGCACGCCCGGGGCAGCCTCCCGGGTGGCGGAGCAGGTGCTCAAGCTGGCGTGATGATGACCCTGCGCAGGATCTTCGGCGCCCCGTTCGCCTGGCTCTTCGGCATCGTGGTCTGGTGTCGGAATTGGATGTTCGATCGGGGTTGGCTGCCGGTGGCGCGGGCCGCCGTTCCCGTGATCTCCGTCGGGAACTTGGCGGCGGGCGGCACGGGAAAGACCCCGTTCGTCGAGTGGACGGCCCGCTTCCTGCGACAGCAGGGCGTGAAGGTTGGCATCTTGAGCCGGGGCTACGGTCGCGCGACGACCGGATTTCGAGTCGTGTTGGCCGGGGCAACGCTCGACGTCGACCCGGTGTCGGTCGGCGATGAGCCGGCTCAACTGGCCGGGACGTTCGCGGAGGAGGCTTCGGCCGGACCTTCGGTGGTGATCGCGGTCGATGAGGACCGTGTGCGCGGGGCCGAGCGGCTCGTGCGCGATCACAGCGTCGACGTTATCGTCCTGGACGACGGGTTCCAGCATCGGCGCCTGGCGCGCGATCTGGATATCGTGCTCCTGACCGCCGACGAATTGATGCGCGGCGACGCGTTGTTGCCCGCGGGGAATCGGCGCGAGTCGATGCGTGCGTTGCGACGCGCCGGAGCCTTGGTCGTGACGAGGTGCGCAACGGCGGAGGTCTTCGACGCCGCCCGCCGCCGGATCGACGGAACGGCGGCACCCCTGTTCGGGGTCCGAACAGAGGTCCACGCCATCCGGCGTGCCGCGCCACCGGCGGTCTGCGAGCTGGGCAAACTGGCGCGCGAAAAGGCGCTCTTGGTCTCGGGCATCGGAGATCCGGGTTCCTTCGAGTCAACGGTCCGGGGTTTGGGTGTCGCGATCGCTGGACACGAGCGATTCGGCGATCATCATCACTACGATGACCGTGACATCGACAGGGTCGAAGCGGCATTTGCGTCTCGGGGAGCTTCGGTGGTGTTGACGACACAGAAGGACCTGGTGCGCATGTCGGGCGATCGCGCCGGCCGGATGCTCCAGGACCTGCCGGTCTACGTGGTCGTCATCCGGCAAGAGTTTGTGACAGAGGCTGCGGCTTTGGAGAGAATGCTGTCGAAGATCGCGGTGAGACGGTAGCGCGTTGCAGACCAGCCTGATCAACGACTCGTCAGGTTGAGCGAAGTCGAAACCTGCATTTTGACTCATAGAGCACGCTTCGACTCCGCTCAGCGTGACGTCTTCGGAGTTTTTCAGCACCCTTCTCATGGGCTTTGTCTCTCGTCCTTCGCATTTCGAGTGTGGTCCGTGAAACTGACGCGCGCTCTCCGCATTGGCATCACCGACGACCATCGAACCCCTTCGAAGGTCGACGAGTACCGCGCGTGGCTTCGTGGACTGGATGCGGACCTCGACCTCCAGCTGCTGTCGACGCGGGCGGAGCATCAGGTGCGGGTCGAGGACCTGGACGGCGTCCTCCTCACCGGCGGTGGCGATGTGCATCCAAAATTCTATGGACGCGACGACCTCCTCGATCGGACTGAAGGGGTTGTCCTCGAACGGGACATCTTCGAGATGCGGCTGATCGAGCAGGTGCTTGAGCGAAACCTGCCGATGCTGGCGGTCTGCCGCGGTGTGCAGGTGTTGAACGTCGCCCTGGGAGGGAGTCTGCATCACGACCTGGCCTCGTTGGGGTTCAACGATCATCGCGGACCGGGGGAGCACCCGTTGCATGTGGACCCGCATGCCATGCTCTTTTTTGCGGCCGGGGCCCGGGAGACGCCGGTGAATACATCACACCACCAGGCGCTGGACCGTCTGGGCAACGGGCTGCAGGCGACCGGGTTCGCTCCCGATGGCGTCATCGAAGCGGTCGAGTGGTCGTCGAAAGAGGGAATGCCATTCCTGATGGGGGTTCAATGGCATCCAGAGCGCCTTCCGGATCACTTGCTCTCGAGGAACCTGGCAGGGCTGTTTCTGAAGGATGTGAGGCGGTTCCGAGCGGAGCGGGGCAATGAAGGACGATAGCGGTGTCAATCACGGTTCGAAAAGAGCGCCAAGCACAACGGAAGGAATGAAGTTCCATCGAAGATAGTTCACGACTACCACGACCTCACCTTGTCGCTCTTGGCGCTGCAACGATTTCCTTCGCCTTGGCGTCCTTGGCGGTCCGTGTCTGATCTTCCCAGCTACGAACAATCACTCCACAGTCCAGAAAGGAAGCACCGTCACCATGGCAACACCAAAATACGTCTACTTCTTTGGCGGCAAGAAGGCCGAAGGGACCGCCGGGATGAAGAACCTCCTCGGCGGCAAGGGCGCGAACCTGGCCGAGATGGTCAACATCAGCCTGCCCGTTCCTCCGGGATTCACGATCACGACGGAGGTCTGCACCTACTACTACGACAACGGAAAGAAATATCCCAAGGTCCTCGAGAAGCAGGTGAAGGAGTCCCTCGCCAAGGTCGAGAAGGAGATGGGCGCCAAGCTCGGCGACGCGAAGAATCCGTTGCTCGTCTCCGTCCGCTCGGGCGCGCGTGCTTCGATGCCCGGCATGATGGACACGATCCTGAACCTCGGCCTGAACGACAAGACGGCCCAGGCCCTCATCGACAAGACCGGCAACCCGCGATTCGTGTACGATTCGTACCGCCGGTTCGTCCAGATGTATGGCGACGTCGTGCTCGGTCTTCGTCCGGAGGGCAAGGATGCCATCGACCCGTTCGAAGAGATCATCGAGCATGCGAAGCACGCCAAGGGCGTGAAGTCGGACACCGACCTGACGGCCGACGACCTGAAGTCGCTCGTCGCGAAGTTCAAGGCCGCGATCAAGGACAAGACGGGAAAGAACTTCCCGGACGACCCGATGCAGCAGTTGTGGGGCGCCGTGGGAGCGGTGTTCAGCTCGTGGATGAACGACCGCGCGATCGCTTACCGGAGAATGTATGACATCCCGGCATCGTGGGGCACGGCCGTGAACATCCAGAGCATGGTGTTCGGCAACATGGGCGACGACTCCGGAACAGGAGTGGCCTTCACGCGCGACGCAGCTTCGGGCGAGAACGTTTTCTACGGCGAGTTCCTCATGAATGCGCAGGGCGAGGACGTCGTGGCCGGCACCCGGACGCCGCTGCAGATCATCAAGCTGAAGCAGGAGAACGCGAAGATCTACGGCCAGCTCGAGAAGATCCGCAAGGTCCTCGAGAAGCACTACCGCGACATGATGGACATCGAGTTCACGATCCAGCAGGGCAAGCTGTACATGCTCCAGTGCCGGGTCGGCAAGCGGACGGCCTTCGCGGCGATCAAGATCGCCGTCGACATGGTGGGCGAGAAGCTCATCAGCGACCGCGAAGCGCTCACGCGCATCGAGCCCGACGCGCTCAATCAGCTCCTTCGCCCGATCTTCGACCTCAAGGAGAAGGCGGCGGCGGTCAGCGGCGGGCGGCTGCTGGCGAAGGGCCTGAACGCGGGTCCGGGCGCGGCGACGGGCCGCATCGTGTTCAATGCCCCCGACGCCGAATCGTGGGCGAAGCGGGGCGAGACCGTCATCCTCACCCGCATCGAGACCTCGCCCGAAGATATCAAAGGCATGGACGCCGCGGTCGGCATTCTGACGGCCCGCGGCGGCATGACGTCGCACGCCGCCCTCGTGGCGCGTCAGATGGGCAAGGTGTGCGTCGCGGGCTGCGGTGAGCTCGAGATCAACTACGCCGCCCGGACGATGAAGGTGAAGGGGAAGACGCTCAAAGAAGGTGACTGGATCTCCGTCGATGGCACGACCGGAGAAGTGATCGAGGGCAAGCTCCAGACCCGCCCGTCGGAAGTGCTCCAGGTGCTCATCGACAAGACGATGAGCCCGAAGGAGGCGCCGGTGTACCAGGAGTTCGCCAAGATCATGTCGTGGGCTGACAAGTACCGCACGCTCAAGATCCGGACGAACGCCGACCAGCCGGACCAGTCGGCGAACGCCGTCGCGTTCGGCGCCGAGGGTATCGGCCTCTGCCGCACCGAGCACATGTTCTTCGGTGAAGGCAAGATCGGTCCGATGCGCGAAATGATCCTGGCCGACACGATCGAGCAGCGTCGGGTGGCGCTGGCGAAGCTTCTGCCGTTGCAGCGGAACGACTTCGCGGGCATCTTCGAGGTCATGAACGGCCGCCCGGTGACGATCCGGACGATCGATCCGCCGCTTCACGAATTCGTGCCGCACGACGAGAAGGCCCAGCGCGCGCTCGCCCAGCAGATGGGCGTTTCGTACGAGAAGGTGAAAGCCCGCGTCGAGTCGCTGCACGAGTTCAACCCGATGCTCGGCTTCCGCGGGTGTCGTTTGGGTATCATCTACCCCGAGATCACCGAGATGCAGGCGCGCGCCATCTTCGAGGCGGCGGCGTTGACGAAGAAGAAGGGCATCGATGTGCTGCCGGAGGTGATGATCCCGCTGGTCGGCAATGTCAAGGAGCTTGAGCACCAGGCCGCCATCGTGCGGGAGCAGGCTGAGGCCGTCATCAAGGAGCACAAGGTGAAGTTCCCGTACCTCGTGGGGACGATGATCGAGATCCCCCGTGGCGCCCTGACGGCGGACGAGATCGCGAAGGTCGCGGAGTTCTTCTCGTTCGGCACCAACGACCTGACCCAAACGACGCTCGGCGTGAGCCGTGACGACGCGGCCCGCTTCCTGACGCCGTACGTCGAAATGGAGATCTACCCGAGGGATCCGTTCGAAGTGCTGGACCGGACGGGTGTGGGCAGTCTGATGAAGATCGCGGTCGAGAAGGGCCAGGCGAGCCGCCCCGGCATCAAGCTGGGCATCTGCGGCGAGCACGGGGGCGATCCGTCGAGCATCGAGTTCTGCCACCTGCTCGGCCTGAACTACGTCAGCTGCTCGCCGTTCCGCGTGCCCATCGCGCGCCTGGCGGCGGCTCGGGCGGCGATCTCCAACGTACCGGCCAAGGCGACGAAGGCCAAAGCTCGAAAGCGGTAAGGCTTTCAGGCCATTGCATGGACCATCCGCAGGGTTCCGGCGCGCATCGTCGCGCGCCGGGGCCCGGGCGGTCCGATCATGAATCGAAGGACAACGAGCAATGAAGCTCTCGGATTTTCGCTACCCGCTTCCCCGCAACCTCGTGGCGAAGCACCCGGTCTCTCCACGCGACCATTCGAAGTTGATGGTCCTCAACCGCGCCACAGAGACGGCGGAGGACAAGCGATTCACGGACGTCGCCGAGTATCTCCAGAAGGGAGACGTTCTCGTCGTGAACGAGACCCGGGTCTTCCAGGCGAGACTGTACGGGAAGAAGGAAAAAACAAACGCCCGGATCGAGGTCTTTCTGTTGCGTGAACTGAACGCGGAAGAGAACATTTGGGACGTCATCGTCGACCCGGCGCGCAAGGTGCGGATCGGCAACAAGATCTTCTTCGACGACGGCAAGCTGTGGTGCGAGGTCATCGATAACACGACGTCTCGTGGCCGCACGGTGCGCTTCAACCACAAAGGTGACTTCTTCAAGATCATCGAACGCATCGGACTGACGCCTCTGCCGCCCTACATCAAGCGCGATCCCACGAACAAGGACAAGGAATCGTACCAGACCGTGTACGCCCGCGTCCTGGGCGCCGTCGCGGCGCCGACCGCCGGGCTCCACTTCACAAAGGCCCTTCTGAAGAAGATCGAGAAGAAGGGTGTGAAGATCGCCCCCGTCGTGCTCCATGTCGGCCTTGGCACGTTCCGGTCCGTCGAGGTCGAGGACCTGACGAAGCACAAGATGGACTCGGAGTACTACGAGATCCCCGCCGAGTCGGCGCATATCATCAACAAGGCGATCGACAACAAAAAGAATGTCTTCGTCGTGGGCACGAGCGCTTGCCGCGCGGTGGAATCGAGCGTCACATCCGACGGCCACGTGAAGCCCGCCCGGGGATGGACGGACAAGTTCATCTTCCCTCCGCACGAGTTCAGGATCACGGACCGGCTCATCACGAACTTCCATCTCCCCGAATCGACGCTGTTGATGCTCGTGAGCGCCTTCGTGGGCCATGAATTCCTGATGCGCCAGTACAAGCGGGCGATCAAGGAAGGGTATCGGTTCTATTCGTACGGCGACGCGATGTTGCTGCTGTGATCGCTCCCGGTAGACCTGGAAACGGGATCCACGAATTGACACGAAGAGACACGAAGCGGAGGGGATCGTCGCGTCGTTTTCTCCCCTTACACTTCGTGATCGTCCGTGTTCTTTGGGGATAAGCTCTTCTCTCTATGCCCGCGCGACGTCCAAAGGTGTTTGCGATCGTTCCTGCCGCCGGCTCGGGCTTGCGGCTGGGCGGAGCTACGCGCAAGCAGTTCCTGCTGCTCCGCAGCAAGCCGATCATCGTTCATACGCTCCAGCGGTTCGAACACTGCTCCGATGTGGACGAAGTCGCGGTCGCCGTCCCGGTCTCGGCGATCGTCGACATGGAATCGATCGTCAGTCGCTACCGTCTGCACAAGGTCAGCAAGGTGATCGTCGGGGGGGACCAACGGCAGGATTCCGTGGCGCTCGTGCTGAAGACGCTCCGGGCGAGACCTTCGGACATCATCATGGTCCATGACGGGGTCCGGCCGTTCATCGAGCCAAAGAAGATCGCGCAATCGATCGCGGCCTGCAAGGAGCACGGTGCGGCCGTGCTGGCCGTCCAGCCGAAGGACACCATCCGGCGCTCACGGGGGGGGCGATTCTTCGATGAGACGCTGGACCGCTCTGCCCTGTGGATGGTGCAAACGCCCCAGACCTTCCGGGCAGACATCCTGCAGAAGGCGTTCCGTCAGGCTGCCAAGGACCGGTTCTACTCGACCGACGAAGCGGCCTTGGTCGAACGGATCGGCGTCCGACCTCGGATCGTCGAGGGCTCGTATGACAACATCAAGATCACCACGAAGGAAGACCTGGACCTGGCCGAGCTGATCCACGAGCGGCTGCTCGGCCGCCCAGAGTAAGACCGTTTCTCGTTCTTGCCTTTTTCCGTGGAATCTGATAATATGTCAGAATGTATGCATTGTTGACACACCACCTTCGATGAGGTTCGTCCATGTTCAACATGCTCCTCGTGGTGCTTCTGAGCTACATCGTCGGGTCCATCCCGACGGCAGTCATGCTGTCCAAATGGAGGCATGGCTTCGATATCCGCACCAAGGGGAGCGGCAATGCCGGCGGGACGAATGTTTTCCGGGTGCTGGGATGGAAGTCAGGCGTGTTTGTGATGCTGGTCGACGCACTCAAGGGTGTCGTGGCGACGACGTTGGTCGCCCGGCTTTTTTGGGACCCGTCACTGCCGTTCTACAACCAGACACCTTTTGACGATTTCACGATCGTCCAGATCATCTGCGGCGCGGCGGCCATTGTCGGCCACGTCTGGACGGTGTTCGCCGGATTCCGGGGCGGCAAAGGGATCGCGACGGCGGCCGGCATGCTGCTCGGCGTGGCCCCCACCGAGTTCGCCGTCTCGCTGACGATCTTCGCGGTGGTGTTCCTTGCTTCGCGCTACGTGTCGCTCGGCTCCATTGCGGCGGCCGTCGCTTTTCCGCTGTCGCTCGTCGTTCGCTACAACATCCTGATGGACGAGATCCCGAGCTACGGTACGCTCGTGTACTTCAGCGTCGGCGTCGCGCTCTTCCTCCTCTACTCCCACCGGACGAACATCCGTCGTCTGATCGCCGGTACGGAGCACAAGATCACCAGCTTTTCGGGCAAGCGTTCCTCCGAGAACTGACCGCTTCGAGCACTCAGGCCCCAGCCGCGCGTGCGTGAACCGGGGATGTCGCGACGCTGGGACCGACCCGACACAGTCCGAACATGAACGTCACCGTATTGGGCGCCGGCAGTTGGGGCACCACGCTTGCGTTGGTCCTTGTGGAGAAGGGGCACCAGGTCACCCTGTGGACCTACAAGGACACTCAGGCGGAAAAGATGCGCGCGACGCGCGTCAACGAGGCGTTCCTTCCGGGCGTTCCGCTTCCCCCGCTCTTGCAGATCTCCACCGACGTCGAATCGGCGTGCACCGACCGCGACATGATCGTCGCCGCGGTCCCCGCGCAGTTCCTCCGCTCGGTCCTCGAGAAGATCCGCCATCTTGACCTCAAGAGCACCGTCATCTGCAATGTCGCCAAAGGGATCGAGGCATCCTCGCTCATGACAATGTCCGAGGTGCTCCTTGACGTGCTCCAGCATGAACGGAAGGAGAACCTCGCGATCCTGTCGGGACCGAGCCATGCCGAGGAGGTGTGCCGCAAGATCCCGACCGCCGTCGTCGCGTCGTCCTTTCGGCACAAGACCGCCAAGCTCGTTCAAGACGCGTTCATCACGCCGTATTTTCGCGTGTACGTCAACGACGACATCCGGGGCGTGGAGCTGGGGGGGGCCATCAAGAACGTCATTGCTATTGCGGCGGGCATCAGCGACGGCGCCGGGTTCGGCGACAATACGAAGGCGGCCATCATGACGCGCGGCGTGTACGAGATCACGCGGCTCGGCGTGAAAATGGGGGCCCAGCCGATCACGTTTGCCGGATTGTCGGGCATCGGGGACCTGATCGTCACGTGCATGAGCCGGCACAGCCGCAATCGCCACGTCGGCGAGCAGGTCGGAAAGGGCCGCAAGCTCGAGGACGTTCTCAAAGAGATGGTCATGGTGGCCGAAGGCGTTGCGACCTCAAAGGCCATCCACGAGCTGTCGAAGAAGCACCACGTTGACATGCCGATGGCGTATGAGGTCTACCACGTCCTGTTCGAGGGGAAGGACCCGACGCAAGCGACGTTCGACCTCATGACCCGCGACGCCAAGGCGGAATGAGGTCCGGTGTTCGGTCAGGAAGCAGAGGACGCCTTGTCGAGACGATGCTCGGCGGGGCGTCGTCGCTTCAGGGGCAGGGAGAGCAGGAAGAACAGCGCGGCGCCGATGACATCCGCGGACAGAAGATACCACGGCCAAGGACCCATGAGGTCGAACAACGTCGCCCCGGAAGGCTTCTCCATGAGATAGAGATAGTTGGTGCCGAACACCGCGTTGAACGCGCCGATGATGGCTGCATAGAGATGAAGGAGGACGAACGCGGTGCGCCAGGAGCGCCGATCGATCGGAACGGCGTTCGCGACGGCCATCGCCAAGAGCGTGGCCACGACGAGACCGTGGGAGATGAAGAACTGGACGGTTGGGTAATTCCACGAAAGCCCCTGCACGTCGGGCGTCAGCAGGGCCATGGTCGTACCTGCCAATCCCCAATAGTAGGCGACGGAAAAGAAGCGCGACGAGGAACGCGTGGCTGCCAGAACGGTCAGCCAGACGGTGAGGTCGCAGAGATGGAGGGGAAGCATGCCCGGCCACAAGGGCCAGGGACCGTTCATCAGGTGGATGTACCAGACCGATTCCGAGGCTGCGAGGGCAAGGCCCAAGGCAGGTACGGTGCGCGCAGAAAGGCGCCGACGGCGTATGGCGAGCCCGACCGTCGCACCAAGCGCCACGATGGCCAGTAGAATGCCGCCGTGCAAGACGGAGCCGAGAGCGAATCCGGTCACGCTTTTTTCGTTCCTTTCCCTTACATTAGAGAAGTTCCGACAATAATCCAAAAGGTGATGTACATGATGAGAATGGCAATTCTGTTCCTTGTGGCCGGTCTGATGTTCATGGGTTGTGGCGGAGGTTCCAGATCGTCGAACGTTCCCATGACAAAGGAGACAGAGGACGCGGCGGTTGGCGGGATCATTTGGTCCTATCCCTCCAGGTGGATGAAGTCGCCCCCGAGGATGATGCGGGCGGCGACGTACACGCTGCCAGCTGTCGAAGGGACGGCAGAAGAGGGCGAATGCGCTGTCTTCTTCTTTGGCGCGGGGCAGGGTGGGGACGTCGACCTCAACATCGAACGTTGGGTGGCACAATTCGAGAATGGCGTAACGACGGAAAGGAAGGATCGCAAGGTCGGAGAGATCGCGGTGACGACCGTTGCGGTCGAAGGAGCGTTTCTTTCGCCAAGCGGTCCGATGATGCAGTCCCAGGGACGAAAAGAAAACTACAAGCTTCTGGGTGCGGTGATCTCGGCCCCGGGTGGAACGGTCTTTTTCAAGCTGACGGCCCCGAAGGGCGTGGCTGATGGCGCGGCGATGGAATTCGACGCCATGGTTGAATCAGTGGTCGCAGTGCCCTAGCGCATTCCGATCTTCGAAGATTTTGGAGCAGGGTCCCTCCGGGGACCCTGTTGCATTTCTGGGAGTCCCGTTCTCCGCCTCGCATATCTGCAGTACCGGTCCTTCCGGTTCCCACGAACGCAATCGTTTCTTCTAAAATCATTGATATTCACAATCATTAACTGGCATAATAGTTGCATTGGGCAACTATTGTGAAGCGCACGCTAATGTGAGCACGCCGCCGACCATATCGCTCTCGATGGAAGTCGCCCAGTTGACATTCCAGCTCCTCGTTCACTGCCAGGTGAAGGAGGCGGCGATGGCGGCCGAGTTCGACCTCGCCCCGTCGGAGCTTCGGGTGCTGCGCATGTTCGGAGGCGAAGCGGTCCTGCGCCAACGAGAGCTGCATGAGCGGCTGGGCATGAGCGGAAGCCGCTTGACCCGCATCGTCGACGTACTCGTCGTCGCCGGCTTGGTGACGCGCGAAGAAGACCCTGACGACCGGCGCGGTGCGTTGCTGTGCATGACCCCGTCGGGAACGGCCTTGCTTTCGGCCGTCGATCGGCGGTCGAGTGAGATGCATGCTGAGATCCTCGCATCGCTTCCAGTTGAGCGGCAGCGGCAGGTCGTGGAGGGATTGCGCGACATGCTGAATTCGGTCGTCGCCTGGTCGGCGACGAGGCGCCGCGGGTTGACGGCGCGGACACGCACCCCTGAGGAACAGAACGCATGAAACAGACCCTGTTGTTGACCCTGCTCCTAGCCGGAGCGCTCGGCGTCGGCTGCAACGAGAAACAAGCTCCCTCCGATGAGGATACGATCGGCGGTGCGACTGAGGCGTCATGCGAAGGCTGTCACACGAACTATCCGCTCCTGAAGGCGATCGCCTCTCCCGATACGGCCGCGGCGGGCGGCGGATGCGGGGGTGACATTCCGCACATCGAGCCGTACGACCGCGTGTTCATGGGGGGCGATGGGTTTGCAGCCTTCAAGGCGTCGACGCATGGCCGCCACGGGTGCGTCTCGTGTCACGGCGGCAACGGCACCACGTCAGACAAGGCGCTCGCACACGGCGGCGATTTTATCCGACATCCGTCGGAAGTGCACGAAGTGAAGTGCTCCCCCTGCCACGCCGCCATCAACGCCTCGTTCCACAACAGCATCCACAAGGAAGGCTGGGGCCAGAAGAGCATGGTGGCCCTGCGAAGCGGTGTGACGAGCTTCAGTCAGCTCCCGGCTGAGTTGCAGGCTGGCTACAAGGCCAATTGCGCCAAATGTCACGGCGGCTGCGGCGACTGCCACGTCAACCGCCCAAAGGCAGGGGGCGGAGGACTGCTGAATGGCCACAAGTTCAACAAGCGCCCCGACATGACGGACAACTGCGTCGCATGTCATACCAGCCGCGGCGGGCACGCCTACTTCGGCATCGGGACGGGCACCGTGCCCGACGTGCACCTGTCGGCCGTCGGTCATTGCGTCAATTGCCACGGCAAGACGGAATTGCACGGCAACGGCCAGGTCTACGACCAGCGCTACAAGGTGCCCATGATGCCCGAGTGCACCGACTGCCATAGCGCGTTAGCGTCATCCAATGTCTACCACAGGACGCACATCAACACGTTCAACTGCGGCGCCTGCCACTCGCAGAATTACAACAACTGCGGGTCGTGCCACATCGGCGGCGAAGGAGCGCGCGTCCCGTCGTACATGGGGTTCAAGATCGGCATGAACCCGATCCCCGACACCAAGCGTTCTCCGTTCAACAACCAGCCGTTCAAGTTCGCCACCCTTCGCCAGTCGCTGATGGCCCCCGATAGCTGGAAGAACTACGGCACGGCCAACCTGGCAAACTTCAGCGTTCGGCCGACCTACAAGTACACCACGGCACACAACACGCTGCGTTGGACCTCCCGGACGCAGGTCGGCGCGGGTAAATCCTGCTACGACAACTGCCACATCATCCAGGAAGGGGCGACCTTCCGGAACAAGAACCTGTATCTCTTCAACACGGACCTTCAAAGCTGGGAACTGACGGCGAATCAGGGCATCGTGGTCGATGGTCGCCTACCGGCCGGCTGGAATGTCCCCTAACGCACCGCTTCACCCTCTCATATCATGGAGCCTAACATGAAGAACCTGCGCCTGCTGTCGCTGTTGCTCGTGATCCCGATGATGCTGCTCGTCGTGGGTTGCGAGGAAGAAAGCAGCACCACGCCGCCTCCGCCGGTCAACGAGGCCGAAGTCCTGGCCGCGTATCTTGAATCGAGCGGCGACTACCTCAATACCTCCAACCCTGCAATTGTCGCAGCGGCCGATGTCCGGACGACGCAGTTGGCCAATCCGACGACGCAGTACATCATCGACATCCGTTCGGCGACGGACTTCACTAACGGCCGGATCGCGGGTGCGGTCAATGTCACGATGGCAAACCTTCTGACGCATGTGAAGGGTATCAACGCTGCCTCGTACACCCGCATCGTCGTCACCTGCTACACCGGTCAGACGTCGGGCTTCGGAGTCGCCGCCCTTCGCCTCATGGGCTACAATAACGTCTACTCGCTGAAGTGGGGCATGTGCTCATGGGACAGCACGTTCGCCCAGAATCGTTGGCTGACGAACATGACGAATACGCGCGCGGCGACGCTTGTGACCACCGCCACGGCGAAGAATGCCGCGGGGAACCTGCCGACGCTGTCTACCGGTAAGTCGACCGGGGCTGAGATCCTCGAAGCCCGCGTCACCGCATTGCTGACAGAAGGCTTCACGCCTGCCAGCATCAGCAACTCCAACCTGTATGCCAACCTGACGGGTCACTACATCGTCAACTACTGGCCGTTGGCCGAATACAGCGCCGGCCATGTGCCGGGTGCGGTGCAGTACACGCCGAAATCGGACCTGAAGCTGGCGACAAACCTGAAGACGCTCCCGACCGACAAGCCGGTGGTCGTCTACTGTTATACCGGCCAGACGAGCGCTTCGACGGCATTCATTCTCCGCACGCTGGGCTACGATGCGAAATCCCTGCTCTACGGCGCGAATGCCATGTTCTATGACACAATGCCCGGAACAAAGTTCAATCCGACGACGGAGATCAAGGGATATCCGTACGTGACCGGAAGCTGAGCCCGGAGGTCAGAGGTCAATAGCAACAGTAGAAGCCGGCTGGGGAGCATCCCGGCCGGCTTTCTGTTTATCGCCCGGAGCGATATCTTATGGCATGCCGCTGACGCTCGACGATATCCGCACGTATTGCCGGAGCAAACCCGGTCACATCACCGAGGGCACGCCGTTCGGAGACGATGTGCTCGTGTTCAAAGTGAAGGGGAAGATCTTTCTCCTGGCCAATCTGGTGCGGATACCATTCCAGATCAATCTGAAGGCCGAACCTGAACAGGCGGTCGAATGGCGGGAACGATACGAAGGGGTCACGCCTGGATACCACATGAACAAGCGGCATTGGAACACCGTCGTCCTCGATGGGTCGGTCCCGGCCGCGGAGATCTATCGGATGATCGACCATTCCCACGAACTCGTGGCACCCGCCGGCAGGGGGCGCCCCCAGCGGCGGGGGAGAACGACGGGACCGCGCACGATGGCTCGCACGCGGTCCTCGCGATCATCAGGCCGCAAACGATAGTGGCGGACATTCATCCGTGAGACGCACGCCGCCGCTGGCGGACCTGTAGCATGTAGATGAGCATCACGGCCCACGGACAACGCTCGAGCGGCGCGGTGTACGATGGGACCGTCACCTCGGCGTTCCATTTGAAGGACAGCTTCGAACGAGCCGTCACGACGGGCATCCCACGGCCGTCGGTCACTTCGTAGAGGCCCTTCCACATCCGATATCCCACCTTCCACCGTTCCCCCCTGGGCAGCTCGAGCGTTTTCTCCATCGAGAATGCCTTGCCGACGAGGGTTGCGAAGGGCAGGTCCTTTCCCGTTTCGCGTATCCCGACCGTAAGCCGCCAGAAATCCGCAAAGACAAACTCCCAGTTCCCTCCAAAACCCTCTGCGGTGAACTTCTCCGACAGGAACTTGCCCGAACCGTCCAGCCGTGCGACGATCGACCCGTCGTCGGCCACGAGCTCGTGGTGTTCCTTGAAGATGGAAGGCTGACGCCAGCGCAGCGTTGCCCCGGCGAGTGAGGCGATCGTGCTCATGGTTGCTCCGGTGGGGGAGAGGCGTCGTCGGCCGGTCCGGTCCTCTGGCGCCCCGCCCGCTTCACGGCTTCTGTCAACAGGAACTCGAGCTGCCCGTTGATGCTCCGAAGGTCGTCGGCCGCCCATTTGGCGATCGAGGCGTACAGCTCCTTGTCGAGTCGCAGCAGTATGTTCTTCTTCTCGGCCATTATCTAGCAGACCAACGTTGAGACCGCGACCGCCAAGGCATGTTCCTTTGTACGTTCTCCAGCACATGCCAAGTCGCCAGGCCAGCGGACACTGTCATGAGATGAAGCGATCTCAGTTCTTGGCGTCATGGCGGTCATTGATCTTTCCCAGCGGTTCTCCTTGTCTTCACGCTAGTACAATGTACCAGTATTGATGATCGGCTGTGCTTCCGATTCGGACACGAGCGCGACCATGAGGTTGTTCACCATCGTGGCCTTCTTGTCCTCGTCGAGCTCGACGATCTTCTGCTCGCTCAACATGCGAAGGGCGTCCTGCACCATGCCCACCGCCCCCTCCACGATCTTCTTGCGGGCGGCAATGATCGCCTGCGCCTGCTGACGTCGGAGCATCGCTTGCGCGATCTCCTGAGCGTAGGCCAGGTGGCTGATGCGCGATTCAAGCACTTCCACGCCGGCGATCTCGAGGCGGGTATGCACCTGCTTCTTTAGCTCTTCGGAGATCTCGACGGTATTTCCGCGAAGCGACGGCCGATCGTCGTGGGAGTCGTACGAGTATTCAGTGGACAGCGAACGGATGGCCGTTTCGCTCTGGATGGCGACGAATTGCTCGTAGTTCTCGACGTCGAACGTCGCCCGGGCGGAATCGACGACCCGCCAGACGATGACGGCGGCGATCTCGATCGGGTTGCCGTCGTGGTCGTTCACCTTGATCTTCTCGCTGTTGAAGTTGTGGATGCGCAGCGAGATGCGCTTCTTGGTCGTGAATGGATTGACGAAGTAGAAGCCTTCGTCGCGAACGGACCCGACGTATTTTCCGAACAGCACCAGGACCCGGGCCTCGTTCGGCTGCACGATGAAGAAGCTGTTCATCGTGAGGGCTAGGAACGTGAAGAGGGGGAAGATGATCCACAGCACCATCGGCTGATCGGTCGAGGCGCCGAAGTAGATCAGGTAGCAGTTGAAGATGAGGGCCGCGATCCACAGGAACAGGGGAAAGAACCCGTTGATCTGGCTGGCGTTGCGTTCGGTGACGGCTTTCATGGCTTTCTCCTTGGTGCGTTGTGCTAGCAAAATGATATCATCTTGATATCGAAAAGTCAAGTGAAAAGTTGCGCTGAATTCATCGAATTTTTGGCGCATTTTCGACCTTGGTCTCGAATTTCCACTGGACCAAACTGAACGACTCGTTCTTGTTGTCCCCCTGAGTGGCCCTTCACAAACACAGGCATCCTATCTCGCCTTCTGGCATGTCCGGAAGCCCGGATCTTCCCCAGTCTCGCGTCCGGTCCTTCGTTATCTATCTCTATATTGAAACCTCTTCACTCAATTCTCGTCCACTAAATGATTTGACCAACATATGGAGGCTCTCCTCATGTCGAAGTTCGCAGCACTCGCACTGTTGCTGATCGCCGTCCCAATGGCCGTGATCGCACAGAAGAAGGGATCGATGGTGGACGTCGATATTCCGTACAAGAAGTTCACGCTGAAGAACGGACTTACGCTGCTGGTTCATGAAGACCACAAGGCGCCGATCGTCGCCGTGAACGTTTGGTATCATGTGGGCTCGAAGAACGAGAAGCCGGGGAAGAGCGGCTTCGCGCACCTGTTCGAGCATCTGATGTTCAACGGCAGCGAGAATTTCAACGACGACTATTTCCAGGTGCTGGAACGGCTGGGCGCGACCGACCTCAACGGAACGACGAACGAGGACCGTACGAACTACTTCCAGAATGTTCCGACCTCGGCCGTCGACGTGGCGCTGTGGATGGAATCGGATCGCATGGGCCACTTGCTCGGCGCTATCACCCAGTCGAAGCTCGACGAGCAAAGGGGCGTGGTGCAGAACGAGAAGCGACAAGGGGAGAATGAGCCCTACGGCATTACCGAGGAACTCATTACGAAGAGCGTCTGGCCGCAGGGTCATCCGTACTCGTGGACCGTCATCGGATCGATGGAAGACCTGAATGCCGCTTCTCTCGACGACGTGAAGGAGTGGTTCCGCAGCTACTATGGAACGGCCAACGCCGTGCTCGTCGTGGCCGGCGATATCGACGCCCAGGTCGCTTATGAGAAAGTGATCCGGTATTTCGGCGACATCGCCTCCGGTCCGCCGGTGGCGCGCCACCAGCAGTGGGTCGCCAAACGAACGGGAAGTCAGCGCCAGGTCACGCAGGACCGCGTGCCCCAAGCGCGGATCTACAAGGTGTGGAATGTTCCCGCATGGGGAACGGAAGACCACGACATGCTGAACTTGACGGCGAACATTATGGCTTCGGGAAAGACGTCGCGTCTCTACAAGAAGCTGGTGTATGACAAGCAGATCGCGACCAACGTGTCGGCCTTCATCGACAGCCGCGAGATCGCCTCGCTGTTCTATATCATGGTCACCGTGAAGCCCGGCGAGGATCTGGCCAAAGCTGAACAAATGGTGGACGAGGAACTGGCGGCGCTCCTGAAGTCCGGGCCGGCCGAGAAAGAGGTACAGCGCGTCCGCACCCAGTATGTCGCCAACTTCGTCCGTGGCGTCGAGCGCATCGGCGGCTTCGGGGGCAAATCTGACATCCTCGCCATGAGCCAGACGTATGCCGGGGACCCCGAGCACTACAAGACCACTCTCCAGCGTGTGCAGACGGCAACTCCGGCCTCGATCCAGGCGGCCGCGAAGACGTGGCTGAGCGACGGTGTCTACACACTCGAGGTCCATCCATTCCCGAAGCTGGCGGCGGCCCCGGTCGATTCGTCGGTCCGGAAGCAGCTGCCGACGGCGGGCGAGCCCCCCAAGGCGACCTTCCCGGCAGTGCAGCGGGCGACGCTGTCGAACGGCGTGAAGGTGATCCTGGCCGAGGTGCCGTCGATCCCGATGGTGAACCTCTCGATGCGGTTCGACGCCGGCTATGCGGCCGACCAGTTCGCCGCGCCGGGCACGGCCAGCATGACGCTGAACATGATGGATGAAGGGACGAAGAAGCGTTCGGCCCTGCAGATCAGTGAGGACGTGGCCCTCCTCGGCGCCGGCCTGGGCACCGGGTCCGATCTCGACATGTCGGCGGTGTCGCTATCGACGCTCACGTCGACGCTCGATGAGGCGCTCGACATCTGGGCGGATGTGATCCTCAACCCGTCGTTCCCGGCGGAAGAACTGGACCGCCAGCAGAAGCAAACGTTGGCCCAGATCCAGCGTGAGAAGGCGACCCCGATCCAGATGGCCCTGCGGGTCTTCCCGCAGTTCCTCTACGGTGCGGGCCATGCCTACAGCGTTCCGTTCACCGGTTCCGGAACGGAAGCCGCAGTGTCGGCCATGAAGCGGGAAGATCTCGTGAAGTTCCACGAGACGTGGATCCGGCCGAACAACGCCACGCTCGTGGTGGTCGGCAAGACGACGCTGGCGGAGATCCAGCCGAAGCTGGAGAAGCTGTTCAAGGGCTGGAAGCCCGGGACGGTGCCCGCGAAGAACGTGGCCGGCGTTGGATTGAGCAAGCAGACGGTCTACATCATGGACAAGCCGGGGGCTCAGCAATCGGTGATCCTGGCCGGACATGTGGCCCCACCGCAGAACAACCCGAACGAGATCGCCATCGACATGATGAACACGGCGCTCGGCGGATCGTTCACGGCGCGCATCAACATGAACCTGCGCGAGAACAAGCACTGGTCGTATGGCGCCCAATCGCTGATGTGGGCTGCCCGGGGCCAGCGGCCGTTCATCGTCTATGCGCCGGTGCAGACCGACAAGACGAAGGAGTCGATGCAGGAGATCGCCAGAGAGCTGAATGACGTGCTGGAGTCCCGTCCGGTGAACGAGGACGAATGGAAGAAAGTGCGCGAGAGCAAGATCCTCGAGCTCCCCGGCTCGTGGGAAACGATGAACGCCATCGCGGGCTCCATCAACGAGATCGTTCGCTTCGGCTATGCCGATACCTACTTCCAGACCTACGCCGACAGAGTGCGCGGCGCCTCGCTCGCGCAGCTCAACGACGCGGCGAAGCAGGTGGTGAAGCCTTCGGCCGTGGTTTGGGTGGTCGTCGGCGACCGGGCCAAGATCGAGAAGTCGGTGCGCGATCTCGGCTACGGGGAGGTCAAGTTCCTCGACGGGGACGGGAAGGTGGTGGAGTAGGAAAGATGGAAGTAGGAAGATATTAGTAGGAAGACTGAAACGAATGAGACAACGGCGCCCTGGGGAGAGGATCCTCAGGGCGCTGGCGTGCACAGCCGACACGGTACGATCGACTAGTGCTTCACGGGATGAGTTGGCTCAACGATCGGGTATTCTGGACCAAGCAAGTTCCAATCCTGGAACGAGCCATCATAGAGAGAGACGCGGAACCCAAGCCGTCGTGCTGCGAGATACGAAACGCTGGCGGATTGGCCCACGCCACAGTACGCAACGATGGGTTTGGTCGTATCGATCTCAGATCCCCCGAATTGTTCGCGGAGGAGTTCGGGAGTCTTGAGTCGACCGAGGGAGTCGATCAGGGACGCCGACGGGAGACTCTTGGCGCCAGGAATGTGTCCCGAGCGGAATTGGTCCGGATTGCCGTCGTACTGTGTGCGAAGACGGGCGTCGAGGAGCGATATCGACGCATCGTGGAGATGCCCCAGGATGGACTCGGCCGTGGCGAGTCTGGACCGGTCCAGGGAGAGGGTCAGGGTTCCTGGGGCGGCCGATGTTGGCGCGTCCGTGAACGCATGCCCTGCGGCCTTCCAGGCGTCATTGCCTCCGTCGAGGATCGAGACGCGGCCGGCCAATCCGTGAAGCTCAAGGGTCCATAAGGCGCGTGCGGCGAGCGTAAGATTCCGCTCAGAGTATGTGATGACGATGCGGGAACGATCTGACACGCCCGCTCCCTCGAGGAGCGCGTTCAGTGAAGAAGGGTCCGGGACCTCCGTCGATGCGTCGGGATTGGAAGGGGCGATGGACTCATACCAGATGAATCGAGCCCCGGGGATATGCGATCGTGCAAAATCCCGCCTGTTGAACCCCACATGAAGGATCGCCAGGTCCGGGTCCGTCGCGTGGTCGTGCAACCACGAAGCGGACACGAGAAGAGGCGAGGTCGGATCTTGCGCGTTCAGCGGTGAAGCGAAGAACAAGGCGGTCGTCAGTGCGAGAATGGGAACCATGGTCAACCTCGAGCGATGTGTGACCAGTCTACGGCATTTCAGGGAGATTTGAAACGACGAGTTCACTGAAGAAGTCGATCTTGTGTTTCCTGGGGGCACCACCTACATTCCCCCAAGCGGACAGTTGGGCATTGTCCATTAGTCGGAGCATATCATGCGCCTGGCCATAATGCGATCGCGAATCCTGTGCCTGATGTCGGCAGTGCTCGTGTCACAGGGCTCATCCCAGTTCGCGGCGGTGACAGACGATCTTGTCGTCAGCTCACAGACGAACCGGTACGTGTATCGTCCGTCGGTGGCCGCCAGTCCGAACGGACAATTCGCCGTCTCGTGGGGTGATGAGCGGTCGACCTCCGACGGGCGGCTGGCGGGGTCGGGGAGCATCTACGGTTCGCTGTTCCAGTCGAACGGGTCGGCCGTCGCCTCGAACTTTCGGGTCGACGGACTCGCGTTCGGGTTCTTCTCCGACTTCTCGCTGTATCATTCCTCAGCGAAGTTCCTTCCTTCGGGGGCGCTCATCGTCGCGTACCATGTGGATGCCCGCAGCACCATCGAAAGCATCAAGTTCGACGATATCTACTACGCCGCCTTCACGTCGGCAGGCGTTCGCACGCTTGTCAACGTTCAGGTGAACAAGGTTGGGGGCAGCGGAAGCGGGTACGGCTACCAGCCCTCCGTTTCGACGCATGGGGCGAACTTCATCGTGGCGTATCGGTACTACGTCGGGAGCGCGTACAACATCGGATTGTCGGTCGTCGACGGAAACTCGGGGGCACTGATGGGCGACGCCGTGCCGATCTCAGACAACACGGCGAATAACCGTGTCTATCCGTTCGCCGCAAGCAACGGCACGCACATTGCCGCAGTGTGGACGGACGGACGAACCGATGTGTCGACCGGGGACGTGTATCTGCAGCGGTTCGTCAACGGCGCCGCTTCCGGCGGCAATGTCAAAGTGAACACCGACGCGGCCGGTGGGTACAATCAATACGCCCGGGTGGCGATGAATGCCGCCGGTGACTTCGCGGTGGTGTGGATCGACACGAGGAGCCACGCCGGGGGCGATCTCTACGCGCGCATCTACAACAGCTCCGGCGTCGCGCAGGCGTCGGAGTTCAAGCTGACGGCGAGCAACTCGGTCTTGCAGGCCTATCCGCCCGGGCTTGTGATGGACGCCTCGGGCGACATCGTCGTGACCTGGGCCGATTCGGTGGCGGGACAGCGATATACGGCCAAGACGCGCGCCTTTTCTTCGGCGGGCGCAGCACTGACGCCGATCACGGAGGTGACGACCAGCTTCGCGACCGCTCCGTCGATCCAGCCGGATGTCGCTCTAGGCCCTGGCGGCGTTCTGGTCTTTGCGTGGGTGGACGGAAGACTCGATGCCAACTTCGGCCGCGTCTTTGCCAAGACAGCGACCATCTTGGGCGTCACTCCAGTGGCCGAAACTTCATCCGCCATTCCGCTCGAGACCGGGATCGTCGGGACGTTTCCGAATCCGTTCAATCCCTCGACTCAAATTGGATGGAGGATGAAGGAGGGAGGATGGGTGAAGATATCGGTGCTCGACCTTTTGGGGAGAGAGGTGGCCGTTCTCATCGATGCAGAACGGTCAGCCGGCCAACACGTGACTTCGTGGGATGCATCAGGCCGTCCCAGCGGCACATACATCGTCCGGCTCGTCTCTTCGGGCCGGACCGACCATCGCCGCATCAGTCTGGTCCGGTAACCGCGTTGGAATTGCCGTCTCCGAAGGGTATGTTGTTGTATCTCCTCCGCTAAAAGCCCTGTATGCAGGCCCAAACTCAACAAGCTTCGTTAGAGACGCATTTCGATCGCTTCCGCCGCCAGATCATCGGCGTCGATCAAACGTTCGAATCGCCGTATGGCGAACAGACCATTCGCTACGTCGATTGGACGGCCAGCGGCCGGCTCTATGCGCCGATCGAGCGAAAGCTCCAGGAGACCTTCGGTCCGTTCGTCGGCAACACGCATACCGAGACGAACGTCACGGGCACGTCGATGACGCAGGCGTACCACTACGCCGCAGAGATCATCAAGAAGCATGTGCACGCCGGGCCGAACGACGTGCTCCTGAACGTCGGGTTCGGCATGACGTCGGCCGTCAACAAGCTCCAGCGCATCCTGGGCTTACGGGTGCCGGAACAGCTGCGCGATCGCGTGCACGTGCCGCCGGAAGAACGTCCCGTCGTGTTCGTGACGCACATGGAGCATCATTCCAACCAGACCTCGTGGGAGGAGACGATCGGCGACGTCGTCGTGATCCGTCCCGATCGCCGGGGGCTTGTCGACGTCGGCGACCTCGAGATGCAACTCGACGCGCATCGTCACCGGAAGGTGAAGATCGGGTCGTTCACGGCCTGTTCCAACGTTACGGGCATTCGCACGCCGCACCATGCGCTCGCGAAGGTCATGCACCAGCACGGCGGTTGGGCGTTCGTGGACTTTGCGGCGGCGGCGCCGTATGTGGCCATCGACATGCATCCCGCCGACCCGCTCGAGAAGCTCGACGCGATCACCTTCTCTCCGCACAAGTTCCTCGGCGGGCCGGGGACATCCGGTGTGCTCATCTTCGATTCGGGCCTCTATCACCTGAAGACGCCCGACCAGCCGGGAGGCGGAACGGTGTTGTGGACGAATCCCTGGGGCGGCCACCGCTATGCGCCGGAGATCGAGATCCGCGAGGACGGCGGCACACCGGGCTTTCTGCAGGCGATCCGGTCGGCGCTCGCCGTGAAGCTCAAGGAAGAGATGGGCATCGCGATGATCGCGGCGCGCGAAGCGGAGCTGTGCGAGCGGATGTTCTTGGGACTGTCGCAGATCCCCGGGCTGGTGGTGCTGGCCGAGGCGCATCGTGAGCGCCTGCCGATCTTCTCGTTCTACGTCGAGAACGTGCATTACAATCTGATCGTGAAGCTGCTGAACGACCGTTACGGCATTCAAGTGCGGGGCGGATGTTCCTGCGCCGGCACCTATGGTCATTACCTGCTCCACGTCGACCCGGCCACGTCGGCGGAGATCACGGACAAGATCGATCACGGCGACCTGTCGGCGAAGCCGGGGTGGGTGCGCGTGTCGCTGCATCCGACCACGACCGACGCCGAAGTGGACCTGGTGGTCGAGGCGCTCCGGGAGATCGCGCGAAACCACGCGGCGTGGGGGGCTGATTATGAGTATTCGACGAGGACGAATGAGTTCCATCACAAAGCGAGTCGCGTGAATGGCAGAGAGGACGTCCGGGGTTGGTTCATTCTTTAAGAAAGGTGTAAGGTGAACGGTTAGAGGTGTGGTGAAGGTTTCATCGGTCTGCTGGGACGAGCCGAGCTGTACCGTAGTTGACATATCACTTCCTGAGGGGGAAGTATCATGGAACAGGCTATCCATAGCTTTGAGGACCTCGTTGTCTATCAAAAGCTGCTTGCGCTGGTCTTTGAGGTACACGAGATCTCTCTTTCCTTTCCGAGGTTTGAACTCTATGAGCTTGGGTCGCAAGTTCGAAGGTCTTCGAACTCGGGCCCGGCTAACCTGGCAGAAGGGTGGAACAACCGACACACCGCAATCTATCTCGAAGGCATCAATCGTGCTCTCGCTGAGATCCAGGAGACGCGCCATCATCTGACGGTGGCACATAGAAAGAAATATCTGAGCGATGACCAACTGCATTCGCTCTTGGGCAGGTACGAGGAATGCCGCCTCATGCTGAAAGGCCTTGAGCGTTCACTCAGTGGCTACGACCCTCGGAAACGACGCTGATCCCTTCCCATCACCTTCCACCCCTCACCTGCCACCTTCGATGAAGCCTCTCTCCGTCTTCTACTGCCTCGTCGCGATTTCCGCTTTGGTACTCGCCCAGCCCCGCGCCCGCGACCTCGGCATTCCATTTGACGGAGCGCCCGGGAAGCTCAACGCGATCACCGATGTCGCCGGCGTGGAGGTCGGAATGACCACGCTCATCGAGGGATCGGGCACGTTGGAGACTGGGAAGGGCCCGGTCCGTACCGGCGTCACGGTGGTCCTGCCGCGCGGCAAGCAGTCAGCGGTGCCATGCTTCGCCGGCTGGTGGTCGCTCAACGGCAACGGAGAGATGACAGGAACGACCTGGGTCGAGGAGTCGGGCTTGCTGTCCGGACCTGTGGCGATCACCAACACGCACAGCGTTGGAGCGGTGCATGAAGCGGTCATCGCCTGGTCGTTGAAGGCCGCTGAGCGTTGGGGGAATAGCTACGATTTCAGTCTGCCGGTCGTGGCGGAGACCTACGACGGCTTCCTGAACGACATCAACGGCTTCCACGTGAAGCGTGAGCACGTCTTCGCCGCGCTCGAAGATGCGAAGACCGGTCCGGTGGCCGAAGGGAATGTCGGCGGAGGCACCGGCATGATCTCGTTCGGGTTCAAGGCCGGCACGGGAACGTCGTCGCGCGCGCTTGATACGCGTTCGGGCGGATACACCGTGGGGGTGCTCGTGCAGTCGAACTTCGGCCGCCGACAGAACTTCGCCATTGCCGGAATGCCGGTGGGCAAGGAGATCACCGACCTCACGCCGTCGCGTGGAGCTCCGGACGACGGCGGTGGGTCGATCATCGTGGTGGTGGCGACGGATGCGCCGCTCCTGCCGCATCAGCTGAAGCGGCTGGCAAAGCGCGCCGGTCTCGGCGTGGGCATCGTCGGAGGACGGGGCGAGGACTCGTCCGGCGATATCTTCATCGCCTTCTCCACGGCCAATCCCGAGGCGGCATCCGACTCGGTTGCGACGGTCCGCATGCTGGCCGGGCCGCGGATGAACCGACTGTTCGAAGCGACCGTTCAGGCGACGGAAGAAGCGATCGTGAACGCGCTCGTGGCCGCGAGGACGATGACGGGCGTCAACGGCAACACGGTGCACGCCCTGCCACAGGAGCGGGTGAAGGACCTTCTGAGAAAGTACGGGAGGGGGGACTCAAGAGGGGTGGGAGGTGATAGGTGAGAGGTTGAAGGAAGGGATCCGAGAATGGTTTCCTCTTGGTTCCTACCCATCACCTCCCACCTCACACCTTACACCTCAGGATTTCTTCTCTTTCCTCGCCGCGATGGCGTAGAACACGATCAGCGACACGCCGCCGAAGATCAGGACCATGGAGGGATACGAAGCGTCGCCCCAGTCCAGCACTTCGTCGAGGTAGTTGGCGAAGAGAACGCCAAGGCCGGCGAAGAACGCGAGAAGGCCCCATTTCAGACTGCTGAGAGCATTCGGCTGAAACGCCAGGCTTCCCTTCAGCTCTGAGGCGCTGACGCCCTTGTCGATCATGGCCATTCGCTCCTTGTGGCGGCTGTCGAAGAACTTCCAGAGGATCGCGCCGCACGATCCGAAGACGATCAGGACGATGACTGCAGGTTCCATGGTGGCTCCGGTGGATGGGTGGTGATGGTGCCGTTACTACCACTTTGACCGGAGGTGCTGCGGCAAGGTTTCCGGGATCGAGAGAAGGGTCCATAAAAGGCACAGCCGCAGGCCCAGACTCCGTTGGAAACCCTGATGGAGCGCGCAAGGTCTAAGCGGTATCCGCGGAATGCACGAAACCGACCTTGATATCATCCAACGGATCCGAGCCGGAGACCGCAAGGCCTTCGCGCAGTTGGTCGCCCGGCACAAGGAGAAGTCGATGGCCTTGGCCGTCCGGATGCTTCGGGACCGGCGCGATGCCGAGGAGGCCCTTCAGGATGCATTTGTACGGGCGTTCCAGGCCCTTCCACGGTTCGAGGGACGTTCGGCCTTCAGCACCTGGCTGTATCGGATCGTGTTCAATGTCTGCTCGTCGGCCCTGGAGCGAAAGGGGCTTTCGACCGTCTCCTTGAATCCGACGCCGGATGAGGGTGAGCTGCCGATCGACCCGCCGACATCGGACCTTCCGCCCGACCTCCAGCTCGAGTCGGCCGAGGCTCAGCGCGTGGTGCTCGAGGAGGTCGAGAGGCTGCCCGAGGCCTATGGCACGACGTTCACGTTGTTCGCGGTGCAAGAACTTTCGTACGATGAGATCGTCGACGTGACGGGGGTCCCGCTCGGGACCGTGAAAGCCAGGCTCTTTCGCGCCCGGATGATGTTGCGGGAGGCCGTCGGTCGACGACTTTCATTGGAAACCAAAGCGTTCAGCAAGGAAGACGCGGCATGAATCACCTCACTCCAGCCCAGATCCTGCAGACGGTCGACGGTACGGCCGACTATGCCACGCAGGCGGGGGTCACAAGCCATCTGGCGGTCTGTCCAGCGTGTCGAAAAGAGATGGAGTTCCAGCGGGCGCTCGTTCGCACCGTGCGCCGGGCCCCGATCCCGGAGGTCCCCGACCGGTTCACCCGCAACGTGATGTCGAGCCTCCTGCCCAAGCGCCAGAACGCCGCGACCGCGTGGGTGTTGAACAACATGGGTAATGTGTTTGCCCTGATGGCCGTTCTTGGCGTCTTCTGGCTCGTTCTGTCTCAACCGATCGCGTTCACCTCGACGGAAGGACGAGGCCAAGCCGACCGATTGGTCGAGGAGTGGAGGCAGGGAATCTCCAGAGGTTATGCTTGGATGGGGGAGATGCTCAAGTCAGCCGTGCCGTCACCTCCAGCCGAAGGGTCCCCGAAACCAGCGGCTTCAGATGCTGACAAACTGGCGCTGATCTTGGTCAGTTTGGGTGCTTTGGTCGTCTTGGACCGGCTCTGGTTGCACCGTCAAAGGATCCGTCCAAAGAGCTGATTCTCTCTCAAGGGAGGGCCATTGGTCCTCCCTTTGTCTTTCCAAGCCGCTGGGGCTTGACTTTGACACCTCTGAGCGCTACATTAGCACTCAGACATTGTGAGTGCTAATAGGCGTTAACTGCCTACCTTTTAACCAGTTACAGTTCAACTACAAGGAGAAGTGCCATGAAGATGAAGCCTTTGGCTGACCGTGTGGTGGTGAAGCCATCGCAGGCCGAAGAGAAGACCAAGGGTGGGATCTATGTCCCCGACACCGCCAAAGAGAAGCCGGTGTGGGGCGAGGTCATCGCCGTTGGTCCGGGTCGCATCAGCGACGACGGAAAGACGATCACCCCCGAGGTGAAGGTGGGTGACAAGGTCCTCTACGGTAAGTATTCGGGGACAGAAGTGATGGTCGACGGCGAGGAGCTGTTGATCATGCGCGAAAGCGACATCTTCGCCATCATGCCCAAGTAATCACAGGAGCCACAGACCATGAGCGCAAAGTTGATCCATTTCAATACCGATGCCCGTTCGGCCCTGAAGCGTGGCGTAGACCAGCTGGCTGACGCGGTGAAGGTGACACTCGGCCCCAAGGGCCGCAACGTCGTCATCGACAAGAAATTTGGCGCCCCGACCATCACGAAGGACGGCGTCACGGTGGCCAAAGAGATCGAGTTGACCGACCCGATCGAGAACATGGGTGCCCAGATGGTGCGTGAGGTCGCGTCGAAGACCTCTGACGTGGCCGGCGACGGCACGACGACCGCCACGGTGCTCGCGCAGGCGATCGTCCGCGAAGGCCTGAAGAACGTTACGGCCGGCGCCAACCCGATGGACCTGAAGCGGGGCATCGATCTCGCCGTCAAGAAGGTCGTCGAAGGGCTGAAGGAGCTCTCGAAAGAGGTCGGCACGGAGAAGGAGAAGATCGCGCAGGTCGGTTCCATCTCGGCGAACAACGACCGCGCCATCGGCGACCTCATCGCGAACGCGATGGAGAAGGTCGGCAAGGACGGCGTCATCACCGTCGAAGAGGCCAAGGGGACCGAGACGACGCTGGATGTCGTCGAAGGCATGCAGTTCGACCGCGGCTACCTGTCGCCCTACTTCGTCACGGACGCCGACACGATGGAGGCGGTGCTCGAGGATCCCTACATCCTCATTCATGACAAGAAGATCAGCGCCATGAAGGACCTGCTCCCGATCCTGGAGAAGGTGGCGCAGAGCGGCCGCTCCGGTCTTATCATCGCCGAAGAGGTCGAGGGTGAAGCGCTGGCGACGCTCGTCGTCAACAAACTGCGCGGGACCCTGAAGATCGTGGCCGTGAAGGCCCCGGGCTTCGGCGATCGCCGGAAGGCCATGCTCGAAGACATCGCGGTCCTCACGAACGGCACGGTCATCTCCGAAGAGAAGGGCTTCAAGCTCGAGAACGCCACCCTGTCGTACCTCGGCACCGCCAAGACGGTCCGCATCGACAAGGACAACACGACGATCGTCGAGGGCGCGGGCAAGAAGGAAGAGATCAAGAAGCGCATCAGCGAGATCAAGTCGCAGATCGAGAAGACCACGTCGGACTACGACAAGGAGAAGCTCCAGGAGCGTCTGGCCAAGCTCTCCGGCGGCGTCGCGGTCATCAAGATCGGCGCCTCGACCGAGGTGGAGATGAAGGAGAAGAAGGCCCGCGTCGAGGACGCGTTGCATGCGACCCGCGCGGCCGTCGAAGAAGGCATCGTTCCGGGCGGCGGCGTGGCGTACCTGCGCGTCGCGAAGAAGCTGGATGAGGTGAAGACGGAGAACGCCGACCAGAAGACCGGTGTCGAGATCGTCCGCCGCTCGCTCGAAGAGCCGATCCGCCAGATCGTCGCCAACGCCGGCCTCGAAGGCTCGGTGGTGGTGAACGAAGTGAAGAACGGCAAGGACGATTTCGGCTTCAATGCGCTGACGGAGAAGTATGAGAACCTCATCAAGGCCGGCGTCATTGACCCGACCAAGGTGACGCGCATTGCGATCGAGAACGCCGCGAGCGTGGCGAGCCTGTTGCTCACCACCGAAGCGACGATCGTCGAGAAGCCGAAGGAGGAGAAGGCTCCGGCGATGCCTCCGGGCGGTATGGGCGGAGATATGTATTAAGAGGCAAACGTACCAAACTCCAAACCGCCAAACGCCAAACCCCTCGACTCGTCGCTCGACTGAGCTCGCGACTCGCTCGGGGGATGCAAACGGCCAAAGCGGCAAACGAGAAAAACAGAGCCCTCCAGGGGAAACCTTGGGGGGCTTTGTCATTGAAGAACACGTGAGAGGTGGTTCCTTGAAGAACGTGGGTAGGTGATAGGTTGGAGGAGGGGTGGAGGTGGCGATGTTCTCCACACAGAGGTCACGGTGGTTTCGATCTATCGCATCGTGATCGAGTGTGATCCACACGCGTCCGAGGCTCTCTCGCTGTGTCGTCAGTCTATCGCCAATTCTCTTCATCGATCCTCTGTGGATCTCTGTGAGAACTCTGTGGAACTCTGTATCACGTTTTTCTCGAAGGTCACTTGACAATCTCCTCGCTCGCCTGTAGATTTCCCCCGCCGACGGCGCGGAACGGCGTCGTTGCGCATCATGAGGGGGATCATGCCGGCAGATTTCAGGTTTCCGAACAGAGATCCGTGTTGATGGAGTAGAGAGTAGTCAGTCGTCAGTATCGAGACTGAAGCATGGGCACATCCAAGCCTCCGCTTCGTCTACCTACTGATCACTTGCTGCTCACGACATCACACTCGCTCTTCCCCCTGCCCCCAGTTGTTCTCCCCCGATTTTCTATTCTCCATTTTCTATTCACTCACTCTGTTCTCACAGGAGATCAGCCATGGACGCTCTATTCACCAAAATGGTCAAAGCGGGGAAGACGGTGTACTTCCTCGACGTCAAAGAAGCGAAGAACCAGAACAAGTACGTGAACATCACGGCCTCGTCGCCGTCGAAGGAGGACCCGAAGAAGTACGCGAAGAAGTCGGTCCAGCTCTTCTCGAGCGCGGCCGATGAGTTCGTGGAAGCCCTCAAGGAGGCGGTGGAGCACATCAAGGCCTGAGCCTGGCAGGCTCTGCACTGGGAACCCCGGGGATGAGAGTCTCTGGGGTTCTTTGTTCAGACTCCAGATGCCAGATGGCAGACTCCAAACAGATGGCAGATCCCAAATGGCCAGACTCCAAACAGACGACAGATGCCAGATGGCAGACTCCAAACAGACGACAGACTCCAAATGGTCAGATTCCAGACAGACGGCAGATGCCAAAGAGCCAAATGCCAGATAGAATGCGGACAACCTATCATCGTCGCACAGCAAGGGACGTTATGAATCGCTATCAAGCGCTGGAACAACGGATGCAAACATTCGCGCGTGACGTCATCTCACTCACCAAACACGTGATTCCGACCCCCGCGATGATCGAGATCATTCGGCAGTTGGTCCGGGCGGCCGGTTCGGTCGGGGCGAACTACATCGAAGCGAATGAGGCCGTGAGCCAAAAGGACTTTCTCCTCCACGTGAGGATCTCACGCAAAGAAGCGAAAGAATCTCGCCATTGGCTCGGACTACTCGAGGTTCATGAGGCCCACGCCAAGGAACGCGACCGACTGACAGATGAAGCCACTCAACTCCTCAAGATTCTCTCCGCGATCATCAAGAAATCTGAGGAGAAGATGTGACCAGATCGGCCGGGATTTCATGCATTCGAATTCGAATCCAGTCCTGACAACTGTCAATTTGTCGTCTGCCGTCTGTTTGGCATCTGCAGCCCTGGAGTTTGGAGTCTATCCGCTTGCACTTCTGGAACGTTTCGCCAATGCGATTTTTCTTCCTACATTGGCTTATGCGCTTCTCCGATGCCCTCCTGGATGACATCCGCCGTTCCTCCGACATCGTCGAAGTCGTCGGTGGCGTGGTCAAGCTCCGACGCCGCGGCAAGAACTTCATCGGACTCTGCCCCTTCCACCAGGAAAAGACCCCGTCGTTCAACGTCAACCCCGAGATGCAGATCTTCAAGTGCTTCGGGTGCGGCAAGGGGGGGAATGTCTTCCAGTTCGTCATGGAGACCGAACGGGTGTCGTTCGTCGAGGCCGTCCGGTCGCTGGCAGAACGGGCCGGCATCAAGATCCCGGACGAAGGGAAGGACGAGAAGGCGCAGGAAGAGAACGACCGCATTCTCAACGCCCTCCGGTTCGCCGGACGCCTCTTCCACGACAACCTCACCAAGACCGACGAAGGGCGCGGCGCGCTCGAGTACTTCAAACAGCGCGGCTTCAACGACGACACGATGCGTTCGTTCGGCCTGGGCTACGCCCTGAACAGCTGGGACAACTTGCTGACGCATGCCCGACGCGAAGGCATCCACGACGAAGATCTGCTGGCGGCCGGGCTGCTTCGCAAACGCGAGGATGGCACGTCGTTCTACGACTACTTCCGCGGACGGGCGATGTTCCCGATCTTCTCAGCCGCGGGCCGCGTGGTGGCCTTCGGCGCCCGCAAGATGCGCGACGACGACCCGATCCAGGGCAAGTACATCAATTCCCCCGAGACGCCGGTCTACAGCAAGAGCCGCATCCTGTTCGGGCTTTCTCACGCCAAAGAGACCATCCGGCAGGAAGATGCCGTCCTGCTCGTCGAGGGCTACGCCGACATGATATCGCTGTTCCAGGCCGGCATCCAGCACGTCGTGGCGTCGAGTGGTACGGCCCTGACCGAAGATCAGCTGACGCTTCTCGGCCGGTACACAAAGCACCTCGTGTTGGTGTACGACGGCGATTCTGCGGGTTCGCGCGCCACCATCCGCGGTATCGACCTGGCCTTGGAGAAGGACATGGACCTGCGCATCGTGGCCCTGCCGGCCGGCGAGGACCCCGATTCGTTCGTCAAGAACCACGGGGCCAAGGCCTTCCGTGAATTGCTCGGGCAGGCGGTCTCGTTCATCGACTTCAAGGCCGCCGAGTACCGCAAGTTGGGCCTGTTCGACACGCCCGAAGGAAAGGCCAAAGCGGTGCGGGCCATCGTGCAGTCGATCTCGCGCATCAGCGACGAACTGAAGCGGTCGTTCTTCATCAAGGATGTGGCGGAGCGGTATGGGCTGTATGAGAGTGTCTTGTGGAAGGAGATGGAGAAAGCGGGAAGAGGTGAGAAGGGAGATGGGAGAAGGGGTGAGTCGCCGGTCGTCCCCCTCGGCAGGCTCGGGGCTGAGAGTCGTCAGTCGACAAATAGAAGTTTCGACGAGCCGATGCCTTCTGCCACGACAGAGCTTCCCCGTGAGGTGCCGACCGCAGAACGGGCAGTCCTCAAGCTCTTCCTGGAACTCCGTCGCGACGCTATTGAGTATCTCATGGCGAACCTCCACGAGGACGACGTCACGGACCCGCGGGTCAATGCGCTCATCCAGAAGGTCCTGCACGATGTCGAGACGGCCGGAACGTTCGATGTGGCCTCGGCCATTCAGTCGACGGAGGATCAGGCGCTGCGCGACGTGATCACCGACACGCTCATGGCCCGCTATGAGATCAGCCGGTCGTGGGAGAACGCCGAACGCCAGATCGAGCGCGAAGACCCGATGAAGGTGGCGCACGATGCCGTCTTCATGTTGCGGCGTGCCACGCTGAAGCGGGCCATCGACCAGAACCAGGCGGCCATGCGGCAGGCGGCGCGTGAAGGCCGCGACACCGGCGAGTTCCTGAGAAACCAGCAGGAACTGATGGAGATGACGAAGCGGCTCGAAGCGGAAGCGGGACGGAAAAGCTAGAGAGGAGAGAGGATGTACCTTGTTGAAGTTGTTTCACCCTTCGGGTGAGTGTAGTGGGCCTCCGGCGGATGGAGGAGGGTTCAAAGGAAGTCAGAAGCCCGGCGGTCGGCATTCCGTCGGGCTTTTTCTTTCTATATTGTGACAGTCTTTCGAGCTTGTTCCGAACTTCGAATTTCGTGCTTCCATGATCCGTCTTTCCTGTCTACTGTTGCTGTTGCCGTTGTTCTCTCACCGCCTGTCGGCTCAGGCCGAGCCCCCGATCTACATCTCCTTCCTCTGGCACATGCACCAGCCGATCTACTATCCCGGCGAGAGTGCGGTCCAGACGGATGCGGCCGGACGATACGCGTACTCCATCGCCGACATCCACAACCAGCGGCGCGGACCGTACACGACGTGGCCGTGGCAGGCGGTTCAGAAGGGGATCGCCGCCGGACTGCCGCATTTCGGGGCTCAGGTGTCGTTCTCCGGCTCGCTGATCCGGAACCTCGACGCACTGGAAGCCGCGGGCAACGTGAACTTCCAGAGCTGGAGATCGTCCTGGCTCGCGTCGCGCGCCGAAACGACGGCGCTGGGCAATCCCCGCCTCGACCTCGTCGGTTTCGGGTTCCATCATCCGCTCATGCCGCTGCTGACCGACGCGGACATCCGCGCGCAGATCCGGGACCATCGCGCGGCGTTCGCCTCCTCGTTCCCCGGTCCGTACAGCCGCGGCATCTTCCCTCCGGAGAATGCTTTCTCGCCGCGCATCATCCCGTCGCTCGTGGCCGAAGGACTGCGCTGGGTGCTCGTCGACAACATGCACTTCGACCGGGCGGCGCAGGGATATCCGTACGCCTCCGGGGGCAATCTCTACGAACCCAACCCCGCCGACCAGCGCAATCCCAACCCCGGCGACTGGATCTCGCTCACCGGTCTGTGGGCTCCGACGAAGACCTCGGCCTTGTGGGGGCGCCGACCGCACTACGTGGAGTATGTCGACCCGGCCAGCGGGGCCGTCTCGAGGATCATCGCCGTTCCCGCCGACCGGTACATGGGCAACGAAGATGGACGCGGCGGGTTCGGAGCGCTGAACTACGAATCGGTCATGAGCCAGCTGGAGGCGTCGAACACCGATCCGACGAAACCCATCCTCATCGTTCTGCATCACGACGGCGACAACTACGGCGGCGGCACCGATGCATACTACGGGTCGAACTTCCAGAGCTTCGTCAACTGGCTGTCGGCCAACCCGACGCGGTTCGTCTGCACGACGATCGAGGATTACCTGGAGATGTTCCCGCCCGACCCGGCCGACGTGATCCATGTCGAAGACGGCTCGTGGAGCGGCGCCGACAACGGTGACCCGGAGTTCCTCAAATGGAACGGCGATCCCGTGAGCGGCTACAGTCCGGACCGCAACTCGTGGGGCGTCGTCACCGCGGCGCAGAACGCCGTCGAGACGGCGGAGGCCTTCGCTCCGAACGATCCCGGCACGCTTGCCGCGCGTGCGGCCCTCATGAACGCGCAGGCGAGCGACTACTGGTACTGGGACGGAAGCCAGGGGGGCATCTGGGACTCGCATCCGGCGCGGGCGTCGAACATCGCGAGGAATTCTCTCCTTTCCGTGCTGACGTCGGCCGTCGATGCGGTGGGTCCGTCGATCTCCCATCCGCAGCGCGATCCGTACAACCCCGGCGGAACAGAGTGGGGCGTTCGGCAGCCGTCCACCTTCGCGGTCCGGGCGTTCATCCATGACCTTCACGGCGTCAAGCGAGCCGAGGTGAAGTGGCGGACGGACCTGGATGGCGTGAACGCCGCATCGAACGTGCACAACGAGACCTATGCCGGCGGCAGCGACGTGACGGCGTGGACCTCCGTACCGATGACGGCCACCTTCACCCCGTCGCAGACCGACCCCGCTCCGTTGGCGAAGGCCCATGAGTACGCGGCGAGTCTCAGCGGGCTCACGAACGCGCTCGTCGACTATTTCATCGAGGCGGAAGATTCGCTCGGCAACGTGCGGCGTTCGGCGATCATGCACGTGTGGGTCGGTGCGGCCAGCGGCGGAGCCGCGACCGGCGTGAGCTGGATGCCCGCGGACCCGGAACGCAGCGACACACTCACGATCGTCGTCACCGGCGCGACGAAGACGGCCAAGCTTCACTGGGGGGTCAACAACCAGGGGGGGCTGTGGCAGTCTCCGCCGACGGTCACGTGGCCGGCCGGGAGCGCGCTGTTCCAGGGATCGGGTCCCGCCGTCGAAAGTTCTTTCGCGGGACCGGATTCCGCGGGAACGCTGCTGATCCGGATCGGACCGTTCAATGCGCCGGGGATCGTGGTCAACCGCGTCGCGTTTGTCATCCACTACGACGACGACACGTGGGACAACAACGGCGGGCAGGACTATCACATCGAGTTTCCGTCGCCGGGCGGAAGCACGGGGGCGTCGTTCGTGATGGACGGCCAGATCGACGCCGGCGCGGTGCAGGTGGGCTCGAACGGCGGACTGACGCTCCATGCGGCGTGGTCGGGTTCGGTGCTCTACGTGGCGACGCCGAGTGCCTCGTCGCAGGGGGGCGACCTGTTCATCTTCGTCTCGGACTCGGCCCGGTCCGCGCGAACGGCGCCGTGGGCGAAGTCCGGCACGGTGTCGGGATGGTCGGCGTTTCTGGCCGGCGAAAGTGCGAACGACTATCGAGCGTGGTTCGACCAGGCGGGGGCCGTACAGTCGACGACCGGAACGGTGCTCGAGGGGACGATCGATCTGGCGGGAGAGTTCGGCTTCGTGCCGTCCTCGGTCTTCCTCGCGGTGGGCAAGTACCAGACGCAGGATGGCGGAGCGTTGGTCGCGCAGATACCCGCGGGGAATGGGGACGGGACGATCGACGCGACGGAGTGGGTGACGCTGACCGAGGCCATGACCAGCGTGGCCGACGAAGGCGATGCACCCCGAAGTCACGCCTTACTCTCGACGTATCCGAATCCCTTCAACGGCGAGGCGCGGATCGTCTGGATCGCCGCGAATTCTGCATCGGGTCGCGTGACGGTGCACGACCTCCTGGGCCGTCAGGTCGGGACCATCTTTGAAGGAATGCTGCTCGGCGGCCGGACGTACGAAATGCGGTTCGATGCGAGCCGGCTCCCCAGCGGCGTCTACGTCGTACGGCTGGAGGCGGGGAAGGAGAGGCGGATGGTGAAGATGGTGTTGAACCGATGAGAGCCGAGTTTGGTGAGACGTGAGAGGTGAGAGGTGAAAGGTGAAAGGTGAGAGGTGAGAGGTGAAAGATCCTCCCCGAGCGAAGGGTAGTCGAGGGGCCAGAGGCCACTGATCACTGGTCAGTGGTCACAGATCAGTGCCAGTAGATCTGGGCCCGGCGGAGGTTCTTCGCCGGGCTTCTCATTAATGAGACTGCAAGAAGTTGCAAGGCATCGAGGATTCCACAGATCGCGCCATTCATCGTTACACGGTCGTAACCCGTTCTGTGCGTTGAAGCAAACATTGCTCCGATAGTCGAGAATCAGGATTTCATTCATTGACGCGACGGTTCAATTCAGATACCTTTCGCATGGAATCGGTGGACTTCCACGCTTGTCCGTTCTTCGAATATGTAACTCACCCGTGTTCCGGAGGTTGCTATGATCCGTCGTCGTAGCATTGATGTGCCTATTCGTTCTCTGCCGTTCCTCCTGCTCGCCTTCCTCGTCATCCCGCCTCTGTTGGCTCAACCGTCTCGTCCGACATCGCCTCCGAAGCCCAAGCTCAACGTTGCCGTGCTCGATTTCGACACGCGCGGCGGCTTGACGCGCGACGAGGCGGCGACGCTTTCGGATGCATTCCAGACAGAGATCGTGCGGACGGGGGAATTCACGGTCGTGGACCGTGCTCGCATCAAGCAGATCCTCACAGAGCAGGGGTTTCAGCAGAGCGAGGCGTGTTCACAGGTTGAATGCATCGTCGAAGCCGGCAAGATCTTGAAGGTCGAGCGCATGTTTGCCGGGACGATCGGCAAGGTCGGCTCGCTCTACAACGTGACGATCCAGGTGATCGACATCGCTTCCGCGCAGATCACGCAGACGAGTAATCGGCAGCATCGGGGGGAAATTGAAGACCTGTTGTCTGAGTTCATTCCCGAGATGGCCAAAGAGATGATCGCGCAGATGACGGGCCGTACGTATGAACCGTCGGGTGGCGGCGGATGGTTGTGGTATGCCGCCGGCGCGGTGGTGCTTGGGGGTGGAGCCGCGGCGGCCATTCTGCTGAAGCCGGCGAAGGACGATCCGGTCGTCCCAGAGAGACTGCCCACGCCGCCCGCGTTGCCGCTGCAATAGTGCCAAAGCCAATCGCGACTGCTTTCGTCTCCGGGAATCGATCATGAAGTCTTCGATTATCATACTGGCCCTTCTTGTGTGCTTGGGCTCTCCGCTTGTCTCGCAAACGTTTACGGGAGAGTATGGCACCGACGCCAATACGGTCCTTCTGCTCCACATGAATGAGGCGAGCGGTCCAACGGTCGCCGACGCGAGCGGCGGCGGGCGGAACGGCACGGTGCAAACAGGGGTGACGTTTGCCACGGGCCGCTTTGGCAATGCGGCGCAATTCGGCAACCAGGGCTACCTGTCGGTGGCGCACGACGCCGCGCTGAGCCTGACCGACCTGACGATCGAAATGTGGATCAAGGCATCGATGACGGATTTCACGGCCACCGGCGCCGACGCCGGATTCGGACTCGTCTCCAAGCGATCGACGAATACCGTACACCCGTACATCTTCATGATCCATCCCGGCGGCGCCCTGCGGCTCAACGGGCGCTACGGGTCCGTGTGGCACGATGCCGTGACGCCGGCCAACGTGGTCCAGACGCAGCAATGGCGGCATATCGCCGCCAGCCGTACGATCGCAGGATCCAACGTGACGATCACGTTCTACGTGAACGGTGTTGAGGTATATCGGACCACGGAAGTGCTAGGCACGCTGGTGCAGAATGCGGAGCCGCTCTGGATCGGTAAAGACCCGTATTTCTCGTCGTTCACGAACCAGGGGACCTTCCAGGGACTCATGGACGAGGTGCGCATTTCCAATATTGCGCGGTCGCCGCAGGGCTTTAACCTGCAGCTTCCTCCGGTCGCGCTCGTCGGTTCGAATAACCCCTCCCGTCAGGTGACGTTGACCTGGCAAAACGGCGGCGGAGCCGTGCCCCTCAAGCGGTACAACGTCTACAGCGGCACCGATTCCAACAACGTCACGCTCTATTCGGCACACGACCAATCAACATCTTTCACAACGGCACCTCTTTCTCCTGGCACCTACTACTGGCGGGTGACAGCGACGGATTCGACGGACTTCGAGAGCGCGAAGAGTTGGGCGGTGAAGACGGTCGTCACAGAGGATTTAACACTCGTTGCCCACTATCCGTTCAACATGAGTGCCAACGACGAAAGCGATTATGCGCATGATGGCGTGACGTACGGAGCTAACCTCGCGACGGACCGCTTTGGAAATTCCCTGTCAGCGTTCTCCTTCAATGGGACAAATGCGTATGTGGAGGTTGCGGACATCCAACATTTGCGAACGCCGAGTGCATTCACGCTGTCGGCGTGGATACAGCTTGCGCCCAATAGCACCTCCATCAGCCAGGCGATCATTACCAAGGGGGTGGATCAAGACCTTGTTAATGCCGACTACTCGCTGATGGTCGACCGATCTGCCAATCCGCCGCAAGTGCGCATGCACCTTAACACCGGAGGAACGAGCGGTTGGCATTGGCACAACGGAGCGACATCACTCGATTCGTTGAGATGGTACCATGTGGTCACCACGTTCGACGGGTCGACCTCGAAGATCTATCTTGACGGTCAATTGGATGGTCAACTTTCGGTGAGCGGTCCATTGGTATCTACGGCGGAACCGCTGAAGATCGGTGTCTATGGACCGGCTCGCGATCTTGCCTATTTCGCCGGCTTGATCGACGACATCCGCATCTACAACCGCGCCCTGAGCGCGGCGGAGGTGGATTCACTGTATCGCCTGGGTGGATGGCCGCTGGATGCTCCGCCAACTGCGCCGCAGAACTTGACGGCAAGTGCCGGCGACCGACAAATATCATTGTCATGGTCCAGAAACCCGGAAGCTGACGTCGTCAAGTACCGCATCTACTACGATATTTTTTCGCCTCCGATCACGCTGCGGGATTCAACGTCGTCGAGTGCCGATACGACGCGAACAATCTCGGGACTCCTGAATGGTCTAAGCTACACCTTCCGGATCAGTGCGGTAAATGCTTTGGGCTATGAGAGCCCCCTCAGCAACGAAGCGGCCGCATATCCTGAGGGTCTGATCGCATTCTATCCATTCACGCAAGGCAGCCGAGCCGATAGTTCAGGCAATTCGTTTGATCTGATCGACATAGGGGCCCCGCTGGCTGTTACCGACCGGCTTGGCATGGCCAGTTCGTCTCTCATGTTCAATGGGTCCGACGACTACTTGCGGGGGCCTATTGATGCACGCATCCATCCAACCGCTCAGGTAACCGTCTCGGCCTGGATCAACAGCGATGGTCGCGACGGACAACAGGATGTCATCGTATCGACGTTGGATGCGACTCCGGGCGGATTCCAATTGGCAATAGGATATTCACCCACCGACGATTCCCTGGTGTTCACCGTCCGGCCCAGTTCCGGTTCATATGACCTGGTGACGGCGTTTCAATCGGCATGGAAGAGTCAGTGGACGCATGTCGTCGGGACGTATGATGGTGCCGCGCTGAAATACTATGTCAACGGAGTACTCCGTAAGTCCATGTCAGGCACCGGGGCGATCTACTATGACAACAATCGACTGCGCATCGCGAGCAACGAACACGTCCCGAATGCTGACCGAAACTACAAAGGAGGCCTCGACGACATCCGCATTTACAACCGCGCGATCAGCGCGGCGGAGGTGGATTCGCTGTATCACATCGGCGGATGGGGGACTCCGCTCTTCGCCGATTCGCTGGCACTCGTGGATCTCTACAACAGCACCAACGGGTCGGGTTGGACGAACAAGACCAACTGGCTGACCGGCCCGGTCGACACCTGGCACGGCATCACCGTGGCCGGTGCACGCGTGACGGAGATCGTCCTTTCCAACAACAACCTCGTCGGACCGATCCCCCTCAGTGTTGGGAACCTCAGCGCGGTGTGGAAACTGGACCTGGGCTACAACCACTTCACCGGTGGACTCCCGGCAACGATCGGGCAGATGAGCGCGCTGACGGACCTGATCATGTGGAACAGCGGACTGTCCGGTCCCCTGCCGGCTGAGCTTGGTAACCTGCCGGAACTGCGACTCGTGTACATGCAGGGCAACCAGATATCGGGGAGCATCCCGGCAACGCTGGGCAATCTTCCGAAACTGTGGGTCCTGGAACTGAGCAACAACCAGCTGACCGGTCCGATCCCGCCGGAACTTGGGTCGATCTCGACGCTCGTCAACCTGTTGGTGGGCAACAACCAACTGACGGGCACGTTGCCGGTCGAACTGACGAACCTTTCGCAATTGTTCGCGCTCGACTTCCAGAACAACCGGCTGACGGGAGAGATCCCTCAGCAGATCGGGCGTCTCACCCGACTGACGCACCTCTTCCTGCAGAACAATCAGTTCGCAGGAGCCGTACCCGATTCGATCCGCCGCCTGACCTTGCTGCAGCACCTCTACCTGAACAACAACCGATTCGTCCGTCTGCCGAACCTCACGCCGTTGACCAGCGTTCAATATCTTAACGTCGGCGGGAACCGGTTCACCTTCGGCGATCTGGAGCCGAACGCGGCGGTGGCGTCGGTCTCCTTCGGTGTTTCGCCTCAGGACAGCATCGGTACGGCCCGCGACACGGTGATCCTCTCCGGCAGCAGCGTCACATTCTCGGCCACGGTCGACGGCACGGCCAACCGGTATCAGTGGTACAAAGGCGGCAACATCGTGCCCTCGGGCACGTCGAGCACGCTCACGTTGAGCGGCCTGACGGCGGCGAACAACGGCCATTATACGTGCGCCGTGACGAACACGATCGTAGCCGGACTGACGATCTCGACACGTCCGGTGGGATTGACGGTCCAGCCGACGCTGCCGGGAGAATACACGGCGGATGCGAATACGGTCCTGCTCTTACATATGAATGAGCAGGTGGGTTCGACCGTCGTTGATGCGAGCGGATTCGGGAACAACGGTTCCGTCGTGACCGGATCGGTCGAATTGACCGGACGCTTCGGCTCTGATCGGTTGATGGTCAATCCAGCAGGTGCGACTGGCATTGTGGTACCCCATGCGGCTTCGCTGAACTTTGGCTCGGGCGCCTTCACCGCTGAGGGTTGGTACCGCGTCCAGCAGACCTCCACGGCATCAGGCTTCATGACGCTCACCAAGTTCCCGGGCCTTCCATCTCCGGGTTGGTATCTCACCTTGTCGAATGGCAATGCCTCTGCGACATCAGAGGTCTTCTCCGGCACGACCGCTGGAGAGAGAACCGGGCTGATGGACAGCCGCTCGCTGGCGGATGGACGTTGGCACCATATTGCGTCGGTCATCTCGCCCACCGTGTCGGTCCTCTATGTCGATGGGGTCGAACGCGGTCGGTCCAACGTGACACCCCAGGGGAGCACCGACAATACCGGTGACCTCGTGATTGGCATGTGGTCCGGAGTGTGGTCCGTGTCGGTGGATGAAGTTCGGATCTCCAACGTGGCACGATCTCCGCAGGAGTTCAATCTCCAGTTGCCACCGGTGAATCTCACGGCAAATGCCGTAGGCACAACCATCGGTCTCGGCTGGCAGAACGGTGGGGGAGCGGTGGGTTTGCTCCGCTACAAGATCTATCGCGGCGCCGATTCGACGTCGATGTCTCTCGTCGATTCCACCACCAATACGGCATTCTCCAACGCCGGCCTGGCCGTCGGATCCACTTACTTCTACCGGATCTCCGCCGTCGACGTGACGGGATTCGAAGGAGCCCGCAGCTCCGCCGCGTCGGCCACGACCACCGCCGCCTCGCCGCCGCCGGGCACCCCGATCCTGGCCTCACCCCTCAACGGTGCCGTGAATGTGGCGCTGACGCCGACCCTGCGGTGGCGGTCGTCGGCCACGGCGACGTCGTACCGATTGCAGGTCTCGCCCGTGTCGGACTTCACGGCGCTGAACATCGACAACCCGAGCCTGACCGATACGTCGTTCACGATCCCTGGCTCGACGCTGAACAACAACCAGGCCTACTACTGGCGCGTGCTGGCGGCGAACACGAATGGGGCCAGCGCATTCTCGTCGGCGTGGTCATTCACCACCATCCCGACCATCCCAGCCCAGGTGACGCTGCAGTCACCATCCAACGGAGCCGTGACGCAACCGCTGAATGCGACGCTCTCGTGGAACGGCGTGGCGACCGCCTCCAGCTATCGCATCCAGATCTCGACGGCCGTGAACTTCTCGACGTTGGTCATGGATTCCTCCGGCCACACCGGAACGTCGATCCAGGCGACGGGTCTTCAATATGCCACCATCTACTACTGGCGCGTGCTGGCGTCCAACGGCGCCGGTAATGGTCCGTATTCGTCTTCTTGGATCTTCACGACGCTCATCGCGGCTCCCGCGGTGCCGAGCCTGGCCCTTCCGGCCGATGCCGCTGTCGACCAGCCGACGAGCGTACGGTTCGTCTGGAATGCGGCGGCCCGCGCGACCGCGTACGATCTGGCCGTCTCCACCGACGCGGCGTTCGCCACCACCTTCACGAATCCCGTCGACATCGCCGACACGTCGTTCACGGTCAATGGACTGGCGCAGTCTACCACCTACTACTGGCGCGTGACGGCGAAGAACTCGGGCGGCACGGCGGCATCGTCCACCAGGCACTTCACGACCGCCGGCAGCCCCCCGGCGCAGGCGGTCCTTTCGTCCCCGTCGAACGGGGCGGCGAATATCCCGCTCGACGGGCAGGTCCTGTCGTGGACAGGGGTCGCCAATGCCACGTCCTATCGACTTCAGGTCTCGACCGATGCCCTATTCAACACGTCGCTCGTGGACGACAGCACACTGACAGCCACCTCCAGGCAGATCTTCGGACTTCAGTCAGGGGCAGTCTACTATTGGCGAGTGCGGGCCAAGAATGCGGCAGGATACGGCCCCTTCTCGGCGACCTGGAGCTTCACGGCCCTCGCCGGAGCTCCGTCGTCGCCCACGCCGGCCCTGCCGGGGAACGGTGCGCAGAACCAGCCGCTCACGCTGACGTTGTCGTGGGGAAGCTCCGCCGGCGCTTCGACGTACGAGGTGCAGGTCTCGACGTCCTCCGGCTTCAGTCCGCTCGTTTACTCGACCACAGGCCTGACCGGGACCTCCGTCCAGCCGACGGGACTCACGAACAGCACCCTGTACTACTGGCGAGTTCGTGCCGTGAACGCCGGCGGGGCAAGCGCGTACAGCGCGGCCTTTAGTTTCACGACGGTGATCGCGCTGCCCGACCCGCCCACGCTCGTCTCGCCCGGAAACGGGGCTGCTGCGACGACGACGTCGCTGACGATGAGCTGGAGCGCTGCCGCACGTGCGTCGTCATACGACCTCGAAGTGGCCCTCGACGCCGGGTTTTCCAATATACGTGCGTCGGCCTTTGGCCTGACCTCGACCAGTCATCAGGTCGACAACCTGCTCCCGCTCACGCAATACTTCTGGAGGGTCAAGGCGAACAACGCCGGCGGTTCGACGATCTCGGGCACCTGGCAATTCACGACGAGGCCGGCGATCCCCGCGGTGCCGGTGCTCGTCGCGCCGCTCAACGGCGCCACCGGGGTCCCGCTGACTCCGACGCTGACCTGGAACCCCTCATCGGGGGCCGTCGGCTACCAGATGCAGATCGCGACGAGCAACGCGTTCACGCCGCCGTTGACCTACGAGCAGTCGACCACCGGCACGTCGCTCACGCCGCCGATCATGACGCTCCAGTACGGAACGGGCTACTATTGGCGCGTTCGTGCGTACAATTTCTACGATACCAGTGCATACGCTTCGTGGGCCTTCACGACCACCATCGCCGTTCCCAACGCGCCTCAGATCCTGTCGCCGTCGAACGGAGCGCAGAATCAGTCGCCGACGCTTACCTTGGTGTGGCAGCGTCCGTCGGGCGCCACGACGTACCACGTGCAGTTCGGCTTGCAGCCCGACCTCTCCGTGGGAGCCCTCATCGACGATTCCACGCGCGTCGACACGAGCTTGAACGTCTCCAACCTCAGTCTTGGCTCCACCTACTACTGGAGGATCCGCGCCCGGAACGTTGCAGGCTGGAGCCTCTTCAGTCCGGTCGTCTCGTTCTCGGTCCTCTCGGCCCCGCCCCAAACGCCGACGATGCTGGGAGCCACGGCCCTGCCGGGCCGCAAGGTCACCGTCAGTTGGATGGCCGGCGGGGGACTGGCACAATCGTACCGGGTCGAGCGCCGGAATGGCGGGAGCTTCTCTGAGATCGCCGTCGTGCCGGGCGATCAGAGCGGCGCCACGGATTCGCTGCTCACCGAAACGATCACGTATACCTACCGCGTGCGGGCCTACAACGCTGTCGGCTTCTCGTCCTACTCGACCGAAGCCTCCGCGACGGTGCTCGACGAGACCGCGCCGCCGGCTCCGATGAACCTGTCGGTGAGCGGAAGCGGCTGGCAGCGGCAGAGCCCGATCACGATCACCTGGACCGGACCGACGGACCCGAGCGGCACGCCGATGGCGTGGTACAACCTCGGGTTCGCTCCGACCGTCGGCAATCCTGGTAGCTCCGTGGCCGTGAGCGGGACGTCGGTCATGTTACCATGGAACGTGCAGGGGAATACGATGCTGTATCTGTATCTGCAAGATGGCGCCGGGAACAAGAATCCGGCATCGGCCGCCGGCGTGAGTGTCTCGTTCGACAACATACCGCCGGTGATCACGCACGATTCGAATGCGGTCGCGACGTTCTCCACGTCTAGTCCGCAACCGATCATGATCAGCGCCGGGGCGTCGGACGTCGGCTCGGGTGTGCAATCGTTGCTGCTCCAGTCTCGCCGGGCCGGGACCCCCTGGTCTTTGGGCCAGCAACAGGCTTTCCTGAATCTGGGCGGATCCACGGTGTCACTCCCGCAGGAGTACATCGCGTTGAATCGGTACCATGGAGTGGACTACCGCATCGTAGCGACGGACGGTGCGGGAAACGTCCGCATTTCGCCGACCTATTCGGTGCGCATCCAGATCTCCGACGTCGTGGAGCGGCGCGATCCGCAGACCGGTTCGCCGGTGGCGCAGGCGAGCGTGACCGCGCTTCCGTCGAGCGCGCCGAAGACGTATGCGTATCGGATGTTCTCTGTGCCGCTCGACCTGACGAACAAGACCCCGCAGGACGTGTTCGAGGTCCGGACGGGCCTGCCCGCCTACAACGATGAATCATGGCGGTTCTACAAGCTGAAGGACAACGTCGGGAACAACGCCAGCGACCCGTTCGATGAGTATCCGGGCTTCCGTACACAGTCGGTACTGACGCCGGGCCGTGCGTTCCTGCTGATCCTGAAGAGCGGCACGGTGGTCCGAACAGGGCCGGGGACGATGCTGAAGGCGGAGGACTACAACAAGACGGGTATCGCACTCAACGCCGGATACAACTTCGTCGGTAATCCGTTCGCGTTTGACATTCACAAGGACAGTTTGCGACTTGCCGATGGATCGACGCTGACCGGGCATACGGCCGCGTTCATCGGCGTTGGGGGCGAGCAGTCGGGTTGGAGGCTGAACCCCGACACGCTCAAGGCGTGGGAGGGATGGGTGGTGAAATTGCCGTTCGCGACAAGCTTGAGGTTCAACATCGCCGACCGGGCTTCGACCGCGGTCCCCGACGGGTGGCGAGCGGTTGCGGCGGAGGACCCGGGAACGTCGTGGCGCATTCGCGTGGACGCCACGCGCGCCGACAACGGAGTGGTGGACATTGGCAACATCGCCGGTATCGACGGTCGCGCATCCGAAGGAGACGACGAGTTCGACATGTTCGAGCCACCGTTGGTCGGCTCGGGAGCGCTCTCGGTGGGCTTCGAGACGGAGGAGGGCGTCAATGCGTATGACGTCAGGTCGAACGACAAGCAGGAAAGGGCATGGGGCATGGTGCTTCGTACGCCTGAGCCGCGGGTCGATGTGGCGCTGACGTTCACGGGCATCGACGGTGCGGGACAGCCGGTGTATCTGTTCGATCTCGACACGAGAACTGGGATGAGGCTGGTGAACGGTGAACCGATAACAGTGAACAGTCGAAGCGGGATGCGGAGGTTCCGGCTGGTGGTGGGTTCGGAGGCGTTCGTCGAGCAGAACTCCGACGGGATCTCGTTGGTGCCGAAGACGACGGCGTTGCATCAGAACTTCCCCAATCCGTTCAATCCAGAGACCAACCTCTCGTTCACGGTGGAGCAAACGGGAACAGCAACAGTAACTGTCTTCAACGTGCTGGGGCAGGAAGTGACGTCGCTCTTCACCGGAACGGCCACGGCGGGTCGGCTGTACGAGGTGACGTTCGATGCGCGGAGCCTGCCGAGCGGTGTTTACTTTGCCCGATTGGAGGCGGGGAAGGAGCGGAAGATGGTGAAGATGGTGTTGAACAGGTAGCCGGAGGCCCACTACAAACGCCGCGAAGCGGCGAACCACTTCCCAGAGCGGGTGAAGCCCATAGGCCAGAGGTCAGAGGCCACTGATCAGTGATCAGTGATCACTGGTCACTGCCAGTAGATCTAGGCCGGACGGAGGTTCTTCGCCGGGCTTCGAAATTGTTTCGTATTGCGCTTTCCCCGATTCGTGCTTCCCGTCTCCCATTGATTTCCGCGGTTGAAATCCCTAGTTTTAACCCCGCCATGAGCGCAGACACCCACGCCTCCATCCTCATCGTCGAAGACGAAGAATCGATCGCCACGGTTGTCGCCCACCGATTGTCCAGGTCGGGCTATCGCTCCGACTGGGCCCCGACCGGAGAACTGGGTCTCCAGAAGGCCCGCGCGACCCCGTTTGACCTGATCCTGCTCGACATTCACCTGCCGGGCATCAGCGGCTTCGACGTTCTGGAGACCCTCCGCAAGGAAGGACTTCGGACTCCCGTCTTCATCGTCTCGGCCGACCGGTTCGTCGACGACCGCGTCAAAGGCCTCCGGCTTGGCGCCGACGATTATCTCGTCAAGCCCTTCGACTTCGACGAATTGATGGCCCGGATCGAAGCCATCCTCCGCCGCTCCGCCGCCCCTCGGCCGCCGCAGGTCAAGGTCGGCGATGTGAGCATCAACGTGGAAGAGCAGAAGGCCACGCGGGCGGGACGCTCGCTCGAAATGAGCAACATCGAATTCCGCCTCCTCGAATTCCTCGCACGCAACAAGAACCAAGCCGTCTCGCGTGCCGAGATCGCCAAGGAGATCTGGGGACACGAGAACTACAAAGAGACGAACGTCATCGACGTCTACATGGGCTACCTTCGTTCTGCCCTCGACGGTGGACAGAAGCAGAAGATGATCTTCGACACCTTCGACGGAGGGTTTGTTCTGAAGGGGTGAAGCCGGAAGAGAGGTGAAAGGTGGAAGGAGGAAGGTGGAGGGAAGGGTCTGTTGAAGCGCGCCGATTGAACCCTCCCAAACACCTTTCACCTTACACCTCGCACCATTGATTGGCCTCTGTCGCTCCGTTTCCCAACCGCACGCTCCTTTCCCTTCTCTCCAATTCTGGGTATCTTAATTGATATTTCCAGAATTCCGATTGACCGTCCGACGCATCCTTCTGATCCGCACCGACCGCATTGGCGATGTCGTACTGACGTTGCCGGTCGTGGAGCTCGTTCGCGAGCAGTGGCCGGAAGCACGCGTGACCTTTCTCGTTCGGGACTACACTCAGGAGCTCGTTCAACACGCCCCTGGCGTGGATGCCGTCATTCTGGCAGACCGTGGCGGTCGCCCGCGTCCCGACAAGGAGTTGCTGCACGATATCCGTGCAGGTCAATTTGACGTTGCCCTGCATGTCTTTCCCCGGCCCCGTCTGGCCTGGCTGACGTGGAGGGCGGGAATACCGGTCCGCGTCGGAACGGCTTACCGCTGGTATTCGTTCTTGTTCAACCGACGCGCGAAGGACCACCGCAGGTCCGGACTCCGTCATGAGGCGGTCTTCAACGCGCGGCTGCTGCTGCCGCTGGGTGTTGACGTTCCCGAAGCAGTCCGTCCGCGGCTCGATCCTACGACCACTCAGATCGAAGCGGCTGAGCGTGTGCGGACGGAGATCGGATTGCGGCCCGAAGACCGGCCGGCCATCCTGCATCCCGGAAGCGGCGGATCGTCGCGTGATTGGCCGGCGCATCGATTCGGAGACCTGGCCCGGGCGCTTGCGCCCAGGGGTCCGGTCGTGGTGACCGGAAGCGCGCATGAAGCGCAGCTCGTGCAGGAGGTGGTCGAACGTTCGGGCGGTGCGGCGCGTGCCTGCGTTGGACGCATGTCGCTGATGGAGTTGGCCGCGTTCATCCAGCGTGGATCGGTCTTCGTCGCAAATTCGACCGGACCGTTGCACATCGCGGCCGCGGTTGGCACTCCGGTCGTCGGTTTCTATCCCCCCATCGCCGCGGCAAGCGTGACACGTTGGGGGCCTTTGAGCGACCGGGCGGTGACCTTTACGCCGGAGCCGGCGAGATGTCCGCACTGCACCGGCAATATGTGCGTCGGGAACCTGTGCATGGAACAGATCGAGGTAGAGGATGTGGTGGAGGGGGTGAAGAGAGTAGGAAGTATCAAGTAGGAAGTAGGAAGACTGAAGCAGGCGGAGTTTGGTGACGCATTCATGCAGTCGATCATTCCCCTCATATTGATCGTCGCCTCGTCTACGTTCGCGCAGACGCGCAGCGATTCGACCGCGATCGAGTTCCGTCGCATCGAGCAGACCGCGTTCGGTCTCGGAGAGCGATTGGTCTATGACATCGGCTACTCATTCGTCACGGCCGGCGAGGCGGTCTTCGCGATCCCGGCGATGGATACGGTGAACGGCCGGCTGGCGTACCGGATCGAGTTCTCCGTTCAGTCCACTCCGTCGTTTTCGTGGATCTACAAAGTGGACGACCTGTATCGCACGATCGTCGATGAGTCGGCCCTGATGCCCTGGCGGTTCACGCAACGGATACGAGAAGGAAGCTATTCGCGCGACTTCGAGGCGGAATTCGATCACTACCAGGGTGTTGCAAGGACAAAGGACGGGGTCTATCCGATCCCGCCACACGTACAGGATGTGGTGTCTGCGCTGTATCTGGCCCGCACCTTCGACTTCGGCAACATGCGACCAGGACAGCGGACGGAGCTCCAGAACTTCTACAAAGATTCCGCCTACACGCTGGCCGTGCGATTCCTCGGATTCCAAAAGGTCTCAGTGGATGCCGGAACATTCGATTGCTTCCTCATCGAGCCCCTCATCAAAGAGGGCGGGCTTTTCAAGAGCGACGGCCGCATCCTGATATGGCTGTCGAATGACGATCGTCGGATCCCGGTGAAAGTGACCACCAAAGTGGCCATCGGCTCGATCGATGCCGAGCTTCGGGAATACAAGGGCCTCCGGGGACCCTTGAAGGCAAGGATCAAGTAGGAAGAAACGAAGACGGAATACAGTAGACAGAGGTCAGAGGCCAGAAGCCAGAGGTCAGAAGCCAGAAGCCAGAGGTCAGAAGCCAGAAGCCAGAAGCCAGAGGTCAGAAGCCAGAAGCCAGAGGTCAGAAGCCAGAAGCCAGAGGTCAGAAGCCAGAAGCCAGAGATCAGAAGCCAGAACACAATAGATCGGTTCCTGAATCCCTCATCACGCATCACGATTCCAGAATTCCGACTACCGGCCTCCATACACGCACTCCCATGGCACGCTACACTCAGATCGATCTCTCGGGCGTCAAGACCATCTCCATCGCCACGCGCAAGAGCAAAGTGCGGCCGAAGGACTTCGCCAAGGTACTCCCCGGCAAGGGAGGCTCGGTGGAGACGTTCCTGGCCTCTCTTCCGAACATCCTGGTGGCGGCGGACCTGCGGAGCGTCGCGCGGGATATCCGGAAAGCCCGCACCCGCCGCAAACCGGTGATCCTGATGATGGGCGCTCACGTGATCAAGGTGGGACTCGCCCCGGTGCTCATCGACCTGCTGGAGCGCGGCCTCGTCACGCATGTGGCCATGAACAGCGCGGCGTCGATCCACGATGTCGAAACGGCCATGTGGGGCCATACGTCGGAAGATGTCGCCGTCAACCTCATGGACGGCACGTTCGGCATGTCGCGCGAAACGGGGGAGTTCATCAACAAGGCGCTTGTCAAGGGGATGACCGACGGGACCGAGGGCTATGGCGAGGCACTGGCGAAGAAACTGATCGCCCTCAAGGCGCCGAATCGAAGGGTTTCGCTGCTGGCCCGGTGCTACGAGGTCGGGATTCCGGTGACGGTCCACGCCGCCATCGGCACGGACATTGTCCACCAACAGCCGTCGATGGACGGCGCGGCGACGGGCGAAATGACGTTCCGGGATTTCAAGGTGCTGATCAATTCCGTCAAGGGTCTCATGGACGGCGGGGTGGTGTTGAACATCGGTTCGGCCGTCATCCTGCCCGAGGTGTTCCTCAAGGCTCTCACCGTGGCACGCAACCTCGGCCACAAGGCCAAGGGCTTCACGACCGCGAACTTCGACATGATCCGCCACTACCGCCCGACCGTGAACGTCGTCGAGCGGCCCACGCAGAAGTACGGCCGCGGCTATCAGTTCATCGGGCACCACGAGATCATGGTGCCGCTGCTCGCGGCGATGGTCCGCTTCGGACGCTGATGAAACCGACGACCCCCACGCCCGGCGAGCCGCACACGTTCCTCCAGGACCGGAACATCCATCCGGCAGCCTTCGGTCTGCTGGTGCTGGTGGGAGTCTTTCTGCTCTACCAGATCGGCGGCGGCATCATGACGTTCCTGGCGATGGGCGAGCTGAACGTTACGGCATCGAACGTCGGGATGGTGCGGTGGGTCACGCTCCTGTCGCAGCTCTTGTTCATCCTGGCTCCGACGGTCATCCTGGCCCGTCTCGTCAGTCGCGATCCGCTCGAAGTGTTCCCGCTCCGTATTCCCTCGGTGCGGGAGTTCGCCGTGTTGCTCGTGGCGCTGCTGTCGCTCCAGCGTGTACTGGAAACCGTCATCTATCTTCAGCGACTGATCCCCTTGCCGCCGATCGTCGATTCGATCATCGGTCCGTTCAAGGAGATGTTGCAGTCGATGATGGCGCTGCTGCTGGCGTCCGAGTCGGTGCCCGAATTTCTGTTCGTCGGCCTGGTGGTGGCGGTCGTACCGTCGTTCGTCGAAGAATTCTACTTCCGGGGCCTCGTGCAGACGCTGTTTCGCAAGGCTTGGAGCCCCCTGGGTGGAGCCGTGGTCTCGGGAGTGCTGTTCGGGCTCTTCCACCTCAACCCGTTCGATGCGGTCGGTCTCGTGGCGCTGGGCGTCTTCTTTGGATACACGCGATATCGTTCGGCGAGCCTCCTGCCCCCGATCTTGCTGCACTTTCTGAACAACTTTCTGGCCGTCGTTGCCGTTCGAATGGGCCTGGCGAACGACGAGATGCTCGTGGAGTCGGTAGGCTCAGCGGCCGACCTGCCGACGATGCTGATGCAGGGGGCGGCCTTCGGACTGCTGTTCGCCTGGACGATGTGGCTGTATCATCGCATCACGCGGCCCGTGGCGGAGAAGGCATGAGCGACTGCGTGCATTGCACACATGAGATCCGGTCGGCCGAGGAGGCCTGCGGATGGTGCGGACGCTGGCAGAACGGTCACATGCCGATGTGCGAGACGCATCCGACCGCTCCCTCGGTCGGGCTGTGTGTGGTGTGCGCGCGCCCCGTGTGCGGAACGTGCGCTCAGCGTGCGGACGGCCGTCTGTTCTGCGACGATCCGGCGCATCAGGCGTTCGCGGCCGATCACACGCTGGTCGGCTCGTTCGACTCGGAATTCGAGGCCGATTGGGTGGCGGTGGTGCTGCGCCGGGCCGGGATCCCCTCGTACGCTTACTCGTTCCGGGATCACGTCTCGTCCTGGTGGTTCCCGCTCCCATCGGCCGTACGTCTCTTCATCCCGGCGTCGCGGGCGGCCGAGGCGCGTGCCGTGCTTGCCGACGTTGACGATCTGCCCACTTCTCTGTGATCGTATGAGCACTCCGAGTCCGTTCTCGACGCTCCCGCAACGGGTGGCGGTGGCTGCCGTCGCGATCCCGGCCATCGTCTGGATCACGCTGCAAGGAGGGTACTGGTTCTTCGCGCTGGTGGCCGTGATCTCGTTCCTGGCGTTGCATGAATTCTACGGTCTGACGGAGGCCAAAGGGGCCAAGCCCCAGCGGCGCATCGGGCTGGCCTTCGGTCTCTTGCTGAACCTGGCCTTCGTCTACGAGCGACTGCAGGTAGAGACCTACACCGCCTTCGCCTCGATGGGCATCGCGCTGAGCATGTTCTCGATGCACCAGTTCATACTCTTTGTTCTGCTGATCTTCGCGCTCGTGGTGGGACTCGTGGAGCTCTTCCGGACGGAGGGATCGGCGATCGTGAACGCGGGCGCGACGGTGGCGGGCGTGATGCTCATTCCGCTCTTCTTCGGTGCGCTCATCGGGATGCGCGAACTTTTCCCGTACGGGTTTCCGGTGCCGCAGTTCTTTCCGGTCGGGATGGCGGGCGACGCCGAGCTGGCGCAGATCGATACATGGGGTGGCTGGACCGTTGTGACGCTGTTCGCGTCGATCTGGATCTGCGATACGGCGGCCTATTTCGGAGGACTGACGTTCGGTCGTCATCGGCTGTTTGAACGGGTCAGTCCGAAGAAATCATGGGAAGGGGCCGTGTTCGGGTTCATCGCAGCCGTGGTGACATGGATCGTTGCGCGAGGGCTTGTGCTCGACTATTTGACGATGACGCACGCGGTTGTGCTGGGGACGCTCGTCGGGGTGTTCGGACAGATCGGAGACCTGGTGGAATCGCGGTTCAAGCGTGACGCCGGGGTCAAGGACTCGTCGTCGCTTCTTCCCGGCCACGGCGGCATCTATGATCGGTTCGACAGCCTCGTCTTCCTCGCGCCGATCATCTATTTGTATGTCGATTTCGTTGTTTTGTCAACGTAGATCATGCTGACTGGAGACGGGAGATGGGATAAGGGAAATGGGAAATGGGGACGGAGAGGAAAGCCAGAGGCCAGAAACCTGGGAACCGACCCCACCTCCCGACTCCCAATCCCCACTTCCCTGTGCCCGACACTCACTACACGACGCCTCCATTTCGCATTTCTCCGATCACCGCCGGAAGCTCATCACAATCACGCGAAGCGATGAGGCACTATTCCTGTCGGAGAGATGGATGTATGAATGTCCCGGGTTGGTCGAGGCACGAAGCGATCGAACTCATCCCTTCTAGGACACCTCCACACATCCTTTCTCCTCTCACCTTTCACCTTTCACCTTTCATAGATCTCCATTGTCTCAGTCCTCCCACGATAAGATCCACGTCGTAACGCTCGGTTGCTCGAAGAATCTCGTCGATAGCGAGGCGTTGCTCGGCCAGTTGAAGATGAGCCAGGCGCCCCTCACGGACGATGTCGACCAGGCCGACACGGTCGTGATCAACACGTGCGGATTCATCGAAGCCGCCAAGCAAGAATCGATCAACGCCATTCTCGAGGCGGTCGACCGGAAGAAACGCGGAGAGATCCGTAAGGTCGTCGTCATGGGGTGTCTCTCGGAGCGGTTCCGCAATGAACTGCGCGCCGAGATCCCTGACGTAGACTCCTACTTCGGCTCCAATGAGATGCCGGCGGTCCTGGCCGACCTGGGCATCGACTACAAGAAGGAACTGCTGGGCGAGCGCCTGCTGACGACGCCGTCGCATTTTGCCTACCTGAAGATCTCCGAGGGCTGCGACAATCCCTGCTCGTTCTGCGCCATTCCGCTCATGCGGGGCAGCCATCGCACCAAGCCGATGGACCAGGTGCTGTCTGAGGCGCAGCAGCTCGCGCGGAAGGGCGTCAAAGAACTGATCATCATCGGCCAGGATACGACCTACTACGGCCTGGACGCGACGGGAGAACGGAGCCTCTACGATCTGCTTGGCCGTCTGAATGACGTGGAAGGCATCGAGTGGATCCGGCTGATGTACGCGTATCCGGCCAAATTCCCGATGCGCCTCCTCGACGCGTTCCGGGATTTTCCCGCGCTCGTTCCCTACATTGATATGCCGGTGCAGCACAGCTCCGACCGGGTGCTGAAATCGATGCGACGCGGCATCACGAGCCGCGCGCTGCGGGAACTGATCGCCACGGTGCAGGAACGCGTGCCGGGGATCGCCCTCCGGACGACCCTCATCGTCGGCTATCCGACCGAGACGGAGGAGGACTTCGCCGACCTGCTCGATCTCGTGACGTCGGTGCGGTTCCACCGGTTGGGCGTTTTCACGTATTCGCAGGAGGAGGGGACCTCGGCCTATGAGCTGGGCGACCCGGTCCCGGCGGAGGTGAAGGAGGAACGCCAGGAGGCGGTCATGCAGGCGCAGATGGAGATCTCTGCGGAGCGTAACGAGGGACTGGTCGGTTCGACCGTTCGCGTGCTCGTTGACCGGCACGAAGGTCCGATGTCGGTGGGGCGGACAGCGTGGGATGCCCCCGAGATCGACCAGGAGGTGAGCGTACTGAATCCCACGCCGCTGCAGGTGGGGAACTTCTACGATGTGCGGATCACCGGGGCCGAGGAATTCGACCTGACCGGCGAAGTGGTCCGTTGACGCAGCCGGAGACGAGTGCTATGAAGACGAAGCGAACGATCCTGATGCTCGGCATCCTTGGCCTGACCATCACGACGGTGGGCTTGTCGCAGGTCGAAATGTCCGACCGGCGCAAGACCAGTGTGGCGACCATCTTTATGGACGTGCTGTCCTATGCTTCGGCCGACTCGGGTCTCTCGAAGCTGGAGCTGTACCTCCAGGTGCCCTACGAAGAGATCACGTTCGTCCAGAAGGGGGATGAATTCTTCGGCACCTTCGACATCACGGCCACCATCTCCACGGCCGACGGTGAGCCGGTCTGGAACCGATTGCACACGGTCGAGCTGAAAACGAAGGACTTCTCGCAGACGACCTCCAACCGTCTGTACTCACTCCGGCAGATGAGCTTCGACATGAAGCCCGGGCCGTTCGACGTGCGCGTCGAGGTCCGCGATCAGGAATCGAACAAAACGATCACGCTGCGGCGCAAGGTCCTCGTGAGCGAATTCCGGCAGGGGACCGTCTCGCTGAGCGATGTCATGCTCGTCAACCGATTGACGTCGAGCGGCGACCGGCGGAATATCATCCCGAACATCTCGGGATACGTGGGAGACCAGGCCGACGGGTTCTTCATCTTCTACGAGATGTACTCGCAGGGCGCAGCGGCGCCGGTGCGCCTCGTGGCGACGATCCAGAATTCCAACCGCGATTCCGTCGGGGGCCTCGAACAGATCGAGGCGCCGTTGGAGCCGACGCACCAGGTCTTCATGAAATTCGGCGACCTGAACCTGCCGATCGGGCCCTACATCATCCGCGTGGGGGCCTACCCCGTCGGCGTCCCACCGACCGACGCCAACCGCATCGCCTCGACCTCGCGTACGTTCACGATGCGCTGGTCGGACCTGCCGTTCTCGATCGTCGACCTCGACCTCGCTGTGGAGCAGATGCGGTATGTGGCGAGGACGTCGGACGTCGACTTCATCCGGGCAGGCGAGACGCCGGAGGACAAGCGCCTCCGTTTCCTGGAGTTCTGGAACAAGCGCGACCCGGACCCGCAAACGACGCGCAACGAGCTGATGGAAGAATACTACCATCGGGTCGAGTACGCGAATCGCAATTTCACGCACTACCTCGAAGGCTGGCGGACCGATCGGGGTATGGTGTACGTTCGGTTCGGCGCGCCCGAGAACATCGAGCGGCATCCGTTCGAGACCAACTCGCGGCCGTACGAGGTCTGGCACTACTACAACCTGAACTACGAATTCGTGTTCGTGGATGAGACGGGATTCGGCGACTACCGTCTCCGGTATCCGACGACCGACCTGTTGGGGCGCGAGCGTCCGATCCGCTGAACGGTGGACCTCCGGTCATCGTCCGCACGATGTCGATCCCTCTGAGATCCTTGATCCTCCCGGTGGCCCTCGCGGCCGCCAGCACGTTTCTCTCCGCCCAGACCGATACGCCGTCGAAGGCGTTCGGTCACGACCGCATCACCCCTTCGGGCGCTGCGCCCGAACGTCTCGCCGAGCTGACCTCGCTGCTCACACGTCGATCGACCGGCGATCACGATTCCGTCGCTGCCATGGTGCGACAGTGGTATGCGATGCAGGGATACCTGCATGCGGAGGCCGTCGTCGATACATCGACCTTGGGCGCCTGGACCATGCGGGTCGTTGAAGGCCCTCCGGCGTTCGTCAGCGAGTTCGACATCGATGGCGTGACAGCGGCCGAGGCCGAGGGACTTCGGGAGCTGCTTTTGCTCCGTCGAGGATCACGCTTCAGTCCCGGCATGCTCGAACGGGACATCGCCGCGATCCTTGGCCGCGCCGAACGGGCCGGCCGCCCGCTGGCAACCGTTACCATCGAAAGGTTGGACGAGGCCGAAGGCGGGGCGGCCTGCAGCGTGGCCGTCGCACTTCGGGTCGTGCCCGGCCCGACCCTCACCATCGCCGACATCCGCATCGTCGGCAATGCTTCCACGACCAGCTCGACGGTCCGTCGCGCCTCGGGCCTTCGAACGGGCGACCTGTGGACCTCACAGTCGGCCGGTTCAGCGGTCCGGCGGCTTCAACGGACGCGGTTGTTCACGAGTGTCGGCGAACCCGCGGTCGAGCTGAACGAACAGCAGCGATTGGTCGTGACGCTGCCGGTGACGGAAGGTCGGCACAGCTCGTTCGACGGGATGATCGGATATCTGCCGTCGGCGGCGGGAACGGGCGGGGGCACGGTAACGGGATTGGTTGACATCCGGCTGGGGAATCTCCTGGGAACGGCCCGCACGTTGTCGTTGCGGTGGTTCCAGGAACGGCAGGGGACACAGGAGATCGATCTCGCGTATCGCGAGCCGTGGGTCCTCGGCTCGGAGATCAACGCGGACGCGGATTTCCGCCAACGGAAGCAGGATTCATTGTATGTCCGGCAGCAGATCGGTCTGGGTGCCAGCGGTATGGTCGATGAGGACGTGACGCTGGGGGTAAGCTATGCACAAACCACTACGACGCCCATCGAAGGATACGGAGCGGCCGTGCTCGCCTCGAGCGACCAGCGGCTCTTCGGGCTGCGGTTTGCGTATGACACCCGCGACGACGCGATCACTCCAAGGTCGGGCGCGTTCTACGCGGCCGATGTGCAGGCGGGACGAAAGCGGTCGAACGGAGCGGGTGGGACGGCCCGGACCTCCATCCAGCGATTCCGGGTCGATGTCGCGTTCGCCTTGTCGCGATTTACGGCCCAGACGTCGGTCGTGGAGGCTCACGGCATCGATGTGCGCAGCGGTACGCTCGACGCGGCGGACCTCATGCGCTTAGGTGGAGCCACGAGCCTCCGCGGGTATCGGGAGGGAGCGTTCTTGGGCTCGCAGCTTGCGTGGGGCACGCTTGAGCATCGCTTCTTCTTCTCGCCTCGGTCGTTCATCGGCGCCTTCATCGACGGCGGCTTCATCCGGCGTCCGCTCCTTTCGTCGATCGGACTCCCCGGGTCGCAACTCGTCCGGTTCGGCTACGGTGTGACGCTGCGCGTCGACGCTCCGGTGGGACTGCTCGGTGTCAGCATCGCGTTGGGGAAAGGTGACGGGTTCGGGGACGCGAAGTTGCATGTGCGGGTGCAGTCGGAATTCTAACGCGAGTAGGGAGTTAGGAGTAGAGAGAAATCGGCATGGAGCATGGAGAATGATGCATGGAGCGTGAGGCATGGAGCATGGAGCGTAGAGCAAGGAGGTAGAGTCGGCTGGTTGAAGCGGGTCCTCTAAGTCTCTCGACATTTTTCTCCATACTCTTTCCTCACGACTCCATACGGGTCTTTGGTTCTTCCCTGGAAATCACCTATTTTCGCTCATCACAACTTTCTCAAAGCTCCGTGGCCCGTTCCGCTCCGCTCATGATCCACATCATCCCCGGGAAGTGCGACTTCTGCGGCTGTTGCGTGGGTGTCTGTCCCGAGGACGCCATCGAACTTCAGGAGTCGAAGATCTCCATTATCGACGAACGGTGCACGAACTGCCGCAAATGCGTGTGGGCGTGCCCGTGGGAGGTCATCGAGTTCCATCGAAACGGGGTGGCTGAAAAACCTCGCGAGATCCCGCAGTATCTGAACGCACCGGCGGAGTTCGGCCGATGAAGACCTCGTACGACATCGTCGTCGTGGGGGCCGGACCGGCAGGTTCGACGGCTGCCCGGTATGCCGCTGAACACGGCGCTTCGGTGCTGGTGCTGGAGAAGGACCGTGACGTCGGCTATCCGGTGCGGTGTGGCGAGGCGGTCAGCCATGAAGGCGTGGCGCAGTTCATCGAACCCGACCCGCGGTGGATCGCCTCGACGGTCACGAAGTTCCGTCTCGTAGCCCCCAACGGTCATTCGGTCGTTCCGCGGCTCGACGGCAAGGGCTATGTGCTCGAGCGGCGCCTGTTCGACGTGGAGATCGCCAAGCTGGCGGCCCGCAACGGCGCCGAGATCGTCACGAAGGCCTATGCCTATGACCTGCTGAGGGACGGTTCGGGCAACATCGCGGGAGTCAGGGCGGTCATCAAGGACCAGCAGGCCGAGATCGGCGCCCGCATCGTGATCGCGGCGGACGGCGTCGAGAGCCGCGTCGGAAAATGGGCGGGCATCGACACCACGTGCCATATCCGGGACATGGAGTCGTGTGCGCAGGTGACGTTGTCGAATGTGCGCGTGGACGTCGACACGCTCGACTTCTATTTTGGCGATGACGTGTCTCCCGGCGGCTACCTCTGGGTGTTCCCCAAAGGGCACGATACGGCCAACGTCGGCATCGGCATCAACGTCGAGGAGGCGAAGAAGAAATCGGCCATCCGGTATCTCGAGGAATTCATCGACAAGACGTTTCCGCATGCCGCGATGGTGACGCGCATCGCGGGGGGCGTGCCGTGCGCGACGACGTGCGAAGAGATCGTTCGGGATTCGGTGATGCTCGTGGGCGATGCGGCGCATCAGGTCAATCCCATGTCGGGGGGAGGCATCATCAGCGGCATGATCGGCGGCATGCTGGCCGGCCAGGTGGCGGCCGAGGCCATTCGCGAGAACGACCTTCGGATGCTTCCGGAATACCAGAAGCGCTGGCAGAAGCGTTTGGGCTGGCGCCATGACGTGTTCTACAACATCAAGGAGGCCGTCGCGTCCTTCTCCGACGAGACGCTGAACGGCATCTGCGACAGCGCGTTGAAACTGCCCGAAGACAAGCGAACGCTCGGCGCGATCTTTCGGACGGCGCTCTGGAACCAACCGTCGATGCTGTTAGACGTGGCGAAAGTGTTCGTGAGCTGAAAGATGAGGCAGGTGGGAGGTTGCAGGTGAAGTCGGGGGTCGATGTGAGGCGACAGAAGACCTCGCCGCATCAGAAGCCCCCTCCGCCGTTTGGCGGTCTGAGCTATTTTGCCATTTGTTTGGAGTCTGGACATTTGGAACGTTTGGATCGTTTTAAGTCCATGTCTTCCCGCGTCCCCGCATTTCTCTCCCTCATCCGTCCCCTCAATCTCCTCATCGCATTCCTGTCCATCGTCGTGGCGGCGGTGCTGGCGGGCGGCGATGAGGGCGATGTCGTTCCCATCGTGCTGGCCGCGTTCGCCGGCATTGCGGTGGCCGCCGGCGCCAATGCCATCAACGATCGCTTCGACGTCGAGATCGACCGGGTCAACCGGCCCGACCGTCCCATCCCGCGCGGCGAACTGACGACGGATGATGCGTTCCGCGTCTGGTTCGCTTGCTCGCTCCTCGCAGGGACCTTCGGCGCGCTCGTCGGTCTCCTGCCGTTCGCGATCGTCATGGGCGCGGTCGTTGTCTTGTACTTCTACAGCCGCGACCTGAAGGCGACCCCCCTCATCGGCAACCTGGTGGTCGGGGGCATGACGGGCATGGCATTCATCTATGGTGCGGCGGCGGTCGGTCCGGTGGAGCGCGGTCTCATCCCCGCGCTGTTCGCCTTCCTCGTCAACGTGGCCCGCGAGCTGGTCAAGGACATCGAGGACCGCGAGGGGGATGCCCTCTCGGCTGCCGCCACCCTGCCCGTTCGCTACGGCGTCCGGCCCGCCCGGATCCTGACGTCGGCCAGTCTGCTCATCCTCATCGCCGTGACCATGGTCGTGGCCTCGCACGAAATGTACCGCGATCCCTTTCTGCCGATCGTGCTGGTTGCCGACGCCCTGATGGCCTTCGTGGCGGTCGCCGTCTGGTGGCGAGACACGCCGGAGCACATGCGATCGCTGAGCGGCGTCCTGAAGCTCGCGATGATCGTCGGCCTCGGAGCGATCTGGCTCGGTCGTCCGACGCCGTAGGCCATGTCCACCGATCCCCATCTCGAAGAGACCTACCGTTCGCGAGGCGCAGAGCGCATTGCGGGCGTCGACGAAGCCGGCCGCGGGCCCCTGGCCGGTCCGGTCGTGGCGGCAGCCGTTGTCTTCTCACCCGGCGTCTTCATTCCCGGGGTCGATGATTCAAAGGTCCTGAGTCCGCCGCGCCGCGAGGCGCTCGCGGTCGAGATCCGTGCGAAGGCGGCCGAGGTCGGTGTCGGTGTCGTGCCGCACGACGAGATCGACCGCATCAACATCCTCCGGGCAACCAACCTCGCCATGGAGCAGGCGGTCCGCGCCCTGGCTGTTCCTCCCGACCTCCTCTTGATCGACGGCAATTCGTTCCGGCACGACACGCTCACGTTCGTGAACATCGTCGACGGCGACGCGTTGTGCTTCTCCATCGCCGCGGCGTCGATCATCGCCAAGGTGGAGCGGGACCGGATCATGATGGAGTACGACCGGCAGTATCCCGAGTACGGCTTCGCGGCGCACAAAGGCTACGGAACGGAACAACACCGGAAGGCCATCGCGGAGTTCGGATTGTCGCCGATTCATCGGAAGAGTTTCCGGATTCAGATCGACCTGTGGGAAGATGTAACCACAAAGGGCACGAAGGACACACAGAACACGAAGAAATAGATGTGTGGCAGACCCGCCTGTGGGAGGATGTAACCACAAAGAGCACAAGGAACACAAAGAAGTTGATGTGTTGTTGATGAATGTTGCAGTCTCAAGTCTGGAGGAGGGGGGTATGGAGATTCGTCGACTGTGCGACGAGGTACGTCAGATCGCATATGAGGTGCACGTGTACTTTGGCCAAGGTCATCTGGAGAAAGTATACGAGAATGCGATGACGCATCGGCTCATCCAACGCGGTCATGAGGTGCGGCAGCAATGGCCTCTGGTGGTCTACGACGAAGACGGAACGGAAGTCGGGTCGTACTTCGCCGACCTTTTTGTTGACCGGACGCTCCTCGTCGAGTTGAAGGCCACACGAACCATCGCGCCCGAGCACGAGGCACAGATCTTGGGCTACCTCCGGGCCTCACGGCAGAAGCATGGGATACTGATCAACTTCGGGTCCTATCGCTTTCAGATTCGCAAATACATCCTTTGACCTGTTTGCCCTCTTCCAAGACCCAATCCATCGACTCATGCTTTGTGATCTCTGTGTTCTTTGTGGCTAACTTCAATTCCTGCTGGAGGGACGCTATGTTCCGTCTGACGTTTTGCTTCTGTGTTCTGGCCACAGCCTCCGCCCAGCCGGTCATCCGCCTCTCCCAACTCGGCTTCATGCCCGACGACCTCAAGTCGGCCGTCGTGCTCGCGGAGGAGCGGCTCGACGGAGAGACGGCGATCGTGAGGGATGCTTCGGGTGCGGTCGTTCTGCGCACGGAACTGCGGAGCCCCGGTCCATCCTACGGCCAATTCCCCGTAACGTACGCGGTCGACCTATCGGTCGCGGCAAAGCCGGGTCGATACGTGGTCTCCGTGCCCGGCGCGGAGCCGATGTCGTTCTCGGTCGCGGCCGACGCCTACACGCGTCACAAAGAAGCGGCGCTCTTCTATCTCGCGCAGCAGCGATGCGGATACAATCCGGTCTACGACACGCTCTGCCACACGACCGACGGGGTTCTCGTGGCCGGATCCGGTGAGGGTACGCGCGTGGACGCCAGCGGCGGGTACCATGACGCATCCGACTATCTGCGATTCCTCATCTCGACGAGTTACACCACCGGATTGCTCCTGATGGCGTATGAGAATGGGGCGGCGCCGTGGCGCGATTCCGTGGATGCCAGCGGGCGTCCCGGGCCGAACGGCGTGCCCGACGTCATGGACGAAGCGCGTTGGGGACTGGAATGGATGCTGAAGCTTGCGCCCGCTCCGGGGGTGTTGTATCACCAGGTGGCTGATGATCGTGACCACATCTACGCCAAATTCCCGTGGCGTGACACGACTGATTACGGTTGGGGGAAAGGGAACGGACGTCCGGTCTATGTGGCGACGGGAACGCCGCAAGGGCTCGGCAAGTACCAGAACACCTCGACAGGCGTCGCCAATGTGGCGGGACGTACGGCGGCGGTCATGGCGCTCGGGTCGCGGCTGTGGCGCGCCGGGCGATGGGACGACGGTTTTGCGGATCGACTGGCGGACCGTTCGCGCGACCTGTACGAGCTGGGCCTGACAAAGCCGGGCACATCGGAATCGGTCCCGAATCGCGCCCCCTACCGTTTCCACGAGATCACGTGGCACGACGATATGGAGTGGGGAGCGGCGGAACTGTATGGGTTGACGAAGGAGCGACGATACCTGCAGGATGCCATCCGATGGTCGGCCCTGGCGGCGGACACCTCGTGGATGGGCAAGGATTCAGCGCGTCACTACGAATATTTCCCGTACGTCAATCCCGGCCACTTCGCGCTGTATCGCCACGCCCCGAAGGATGTGAAGGATTCGTTGCGCGGGTACTATGCCAGGGGACTCGAACGCGCGCAACGCGCGGCGACGAACAACTCCTTCGGCTACGGGGTGCCGCTCATCTGGGTGTCGAACAATGTCAACCTCGGTCTGATCCTGCAAGAGTGGTTCTACCGGCAGATGGGGGGCGATGACCGGTTCGCCGCGCTGGCGGCCGCTTCGCGCGACTGGCTGTTCGGTCGCAATCCGTGGGGGCAATGCTTCGTCGTCAACGTGCCGAGCGACGGCTCCTGGCCGAGGGACATCCACCACGTCATGACGCGGAAGCATCCGATCGTTGCGACGGGTGCGGTCGTCGACGGACCGGTCTTCGGCTCGATCTACGGCTCACTGCTCGGCCTGCATCTCACCGAACCCGACGAGTTCGCGCGCTTCCAGAGCTCGTGGGCCGTCTATCATGACGACTACGGCGACTATTCGACGAACGAACCGACGATCGACGCGTCGGCGGCGCTCATCATGGCGCTGGCGGTCCTTGGGCGATGAAGCACACAAGAGGATGAAGGAGTGAGGAGGAAGGAGGGGTGAAGGTATCCGAGGACGGAACTTTGGACGATGGTGTTCGTAGACTGCGATATCCGTCCTCCACACGCTCACCCGGGAGTTCGATGATGGCTGCTTTTCTGCTTTGGCTGCTGCTTTTCATCGTCTGTTGGCCGCTGGCGATCGCGGCACTCATTCTCTATCCGATCGTCTGGCTGGTGTTGCTGCCGTTCCGCCTGCTTGGGATCGCCGTCGAAGGTGTGTTCGAATTCCTGCGTGCGATCGTGTTGCTCCCCGCCCGCGTTCTGAGAGGTACGGCGCGTTCCTGATCCGGTCAAGCTTCGTATCATCGTGAGGGTCCGGAGTTGCCCTCACGACGTTGTCCTTCCGTTCGAGGGGGTTGTTATGTCCACTCAGCCGCTCGGTCCTCAGGGAGAGGACCTTGCCGTCGCCTACCTGCTTGAGCACCACTATCGTATCCTCCAGCGGAACTACCGCTACGGGCACCTCGAGATCGACATCGTCGCGATGGAGGGTCCGGAGCTGGTGTTTGTGGAGGTGAAGGCGCGGTCCAACTTTCAGTACGGCGAACCGGAGTACTTCGTCACAGACTCGAAGCAGGAGAAGCTGAGGCGTGCGGCGCAGGCCTACGTCGAAGAGCGGGTCTTAGGGTTGGTGACCTGCCGGTTCGACGTCATTGCCATCGCGGAGCGGGCGGGTAGGACAGAAGTGAGACATCTGAAGGATGCCTTTAGAGGTTGAAGTCCCCTCGGTAGGATGAAAGATGTGAGATGTGAGATGGAAGATGTGAGAAATAAGATGTACGACAGAGGGCGTGAGTCCAATACCTCCCAACGAATTGGCAGAGGCATCAGCTTCAGTTTTACATCTTCAATCTTACATCTTCAGTCTTACATCTTCAATCTTCCTGCTTCCGTCTCCACGTTGTTCTCACCAGATCGCCGCAGGGCCGCTGAGGTCCACGCCGGGCAGGAAGAGGGCGTACAGTACCCACAACACGATCCCGATGCCTACCGGGACGGCAATATTGTCGTCGATCGGCGAAGCAGATTCGACCACGGCGCCGAAGGCCGCGGCGACGAATCCGAGCAAATACTCCGCCGGTCCGGCGCCGGCTTTGGGCGAGACAAGGACGACGAGGATCGCGGAAACGAAGAAAGACAGGGCCCCTTCGAGGCTTTTTCGAAAGAACCTCCGACGGCCGAACCGACGTCCGACGAGGGCGGAGGTGGAATCGGAGATAATGAGGATGGCGAAAGCCGTGATCGTCACAAGCTTCGGGAAGACGAGGACGCACAAGACGGCTGACAGCAGCACGTTCGTGGCGCCGTTCAGGCGCTTGACCTTCTCGTCCTGTTCATGCTTCCGGAGCAGCGAGCCAAACACCCGATAGAACAGGCGTGCAACCGGGGGAAGATAGTAGCGGGCCAGATCGACCACAAGAAAGCCGGCCGTGACCGGGATCAGGAGCACGAGGGCCAGGTCGCGGGTGATGAAGGTGTAGACGACGGGAATGGAAAGGGAGCAGAGATGGATCGCCTTGCGGAACAACTCCGACCGGTAGTCGATCGTGGCCGCGGCGTGCATCTCGTGCTCTTCGCCCCCCGGATCCGGCGTCGAAGGCCGGTCCGGTGGGGTCGGAGAGACAGCGGGTTCGTGTGCCTCGGTGTGGCTCGGCACGTTCAGCGGGTCATCTCTTGATCAGGGCGCGCGGCCGCGAGGTCTAAGGCTTTCTCGGCCGGGGGCAGTGCGATACCGCGCATCACCTTGTCGATCTCGTCCGAGTCAAGGATCTCGCGCTCGAGGAGAACGTTCGACAAGCGATGAAGGACGGCCATGTTGTCCTTGAGGATCTTCTCGGACTTCTTCATCGCGCTCGAGACGATGCGCCGGATCTCGGCGTCGATCGTGATGGCGGTGTTCTCGCTGAAGTTGCGCGAGCGCGTGATCTCGCGACCGAGGAAGAGCTCCTCTTCCTTGTTGCCGTACGCGAGGGGCCCGAGCTTCTCGCTCATGCCCCATTCGCAGACCATCTTGCGGGCCAGCTCCGTCGCCCGCTCGATGTCGTTGCCGGCGCCCGTCGTGATCTGATTGAACACCAGTTTCTCGGCCGCGCGTCCGCCGAGGGCGTACGTGATCATCGACTCCAGATAGTCCTTCGAATACGTATGCTTCTCGTCGATCGGCAGGTAGGTCGTTACGCCGAGAGCGCGTCCGCGCGGGATGATCGTCACCTTGTGCACGGGGTCGGCCTCGGGCAGGAACTTCGCCACGAGCACGTGTCCCGCCTCATGGTAGGCGGTCACCTTCTTCTCTTTGTCGGAGATGAGCATCGACTTGCGCTCCATCCCCATCATCACTTTGTCCTTCGCCCCCTCGAAATGCTTCATCGAGACCGCTTTGCTGTTCTGACGCGCGGCCAGGAGGGCGGCTTCGTTGACGAGGTTGGCAATGTCGGCGCCCGAGAGTCCCGGCGTGCCCTTGGCCAGCGTATCGATCCGCACATCCTCCGAGAGGGGAATATTCTTCGTGTGCACCTTGAAGATGCCTTCGCGCCCCTTCACGTCGGGCCGGTCGACGACGACCTGGCGGTCGAAGCGTCCGGGCCGGAGCAAGGCGGGGTCGAGCACGTCGGGACGGTTCGTCGCAGCGATGATGATGACGCCGCTGTTCTGCTCGAAGCCGTCCATCTCCACGAGCAGCTGATTGAGGGTCTGCTCGCGCTCGTCGTGTCCGCCGCCGAGGCCCGCGCCGCGATGACGGCCGACAGCGTCGATCTCGTCGATGAAGATGATGCAGGGGGCGCTCTTCTTGCCCTGTTCGAACAGATCGCGCACGCGGCTCGCGCCCACGCCGACGAACATCTCGACAAAGTCAGCGCCGCTGATCGAGAAGAACGGGACGCCCGCTTCGCCCGCCACGGCCCGCGCCAGGAGGGTCTTGCCCGTGCCCGGAGGGCCGAGCAACAGCACGCCCCGGGGGATCTTGCCGCCGAGACGCTGGAACTTCGAGGGTTCTTTGAGGAACTCAATGATCTCTTGCAACTCCCCCTTTGCTTCATCGGCCCCCGCGACGTCCTGGAAGGTCACGTGCGTCATCCCCTCCGTCAGGAGCTTTGCACGGCTCTTGCCGAATGAGAACAGGCCCTTCGTGCCGCCGCCCGCACCGCCGCCTTGCATGCGCCGGAAGATCACGAACCAAATGCCGAGCAGGAGGATCCAGGGCAGAATGCTGATGAGCGCGTTCAGCCACGTATTGTCCTCTTTCTCCACCTTGAACTTCAGGCCTTGGGCGCTCCACTGCTGAACGAGCGATTCGTCAAGTGCCGTGTAGGGAAGCGTCAGGACGATCCGGGTGGCGTTCTTGGCTGCCTTGCCGCTCGCCGTCGTGATCTCCATCGGCTCCTTCAGCTTGCCGTGGAAGTCGTAGACGTTGAAACCGGTGATCTTGATGACCGCGCCGGAGAACTTCTGGTCGGCCATCAACTGCTGGAACGTCCCGAACCCGACCTCGTACTCGGTCTCCTCGCTTGCACGGAACACCCACATCACCATGAAGACCACCATGATGATGCCCACCCAACTCAGGACGACACGTCCGAATTTCGTCCAAGGGGACTCGTCGTCCGGGCGCGGCCGTTGCGGTCGCCGGGGCGCTGGAGGGCGCTGACCGCCCTGCGGCGGGCGTCGACGGCCTCCGTCCTTCGTGCCCTGATCTCCATCCTCATTCAACCATGAAGCCATGTTGCTTCAACTCCTTTCATTCTGCCAGTCTGTCAGGCGCGTGGGCGCTGACGATATATAGCCTTCAAATTACGAAGTTTTTGAGCGTTGTCCAAGCCGTAGCCGATCACGAATTCGGGAGGGATCTCAAACCCAACATACTCGATCGGGGCCGTGGTCTTTGCGATGTCCTTCTTGAGCAGAAGACTAACAAACCGAAGCGACGCAGGGTTCTCCGCCAAGATGTGTTTTCGGATGTATTCGACCGACAGGCCGGTATCGACGATGTCTTCGACCACGATGATGTCGCGCCCCGCCACCTGGCAGTTGAGTTCCTTGACCATCTTGACCTGCCCCGACGAGATCTTGGCGTCGCCATACGAGGAGAGCTTCATGAAATCGATCTCGCAATCCACCGTCACTTCGCGAACGAGGTCGCCGATGAAGATGAACGAGCCGTTCAGGACGCCGATGAAGATGGGGACCTTGCCCGCGTAGTCGCGGTCGATCTGGGCCGCCAGTTCCTTGACCCGATCCTGGATCCGGACGGCGCTAATATAAAGGTCGAACGGCTCGTTGTTGACGACGATGGTGTCGGACATACTCTTCAGACGTTGGAGTGGAAGGAGAATTGTAGGGCCTGTTTCGTTGCGGGAACGATCTTCACGCGGTCGTCCAAGGCCACTCCGCAGACCCAGATGATTCGGCGCCCGGACAGGAGCACGGGGATGAGCCTCTTGCGATACGCCGGAACCTTCCGGTCGGTCAGCAGATCGCTCACCTTTCGCTCCGAGGCCATGCCCAGCGGGCAGAACCGGTCGGACGTCCTCCACAAACGCGCCGTCAGACGTCCTTTCAACCCATTGATGTCCACCCAAACTCGTTCGGAGGGACCCTTTGCCGATCGTGGCGCCGATCGTGGCCGGCCGATGCGCACGCGCCCTCCCGGCACCAGGGCCGATCGGCCGGGGAGGAGCACGACCGGTGCCTTCGGCAGCTCGGGATACCGGATGAGCGACAGTCCATCGCGTTCGCGGAACGCCCTCCAGCCGTCTCCTCCCACAGGGCGCCAGCGGCCTACCGGAAGCGCGAGCAAAGACCGTACGGCTTTCAGCCCGGGATCGGTCGGTTCGAGCGCGGCTCTTCGGAGCAGCCGGGCCAGGAGTTCGTTCTGCACTTCGGACGGCCAGCGCTCGAAGGCCTCACCCCGCAGAAAATGCACGCTGCGGGCCGACCGAAGCGTCATGTGTTCCAGGCGCAGCAGGAGACTCTCTGCGGAGGCGCCAAGGTTACGGGCCGCCGCGGCCAGCCGTGGAAGCGCCACGGTGGCGTCGGTTCCAAGCCGGTGCCCGACCCGTTCCAGAAGACGATGTCGGATCAGATTGCGGCGAAGGGACAGGTCCTCATTAGTGTCATCGTCCCGGTAGCTGAGACGATGATGCTTGACGTATCGTTCGATCTCTGTCCGCGCGACCTCCAACAACGGGCGTGCAACGGGCGGGCGGTCCAGGACGGGCAGAATGCCGGCCAGACCCCGCACGTGCGATCCCCGAGTCGCGCGCAAGAAGACCGTTTCAGCCTGATCGTCGGCGTGGTGTGCCGTCAGAATGAGGTCGGCGCGGACCTGACGCCGAAGGCGTTCGAGCGAACGATAGCGCAGCCTTCGGGCGGCCTCTTCCATGCCCATCCGATGCCGTCGGCGATAGGCGCCGGTCCTGACGCGTGCAGAGACACAGGGGACCTTCCACCGGTGTGCTACGGAGGCGACGAAAGAGGCGTCGGCGTCGGCGTCGGCCCCCCGAAGTCCATGGTGCACGTGGGCAACCGTCATCGTCAGTCGCAAGGACCGCGCGAGACGTCGCACGGCGTCAGCCAGGGCCATGGAATCACGGCCTCCGCTCACCGCCACGAGGACGTGTCCGCCGGCGGGCAACAGCCGCCGCAGCGTGGCGTGCACATGGCGAAGGATCGGTTCACGAGGGGTTCGCACAGCCCTAACGGGAGAACAAAAAAACCCTGACCGCTGACGGCCAAGGCGATTGGCACGTCAACGTACCGAAAAAGCCCCCGAAAGACAAGGCAGGTTGCGGGTCCCGGCAAATCGAGGTACTTTGAACGGAACATGGTCGCCAGACCCGCCTGCACTGCCCGCCTGAACGACCTGTCCGCCGCTGTTATGCCATTCCCGGCCAGGCGGGCGTAGTCGGGCAGGGGCGAAGGACGCCAAGATGATCGGAGAGAAGAAGGACGGAAGCGGTCGGCTGGCTGTCATGACTGAGGACCCAAGATGAGAGGGCTTCGATATAGGATCGCCTTTGGTTATCTCGTCGTCGTGCTCATCGGCCTCGCGACGAGCATGGTGGCGGTCTATAATTTCTCGGTCGTGAACCGCGAGGTCGGGTCGATCTTGCAGGACTGGTTCCGCATCACGCTCGCGGCACAGAACATGGTCCGGTCGGTCGAGCGCCAGGAGAACGCCCAGCTGTCGATGCTCTTGGACGATCCCGACCTGGCGTACGTGCAGTTCACGGCCACCGGAGGCATCTTTCTCGGATGGCAGGAAGAGGCTCGGAAGAACATCGTCAACGCGTCGGATCGGGCCTTGCTCGAGAGGATCGAGCGGCGATACCGGCTTTACAGCTCGTACGCCGACTCGCTCTACCGCCTCCTGCAACAGCCCAACGGTAGCGAGCGGGCGACGGCCTACAAGTTCAAGGTGGTGCGCCCGTACGCCGAATCGCTCAAGGAAGACTGTTTCCAGCTGCTCGAGCGCAGCCAGGCCGCCATCTCCAGCACGGAAGAGATCCTCGGCAACCGGATCAAGGCGTCGATGCTCACCGTGATCGTGGCCTCCATCGGTGCCGTCGTGCTCAGCTTCTTCGCCAGCCGTGCCTTCATTCGCTCGCTGCAGCCGCTCGAGACCCTCACCCGGTCCGTGCGCCTCATCGGACGCGGACGGCTCAATCAGAAGATCGACGTCGTCGGGACAGACGAGATCGGCGAGCTGAGCATGGAGTTCAACAAGATGACGGAGCGGCTCCGGCTGTACGAGGAGTCGAACATCCATACACTCATTACGGAGAAGAAGCGTTCGGAGACGATCGTGGCGAGCATTGCCGACCCGGTGGTCGTGACGAATGATCACCAGCAGGTCATTCTCATGAATGCGGCCGCCGAGCGGCTCTTCGGGATCTCGCGGCGCTCGTGGGAAGGCTCAACCTTGACGGACATCCTCCGCGATGAGCGATGGATGGACGTCATGCTGGGACGCCGCTCGGACCGGGATGAGACGCTGTTGACGACGGAGCAAGAGGGCCGGACGCTGTTCTTTCGCCCGCGACGGACGGTCATCACAGACGAGCAGGGTTTGCCGCAGGGGATCGTCACGCTGTTGCAGGACGTCACGCGCTTCAAGGACCTCGACCGTATGAAGTCGGAGTTCGTCGCGACGGTCTCGCACGAGCTCCGGACCCCGCTCACGTCGCTCAACATGAGCGTCGATATCCTTCTGCAGGAAGTGCTCGGTCAGCTTACCCAGCGACAGCGGGATCTCATCGCGGCGTCGAAGGACGACGTCGAACGGCTTCGCAAGTTGGTGCACGACCTGCTGGAATTGGCCCGCCTCGAATCAGGGCGTCAGGAGATCCACAAGGAACCGCTGCATCTCCGCGACCTCGTGGACGAGGCGTTGCGACCGGTGCGGCTTCCGTTCAGCGAGAAGGGGATCCGGCTCGAGGTCACCATTCCGAACGAGCTCCCGCTCGTGTCCGTCGACCGGCGTCAGTTCGTCTGGGTCGTCTCGAATCTTGTCAGCAACGCCTTGCGCTACACCTCGAGCGGCGGCAGCGTACGTATCACGGCACATCGTGTCGACGATCACTTGGAGGTCGCCGTCGCCGATACGGGCAAGGGGATCCCTTCCGACCAGTTGGAGCACATCTTCGACAAGTTCGTCCAGGTGCAGGAAGGGAACGAGCTGAACCCCGGAAGCGTCGGGCTTGGATTGGCGATCGCGCGCGGCGTCGTCGAAGCCCATGGCGGCACGATCGGCGTCGAGAGCGAGCTCGGACGCGGCACGACGTTCACGTTCACGGTCCCGCTTTCAGAGGCAACTACAACGTGATAGCCACAAAGAGCACAAAGATCACAAAGGTCTGTCGATTTCGAAGAGCAGATACGAGCCACGCCATAGCACGAGATCTGAAAGCGCTGCATTGACCACCACCTCCCCTAATACGCCCCGATCGCCACAGGTGCTCGTCGTCGACGACGAGAGGAATATCCTGAACACCGTCGGCATCGCCCTCGAGTCGATCGGGATGCGTCCCATTCTGACGACGAAGCCGCAGGATGTCGCCGGCATCCTGGCCGACCGGACGATCGACATTGCCTTCGTCGACCTGAAGATGGTGCCCATGGACGGGCTGGAAGTGCTCGCGGAGATCAAGCGACTGTCGTCGGCGACGGCCGTCATTATCATGACCGCCCACGGGACCGTCGACAGCGCGGTGCAGGCGGTCAAGCGCGGCGCGTATCACTACATACAGAAGCCGTTCGATTTCGAGGAGCTGAAGCTGCTCGCCCGGCAGGCCTGGGAACATCGGCGCTTGGTCGAAGAGCTGGAATCGCTGCGTCGCGAGGTCGCGGGATTGTCGGGCCGGGGAGAGATCCTGACGCGCAACCGCGGCATGCTCGAGCAGCTCGAGATCGCCGCCCGGGTCGCCGACAGCCCATTGAGCGTGCTGGTGGAAGGAGAGAGCGGCACCGGGAAGGAGTTGTTGGCCGAGTACATCCATAAGCGGAGCGGCCGGGCCGACCGGGCGCTCGTCAAAGTGAACTGTGCCGCACTGCCGGAACAGCTGCTGGAAAGCGAGCTGTTCGGCCATGCCCGCGGCGCCTTCACCGGGGCCGTGAAGGACCGGCAGGGGCGGTTCGAGATGGCCGACGGCGGGACGATCTTCCTCGACGAGGTGGCCGAGCTCTCGCCGTCGATACAAGCCAAGCTGCTCCGCGTGCTTCAGCAGAAGGAGTTCGAGCGGATCGGCGAGAACCAGACCCGCAAGGTCGATGTGCGGGTCATCGCGGCCACGAACCGGAACATCGACGAAGCGTTGAGAGAGGGGAGCTTCCGCGAAGACCTGTTCTACCGGCTGAATGGAGTGCGGATCAAGCTGCTTCCCCTGCGCGAACGGCCTGAAGACATCCCCTTGCTGATCCAGCATCTCCTGGAAAGGTCGTCGAAGGGTCGTTCGGTCACCGTGGAGCCTGAGGCGGAGCAGGTCTTGCGGCGGTATCGCTGGAGCGGCAACATCCGTGAACTTGAGAACGTCATCGCACGTGCGGCCCTGCTCGCCTCGGACGGCGTCGTTCAGTTGCAACATCTGCCGGAGGAGATCCGAAGCACGGAAGGTTCTCCGCCGCATTCGCTGGAAGAGATGGAGAAGGCGCACATCAAGCGCGTGCTGCAATACGCCAAAGACTACGACGATGCGGCTCGGATCCTGGGGATCGACCGCAAGACGCTCCTGAACAAGCGGAAGAAATACGGGCTCTGAGGCGAAGGGAGCCACGAAGGAACACGAAGGACTCGAAGGACACGAAGATGCACGAGAAAACACCAAGGACACGAAGAAACGCATGAGGGGATGGGCCGTGATCCTTCGCGCTCTTCGTGGTTACCGATACATGGAATCCTGAGTCTTTGGGCAGAACAGATACACCACGGTTTCCCCACCTCGGGCATTCTTCCCCAAGCCCGAACTCTCCATCCCGCCGTCGCTCGCCGCAGTCTGAAACCACATCTGCTGAACCCCGTGGCACTGCGCCCCAACATGCCACGGCGATCGTTCCGGCGCTGGGGCATTTTTCCCCACGCCGTAACCCATTGGAATTCCGAGACATTGCGCGATTTCTTGCCATTGAAGGGGTGAAGGGGGGAAGTACGCCCCACGTGGCCTCGCCGAAGTCCCCGAAAACGCTTCGAAAAGCCTGGAATCGTGCCCCATTTGAGGTACAGATGTTGCCTTTCGTGTCCCCAGATAATCACGTCCACCGCACACATTTTTTTGGAGCGAGGCGCGCATGTCGACCAAACTTTCCACGCTCAACAATCTCGAGATCGCCATCCTGGAGCCGAAGGGCTCGATCATCGGCGGTGAGGAGACCGACGAGCTGAAGACCAAAGCGAAGGATCTCCTCGAGCAGGGGAACCGGAAGCTCATCATCGATCTGGGGGCGGTCACGTACATCAACTCGTCCGGGATCGGTGCGCTCGTGAGCATCCACTCCCAGTTCCAAAAGGCGCAGGGGAAGATCAAGCTGTGCAACATGTCGAAGGGTATCGAAAACGTCTTTGTGATCACGAAACTGACCAGCGTCTTCGACGTCGAGGAAGAGCGCGAAGACGCCATCAAGAAATTTCAGGCATAACCAACGCACAACATTCTCAAGGAGTTCGCCGCAATGAAGACCTCGACGTTCAACACGATCGTTCTGGTGGCCGCGTTCGCCATTGGCTACGTGATCTACGAGTTCACGCTTCCTCAGTTCGTCAAAGATGGCGGTCCACTGGTCATCTCCCTGATCGCGCTCACGCTGATGCTTGTGGCGCTCGTCATCGAGCGGACGATCGTGCTGCGTAAAGCACAGGGTAAGGGCTCGCTCTCGGTGTTCTTGAAGAACGTCCAGCAGTCGGTCAACACCGGAGACATCTCCGGCGCCATCGCGGCCTGCGACAAGCAGCGCGGCTCGTGTGCCAACATCATCCGGGCCGGCCTCGACCGCTACGAGACGGTTGTGAGCGAAGGCGAGATCAAGAGTCAGAAGGAGATGATGGAGAACGTTCAGCGCAGCATCGAGGAGGCCTCAATGTTGGAGGTGCCGCTCCTTGAGAAGAACCTGGTCATGATGTCGACGATCGCCTCGATCGGCACGATGGTGGGTCTGCTCGGAACGGTCATCGGCATGATCCGCTCGTTTGCCGCCATGTCGCGCGCCGGCGCTCCGGACGCGGTCCAGCTCGCCCTTGGTATCTCTGAGGCGCTCATCAACACGGCCGGCGGTCTCGTGGCCGGTATCGGCGGCATCGTGGCGTACAACTTCTTCACGACGAAGATCGACAACTTCACGTACATGATCGACGAGGCCTCGTACTCGATCGTTCAGATGCTCGTCTCCCGCAAGCCGGGCAAGAAGTAAGCCGAGGAGGCCCGCCATGCCGAAACACAAAAAGCCGCGCGTCGGCATCCGGATGGACATGACGCCCCTCGTGGATGTCGCGTTCCTCTTGCTGACGTTCTTCATGCTCACGACGCAGTTCAAGCCGCCCGAGGAGGTCTCGGTCACGCTGCCGAGTTCGCATTCAGCGTTCAAGCTGCCCGAGGCTGACGTCATGATGCTGACGGTCAACAAGGACGGCGAGATCTACCTCGGCGTCGATTCGCAGCGTCTCATGGGTCGGCTGTTCGGCCCGGAGAACATGTATCGCGCTGCTGTGCAGGTCAAGAAGGAGGATCTGGCCAATATTCTGGTCCAGGCACGCATCAGCAATCCCAAACTCCGCACGGTGGTCAAGGGTGATAAGGACGCTCCATACGGACCGATCGAGGACGTCATGGAGACGCTCCAGAAGACGAAGATCACCCGCTTCAACCTCGTGACGGACCTCGAGAAAGGATAAGACCATGTCCGGTGGCGGAGATATCGGCGGTGAGTCCAAACAAAAGGGCAAACACGCCAAGAAGAAGAAGGTCAAGCGCGTTGCGATCCGCATCGACATGACGCCGCTCGTCGATGTCGCGTTCCTGCTGCTGACATTCTTCATGCTGACGACGGTCTTCAACAAGCCTCAAACGATGGAGCTCAACCTGCCTCCTGACCAAGAGACGAAGATCGAGGTGGCTGAGTCGAACCTGTTGACGATCAAGGTGCTGGAGGATGGGAACATCTGGTGGAGCAAGGGTTCGGCGGCTCCTACGATGATCACGTTCTCCGGTCTGCGTCCGCTGTTGTTGGAGCAGAACCGCTCGAACCCGAAGCTCATCACGCTCGTCAAGGTCGACCGCGAGGGGAAGTACACCCAGATGGTCGACGTAATGGACGAACTGAACCTTGCTAACGTGACCAGGTTCTCCCTTGCGCCGCTGACGGACAAGGATAAGGACCAGATCCGCAAGTTGCAGGGCTAGGAGGGACCTATGGCAACCGACATTACCACGCTCGTACCGTACAAGAACTGGGGGTATGGCGCCGTCGAGTTGAAAGCGATGGCTCAGATCGCCATGACGAAAGGGATGATCTTCTCCACCCTCATCATGGGCGGAGCGATCGGCACCTACTACCTTCCCGACCTGCTCATGGGCGATGAGGAGCCCGTCCATATGGTCCGGATCCTGAAATACACCGATCTGGGTCCGCCGCCTTCGATCCAAGGCCAGCAAGCGGCTCCGGCGGTCCAGGTGGCTGCCGCCTCGGTGCGGCCGAGCATCGGTATCCCGGTGCCGGTTCCCGACGCTGAGGTCAGCCCTGAGCAGACGATCATGACGCAGACCGAGCTCAGCACGCAGTCGGCACCGGTGGACCTCGGCGAGGGTGCCGGAACTGGTGGCGCTCAGATCGAGCAGGACATCCAGATCGAGGATGACGCGCCTCCTCCGGATTTCGTGGCGTACGAGAAGGAGCCCGTCGTCGTCCGGAAGGTCGACCCGAAGTATCCTGAGATCGCGCTGCGCGCCGGATTGGAAGGCAATGTCTACCTGAAAGTGTGGGTGGACAAGGAAGGGAAAGTGCGCAAGGCCGTCGTGTTGAAGAGTGACGCCGAGATCTTCAACCAGGCCGCCATCGACGCGGCCACGCAATGGGTCTTCACCCCGGCGGTCATGCAGAAGGGACCGGTCTCCGTGTGGGTGTCGATCCCCTTCCGCTTCCGTCTTTCCAACAAGTGATCGCTTCACTCGTCGCATCACGCCGGCCTGAGCAGAGTCGAAGGCCGGCGGCTGCGGCGAAGCGATCGCTTTCCCGATCGTGCCACGTACGCTGATGGAACTCGATTGGTGGCAAGCCCGATCGACCTAGCCATGCCGACGAATAGATCGCCATTGGCCGACCAGAACGACAAGCCGTTCAGCCCTCTGCGAAGGGCGCGATTGGCCGCCGAAAAGCCGGGATTCCCTGATGTCGGCAGTATCCTTGGGTACGCGGTCTCAGCCGTCATGGTAGCCGTGGGAGCGCTTGTGCTGGCGGGCTATCTCGTGCATCAGGGCGTGCCGGAGCAGTTCCGCTGGACCTTTGCGACCGTCCTGATCCTCATGGGCATCTATCGGTTCTTCATGACGCAGATGCGACTGAAACAAAGAGCGTTCGAACGCGAAGAGGACGTTTCATGAAGCGGGTGCTGCTCGCGATGCTGGTGATCGTCGGATGCCAGAGGAAGCCGTCGGTCGAGGAAGTGTCGACCACGCAAGGGCCGCTCACGCTCATCGCTGCGCCGGACGTCGCTGCCCTGGCGGACACCTTGGCGCAAGAGTTCGCCCGGATCTACCCCGGGATCCGGCCGGTCACAGGATCCGCACCGGCCCGCCAGGCGATCGTGGCATTGCTCAATGACAGCGTCAGCACGATCGTCGTGGATCGGCCGATGAACGAAGAGGAGAAGAAGGTCGCGGCCGACGCCGGTATCACGATCGCATCCTCGCTCCTTGCCTGGGATGCCCTCGTGGTGGTCGTCCACACTGACCGGCGCTTGGACGGCATCACGAGGGAAGGGCTTGGACGCATCGTCGACGGCACGGATGCACGATGGTCGGATGTCGCCAAAGGTGAGCGGCCCGAGCCGATCGAGTTCGTTTGTACAGAGCGGAACTCGGGCCTCTACGAGCATGTACAACGCGGGCTCGGCGAAGGACGGACCCTGAAGGTCTTCGCGACCGGCACGACGCAGAAAGAACTTGTGCAGTATGTCGGTCGATCGCCGCGCGCTCTTGCCATCGTATCGCTGGGAGCGTTGCGAGACCGCCCGCCCACGATCAGGACAGTCCCGGTCAGAACGGTGGTGGACTCGAGCTCGGGCCGGACGGAGTTCGTGGCGCCACATCAGCAGTCGGTGTTTGACGGCGTCTATCCGCTCCGCACGGCCGTCATGATCTACAACGCCGAACGTCGGCTGGGCCCCGGCGCCGGTTTTGCTGCTTTCGCCCTATCAAATTCCGGACAGAAACTCGTCCAGCAGTCCGGTATCGTCCCGACGGAGCTGCCATCGAGGACGGTCCAACTCACCGGAGAGTGAACGAATGAAACGACGCCTGATCAATGGAGCGCTGATGTTGCTCGTGGCCGGAACGGCCGCGGCACAGCCACAGTTGAGAGACGGCATGGATCTGCTCGGTCAGCGTAAGTATCGCGAGGCAGCGAACTTCTTCCGCCAGACGATCACGCTGTATCCGCGCGACGTGCCGTCGTGGGTCTACCTCGGCAAGTCGTATCTTGGCACGAATCAGTTCGACTCGGCCGAAGTGGCGGGTCGTAAGGCTCTCGCCCTGGACGATGAGAATATCGACGCCTATGCGACCCTCAGCGAAGCGCTCATCCGCCAGAAGAAGCTGGCCGACGCCAACCTGGCGCTTCGGCAGGGACTGAAAGAGCGCAAGGACCATCCCGACCTGCTGCTGCAGCTTGGGTATCTGCAGCTCGCTTCGGATTCGGCCGACGCAGCACTCGTGACCTTCACGCGGGCCCGCGAGATCTCGCCCAATGCGGCCAAGCCGTACGAAGGCATGGGCGATGCCTACTCAAGGCAGGGCGTCTCGCCGATGGCGGTGCAACAGTACGAGCGTTCGCTCGATGTGGACTCGCTTCAGCCTGAATTACTTTCGAAACTGGCCGACCTCCACCTCAAAGACCGGCGATACAACGAGGCCGCCGACGTTCTGCGGCGCCTCATCGCGCTCGACCCATCGAATCAGAAGGACCGCTTCAAGCTGTTCCGGCTCTATTTCCGCGCCAATCAGTTCGTCAATGCCTCGCGCGTTGGCAAAGAGTTCGTCGCGAAGAACCCGAACGACCTCGACGCGGCAAGAATGTATCTCGAGGCGCTCTATCGCAGCCGGCAGTACAAAGACGTGCCGGCCTTTGCCGACCGGATCCTCAAGGCCGAGCCGGCGTACGCCGAAGCCAAGCGATTCAAGGCCCATGCCCACTTTGAGCTGAAGGAATACCAACAGTCGGTCGATCAATACGTGGCGATCGAAGGGGACACCTCGCTGAAAGCGGACGATTTCCGCCGGCTGGGTCGGGCGTATCAGGAACTGGACAAAGACGTCGAAGCGGTCGCGGCGTACGAACGATCGCTCGCGCTCGATTCGACGCAGTCGCTCGTCCTTAACGAAGCTGGCGTCATCTATATGACGCTCAAGCGGTGGGACGACGCGGCCCGGATGTTCGAGCGGCGCTGGCAGGTGGACACGACCGCCGTCGGCGCTTACATCAACTACGCTCAGTGCATGCTCGTGACCGAGCAGTTCGACAAGGCCGCTTCGGCGCTGAAACAGGCGATCGATCGGAATCCGGACTACGTGCCGGCCTACACGAACTTGGGCATCGCCCAGCTCCAGATGAAGACCTACGATGATGCGCGGGCGACCTTCGAAAAGGTCATCAAGGTCATCGATACGGCCGTGGTGCGCTACAAGAGAGACCTGGCCCAGGCCCACCGATACATCGGCCTGACGCTCCTGCTCGACAAGAAGTGGCAGGAGGCGATCGACCACCTTAAGCAATCACTGGAACTGGAGCCGAAGGACGAGAATACGCTGCTCTGGCTGGCCCAGGGGTTGCAGAACGCCAACAAGCCAGAAGAAGCGATCAAGTATTACAAAGAGGTCCTGAAGATCAACAAGAATAATGAACAGGCCAAGAAGGGCCTCGAAGTCCTGGAAGGGAAATGACCATGGCTGACAAGACTGCACCGCAAAGCACCCCCGCGACCAGCGAGACACCGACCGGCTTCTATCTGCTGGTGGGAGTGATGGGTCTTGCCTTCGTGCTCATCGTCGGGTACATGATCTACCTCTACCTGTCCTGACCCGGCAACCGACAACGATCGTTCACGTTCGCCCCCCACCACGTTCAAGCAGGAAGGATCTGCGATGAAACAGACCCTCGTTGTGTTGGCCGTCATGATGGCCGTCCTCACCGGATGCTCTCAGACGCCGGACGTTCCACCGATCACCGAATGGGAGTCCTACAGCGACCAGTTCTTTCGCGTGAGTTTCACGCAGCCCAAGGGTTGGCAGGCGCAGACCGAGCCGTCGCGCGTGACCATCACCTCCTCGATGGAGGCCATGGAGAAGTTCTTCGACCCGTATGCGAAGAAGCCGGCGGGCGCCCAACTGATCGTGGCAGGCGAAAAACAGGATTCCGTGACGACGCTCGAAGCCGTGGCCGAGGCCTACAAGACCGGCCTGACGGAGTCGGGCTTCCAGATCACCGCCACGAACGAGATCACGATCGACAGCGTGAGGGCGATCGAGTTCGTTTACGGCGGGCGGTTCGACGAGAACACGGCCTTGCGGGCGGTCCGGGCGATCGCTTACAAAGATACGGTCGTTTACTTCGTCCACTTTGGCGGCTTCAATGAGTTTTACGAGCCGTATCGGTCCGTCTACGATTCAGCGGTGAAGACGCTGGTTCTTCCGAAGCTGAAGGTGGCGGCGAAGGCCGTCGACCCCTCGCTGCCGGTCGCCGAGCTGTCGAAGTTCGAGAACGAGCGCGTTGTCGTACAGTATCCCGAGAACTTCGCCCCGTCGATCGGCAAGCCGTCGGGCGAGGTCGAGTACACGATGGCGATCAAGGGCCTTCGCGACGATATCAAGGTCACGCTCGACGTGCGTCCGGCGAAGGGCGTCGGCGTCGATAAGATCGTGGAACAGAACACGAAGAACCTGAAACAGGTCTCGAAGCCGGCCGATGCGACCGTCTCGGGCATCGCGGGCAAGATGGTGACATACGTCCCGACGCGCGGCATCGACGCACGCATGTACTTCGTCGTCAAGGACGACAAGTTCCACCGCATCATCGTCTTCTGGCCGACGTCCCTCAAGAATGAGACGCTTCCGGCCCTCGAGAAGGTCATTGCTTCTCTGAAGCTCAAGTAGTATCATTCTCGCGTCTTGGCACGTCGACTGTTCCACCACATGGTCCAGCCATCGCACAGGGAACGCCGGGGCTCCAGCTCCGGCGTTCCCGTGTCGTGACATCCCCCGCGCCTCCTTTGTCCTCTGACATCACCCACCCCGGTCCCGTCCACGGGACCGTCGAATATGCGACCAGCCGGCCCCGCGTGCTTGGCTGGCTCCGCAGTGCGGCCATCCTCGACGGCGATTGGGGCACCTCGATCGCCTACGTCCTCGGCATCGGGTTTGCGCTCGCCGGCTACAGCAGCATGTGGCACTTGGCCGGCATGCTGGCGCTCACCTCGATCGTCGCCCTCAATTACATCACCATTTGCCGCCTGTATCCGAACGGCGGCGGCGTCTACTCGTCGGTGTACCACCGCTCGCGGCGGTTGGCGGTGGTCGGGGCCTTGCTGCTCGGTGCGGACTATGTGATCACGATGTCGCTGTCGGTGCTCGAGGCCTTTCACTACTTCGGTATCGACCATGCCGTCGGGGCCGCCATCGCCACGATCATGGTGATCGGTGTGCTCAATTGGTTCGGCCCAAAGCACAGTGGAGGAGGCGCCGGCGTCATTTCGGCCGTGACGCTGGTCAGCTTGCTCGTGATCATTCTGGTGTCGGCGCCGACCGCGCTGCGCGAGGCCAACGTTGAACCGCCACACGACACGTTCCTGGCGAATTGGGGGATCTTCGTCGGCTTGATCCTGAGCATCTCGGGCATCGAGGCGATCTCGAACATGACCGGATTGATGAAAGACCCGGCCAGGGATTCGCGACGGGCGATCATCGCCGTCCTCGGAAAGGTCATCGTGGCGACCATCTTTCTCGGGCTGGCTATGCACGCCATTCCGGGGCTGTCCGGCGGCACCGAGGACATGGTGCGTGTCATCGGTGAGCACTATGTGGGCGTATGGTTCGGCTGGGTGATCGCGATCTCGCTCGGTCTGCTTCTGATCTCGGCCGGGAATACGGCGATGAACGGCCTCATTTCGGTCCAGTTCCTCATGGCGATCGACGGTGAGCTTCCGACATCGCTTCGCCGGCTCAACCGGCATGGTGTCCCGGTCATTCCGTTGGTCATAGCGACAACGGCTCCGGTCGTCGTCCTGCTGTTCGTGAACGATATTCTCACCCTGGCGTCGTTGTATGCGATCGGCGTGGTGGGCGCCGTGATGATCAACATCGGATCCACCGCGACGGATCGCTCGCTTTCGATCGGCCGCGTGACACGCGCTTTCATGGTCGTCGTGGCGGTGATCCTCTTTTTCATCGAGGTTTCGATCGCTATCGAGAAGTCGTATGCCGCACTCTTCGCGGGCATCGTCCTGGCCGTCGGATTGACCGCCCGCATGATCTCCCAGCGGGCACGGGCCCGAGAACGGGCAGCGGCACCTGCGGCCGTGGAGCCGTCTCGGCCTCCGATCCCGCCTCAACGCCGGGTGCGTCGGGCGATGCCCACGACGAAGTATCTGGTGGCGACAAAGGGGGCCAACGAGAAGCTCCTCAAGTTCGCGATCGAAGAGGCCAAGGCTCGAAAGGCTTTCCTGTTCATCCTAAATGTCAAGGAGATCGCCGTCGGTGCACTGCCCGAGCGCATCGTTCTCGAGTCGAACGGCGTGGAGGCGCGCATCCAGGAGATCTGCGAACAGTCGGACATCGACTACCAGTATCTGCAGGTACCCAGCTACGAAGTAGGCTACACGATCGCCGAGCAGGCCGCGACGTTCGGCGTGGAGCGGCTGATCATCGGGGCGGAGAGGCGGAACCGGCTCGAGAATGTGCTGAAGGGAAGCGTCATGCGGTCGCTGGGCGGTCTCCTGCCGGACGACATACAGCTCGTCATCTTTGGCGGTTGACCACGACATCCACGAACCCGATCCTTGAAGGAACCCGGAGCCACGCATGTTCGACCACGTCTTTCGCCGAAAAAATCTCGACCAGATCGCCCGCGATGCAGCGTCCGGGTCTGAAGGGCATCTCAAGCGAACGCTCGGTTCGATCGATATGGTGGCCCTGGGTATCGGGGCGATCATCGGGACCGGGATCTTCGCCGTGATCGGCACGGCGGCAGCGGGCGGTGCGGGCCATCTCGGAGCGGGACCGGGCGTGTCGCTCTCGTTCATCATCACCGCGGTGGCGTGCGCGTTCTGCGCGTTCTGCTACGCTGAGTTCGCGGCGCTCGTTCCCATCTCGGGCAGCGCCTATACGTATTCCTACGCCACCCTTGGCGAACTGGTCGCATGGATCATCGGCTGGGACCTGATCATCGAGTATGCCGTCGGGAATGTCGCCGTCGCGATCGCATGGGCCGCCTATTTCCACCAGTTGATGGATGGGCTTGGGATGCACATTCCGGCGTGGATGTCCGTCGATTATCGCTCGGCGCACCAGGCCGCCCGTCTGGTTGCCGAAGCCGGAGGCACCGTGACGCCGTCGCTGGCATTGGCCTACGAGGCATGGGTGAGTCATCCGACGATCGCCGGGATCCCGGTGATCCTCAATGTGCTCGCGGCAGGGGTCGTCGGAGCGATCACCTGGCTGCTCGTCATCGGCATCAAGGAATCGGCACGCGCGAACAACGTGATGGTGGTGCTCAAGGTGGCGATCCTGCTGTTCTTCATTGCCGTCGGGGCCTTCTACGTCAAGCCCGAGAACTGGTCTCCGTTCATGCCGAACGGGTTCGCCGGAGTCTGGACGGGGGCGAGCCTCATCTTCTTCGCGTTCATCGGCTTCGACGCCATTTCTACGGCCTCGGAGGAGTGCAAGAATCCGGGGCGCGACATCCCGATCGGGATCATCGGCTCGTTGGTGATCTCGACGGTCATCTACATCGCGACCGCCGTCGTCTTGACCGGGATGGAGCCATGGTACCTGCTGGGCGTCGCCGATCCGTTGGCCGATGTCTTCGCTCGCGCGGGGCTCAACTGGGCCGCCGGGATCATTGCCTTCGGAGCCGTGATATCGATGGCTGCGGTCTTGCTGGTGTTCCAGCTGGGCCAGCCTCGTATCTTCTTTTCGATGTCGCGCGACGGTCTGTTGCCGAAGTACTTCGCGAAAGTGCATCCGAAGTACCAGACGCCGCATATCACGACCATCTGGACCGGAGTGGTGGTCGCCGGGTTTGCGGCCGTCGCCAACATCAATGAGATCGTCGAGTTGACGAACATCGGAACGCTCTTCGCCTTCGTGCTCGTCTGTGCCGGCGTGATCATCCTGCGCCGGACCGACCCCGATCGCCCGCGCGTCTTCAAGACGCCGTTCGTTCCGTGGGTTCCGCTCGCAGGTATCGGAATGTGCCTGTATCTGATGCTCGGGCTTCCGTGGGTGACCTGGGTCCGATTCGGCGGTTGGCTGGCCACGGGCCTGGTGTTGTACTTCGCTTACGGTTTCTGGCACAGCAAGCTGCGGGCGCGGGGAAAGAGCTGAACACAGACCTGCCTGCGGTAGGCAGGTGACACAAAAGCGGAACGATGCTCACAGATTTTTTCAGCGTGATCAGCGTTCCCGCTTCTGGACCTCAAAGCGAACGCAGACGACGCAGAAAGAAGAGATGACCGCAGATATGTTTTCTTGATCAGCGTTCCCGCTTCTGGACCTCAAAGCGAACGCAGATGACGCAGAAACAAGGGATGACCGCAGATACAATATCTTGATCCGTGTGGATCCCCTTTTTCAGTGTCATCAGTGTTCCCGCTTCCGGATCTCAAAGCGAACGCAGACGACGCAGAAAGAAGAGATGGCCGCAGATATGTTTCCTTGATCAGCGTAGATCCCTTTTTTCAGCGTGATCAGCGTTCCCGCTTCTGGACCTCAAAGCGAACGCAGACGACGCAGAAAGAAGAGATGACCGCAGATATGTGTTCTTGATCAGCGT
>JALONQ010000019.1 GCA_025454835.1 Bacteroidota bacterium | reverse complement strand
AAGGCGAAGCATCCCGAGACCATCCTGTTGTTCCGGATGGGGGATTTCTTCGAGACCTTCGAGGAGGACGCGAAGATCACCTCTCGCGTCTTGGGTATCACGCTCACGAAACGGGGGAATGGTGCGGCTGGCGAAGTGCCGTTGGCGGGCTTCCCGCACCACGCGCTCGAGGCCTACCTGCCGAAGCTCGTGCGCGCTGGCTACCGCGTGGCGGTCTGCGAACAACTCGAGGACCCGAAGTTCGCCAAGGGCATCGTGAAGCGCGACGTGATCGAAGTGGTCACGCCTGGCGTGGCCTTCTCGGACAAAGTGCTCGACCGTGCGCAGAACAACTTCCTGGCGTCCATCGCTCTTTCGAGCCCGTTGGCCCAAAGCGCGGACCTCGCGGGGTGCGCGTGGGTTGACATCTCGACCGGCGAATTCTATGCCGCCGAAGTGCCGCTGGCGCGCCTGAACGAGCATCTCGCCGGCCTCGGCGTTGCCGAGGTCCTCGTGCAGAAACGAGACGACGCGGCTGTGGCGTCCTTGCTCGCTTCGCTGAAGGCGCTCCGGACCCGCGTTGATGATTGGGTCTTCCATCGCGATTACGGATACGAGGCCTTGGTCACCCACTTCAGGACGCAATCCCTCAAGGGCTTCGGACTGGAAGACCTGACCGTGGGGGTCGTCGCGGCCGGGGCTGTTCTGCACTACCTGCAAGAGACCCAACGGTCCAACCTCCCGCATCTTCGTCGCGTCGTCGCCGTCGATCTGGCTGAAACGATCGTCCTCGACCCATCCACGAAGCGGAACCTCGAGATCACCGCCGCGATGTCGGGCGGCACGGATGGTTCCCTTTTCTCGGTCCTTGACCACTCCTGCACGCCGATGGGCGGACGGATGCTCAAGCAATGGGTCCACCATCCGTTGAAGCAATTGGAGCCCATCCAACGCCGGCTTGACGGCGTGGCGGAGCTGGTCAGCCAGGACCGGCAGCGGATCGGGCTTCAGGAATTGCTCTCCGGCGTGGGCGATCTGGAGCGTTTGCTGGCCCGCATCGCCACCGGCCGGTCAGGACCTCGCGAAATCCTCGCACTCCGACACTCCCTCGAAAAGATCCCGGCGATCATTCAGTCGGGCGCTGCGCTCCGGACCACGTTGCTGACGGAACTGGTCGCCAAGCTTGATCCGCTGACGGGTGTGGTCGCGCAGATCGCCGGCGCGGTCGTTGATGAGCCGCCCGCGACGCTTGCCGACGGCGGCGTCATCCGGGCCGGGTTCAACGCCGACCTGGACGAGCTTCGCTCGGTGGCGTTCGGCGCCAAGGATTGGATCGCACGGTTGCAGGTGACCGAGCGCGAAAGGACGGGCATCACATCGCTCAAGGTGGGATTCAACAACGTGTTCGGCTACTACCTCGAGATCACGAACACACACAAGGACAAGGTCCCTTCAGACTACCTGCGCAAGCAGACGCTCACCAACGCCGAACGCTACATCACGCCGGCCCTCAAGGAATACGAGGACAAGGTGATGCGCGCCGAGGAGCGCATCCAGCAGCTCGAGGCCGAGCTGTTCAACGAGCTCCGCAAGGCGGTGGCGGCCGCGGCGAATGAGATCCAGGAGAACGCACGCCGGCTGGCACAGCTCGATTGCCTTTCCTCGCTCGCTCAAACGGCCGTCGAGCAGCGCTATGCCCGTCCCGAGGTCGACGCTTCGATGGGGCTCGAGATCATCGGCGGTCGACATCCCGTCATCGAACGCTTGCTCCCACCGGGCGAGACGTATCAGGAGAACGATTGCCGGCTCGACCCGGACGAGGCACAGATCCTGATCATCACCGGTCCGAACATGAGCGGCAAGTCGAGCTATCTTCGGCAGGTCGGGCTGATCGTCCTTCTGGCGCACATCGGTAGCTTCGTCCCCGCGGCCTCGGCCCGCGTCGGGCTCGTCGACCGCATCTACACGCGTGTCGGTGCCAGCGACAACATTGCGGCAGGGGAGAGCACGTTCCTCGTGGAGATGCACGAGGCGGCACATATCGTCAATACGGCGACGAAGCGCAGCCTGATCCTGCTCGACGAGGTCGGCCGAGGCACGAGCACGTTCGACGGGATCAGCATCGCCTGGGCGCTCACGGAGTATCTCCACGGGCGGATCGGGGCGAAGACCCTTTTCGCAACACACTATCACGAGCTGAACGAGCTCTCGCAGATCCTCCCCCGGGTGCGGAATGTCAAGGTCGACGTGCGAGAATATGGCGACAAAGTGGTGTTCCTGCACCGAGTTGTTCCCGGCTTCGCCGACCACTCGTACGGCATTCAAGTGGCGCAGATGGCCGGCCTGCCGGGTGAACTGACGTCGAGGGCGACGGAGATCCTCAAGAACCTTGAGTCTTCCGACCTGGTGACCCATCGGTCGGGCCGGGTTCCTTCTCCGCCCGCGCCGCAGATCAGCCTGTTCGAGATGCGCGAAGACCGGCTGCGCGAAGCGCTCCGTGGCGTCGATCCAAATGTTATCACCCCGCTCGAGGCCCTGCAGATCATCGCGAGGCTGAAGAAGGACTTTGATATCGAGTAGAGAGCCAGGAAATTGTCGATCTCGGACCCGGTGACGCCGATGGGAATTGACGATCGTCGATTCGCTCGGGTCTCTCACACGGGTGCTTCGTTGAAAGCGACAGACCATCCAGCTTCACTCGATATTCGTCAATCGCCAATCGCAACCCCGCCATGCTTCTCCTCTCCTCCCATCGCCTCGCCCATCTTCCCACGCTGGCCGTCGATCCGGTCCTCTTCGAGCCCAAGTTCGCGGGCCATTGTTCGATGGGGAATTGCAACGCCCACTGTTGCCGTGACGGTGTGTGGGCGGATCCGACGGAACGGGAACGGATCCTGCAGCATGCGGACATGATCATCCGGCACATGGATGAAGACCAGGTCAAGGACCCGGCCCGCTGGTTCAGCGGTGAGGTCGAAGAGGACGCCGATTTCCCGTCTGGCCACTGCGAGGGAACGGCCACCTCGGAGCGGGGATGCGTCTTTCTTGACCAACGCGGCTGGTGTGTCCTGCAGAAGGCGGCCGTCGCCGAGGGGATGAACAAATTCGCGCTGAAGCCGTATTACTGTGTGGCCTTTCCGCTGACCATCTCCGATGGGGTGCTTACGGTCGACGACCCGGATTTCACGAACCGGACCGTCTGTTGCAGTGTCGTCGAGGATGGTCATTTTGCCCCAGCCGAGGTCTGTCGGGAAGAACTCGAGTTCATGCTGGGAGAAGAAGGGATCAAGGAGCTGGACGAGTGGAGGTCACGTTCCGCTCGCAGCGTGTGAATCCTGATCGCCGGGCCCGATCTTCTGAACGTGTGTTCGCAACGTCCACCGATCTAAAGGACCGTGTCATGGATACCCTCTCGACACCCGTGTCGGCCGTCGCGCCGCCCCCGGCCTATGCCGGCTTCTGGAAGCGCTTTGCCGCCTACCTGATCGACTCGATCGTCATCGGCATCGTCGCCATGATCGTCATTCTGCCGTTCTTCATCGTCATGGGCTTCGGGATCGTCATGACCGCGATGAACGAGGACGAGGAACAGATCATCCCCGCAGTCATCAGTGCCGTCATCGGTTACCTCATGATCGGGTTGCTGGCTGCGGCGGGGCAGTGGCTCTATTTCGCCCTGATGGAGTCATCCAAACATCAAGGGACGCTCGGCAAGATGGCCTTAGGTATCAAGGTGACTGACCTTGCCGGAAACCGGCTTTCGTTCGGCCGCGCCACTGGCCGCTACTTCGCAAAGATCATCTCCGGCATGACGCTTGGCGTCGGGTATCTCCTGGCGGCGTTCACGGAGAAGAAGCAGGCACTGCACGACATGATCGCGGGTTGCCTGATCGTGAACCGCTGACGGCGATGTGACCCCCTGTGACGACGCGGGCGGCCTCCAAGCGCCCGCGTTCGTGCTTTCGGCCTGCCGAGGTGGGGGGATCAGATCGCACAATATGTTGCCTCCCTCAGCGTCTGCTCATCTGGTCACACCTCCACCCACCACCACCTTTCCACCCTTAATCCGGGAAGAACGTCAATGAAGATCGCCGTACTCGGGACGGGCATGGTCGGCGAGACCATCGCCACGAAGCTCGCACAGTCGGGTCACGAAGTCCGCATGGGTTCTCGAACGGCGAACAATCTCAAGGCGGCCGCCTGGGCGGTGGCAGCAGGGGCCGGCGGTTCGGCCGGGACGTTCGCCGACGCTGCCGCGTTTGGAGAGCTCGTGTTCATCTGCACCAAAGGGGACGGAACGTTGGACGCCCTGCGAGCCGCCGGGGCGGCATCGTTGGCCGGCAAGGTCCTGATCGACATCTCAAACCCGCTCGATTTCTCCAAGGGCATGCCGCCGTCGTTGTTCATCTCCAACACTGATTCGCTGGGTGAGACGATCCAGCGAACCTTTCCCGAAGCCCGGGTCGTGAAGACGCTCAACACGGTCAACTGCCGGGTGATGGTCGAGCCGTCGCTCATTCCGGGCGATCATGACATGTTCATGTGCGGGAACGACCCACAGGCCAAGGCGACGGTGCGAACGATCCTGACCGATTGGTTCGGCTGGAGACACGTGATCGACCTCGGCGACATCACCAACGCGCGGGCGACGGAACAGCTCCTGCCGATGTGGGTGCGCCTGTGGGGCGTGCTCAAGTCACCCAATTTCAACCTGCACGTCGTGAAGGCCTGAAGGTCCTTCAGGGTGGAGGCCCCAGCGTGCTGTCCGGCCTCCACGCGGCAGGTGTCCTTGGGGCCATTCCCGCGCTTGAGAAGGGGCCGACTTCTCCCTAGATTATCGAGTGCTGTCAGCCATTCGATCCCGTTTGGAGCTCAAGGTCCTGCTCCTGATCACCGTCGTGCTCGTGATCGGGTTCGGGACCTATGTCATTCTCTCGATCCAGCGGGAATCGGAGGCGCTCATCGCCCAGCAGCGCGATCAACTGCGCATCTCGACCGAAGCGCTGACCGCCGGCATCCGCAACGTGATGCTGACGGGCAAATCGCCGTTTGCCATCGAGTTGGTGAACGACCTCCGGAACAACGTCGAGTTCGTCGACGTGACGATCTACGATCGATTCGGACGCGAGGTCTTTCTGCGAGAGGGCGAGGGGGTCAATACCGACGTCAATGATCCGATCATCCCCGAGGTCCTGCGGTCCGGCATGCTCCGTTCGGCGATGGTTCCCACCGACAGCGGCACGGTGGCGACGCGGTATGCGCCGCTGCCAAACCGGCCGGAATGCTGGCGATGTCATGATCCGAAGGAGCCCCTCCGCGGAGTTCTGCAGGTGGCACTTCGTCCATCAGTGGCTCGGTCCATGGGTGACCGATCGGCCATGCGCGGCGTGGCGTCGACGCTGACAAACTCAATCGCCATCGCCTTTCGAACGATCATGCTCGGGGGCCATGGCGGTCAGATCGATACGCTGATTGAAGCGGCCGAGACGATCCCTGGCGTCCTGTCGGTGCAGGTGTATGATAGGCTTGGCTTTCTGCATTTCGGCGCTGAAGATGAAGAGCTCTCCGAAGAGAGGGTCACCGAACTTCTGAGGCCCGCATCATCGCGGCACGTCGTTGAAGACCGGGGGGAGCGCGTTCGCGTGTCGGCGCCTCTTGTCAACGAAGAGCGGTGCCAGGTCTGTCACGGAGGCAAGTTCCCGATGCGGGGCGTGCTCGTCGTGGACTATGATTCCCGTGCGCTCTCTCGTTACGCGCGCGATCCAGAAGGGGAATTCACGGCGACGCTGCAGACGTCGATCTACGAGGGTTTCCGAAGCATCATGCTTGTCGGCCGCGCGACGTCGGTGCGCTACTTCATGGATGAGTTGCGGAACGAGCAGGTGCTGCAGACGTTGCGCGTGTTCGACCTGGAAGGTCACGAACGCTTCCTGAACCCGCCGCCCCGGACGCGGGCACAGCTCCGCCAGGTGATCGACGACCGCGACACTCTTGAGTTCCGTGAGGGGACGGGGGAGGCCGAACGGATGGTCCGTATCGTTCATCTCCCGAATGAGCCCCGTTGCCATTCGTGCCACGGCTCGACTCACCGTGTACGGGCCGCGGTAGAGGTCTCGACGTCGATGGCATCGATCAACGGGACGATCCGCGAGAATCAGGTCCGTTCGGCAGTGGTCGGAAGTGGAACGATCTTGCTCATCTGGCTGGTGCTTCGCATCTTCATGCGTCGCGTCGTCGTCGGGCCGGTACAGGAGATCGAGCGAGTGGCGTCGCGCGTCGGCGCCGGTGACCTTTCCGTTCAAGCCCACGTTGCTACGCTCGATGAGATCGGCACGCTGGCGCGGCGCATCAACGACATGGTCCGGGGGTTGCGTGAGCGGCTCCATCTGCAACGGTTCGTTTCGCAAGGGACCGTCGACGCCGTCCGGAAGAGCGCGCTGGACGGAGTGGCCATCGGGGGTGCGCGCAAGACTGCGACCGTGTTCTTCTCCGATATCCGCGGCTTCACTGCCTATTCCGAACGGGTCGAACCCGAGCGGGTGGTAGGTATGCTCAACGCCATCCTCTCGGCGCAGGCGGGGGTCGTGCGAAGGCACGGCGGCGATATCGACAAATATGTGGGCGATGCTCTTGTCGCGGTCTTCGAGGGAGAAGGGATGGCCGAGCGTGCTGTCCGTGCGGCGTTGGAGATCCAGCGTTCGGTTTCGGAGGCCTTGGCCCCCGAGGACCGGGATGTCGTGTCGATCGGGATTGGCATCCATACCGGCGTGTTGGTGATGGGGGCGATGGGCAGCCCGGACCGGATGGACTTCACGGTCATCGGTGACACGGTGAACCTCGGATCCCGACTGTGCGGTGCGGCGGCGCCCGGACAGGTGCTCATCTCAGGGGCGACGGCGGACGAACTGGCAAAGCCCCAATGGTGTCGGTTGTCGCCGCTTGGATCGATGTCCGTCAAGGGAAAGCGCGCGAAAGTAAAAGTGTGGAGCGTGGGAGAAGCCCGTCACGGATGATCTGCCCGGCCGTGATCGGTCTTCCCGATGACTTCTCAGGACCCTCGTCACATTGATTTCATGGCATTCCATTGAATCTGCGTCGTCTCTATCGAACGATTGAATCCTTCGCGTCCGACCGGTTCCGGACCGACAAGGAATTGCTGAAGCACGTCCTGAACGAGATCGTCAAGAGCCCCGACATCAAAGTGAAGGGGGGTCGGATCTGGGAATTTGACCCGAAGCAAGCCTCCTTCAAGTTGGTCCATCAGATCGGGCAGATCGAGCGGATCGAGCCAAAGTACCGGATCCCCGTCGACTATCCGGCGTTCCAGTGGCTCTGCGACCAGCGGTCGATCATTGCCAACGAGACCGACCCGACGCTCCGGCGCATCGGTATCGTGAAGTTCGCCGCGACGGGGGTTGGAGAGCGGATGCCGTCGAAACACGGTGACGTTCCGCAGTACGTCCTGGCCTTCAACGCCGACGAACTCGATCAGTCCCTGCTCGCCGACCTCAACATCATCTCGGTCGCGGTCACGTCGTCGCTCCGCGGTCAGAAGATCGAGCAGAAGGCCACGGCGATGGCGAAGGACATCGACAAGGCCCGGGATATCCAGCTCAGTATCCTCCCGGATTCGGCCAAGCGCTTCTATCATTACGACATCTTTGGCGTGTCGGAGGCCGCGCAGATCGTCGGGGGTGATTTCTTCGACTATGTCACGTCGGACGACGATCCCGACCGTTTGTCGGTCGTCGTCGGAGATGCTGCCAGCAAGGGATTCTCCGCGGCGGCCCAAGCCCTCTATGTCGTCGGTGCGCTGCGGATGGGCACCTCGTATCACATGAAGATCAGCGCCGTCATGGGCGGCATCAATCGGCTGCTCAATCGCACCTTCTCCGAAGAGCAATTCGTGACGATGGTCTACGCCGAGCTGACGGACAACGCGAAAGGGCTGCTCCTGTACTCGAACGCGGGGCACAACAGTCCGCTCGTCTACCATGCCTCGACGGGGGCCATCGAAGAGCTCGAGCCGACCGGCCAGATCCTTGGTCCCTTTCCCGAAGAGACCTTTCGCGTCGAAAACACGATGGTCGGCCCCGGTGACATGGTCGTCATCTTCACCGACGGATTGTCGGAGGCGCGCGACGCGGACGGCAACTTCTACACCGAGGAGCGCGTTCGGACCTTCCTCGGGACGCATCACCAGCTCTCGGCCAAGGAGTTCTGCGAGGCGCTCATGAAGGACGTGCGTTCCTTCGAGGGCGCGGCGGGGAGCTTCGACGACAAGACGTTGGTCGCCATCAAGCGGATGTCGGAGCCCGTGTGAGGAAGTCGTGGTCGATCCGGGCGATCGCTGTAAAGGGTCTTGCCTTCGGGTATCGGTGCAACGGCCGAGTTCGTCCATCGTCGGTGCACTCGCCCCAGTGATGGGAGTGGCGACGTCGTGGCAACGGCCACGCGTTGGTTCTTTGATCTCGAATCGCAGAAAGGGCTGCCATGCTCGAACAGAAATTCATCGGCGTCGTTCAACACGTTTCCACGGGGGCGATCGAGGTCCTCATCGACGCGAACATCAAATCGCTGAAACGCGACCTCAACGGAAAGACCTACTTCATCGGTCAGATCGGCATGTATGTGCTGATCCCGATGGGGAGTCTTGTGCTGATAGGCATGGTGACCGACTTCCTGAAGGAGGACGTGCAGATCAACGGCCAGTGGCAACAGCGATACAAGATGACCGCGTCGTTGGTCGGCACGGTCAAGGGCGGACGCTACGAACGAGGCGTTTCGCTCTTTCCGGTCGTCGATTCGCCGGTCTATCTCGCGGAGGACAGCGACCTCACGGTGGCCTTCTCGGTCTATCAGCGCTACGGCTTCTCGGTCGGGCAGGTCTCTCTGTTCGAGAATCAACGCGCCTACCTCGACGCCAATCGGTTCTTTGGCAAGCACATTTCGGTGCTGGGCTCTTCGGGGTCCGGCAAATCTTGCACGGTCGCGTCGATCCTCCAGAAGGTCACGCAGTACCCCGACACGAACATCATCATCCTCGACATTCACAACGAGTACCGGAAGGCGTTCGAAGGGGATTGCAACCACCTCGACATCGCCGAGTTTGAACTGCCGTTCTGGCTGATGAACTTCGACGAGTTACGGGAGATGTTCGTCGACGAGAAAGATGAGAATTCGTCGTCGCAGATCACGGTGCTCAAGGACCTCGTCATCGCGTCGAAGAAGGGAAAGAATCCCGAGATGTCGGCGCTCATCACGATTGACACGCCGGTCTATTTCGACCTGGCCGAGATCCGTGCCAAAGTCCAGTACATGGACACGGAGAAGATCTCGATGGGCGGTTCGTCGAAGGAAGGGCCCTTCTACGGCAAGTTCACCCGCTTCCTCGTCCGGCTCGACGGCAAGCTGAACGACCCGCGCTACGCCTTCATGTTCCGGCCGAAGAAGTACGTGACGTCGCAGTCGCTGAACGACATGCTCGCGAAGATCCTCGGCGCCGACGGCGCGGCAAAAGTGACGATCCTCGACCTGAGCGGCGTGCCCTTCGACATCGTCAACACGATCGTGTCGTTGCTCGCCCGGACGATCTTCGACTTCAACTTCTGGAACCCGAACCGGCGGGAGTTTCCCATCCTCCTGGTGTTCGAAGAGGCCCACAACTATCTGCCCCAGACGGGAACGACGACAACGGCCGCACGGCGTACGGTGGAACGCATCGCCAAGGAAGGGCGCAAGTACGGCGTCAGCATCATGGTCGTCAGCCAGCGGCCCGTCGAAGTGTCGGAGACGATCCTCTCGCAGTGCAACAACTACGTCATTATGCGTCTGACGAACCCCCTCGACCAGAACTACGTGCGGCGCCTCGTGCCCGACACGTTCGCCAACCTGACCGATGTGCTGCCCTCGCTCCGGCAGGGAGAGGCGCTCGTGGTCGGCGAGGCCATCTCCATGCCCCTGCGCGTCCAGATCGACTTTCCGAATCCCGAGCCCGACTCGGCCGACATCAAGTTCTACGACAAGTGGAAGCAGAGCGACGCAAAGACGCGTATCGAAGATGTGGTGACGCGGTGGTGGAAGCAGGAGAAGGTGTAGGGGAAGAATCCAGATCGCAGAGCCCAAACCCCAAACAAGGCGATGGACATTCCAGATCCTGGGTCCCCAAAGCAGGAGGTCGAGCGCACGACAGCGGCTGGTTGACATCGGTTCAAGCGCGGTTCAGGTCTTTTACGGTGTCCCCCCGAGGAACCCCGCGAATCCCATCATCGTTGGAGTTCGTGATGGTCGCAGCATGTGTTGCGGATCGCTCACGGTGCTCTTTCCACGTCTGAGGTCATTCGATCAATGTCGCGTATCCAGGTCCCCAAGATCCCCTCCTCCGAGCTCACACCGGAGCCCCTGTACTATTCCCGCCGCACATGGCTCTCGTTGGTGGGCCTTTCGGGCATCAGCGCCTTCATCGCCCCTTCGGCCGCTGCCCAGGATCGCTGGCCCCAGGGCAAGCAAGGGCCGTACGACACCGATGAGAAGCCCAGCACCTTCCGCGAGATCACGACCTACAACAACTTCTACGAGTTCGGCACCGACAAATCGGACCCCGCCGCATACTCGGGCGACTTCAAGCCAAAGCCGTGGACGGTCCGCATCGACGGCCACGTGAAGAAGGAAGCGGACGTCCAGCTTGAGGACCTGCTGAAGCCGTTCGCGGTTGAAGACCGCATCTATCGCATGCGATGCGTCGAAGGCTGGTCGATGGTCATTCCTTGGCGCGGCATTCCGCTGGCCAGCATCTTGAAGCGGGTCGAGCCGACCTCCAAAGCCAGATACGTGGCGTTTCAGACGGTCCTTCGTCCGGAGGAAATGCCGGGGCAGAGGCGTCGTGTGCTCGACTGGCCGTACGTCGAGGGGCTTCGGCTTGACGAAGCCCTCCACCCGTTGACCTTCATGGCCACGGGTCTCTATGGCCGCGACCTGCCGAATCAGAACGGCGCGCCCTTCCGCCTCGTGGTCCCCTGGAAGTACGGCTTCAAGTCGATCAAGTCGATCGTCCGCATGACGCTGACGGCGACCGAGCCGCCGACGACGTGGAACCTGTCGGCACCGGACGAGTACGGCTTCTACAGCAATGTCAATCCCGAGGTCGACCATCCGCGGTGGAGTCAGAAGACCGAACGCCGCATCGGGGAGTTTGGAAAAAGGAAGACGCTGATGCTCAACGGCTATGCGGGCCTCGTCGAAGGTCTGTATGCGGGGATGGACCTGAAGAAGCACTATTGAGATCAGGGTGAGAGGTGAGTCTGTATGAAGAGTTGTTTCACGCCGCGTGTGATCTGTAGTGGGCCACGTTCATGGGATGGCGCAAGAACGTGGCAAGCCTACGGCGGAGAAGGGTGGTGGGAAGGTCCCTCGTGAGATCCTGCCGTGGGAAGAAGGCTGAAGGTCTGAGGTGCATTCGAGGCGTCTTGGAACGAAGCGCCCCTGAAGATTCAATCGTGATGAACTGAATGACATCGGATCGAGGTTCGCGGTTCCGTTGGTCGAAGGTTGTGGCCTTCGTGCTGGGCCTTGTACCGTTCGCATGGCTGGCATACCGGTTCGCCACGGACCAGCTCTCGGTCAATCCGCTCGACGATATCACGGATGAGACGGGCACCTGGACGCTGCGCTTCATCCTCATCACGCTCGCCATCACACCGCTGCGCGATCTCACCGGGTGGAGCCGGCTCTCGACCTATCGCCGGATGGCAGGACTCTACGCGTTCTTCTACGGGTCGCTGCACTTCCTGGCCTATCTGTCGTTCGACAAGTTCTTCGATTGGGCGGAGATCCTTCCGGACCTGGCTTCGCGTCGATTCATCGTGGCGGGTTTCGCGGCATGGTTGCTGATGCTTCCGCTGGCGATCACATCGCCGACATTCGTGACCCGCTGGATGGGTGGAAAAGCTTGGAAACGCTTGCACCGTGCGGTCTACGTCGTCGCGATCCTTGGCGTCGTGCACTACCTTTGGTTGGTCAAATTCGACATCCAGCGCCCCCTCATCTACGGCGCCCTGGTGATCGCCCTCCTGGGATATCGCGTTTGGGCGTGGTGGAAGAGGCGATCCGTGGGCACTTCCGCTCATGCGAGATGAGAACCACGGGCCGCAGGCCCGGCCCTCCGGAATGTTCGACACGGCGCACTTGAGATTCTCGCGAGAATCATTAGATTCAGATTCGCACGAATGAGGAATATCCATGAAAGCATCCATCGCATTGGCGTTGCTGTTGCTGGCAGGCTGCAGCACGCTCACTCTTGCCCCGTCTGATTTTGCCTGGCCGATCATGTCTGAACTGACCGCCGACAAGAACGGCAACGTCAAGGAGGAGCGATACCACCTGAGCTTCAATATCAAGCCGCTCCTGTTCGAGGAGCTGAAGGATTCGGTGAACGTGGCGGGCAAGTCGTTGAGCGTCATCCGGGACCGCCAGGGATTCTATTACGTGACAGGACCGAAGTTCAAGAAGGTCTACATCTTTCAGCACACGACCGACGGCCTCGGACTAAGCACGTCGTATGAGGTCCAGCCTGCGGGACTGTCGAACCCTGAGTTCGAACAGCGCCCGCCGAATATCCGTCTGCGCAGCGGCCGCGATTCGTGGCTGTTGACGCGCCATGGCGTCACAACGCCTCCGGCGCCTTCTGGAGGTGCCAAATGAAAGGCCTGAAGATCCTCTCCGCCCTGGCGTTCGTGGCGCCCCTGGCGCTCCTGATGCCATCCTTCGCTGCTTCCCAGGAACGGTCCGACTTTCAGACTGTCAAGGCCTTCGAGGCGCAGACCAAGACGGTGGCCGCCTCGATCGACGCCGTTCAGACCGTGCAGGAATGTGCCGACGTGGCGCTGGCCATCGACCGCATTCAGGAGGAATTCACGCCGAGCAAGGGCCTGCTCGACAAAGCTCTCTACGGCGAGAAATTCGACGAGCGGCTCTCGCGCCTGCGCTTTCAGTTGAAGCTCGCTCAGGACAAGCTCGGCATCATCGAGTCGCAAGTGACCCGCATCGCGGAGTTGGAAGAGCAGGTGCGTGCACTTTCGGGCGAGGTGGAACGCCTCTCGGGCGAGAACCTGAAGCTCATGGGGGATGTCGAGCGGTTGTCGGGCAACATCAGAACGCTCGGTGAGTCAAACGCGGTGACGGGCGCGCTCGTGGATTCACTGAAGATGGTCATCGGCCAGCTTCAGAAGGGGATCAAAGAGCGCGATCAGATGATCTTCGCTCTCGTTGACAGCCTCTTCCAGCAATACGCCAAGCCCGTCGACCAGTTGGCCGACGTGGAGAAGCGTGGCCTGGCTCTTCGGATGGACCGGAACAACATCGTCACCGGCGTCAAGACGTCTATCGAGAACAACCTGAAGTTCCTCGAACGCGCCGAGCTGAAGGGGAGCGACCTTGCGGCGATCCTGCAGGAGCATCAGCGGTTCTCGTCGCAATGGAAGGGATTGGGGCCCAAGCTGGCCTCCCTCTATCTCAGCAACAAACAGAAGGCGAAGGAACTGGCGGTGGTCGACACATTGCTGGCGGCGTGGTCGGCCAAGGCGCGCGACGCCTACTGGCGCGGCATGAACGCGGCCTTTTCATCCAAGCAGATCGTCGTCAAGCCGATCGCATCGGGCAACGAGCTTGTGTCGAACGTGACGGCCTACATCAATGAGCGGTTGACGTCGGAGAGGCCGGGGGACGAGAAGCTGAAAGAATTCAACCGGTTCGACGCTCTGTGGCAGGCTGAGATGACCAACGGCTGGCTGCCGTTGATGGAGAGCCGGGGCGACCTGTCGGCGGACCAGCGTAAACTCGTCGAGGCGAAGCTGCAGGAGTGGCGCGAGTCGTTCGAGGGGACGTCGCCGTTGACATATGCCATCCTGTTCGCCGTGATCGTCGCGATCCTGGCCGCCCTCTATGTCAAGATGAAGAAGAAATAGGGAAGACCGAGGCCAAGGGTCAGATCTCCTGCCCTGAGCCGAAGCGAAGGGTCGAAGACCAGTCGCAAAGATGGTCCGCTGGATAGCCCGGCGGACCATCTGCTTTGTCGACCGAGACGCGGGTATCGACAGAACGTAGAAGGTCCACGGGGAGAATTCGGCATCTCTCGGTGGACCTTTGTGCTTCTCCGTGCGGCGCTTCTACTTCTGCACTCTCAACAGATTGACCACGGCCGCCGCCAAGAAGACCCCGTTGGCCATCCAGGCGGTGAAGAGCGGGTTGAGGTCGCCGTTGTATCCGAACACTTGGCTGATCTTCATGAAGGCCAGGTAGATGAATGTGATTGCCACGGCGATTCCAAACCCAAGGGCTGCTCCCGTCCTGGCTCTTCCGGATGCGAACGGAACTCCGAACAGGACCATGATGATGCTGGCGAACGGAAAGGCCAGCTTGCTGTGGTAGTCAACCTGCCAACGAGCGACGTCCTGACCGGCCCGTTGTTGGTTCTGGATGAACTCCCTCAGATCGCCGTACTCCATCTCGTCCGGCTTGCGCTGCTTCTTCTCAATGTCTTCGGGCAGGAGTCCCAACGATCCTATGTAGAGGCGCTGGAACCCGATGACCGGGTCGGACAGATCGACCGTCCCACGATGGTCGCCGTACAGCAGCGCCCAACCCGCGGCCAACGAGTCGTTCGGGTCCTGCCACTGCATTCGCAGCGCATCGTATCGGTGAAACAAGACCGTGAGGTTCGTGTCGGCGAAATCCTGAATGCTGACGCGGCTCGCCGTCTTCGTCTGCGTATCAAAGTAGTTGACCGTGACGATCCTTGTCGGTCCGACCTGGAAGAAGATGTTGAAGCGTTGCGAAGGATCTCCGCCGCGATGGAGGAAGGAGCGCTCGATATAGAACTTCTTCTGATTCGAAGCCGGCACCACCCATCCGTTCAGATACACGGAAAGACCCACGACCACGATGGCGACGGCCAGGAAAGGGGCCAGCAGTCGGTAGAGGCTGACGCCGCTCGACTTCATGGCCGACCACTCGTTCTGCGTTGACAGGCGGCCCGTCACGAACAGCGCCGCCAGCAGCATCGCCACAGGCGTCATGAGCTTGATGATCTCGGGCGCGAATGCGACATAGTACTCAACGATGACATTCGGCGGAACGCTGGCGTCGAGGAAGTCGTCGATCTTCTCCGTCAGGTCGATGATGAGGAAGATGCTCAGAAAGCTGAGGAGCCCGAAGAAGGCGGCGACGACGTACTGACGGACGATATATCGGTCGAGGATCGTCATGCCCAGGAGAAGATGTTACCGCAGAGGCGCGAAGGCGCCAGAACCATCTTGGAACTGGTACGTATGCTCCTTTGCGTCTCTGCGTCTTCGCGGTGGATCCTTCTCACTCCGACCTCCAATTTTTCGGCACGAGCCGCTGCAGCCATGAGAGGTCGAGTGACAGACTCTCCCGCGCCGTCCGGATCGTGAGGTAGACCCCCAAGGTCCCGATAACGACGTTGGCGATCCACATGGCGACAAGCGGATCCAGCAGGCCCCGGTCGGCCAGTCGCTCACCCTGGATCAGGGCGGTCCAGTAGAGCAGGAAGAATCCGAGACTCAGGCTGGCTCCGGCGCCAAATGTGCCGCGTCGCGCCATGATGCCAAGCGGTGCGCCGATAAGCACAAAGACGACGCAGGCGAACGGGATCGCATACTTCTTGTAGATCTCGACCTCGAACTTGTTCATTTCGTTCTGCACGTACGTCACGTAGCTTTGTTCGGACTGCAACGCCGCCCGCAGCATCGCCGCCCGGTCGGCGGCGCCGGCGATGATCGGCGGCATCGACGGATCGATGGGTTCGTTCGCGTGTTTGGCCAGTGCCTCGCGAAGCCGTACGATGGCCGCCCCGTGTGCGGTCGTGAGACTGTCAACGATGCGTCGCATCGACTGGGCGCTCAGCTCACGGTCGCCGCGGTCAAACGTCCCTTCATTCGATCGCTGAAAATCGAATCCCTCCGCATCCATGGCGATACGATGCGTCGCGAACCGGATACGCCGGTACTGCTTCCCGTCGCGATTTCCCTGCTCGTGGATCTCGCCGTCAGAAAGGTCCATGATCAGCTTCCGGTAGTCCGACGAGAAGGAGATCGTTCCGCGTTCGCCCGTGAGGGTCGTCAGCACGCCCGGCGTCGAGTAGTCGAAGATCGTGACGCCTTCGAGGTCATTCGACTGTTCGAAGGTCCTCCGGACGAGGATCGTATAGCCGGGCATCAGCTGTGAGAACATGCCGGGCATGATGCTGATCGTGGGCTTCTTCCGGGAGATATCGTTGAGAAGGATCTTCGTTCGATGATTCGCATCGGGGAGGACGTGGTTGTTGAAGAGGACCAAGAGGTAGCAGACGATCCCGCTGGCGATCAGGACGGGGGCGATCATCCGGTAGAGACTGACGCCGCTTGCTCGCAAGGCCGTGATCTGGTTCGTCGAGGCGAGTTGACCGAAGGCCATGAGCGTGGCAACGAGCACGGCCATTGGAATGGCGAGGACGACCATCCACGCCAGGCTGAGGGCGATCAGCTCGGCGATGACGGTCGGGGCAAGGCCCTTGCCGGCCAGCTGGTCCAACGACTTGACGAGGAATTGCAGCAGAAAGATGAACATCAGCACGAAAGCGGCGAACACGAACGGCGCCACGTGCCGCGCCAGGATATGTCGCCAGATGATCATCGCGCTTCAATATACCGATGTATCGGCGTCGATGCCAGAAGGCGCGGACCAGCACCTCCGTTTGAATGTCCCGCCTCCCGCGTGTATATTATCATTCGCTTCGATCCGACGTCGCTCATGGCCCGATCTGCCGCCCATACCACCATCGACCTCATCCTGCAGTTCTTCGACCTCGCCCCCGATGCGATCTGCATCGTCGACGCGACCGGCCAGGTGGCCGCAGCCAACCGGGCCTTCGTCGAGACTGTGGGTCGGACCGCGACCGGCGCCCGCGGCACTGCGTTCCTTGAGTTCGTGGCCCCGGAAGATCGCGGAACGATGGCGACGGTGATCGACGCCGTGCGGGGCGGACAGCATGATCAGACGGTGACCGTCGATATCGTTCCCGAGGTCGGCCCCCGGGTTCGACTCGAATTCCGCAGCTCGTTCCGCGACGGACGCGTCTGTCTCGTCGGTCGGAATGTCTCCGACCGGCGGCCGCTCGAACTGGAGCTGAACGAAAGCGAAGACCGGTTCCGGCGCATCGTGGAGCGATCGCCCGAGGCCGCCGTCGTCGTCTCGAACGGCCAACTCTCGATCGTGAACGATGCGGCGATACGTTTGTTCGGCGCGTCGGGCCGACGGGAGTTGGAGGGCACAGGGGTCGACGCCGTGCTCGCCGAAGGACGCGAATCAGCGCTGTGGCGGTCCATCGTCACGATGCGTGATGGAGGTGGCTCATCGCCTCTGCTCGCAGAGCGCATCCTACGCCGCGACGGGACTGCGGTCGACGTGGAGGCCGTGGCCGTTCCGGTCCGCTGGAAAGGCGTGGAGACGGTCCACGTGTTGCTGCGCGACGTGACGGAGCATCGGAAGGCCGAGAAGGCTTTGAGGGCATCCGAGAACAAGTTCCGATCGTTTGTCGAGAATGTGTTCGACGGCGTCTACCAAAGCACACCGGACGGCCGGCTGCTGATGGCGAACTCGGCCATGGTCCGGATGCTCGGGTATGATTCCGAGGAGGATCTGTTGCGGGTGAACATTGCACGCGATCTCTACGTGCAGCCCTCCGACCGGGAACGGCTCCTGCAGGGCCTCCCCAACACCGGGCAGAAGCAGAATCAGGAACTGCGGCTGAAGCGCAAGGACGGCCGGGAGATCATCTGTCTCGAGAACACGCGCTCCGTTCGGCGCAGCTCCGGCGAGGTCCTGTACTATGAGGGGACGCTGAAGGACATTACAGAGTGGAAGAGGGTACAAGAGGCGCTCCGGTCGAGCGAGGAACGCTACCGTGAGTTCTTTGATGATGACCTGGCCGGCCATTTCATTTCGCGGCCCGACGGCACCATGCTGGCGTGCAATGCGGCGTTCGCTCGTGTGCTCGGTTACGACAGCGTGGAAGAGATCCTGGGCGTCAATGCGCGCCGCTACTATCCTTCGGTGACGGCGCGTGACTCCTTCGTCCAACAGCTCCGGTCGAAAGGACGGTTGGAGGCGGTCGAACTCGACCTTCGCCGCAAGGATGGAAAGCTCGTGCGGGTGATCGAGAACGTGCGCGCGACCTTCGACGCGGCCGGCGAGCTCGAGCAGATCCAGGGGGTCTTGTACGACATCACCGAACGCAAGAATCTTGAAGCCCAGCTGCGCGAATCGCAGAAGATGGAAACGCTGGGCACGCTCGCTTCGGGCATTGCCCACGACTTCAACAATCTGCTGGCCATCATCGGCGGCTATGCGGCGATGCTCCGGAAGGAGTCGACGCAGGACCTGGAACGGTACCTCGAGCCGGTCGAGACCGCCGTCGCCCGAGGTGCCGGGATCGTCCGCCAGCTGATGACCTTTGCGCGAGAGAACGAGCGTGCCGTCGCACCCGTCGACATCAACCGAACGGTGCGCGAGGTTGTCCAACTGGCTGAGGTGATGCTTCCCGAGAACGTACGCGTGGAGTTCGATCTCCAGTCCGATCTTCCGGCGGTCGAGGGTGACGTGACGCAATTCCATCAGGCGCTGCTGAACCTCGTCAAGAATGCCCGCGATGCAATGCCCAACGGCGGCGGTATCGTTGTCCGGACGCGGGTTGTTCGGGGCGAAGCTGTGCGCGAAGCCTACCCCTTGGCCGAGGCTGATCGATACGTCCAGATCTGCGTGGCCGATGAAGGGGAGGGGATCAGCGACGACAACCGGCTCCGCATCTTCGAGCCGTTCTTCACCACCAAGGGCGTGGGGAAGGGTTCAGGTCTCGGCCTTGCTGTGGTCTACGGCGTCGTGCACAGCCATCATGGGTTCGTCGATGTCATGTCACACGAACCGCGCGGCACGGAGTTCCATCTGTTTCTGCCGGCCACCACGCATTCCTGGATGGCGGCGCCAGAGCAGCCGCCGTCGACCCCGTCGAGGGGCACCGAAACGATCCTCGTCATCGAAGACGAGCCGATGTTGCTCGACCTGCTGGAGATCCTGCTGTCCACGAACGGCTATCGGGTGCTGACGGCGGCCGACGGCGATGAGGCGCTCCGGATCTATCGAGAGCGGCATCGGGACATTGCGGTCGTGCTGAGCGACATGGGCCTCCCGAAGGTTGGCGGCTGGGAGGTCTTTCAGCGGATGCGCGAGCTGAATCCGCGCGTGCGATCGATCCTGGCCAGCGGCTATCTCGACGTGCATCTCCGGTCGGATCTGCTCGCCGCCGGCGCGAAAGACTTCATCCAGAAACCGTACATCCCCGACGAGATCCTCAAGCGGATCCGCGAGGTCATCGACGAACCTGAGCATGACGAATCCTGATCCGCGCAACGACCTGGCCGCCCTCCGGAAGGAGTACCGCCTCCATCGATTGAGCGAACTCGATGCTGAGCCCGACCCGCTGCGGCAATTCGAACGGTGGTTCGATGAAGCCACGGCGGCCGGCGAGGCGGAACCGAACGCAATGATCCTGGCCACATCGACGACGGACGGCCGCCCTTCGGCGCGCGTCGTCCTTCTCAAGCGAGCGGACGCGCAAGGTTTCCAGCTTTTCACGAACACCTCGAGCCGCAAGGGAGACGAACTGAGCGCGAATCCCCATGCTGCGCTCGTCTTCTTCTGGCCGCTTCTCGAACGGCAGGTGCGCATCGAGGGACGCGTCGAAGAGCTGACCCGATCCGAGAGTGCCGCTTACTTTGCGTCTCGTCCGCGCGAGAGCCGCATCGGCGCATGGGTCTCACAACAAAGCAGCATCATTCCCTCCCGCGAATCGCTGGAGCGGGCCATGGAAGAGGCCACACGCCGCTTCGGTGACGGGGAGATCCCGCTTCCGGACCATTGGGGAGGGTATCGGGTCATTCCGGAGCGGATCGAATTTTGGCAGGGGCGTGAGAACCGCCTCCACGACCGCATCCTGTACCAGAGGGCAGCGGACGGCTGGAATGTCGGCCGCCTGTCGCCTTGAACCTGTCTCGAAATCTCGCTACCATGATGGCGCCAATCATCATGCAACCACGTTCCTCCACCTTCCATCCGATGCCGGCGTTGTTCTCGGACCGGCGTCTCTCACTGAACGACCCCGGAGTCGCCTAGGGCGTTTGCTACGGTCGTTCTCGTCGTCCGGACGGTATTGCTGACAGTCTCCCGGTCATGATCTGGGGTCGACCCCGAGGTACGGTCGAGTTCCCTTCGGAGCCGACGTGTTGATGCCCGTGCGCATGCTCTCCGTCATATCGCTCTTCCTGCTTGGCGCCGCAACGGTGGATGCGGGCAACGCCGCCACCCCGTCTGTCGCGATGACGAACGCGGTGTGGCAGGTCGCGCCCCGTGATTCGATCACTTCGCGGGCGTCGATCTCGGCCGGCCCAACCAATCGCCGGAAGCGGGCCCTGCTGCGACGCTCGACGCGATCAGAGAGCTACCTGCCGGCCGATACCCTCTCCGTTCGGAAGAAGGCCGGCCCCCCGCCCGTCGATTCGACGGCCCGACTCGAGCAGTTCCTTCACGACCGGAAGGATGTGGCGTCGGCCGCGGAGCGCTACCGGACAGAACATCACCTGTATCTTCGGGACCCGGCGTCGGTACGGCTTGAGTCAAAACTCGACTCGACGGAGTGGATCTACACCGTCCGGTATCTCCTCGGTGCCATGGACCTCAGGGCGCCGGTCATCCTGCCGTTCGAGGAGTACACCAGGCTGAGGCTCGACTACGCACTTCGGACCACGTGGGCCCAGATGGTGGAGGCGACGGGCTTCCAGGCCGCGAAGAAGGAAGGACTCGGAGAGCTGTTCGGGAAAGTGACGAACATCGAGATCCCCGTCCCGAAGAATCCACTGTTCAGCATCTTCGGCCCGAACATCATCCGGCTCCAGATCAACGGCGCTGTGAACATCCATGCGGCCTTCCGAAACACAAAGAGCGATCAGTTCGTCGCCAGTCCGCTCGGCCAATCGCGAAACGAGCCCGACTTCAATCAGGAAGTGCAGGTCACGCTCAAGGGCGAGATCGGCGACAAGCTCAAGATCAACGCCGACTGGAACACGCAGCGCACATTCGAGTACGAGAACCAGCTGAAGGTTCGCTACACCGGGTACGAAGACGAGATGGTGCAATACGTCGAGGCCGGGAACGTGTCCTTGCCGACCTCGTCGGCCTTCATCCCGCCGAGCGCCGCTCTCTTCGGCATCAAGGCCGGATTCCAGCTTGGACCGCTCCGGTTGACGACGGTCGCCTCGCAGAAGAAGGGGCAGATCAAGGAGCTATCGGTTTCGGGCGGCGCGCGCCCGACTCCCTTCGAGCGGAAGGTGGTCGATTACAGCCGCGATCATTTCTTCATCGACATCGCCTACATCCCCGTTTACGAGCGCATCTTCAACCAGATCCCGGCGGAGCCTGATCCATCGCTCCAGATCCAGGAGATGGAGGTGTGGGTCACGAGCCAGGCCACGTTCGACGCCAAGGACCGGAACGTCGTCGCGTTCATGAGTCTCGATTCGGTCCGGACGAAACAGACCGACGACGCGGCCCGCTTCAGAGAGTACGATGACATCCCCGGAGAGGTCCAGGTCGGCCGATTCACGCAGCTGACGGAAGGGAGCGATTTCACGTTCGATCCCAATGCGGGTATCATCAGCATCAACAAGCCGCTGCAAGCCGACCAGGCCGTTGCGGTGGCGTATCGGCTGCAGCTCGGCGGCATCGCCGCGCAGCTCGGCAACTTTGGCGCGCGCGACACCTCCACAGCGAAGAAGCTGGTGATGAAGCTGGTCCGGCCGAAGAACCTGCAGCCGCAGTTCCGCACGGCGTGGAAGCTCATGCTGAAGAACCGCTATCCGCTGGGCGGACGTGGCATCAAGAAGGATGGGTTCGAGTTCAAGATCGAATACCGCGTCTCCGGTCCCTGGCTGCAGGACGTGCTTCCGCAGAACGTCAACCTTCTTGAGCTCTTCGGGTTGGACCGCTATCTGGCGGATGGTACGTCAGGGAGAGACAAGACCTTCGATTTCATTTCGCGCACGACGATCGACGAGCAGCGGGGCGAGATCATCTTCCCGTTCGTCGAGCCGTTCCGCGGTTCGACGATCGAGCGGGTCTTGCTGGCGCGCCAATTCAGTCCGGCAGATGCAAAGGCCTATGCCGATTCATTCTCGTTCAACGCCATCTACGATACGACCTACAACGGCGCCCTGAACGACCCGCGCAATCAGGTCTATCAGTTCGTCGGGACCATCACACCGTCCACGGCGTCGACCTACAGCCTTGGCTTCAATATCGTGGAGGGGAGTGTGGAGGTCATCGTCGATGGTCAGCGCACCACGGCGAACGTCGACTACACCGTCGACTACATCACCGGGATCGTGACGATCAAGAACCAGACCCTGCTGGTGCCGGGTCGCAACCTGCAGATCCGGTATGAGGCGAACGACCTGTTCCAGCTGGCGTCGAAGTCCCTCATCGGGGCGAGGGGCGAGGTCGACCTGGGGTCGAAATCGTCGCTGGGGTTCACGATCATGAATCTCAATCAGCAGTCGTTGTCGGACAAGGTGCGCATCGGCGAAGAGCCGACGAGCAATACCATCTTGGGCTTCGACGGCCAAGCGCAGCTGGACGTCCCGTTCGTGACGAAGGCGCTGAACTGGCTCCCCGGGGTGCGCACCATCGCGCCGTCGGCGGTGTCGGTGCGGGGCGAGGCGGCCTATATCTCGCCCGACCCGAACACCCGGAAGAGCTCCATCCCGCAGGACGGCGGCAGCGGCATCGCCTACATCGACGACTTCGAAGGAGCGCGTCGCACGATCCCGCTGGGGGTTGCCTATACGGCGTGGCGCGACGCCAGCCCCCCATTCTATGTGCCGGGGCTTGACCCCGCACTCTTCCCGCCGGGCGGAGATACGCTCATTTCGAACACGTTGGCCGGTCTTCTGCCGGATAGCACGCGCTTCCAGCACAAGGCGAAACTCATTTGGTTCAACGTGCTCCCGAGCGACGTCTTTGTCCAGGATATCTGGGGCGACCGACGCAGCGTGGCCCGCGGCCAGGAGCAAGTGAGCGTCCTGAATCTGTACTATCAGCCGACCGAACGCGGGATGTACAACTACTCGATGAACCTGGAAGGTACCTTGCAGGCCCTACCGACGAGGTCGTGGGCCGGTATCCAGCGTACGTTGGGATCGACCGCTTCGAACCTGCTCGATGAGAACATCAACTTCATCGAAATGTGGGTGAACATCTACGAGGCCGGACCCGGCGCGACGCTGCGGATCAACCTTGGGTATATCAGCGAGGAGATCATTCCGAACCGTGAACTCGACACGGAGGACGGGCTGGACGGCGGCATCATCAACGGCATTCTCAACCCGGGGGTGGAGGACATCGGCATCGACCGGCTGCGCGATGCGGAAGAACGGACCAGGTACGCCGATTTCGTGTCCAAGTATCCTCAGTACAACGGCGATCCGGCCGGCGACAACTGGGGGAGCCCGCCGCTCGGGTTTGCGGAAGCCCTGTCCGGGTCGGTCGGCAAGAGGTTCGGACCGGCCAACGGCACCGAGAACAGCGCCGGGAGCGAGCTTGGCCGACGATTCCCCGATACAGAGGATCTCAACGGCAACAACATCGTCGATCGGGTGAACGGCTACTTTGAGTATGAGATCCCGCTCGATACGGCTTCGCCGGGCTTTCGGAACTATGTCGTCGGCGGCGGCCTCAACGGCTGGTACCAGGTGCGCCTGCCGCTGAACGAGGTGCGCCGAAAGATCGGCACGGCGAGCTTCACGAACATCGAATCGGTTCGTCTTTGGGTGGGCGGCGCGACCTCTGACGTGCTCGTCCGCATCGCCGAAATGAACCTCGTCGGCAATCAGTGGGAAGAGGTTCGCCGGAACGACCCGACATTCAAGGTGTCGACCGTCAACTTCGAGGACAACCCGGCCTATTCGATCCCGCCGGGCGTTCAGCGTGAACGCGACCGCACGCGGCCCGACGAGGAGGTCTATGGGAACGAACAGTCGTTGAATCTCGTGCTCAACGGCATCAACGACGGCGAGAACCGCCAGGCCGTGAAGCGCTACGCGATTCGTCCGTTGGATCTCTTCAACTACCGGGCGATGAAGATGTTCATCCACGGCGAAGAGCGCCTCGGCCAAACGTTCCGGTACATCGATTCCACGAACTATGACGCCGAAGTGTTCATCCGCTTCGGGACCGACTCGCTCAGCTACTACGAATACCGCGCTCCGATCCGGCCGGGATGGGACCCCCTCAACGACGTCACGATCCGGTTCGCGGATCTGAGTGCCATCAAGCTCGTGCGCGACAGCGCGGGAGCCCCGACCGCGCGCGTGCCCGTCCCGGACGGCCCGCCGGGAGCCACCTACCAGATCCGCGGCGAGCCGACGCTCAATCGCGTGACGACCATCTTTATCGGCGTGGAGAACCCGGCCGGGGTGGGGGCGGCGCAGCTCCACGGAGAGGTATGGGTCAACGAGTTGCGGCTCACGGACGTGGACGACACGCCGGGCTGGGCTTATCGGATGGAAACCTCGATCAAGCTGGCCGATATCGCGTCCGTCCAGTTCTCGATGCAGCGTCGCGATCCGTTCTTCCATGGCATCGAGGAACGCTTCGGTACTCGCCTGGACCGGTCCGACTGGAACCTGTCGGCGAATATCGGCCTGGAGAAATTCCTTCCGGAGAGCTGGCAGGGAACGCAGCTGAGCGTGAGCTATTCCCATGTGGAATCGATGTCGAGACCCCGGTATCTGCCGGGCACCGACGTGCTCGTCGACGAGGCGGCCGACCGGATCGATACCGACACTTCGACGACCAGGAAGAAGCTCGCGCCGACGGGGAAGGAGCTGCTCGTGCAGTCGCAAGACCTGGCGGTGACCGAGACGTACGCCGTTCCCGCGGTCCGACTCGCCATACCCGTGCGCTCATGGCTCGTCACTGAAACGGTCAACCGGATGACGTTCGGGTTCTCCTACACCGCGAGCGTTCGTCGAAGCCCGACCGTGCGGACGTCGTCGGCATGGTCGTGGAACGCCCGGTTCGGCTATTCGCTCCCCCTCAGTCCTGACGCGTTCGTCGTTCCATTCTCGTCCTTTGGTGAGACCTTCCTGCTCTCGGTCTGGAAGCAAACGAAGGTCTACTACGCACCTCGTCAGATCTCGGTGACGGCCGCGTTGACGAGAGCGCAGAACCGCAACCAGGCCCGGAATCAGACGCAAGAGAACCCGGTCAATCGTACCTTCGGCGCCCAGCGTTCCATTCAGCTCAACTGGCCGTTGATCGAAGGCGGTCTGCTCAGTCCGCAGATCGACTATCAAGCCGATATCAGCAGCAACATGAGCCACCTGGAACTGGACCGTTTCGGCCAACAACGGTCGTTGGCCGACATCCTCCAGGATGCGCTGTTCGGTGAAAAGCCCCTTTCGTTCGGGTTCGACACGCAATACGGTCAGACGATGAGCTTCACCACGAGGCCGGTGCTTCCGAGCGTCTTGATGCTCAACCGGATCTTCGTTCCTTCATTGCGCTACAGCAGCCGGTACGACTGGAACCGGAACCTACAGGCCGGCGACCTGGGCCGAACAGCGGGGTGGAACGCCAGCTTGACGATGGGTCTCGACATCAACCTGCAGATGATCGGTGATCAGATCTGGGGCCCGGAGACCGCAATGCCGGCACCGGCTCCGACCGACACCGTGCCGCGAGGACGAAATCCACTCGCGGCCCTCGGAGCGGTCAGCCGGCTCCTCCTCAAGACGGCCATCTTCGACTTCGAACGGCTGAGCATGACGTTCACGCAAGTCAATACATCGCAGAACAACGGCGTTCTCGGACGCCCCGGATTTGCCAACCTGTTCGCACGTGTCCCGTTCGTGCAATCTTCGCTGACGGAGAACGGACCGTCGCTGTTGTATCAGCTCGGACTCTCTTCCGATCCCCACGGCGACGTCATCTTCGGAACGACAGGCTCGTTCCCCTTCGTTCGTGGCAGGACCGTGCGAGGTCCGCGAGCTCCGATTGGCAACCTGACCGACGTGTTCAGTCAGTCCAACAAGATCGCGCTGCGGACGAGTCGCAGGCTGTGGGAGGGGGCGACCCTCGACCTGAACTGGAACGTCTCGTGGTCGTTCAATCGGAACGAGACTGTCCGGACCGACTCGCTCGGCATCCCGACCGTGCAGGCACGCACCGTCAGCGGCGACGTGGATCGAACATTCTTCACGCTGCCTCCGGTCTTGATCTTCAAGCTGTTCAAGACCGGCGTCGTTGATGTGAACACCCGATTTGAGCGGCTCCGGGTCGACCGGGGTGATACACGTCCCGACGAGGTAAAGATCTCGCAAGCGTTTGAAGAGGGGATGGAGGCCCTGCCGGTCTTGGCCCAGATCCTCGGGTCGTTCGCCCCGCGCGCCAACTGGTCGTTCCGGTGGGACGGCCTCGAGAAGTTCGTGCTCTTCAAGAGCTGGGCCTCCAAGGTGAACGTCGACCACGTCTATCAGTCGAACTTCAGGCGCCGATGGAGGCTCTCGCCCGACGGCCAAGAGGTGGCCGACGGCCAGACGATCATGTACGCCTTCGCTCCGTTGGCCGGCGTGAACATCAATTTCAAAGAGGTCCTGAAGGGGAACCTGTCGGCCCAGTTCCGGTATGGCACCACGACGTCGTTCGACCTGACCCCTTCCGTCTTGAGCATCAGCGAAAGCTCGACGGAGGACATCTCGGTCTCGGCATCCTACTCGCGTCAGGGGTTCGAGTTCCCGCTCTTCGGCCTCTCGCTTTCGAACGACCTCATGACGACGCTCTCGTACACGTACAGCCGGAACGGGCGGAAGCTGTACAACCTCAAGGAGAACTTCAAGCCCGAAGGACAGCCGCTCGACGGGTCGAATCGTACGACGATCGAACCTCGCATTCGGTACATCCTGAGCGCTCGGGTCACCGCGTCGCTCTATTATCGCTACAGCAAAGTGGCGCCCGATGCCGGCGGCTCGAAGATCACGGGCAACACGATCAACGAAGGCGGACTGGATGTTCAGATCTCGATCCAGTAGGGCTGACCTGTTCACGGCTGTGCTCGCTGCCATCGGCGTTGTGACCGCCGCGGGATGCGTGTCGAGCGGTGTCTTGCAAGGTCCCGAGACGCTTCCCCCCGGATCCTCGGCCACTGGTATCAAGCTCTCGCGGCATGGGAATGCGATGAGCGCGGCGCTCTCCTACCGGATGGGCCTCACTGCTTGGGCCGACATCGGAGCCGATGTGGGCTTGTCGATGGTGCGTGTCGACCCGAAGGTTCGCTTGATCGACGGTCCGGTTTCTGTGGCCTTCGGTCTTCCTCTCTCGTACAACGTCACTGCGCGAGATATCTCCTACGGGAATGACGAAAAGAAATGGGTGTTCAACGGCATCGCCGGAGCCCATCCGGCCGTGATCGTCGGCAGTCAGAGGTTCTATGCCGCCGTCGCCGGCTCGTACTATAGTACACGATCCGGTTGGCGTCCGGCCGGGTCGCCGAACGATCTCATCGCCCCACGGTGGTTCTCGTATGGGGCTTCACTTGGCTATCGGTCATCGTTCTCCGGACCCGACTCGTCGCGACTCGTCGTCGAACTCGGCTACTTTCATTTTCCGGGCTGGAGGTCGATCCTGGTCCCATCGCTGTCGCTGCAGTTTGCGCTCTAACAGAACGTGCTCCAGCGCGCCTTCTTTGCATCCCGCTGCCAATCTGAGTATTTTGAATACTTCGGGTGCGAAATGCCGTCTCGTGTACACCTGATCGCTGGCTTCTGACGGATCAGGACAGAGCCACGAGGCGGCATGCTGGTCACGCTGATCTCCCACAAACCTTCTTCCATGGAAATTCGCCGCCGTATCCTTTGGGTCGATGACGAGATCGATATGCTCACGGCGCACGTACGGCTGCTCGAGCAGAAAGGCTACGTCGTCGAGACGGCCACGAACGGCGACGACGCCCTTCAACTGGTCCGTGATCGCTCGTACGACCTGGTCTTTCTGGATGAGATGATGCCCGGAAAGGGGGGTCTCGAGGCGCTCAGTGAGATCAAAGAAGCCGAACCATCCCTCCCCGTCATCATGGTGACGAAGAACGAGGCGGAGAGCCTGATGGAAGAGGCCATCGGGAGCAAGATCACCGACTATCTGACGAAACCCGTCAATCCGAGCCAGATCCTCCTGGCCGTCAAGAAGATCTTCGATTCGAAGAAGATCGCCGGCGCCGTCATGTCGCGCGACTACGCCAAGGAACTGCGGAGCATCGCGCTGGCGCTCATGAATCCTTTGGACGAACGTGAGTGGATCGACCTGTATGTTCGGCTGACGAACTGGGACAAGGAGCTCGACGACCATCCCGAGCTGGGCCTGCGTCAGACCGTCCTGGACCAGAAGCGCGAATGCAACGTGGAGTTCGCAAAGTTTGTCGATCGCCGCTACCGAGATTGGCTGGCCGACCCGAAGCGTCCCGTGGCGCTGTCGACCGACATCGTTGAGCGGTACGTCATTCCTTCCCTCAACGAGAAGACCTCGGTCTTCCTGTTCGTGATCGACTGCCTGCGTCTCGATCAATGGCTCGTCATGGAGGAGCTGCTGTCCGAGACGTTTGCGTTCGACCGGCACCATTATTTCTCGATCCTGCCGACGGCGACGCCTTACTCACGGAACGCGATCTTCAGCGGCCTGTTCCCGAGCGAACTCGAGCAGCGGTTTCCCGACATCTGGCAGGCTGGGGAGGACGACGAAAGCAGCCGCAACCGGCATGAGGCCCAGCTGCTCCAGAAGCTGCTGGAGCGAAAGCGGGTTGCGATGAAGTCGGAACCGAAGTATGTCAAGATCCTCGACGCCGAGTACGGCCGGCAGTTCGAGCAGAACATCACGTCGTACGTCAACAACCGACTGACAGCCGTCGTTGTCAACTTCGTCGACATGCTCGCACATGGTCGCTCTGATTCACCGCTGCTGAAGGAGATCGCGCCCGATGAAGCGGCGTACCGGTCACTGACGCGTTCCTGGTTCCAGCACTCGTCGCTCCTCGGGATGCTTCGGGCGCTCGGCCGCCAGAAGAACGTTCGGATCATCCTGACGACCGACCACGGCAGCGTGCGGTGCATGCGCGGCTCGAAGGTCATTGGCGACCGCGAGGCGTCGACGAACCTCCGGTACAAGTACGGCCGCAACCTCAAGGTCGACGAGCGCCAGGCCGTGTTCGTCAAGAACCCGGCGGACTATCGCTTGCCACGGTCGAGCGTCACGACGAACTACATCCTGGCCAAAGAGGACTACTACTTCGTCTACCCGACGGACTATCATCGGTACCTGAGCCAGTATCGCGACAGCTTCCAACACGGCGGCATCTCGATGGAAGAGATGATCCTGCCGCTCATCATGCTGGAACCGAAGTGATCGTGCGGTTGACGACGCGTTCGGCGGCTGAGACCATGGCCGCCGCGACGGCTTTCGGCCGGACGTTGAAGCGTGGGGACTGCGTGGCGCTCATGGGAACGCTGGGCGCCGGGAAGACGCAGTTCGTCAAAGGCGTCTGCACGTCGTTCGAGGTGCACGAGCCGGTGGCGAGCCCCACGTTCGTTCTGATGAATCGCTACAGCGGAAGCGACGATGCGGGCGCGGAACTCCTGGTGCATCACTTCGACCTCTACCGGGTGGCGAGTGAAGAAGAGCTGTTCGACATCGGCATGCCGGAGTTCCTGACGGCCGGCATCAGCCTGGTGGAGTGGGCCGACCGGTTCCCGAGCCTGCTCCCCGCGCGCCGGTACGATGTGCGCATGGAGTTGGGCGAGGAACCGCAGATCCGTCGGATCGAGATCGAGCCGGTCGGAGCCGTGACATGATCGTCCTCGGCATCGAAACGGCTACCTCGGTCTGTTCGGTCGGGCTTGTGGACGGCGATCGTTCGATCGTCCGGACGATCCGTGAGGACCGCGTGCACTCGGAGAAGCTGCTGACGCTCGTCGACGAGGTCCTGCGTGAGGGCCGAGTGGTCCTTTCCGAGCTTGACGCCGTCGCTGTTTCGTCCGGGCCCGGGTCGTTCACCGGACTCCGGATCGGGGTGAGCGCCGCCAAGGGCCTCGTCGCCGCCATCGGCAAGCCCCTCGTGGCCGTGTCGACGCTGGCAGCCGGTGCGATCGCCGCTCGAGCTGCGGGTCGAATACAGGCTGGAGCCTGGCTGGCGATGGACGCCCGGCAGGGCGAATGGTATGCGGCCCTCTGCGACGCCCAAGGTGTGTTGGGTCCGGTGGCGATCATGGCAGATGCCGACCTGCAGCTGCAATGCGCAGGACGCGAAGTGCTGACTGACCGGCCTGCGTCGTTCCGCGGAGCTGCCGTCGTTTCTGACCTTCTCGATCACCTCAAGGGTCATGTGGTGGCGATGCTGGGGCGCGATCGACTGCAGCGAGGCGAGCACGAAGATGTGACGACATTCGAACCGATGTACTTGAAAGCATTTGAGGTGCGGACCTCGCCCGCGCGAGTCCGTTGAGACCAAGGAGACGCTCATGGCATGGTTCAAGCGATCACAGGCGAACATCCAGTCCGAGAATCCCAAAAAGGAAATGCCGGACGGCATGTGGACGAAGTGTGGTGGCTGCGGCGAGATCATCCATCGCAAGCAGCTGGAACAGGAGCTCTGGACCTGCTCCAAGTGCCAGTACCACTTCCGGATCGGCAGCAAGGAGTACTTCAGCTTCCTTCTCGACGCCGGTTCGTTCAAGGAGATGGACAAGAAGATGCGGTCGATGGACCCGCTTCAGTTCACCGATTCGAAGCCATACAGCCGACGCATCGATGAAACCATCAAAAAGACCGGCCTCATGGACGCTGTCCGAACCGGCCGTGGGACCATCGACCAGCGGCCCGTGGTGATCGCTTGCATGGACTTCGCGTTCATCGGTGGCAGCATGGGGTCGGTGGTCGGCGAGAAGATCTCACGGGCCATCGATGCCGCCAGAAAGCACAAGCATCCGCTCATCATCATTTCGTCATCTGGCGGGGCCCGCATGATGGAAGGGGCGCTCTCGCTGATGCAACTGGCGAAGACGAGCGCCAAACTGGCCGAGCTTGCCGAATCACACGTGCCCTTCATCTCGGTCATGACCGACCCGACCACGGGCGGCGTGACCGCCAGCTTTGCGATGCTTGGAGACATCCATATCGCCGAGCCGCAGGCGCTGATCGGTTTCGCCGGACCTCGCGTGATCCGTCAGACGATCGGCAAGGACCTTCCAAAGGGATTCCAACGGTCCGAGTTCCTCCAGGAGAAGGGCTTCGTCGATATCATCGTGCACCGCCGCGAGATGCGCGAGCAGATCTCCCGTGTCCTTCAGCACCTCCACTCCTGACCAGCCGATGGATATCCGCATCATCGGCGTTCCGATGGACCTGGGCGCGGGACGTCGCGGCGTCGACATGGGTCCGTCGGCCATCCGCATCGCCGGCGTGACCGAACGCCTTCGGGCGCTGGGACATGCTGTCCGCGACGAGGGCGACCTTGTCGTCAAAGGTCCCGAGCAGCAGCGCGTCGGCAACGAACGGTTACGCTATCTGCCCGAGATCGTACGGGATTGTTCGCTGCTGGCGGCCAAAGTGGCAAAGATCGTCGGGGAGAAGGGTTTCCCGCTCGTCCTCGGAGGCGACCATGCCGTCGCTATCGGCACCATTGCCGGACTCGCCATGGCCGCACGGGCAGCGCATCAGTCGCTTGGCGTGCTGTGGATCGACGCGCACGGCGACATGAACACCGATGCGACGACGCCGTCGGGCAATATCCACGGCATGCCGCTTGCGGCCTCGCTCGGGCTCGGCGCCCGCGAATTGACCTCCATCGGCGGGCCTTTCGCCAAAGTGTCGCCCAAGAACGTCGTGCTCGTGGCCACGCGCGATCTCGACGACGGCGAACGGGCGAATATCAGGCGACTCGGCGTCAAGGCGTACACGATGGAGGAGATCGATCGACACGGCATGGCGGTCGTCATCGGCAAAGCGCTGAGGCATCTCGGCAGGGCGGTCCGCTTGCATGTCTCGTTCGATCTCGATGCGGTCGATCCGTCGGTCGCCCCGGGCGTTGGGACCCCTGTGAAGGGGGGGCTCAATTATCGGGAAGCGCATCTTATCATGGAGGCGGTCGCGGACACCGGCCGGATGACGTCTCTGGAGGTTGTGGAGAACAACCCGATCCTCGACACGCGCAACCAGTCGGCGGAGTTCGCTGTCGAGATGATCCTGTCGGCTTTTGGGAAGCGGATCCTGTAGGCCATGCGCACCCTGCGGACCATCGCTGAGATGCAGTTGGCGGCCGAGTCGGAACGCGGTGCCGGCCGTCGTCTGGCGGTCGTCCCGACGATGGGGGCGCTCCATCGCGGGCACGTGAGCCTGATCGAACGCGCCCGGACAGCCGCCGACGTGGTCGTCACGACGATCTTCGTCAACCCGGCACAATTCGGCCCGAACGAGGACCTGACACGGTATCCACGTCCCTTCGACAGCGACGTCGCTGTCGCCGGCGCCGCCGGTTCCGATATCGTCTTCGCACCTTCTCCAGAGGAGATCTATCCCGAGGGATTCCAGACCTTCGTCGTCAACGAACGGGCGGCGTCCGGTTTCGAGGGAGCTGAGAGGCCCGGTCACTTTCGGGGGGTCGCCACGATCGTCGCGAAGCTGTTCTTGGCGACGAAGCCTCATCTCGCGGTCTTTGGCCAGAAGGACGCGCAGCAGGTCGCCGTCGTCAAGGCGCTGATTCGGGACCTGAACATGGACATCGAGCTCGATGTCGCTCCTATCGTGCGCGAGCCTGACGGGCTGGCTCTCAGTTCCCGGAACGCATACCTGTCCGCAGACGAACGTGCCCGGTCGGTGGTGCTCTACAAGGCCCTGACCGATGCCCAGCGGCGGGCGGCTGCTGGGGAGCGATCGGCAACCGCCATTCGAAGAGCGATGTACGGCATCCTGAAGGAGGGACGTCCTGATCGGATCGACTATGCGGCGGTGGTCGATCCGGGGTCCTTCGTTGAGCTGGAGGACGTTCCGCTGACAGGCGCGCTCGCGATCTTGGCCGTCCGGTTCGGTTCCACCCGACTTCTGGACAATATGTACCTCGAACAGAGAAAGAGCGAAGCATGACGAAGCGACTGCTGGCTGCGGTGATCATGGCTGCCGGGAAGGGGACCCGTATGAAAGATCCCTCTCGTGCCAAGGTCATGTACGAACTCAACGGCTTTCCGATGATCCACTATGTAACGGATCTGGCGTACGAGCTGGAGGCGAAACGGGTGATCGTCGTTGTCGGGCACCAGCGCGAGCTGGTCACCGAGTTCCTCCGGCGGGAACACCCGACGGTCGAGGCCGTGGTGCAGCACCAGCAGTTGGGAACCGGACATGCCGTCCTTCAGGCGGAGCCAGCTCTGCGCGACTTCGATGGAGATACGGTCGTACTCTCGGGCGATGTGCCGATGCTGACGGCGGCCAGCATGCAGGAACTGCTCCGTCACCACCATGCGACCAAGGCGATCGCGACCATCCTGACGGCGAGGCTCGCCGACCCGACAGGCTACGGCCGCGTGCTCCGCAATCCGGACGGCTCGGTGTACAAGATCGTGGAACACAAGGATGCGACGGAGGAAGAGCGTCGCGTTGACGAGATCAATTCGGGCATCTACGTGTTCGACCGGAAGCGGCTCTTCGAAGCGCTCCATCAACTGACGCCGGCCAATGCACAGGGTGAGTACTACCTGACGGATGTATTTGAAGGCTTCTGGAAACACCATTTGACGGTCTCCGCCCTCCTGGCGTCACATCCTGACGAGATCCGCGGGATCAACACCCCGGACCAACTCGAGGAAGCGCGGGTCATCCTCCAGCATCGCAGCTGATCTCAAGGTATCTCCATGCGTTTGTGTCTTCTGGTTCTGCTTTGCTCTATGGCGACCGTCGCGTCGGTGGCCCAATCCGTGTCTGTGCCCGTCCGTCACGAGGTCTACGAATTCCTGAAGAAGATGGAAGCACAAGGACGTCTGTCGGAGTATCGCGACATCATCCGTCCGCTCTCGCGCAAGCACGTGGCGGCCATGTTGCTGCGAGTCGAGCGGTCCGCTCAGCAACTGACGGATGTCGACCTCCGTCGCCTCACGTTCTTCAAGGAAGAGTTCGGAGACGAGCTCGGTCTGGCCGATTCTTCCTGGACGGAAGCGCCGCGCCGGTGGCATCCCTTGACATACGTCTTGGATGGAGGGGTCCTGAACGTGGACTTCAATGCGGCCTTCCTGACCGAGCATTCGCAGGGCGACTGGAGGCAGAGGGTCTCGAACGGCCTCAGGATGTATGGGTATGCGTTCGACCACGTCGGTTTTTCATTCCACTTCGCCGACAATCGGGAGATCGGCACCAACCTCGACCCGGTCCGGGCTTTGACGCCTGAGGACGGGCTGATCATAAGCAAGCCCACCGGCCGGTCATTCGAATACGACTTCACCGACGTCGAACTGACCTACGAAACTGGAGGAATGACCTTCGCGCTCGAGAAGATCCCGATGTGGTGGTCCACCGGAAGGCGTGGGAGCTTGATGCTCTCGCCCAAGGCTCCGGCAGCGCCTCAGATCCGCTTTCGCGCCGAGCTGGCCGAGTGGCTCGATTTCACGTACGTCCACGCCGAATTGAGCTCGCTGGTCCTCGACTCCCTGCGGTCGTATCACACGTTCACCTCTTCGCTGGCCGACTACATCCGACCGGTCTACCGGTCGAAGTACATGGCTGCACACGTGATGGAGGCCAGCGTCACCGATTGGCTGGACGTCTCCTTCGGAGAATCGATCGTCTACAGTGATCGGACGCCGCAGCTCATCTACCTGATACCCGTGATGTTCTTCAAGTCCGGAGAGCACTACAACAAAGACACGGACAATTCGCAGTTCTTCTTCAGTGTCGACGTGAACCCCGGGTTGGGACTGAACCTGTATGGCTCGCTCTTTATCGACGAGATCGCTACGAGCGAGATCTTCAACCCTGACAAGGTCAGGAACCAGCTGGGCTACACGCTCGGCATCCAGTCGTTCGACCTGCTCGTGGCGAACACGGAGTTGATGATCGAATACAGCCGATTGAATCCGTGGGTCTATTCACACCGGTTCCAGGCGGCTACGTTCCAGAACGCCGGTTACGACATGGGGCATTGGATCGGCCAGAATGCGGACCTTCTGTCGCTGGAAGTGGTCTACCGTCCCTGGAGAAGCGTACGGGCCTCGGCGTGGTATGACGCGCTTCGGAAAGGAGGCAGGAAGGACGTCTACTACCAGTACAACACGCCATCGCAGCCCTTCCTGTACGGACCGGTGCGGCGCGAGACATCGTTCGGAATGCGCGTCTTGTATGAGCCGGTCCGTGACCTGTTCGTAGAAGCGTCGGCCCGCTCCTATCGTGTGACGGACGAAGGCGTACCGGCGGCATCGCATTCGGACAAGCCGGAATATTCGCTCTCGGTTCGATATGGACTCCGTTAGCGGACCGGACCGGCTGCGGCGTGCCGGGGTGCTGCTCATCAGTTTGGGGATCCTGCTGGGGCTCTGGTTCGTGTCCGATGGGGCACGACTCATCGTTGGCCTCGTCGAGGGCCGCTGGTTCCCTGAAGCCGCACGCTATCTTGCCATACACCGCAGCCTCGAACCTGACGTTCGAACGGCCGCTTTCTATGTCGAGCATGGCCAACCGGTCCTGTTTCGGCTTGCGTCGGCGTTGATCGCTCTCGGCGCCTTGCTCTCGATGGCGGCCACCAGGCTTGATCGGGCCGTTCGTGCCTTCTTCGCGGAAGAGACCGATCCGCGGAACCTGGCGATCGCGCGCATCACCGTCTTCGGTGCGATGTTCTGGTGGTGGTTCAACAACGATCTGACGAAGTTCGCCGCTCTGCCGACAGAGCTCCTTGTTGCGCCGCCCGGTCTGGGATGGGCCGCCCCGCTCTTCCCGCGTGATCCAACTGTGGTGCATGCCCTCTCTGCCGGCTTCGCGATCGCTTCGATCACGGCCATGATCGGATTCCATTCGAGGATGTCTGCGTGGGCGGCGGTTGTGCTCGGCCTCCTGGCTCTTGGGATCCCGCAATTCTACGGGAAGATCGACCACTACCATCACTTTCTCTGGTTCGGAATACTCCTGGCGGCTTCTCCGTCCGGAGATGCGTGGTCCGTCGACGCGTTGCGTCGGCGGAGGTCGGGCGATCATCCGCTTGCCCGCGACGTCGCGTACGCCTATCCGATCCGAACGATCATGCTGCTCATCGGCTGCATCTACTTCTTCGCCGGATTCTGGAAGGTCGTCATTGGCGGCCCCGCGTGGGCGGGGGAGACGATGCGGACCATCCTGCACGCGCAGTGGATGAGGATCGATCAGGTTCCCATCTTCCGGGTCGACGAATGGGGGGTATGGACCACGATCGGCGGTATTGCCGTGATCGCGTTCGAGTTGCTGTTCATTCTCTTCGTGCTGTCGCCTCGCGCAAGGCCGTGGGCGGCCGTGGCGGGCATCGTCTTCCACCTGCTGGTGCTCATCACGACCGGCATCAACTTCTGGACCCTGCTCGTTTGCTACGCGGTCTTTGTCGATGTGGGCAAGGCGCCGCGCGCGTCCACGGGCGACCGCAGTGCGCTCTCCTCGGCCCCACCCTTACTGGCTGTTCGTCGATGGAGTTTTGCGCTGGTGTTGACGGCGGCGTTGGCTGGCTTCACGCTGGTGGACTCGTGGCCGGTCGCGGTGTATCCGACGTTCGCCGGCATGGCGGAGCCGCACGCGTGGACCGTGACCATGGAAGGGAGGACAGGCGAGGGGCGGATCGTGAGTATGCGTCCGTGGCGATCGACGGCCCTTCGCGCACGCTACGGCAATTCCCGCGTAGGAGGTCTCGTCTCGCAGGTGGCTTGGACGCAGGACCCAGAACGCCGGTCCCGGAAGGCGGTCGCCCTCGCCGCCATCGCCATCGGCCATGAACCTGCGCTCGCGGGCGTTCATGAACTGCAGATCTATCGGGAGCTCGTGGCGGTCGACCCATCTCGCTGGGAGGCCCCGCCGATCCGCCGTGAATACCTTGGGACCTGGAGGTCGGCCGGTGGCTGATTGGTACATCCCTTTGGTCACTCCGTTCTTTCCGTCGGTGCGGTGGCGTTCCGCAGGTTCTGACGTGTGGCTCTCGTTCGACGACGGTCCGCATCCCGTTGCGACGCCGGCAGTACTCGAGGTGTTGAAACAAGAGCGCGTGCATGCCGTCTTCTTTCTGCTCGGGAGCCAAGCGGTCCGGCATCCGGAGATCGTCCGTCGTATCCGCGATGAAGGACATGTCATCGGCAGCCACAGCGATGAGCATCGGGCTGTGTGGTTCCGTCCGCGGGCCGAGGTCGTGAATCGATTGCGCGTTGCGTCGGAATCGATCGAACGGTCCGGTGGCGGTCGTCCGTCGCTCTTTCGCCCTCCGTACGGACGGCTGGATCCATCCACGCCGGTCCATGCTCGTGCGGCAGGGCTGACGACAATGATGTTCACTGTCAACTCGTGGGATTTCGCCGGTGGCCCGGTCGCATCGACGGCCGAGCGGGTGATGCAACGGACGAAGCCAGGGGACATCATTCTCTTGCATGACAACGACCGCACCTCCGCATTCGCGGGTGACCTTGTGTGCGAGATCGTTCGACGGGGTCGACAGGCTGGACTGATATTTGGAAGGCCAATCGCATGATCGCATTCCTGCTCTTGCTGGTCGGTGGTGCCTATCTGGTCATCGTCGTTGCGCTCATCATCGGCCTCCTTCGGTCCGTCGCTGCTGACCGCATCGACCTTGAGCGTCGGCCGTTCGTAACGGTCCTGATCCCGGCGCGCGACGAGGAGGCGACGATCCAAGCCTGTCTGGAATCCGTCCGTGATCAAAGCTACCCGCGCGACCGCTACGAAGTGATCTTGGTCGACGATCATTCGAGCGATGGTACGGCCCGCATCGCGCGAGAACTGGCCCCTGGGTTCCCCAATCTCCGCATCATCGTCCCGCAGGAAAGCTCGCACCTCACCGGCCGGTCGAACGCGCTGGCGCAAGGCATCGACGTGGCGAAGGGGGAGGTCTTCCTGATGACCGACGCCGATTGCGTCGTCCCGCGCACCTGGATCGAAGGGACCACGGCACGGTTCGCTGATGGGGTCGGCGTGGTGGGCGGCCTGACGGTCCAGCGATCGTCGAACTGGCTGGAGGGGATGCAGAGTCTCGACTGGTCGTTCCTCCTCGGCATTGCAGCCGCTACCGTCGGCCTGCGCATGCCGCTCAGCATTATCGGGAACAACTTCTCGATCCATCGGCGTGCGTACGAGGATGTCGGCGGCTTCCGTTCAATCAAGAACAGCGTGACCGAGGATTTTCAGCTGTTCAAGGCGGTGGTGAACACAGGCCGGTGGGGGTACCGCTTCATGGTGGATCCGGCGACGACCAACGTCACGCGTCCCTGCCCCACGATCAAGGAGGTGATCGAGCAGAAACACCGATGGGGGCGAGGCGGATTGGACCTGAACTGGCTCGGATACACGCTCGTCATCGTGGCCTTCCTGATGCATGCCGGACTGGCCTTGGCGGCGGTCACGGACGGGGGATCCTTCTGGCTCTGGTGGGGTCTGAAGGCGTGGGGCGACCTCACCTTCGTTGGCATCGTGCTCGGGCGGATCGGTCGGCTTCGTGATCTGCGCCACGCGCTCTGGTTTGAACTGTATTATCCTCTCTACGTATTGTTGATGCCTCTTCGCGTCCTGCTCGTGCGCGATGTGGTCTGGAAAGGGCGAGCGTACCAAACAAACCAAACAGACGGCACGGCGGCGTCGGCCCGGCCGGCCGAAGGAGACTAGACAATGATCCGCGCGTTCATGCTGTTGCTGATCCCCGGAGTGCTGTATGGACAGTTCTCAGCGTCGGGAGGCTTTGTGGTCGCGGCCCCGCAAGGCGAATTTGCGACAAAGGTCGGACGTAACGGATATGGCGGAGAGATCAGCGGCGCCTGGTCTCCCGGAGCCTCACCGTTTTCGGTGGGGGCATCGCTTCGACTGATGAACTACGGCTACGATTCTCGGCGGGCACCCTTCAGCACGACCACGCCGGGCGTCTTCGTGGACCTGACAACGACGAACAACTTCTTCATGTTCGATCTGGAGGGGCGACTTCAACCGACCTCGGGTTGGGTGCGGCCGTACCTCAGTGGCATGGTGGGCGTCAATGTGCTTGCGACGTCGACGACCATCAAGAATGAGAGCACGGGAGAGGAGGTGGCGAGCTCAACCAATGAGAATGATGCCGCGTTCAACTACGGGGCGGGTGCCGGCGTCGAGGTCCTGTTGTGGACTGCTCCCCGGGACGAGTTCGAATCTGGCGATGTGCGGGAGGTCCTCTTGTATCTGGGGATCAACACCGTGTATGGAGGTCGAGCCAAGTATCTGAAAGAAGGCTCGATCATCGACCTCGGCGGCGGTCAGGTGCGCTACGATACGCAGGAGTCGAAGACCGATGTCATGCTCTACAAAATCGGCGTGGCGGTGACGTTCTGATGCTCCGGTGATTGCTGTTGGGGGGATGGAGTGGTACTTTTTTGTGGCGTTGGAGAGCTGGCAGAATGGCTATTGCACCGGTCTTGAAAACCGGCGTCCGCAAGGACTTGGGGGTTCGAATCCCTCGCTCTCCGCTCGACTACGTCCCGCCGCTTCGCTCGCTCAGCGGCGTGACTTCGTCGAGCAGGCGAATCGTTGCAGATGATCACGCAGCGGAGCGACAGGCCGGCGCCGGCAAGGGCCCTAAGGTTCCAGAAGTAACACTCAACGATTGCTTGTTCTTGTAACGCCCAACGGATGATGTGTGGGCGTTGTGTTTGTCAGACGTGAACGATCGAACAGCCATGCGTCTCCTGATCCTTGCCAGTGGCATCATCTTCGGCCTCTTCGTGCTCTTGCCGGTCCCTGCGTCCGCTCAGCCCGCACAGGAACTCCGGGGCGTCTGGATCACGAACGTCGCCTCGGCCGTGATGAACTCCGACGCTTCGATCGCCCAGGCAATGGACTATCTGGCAGCCGCGGGCTTCAACGTGGTCTTTCCGGTGGTCTGGAACGGCGGTTATACGTTGTATCCCAGCGACGTCATGGCCCGAACCTTTGGCACTGCGATCCATCCGTCCTTTGTGGGCCGCGACCCGCTCGGCCGGATCGTCATCGAAGCGCATCGCCGCGGCATGGAGGTCATCCCGTGGTTCGAATACGGTCTTGCAGCGTACTATGCATCGGATTCGACCGACCGCGGAGCGCTCCTCACGGCTCGGCCGGGGTGGGCCCTGCGGAATTCAAGTGGAGGGATCGCCACGAAAAACGGGGCCTTCCCACAATTCGTCTGGATGTCGGGCCTCCATCCCGAGGTCCAGGACTTCATGATCTCCCTCGTCACCGAGGTCGTGGACCGGTATGACGTCGACGGGGTGCAAGGCGATGACCGACTTCCGGCGATGCCGGTTGAGGGTGGGTACGAATCAACCACGGTCGCTCTGTACCAAGCGGAGAACGGAGGGGCACTTCCGCCGGCGGATTTCCGGAACGCTTCGTGGATGCGATGGAGGGCCGACAAGCTGACCGGCTTCCTGCGTCGCATGCGTGATTCAGTGAAGGCGCGTCGGAGCCACCTCATCTTCTCGACCGGTCCCAGCGAATACGCATGGGGATATCCTGAATACCTGCAGGATTCGAAGACATGGGTTGACAGCGCGATCGTGGACAACTTCATCCCGCAGCTGTATCCGACGAACCGGTCGACGCCTCAGGAGACGATCAACGACTACACGTTCCGGTTGGATCGAGCGCTCGGCATCGTGCCGACGCAGCGCCGTCCGATGTTCTTCGCCGGCGTGCTCGCGCGTGTCGGATCGTACCAGATCGAGCCAACCACCGCCACGTCGATGGTGGCGCTGAACCGCGCACGCGGCGTGCAGGGAGAGACGTACTTCTTCTATGAGGGCCTCCGGGCCAACAGCAACGCGGTGGGTGAGGCGTTGCGCACCGGTCCGTATCAGACCCCCGCGGTTCTGCCGTACCGGGATGGGCGAGCGTTCCGAACTCCAGGCTCCGTCGTGAACGAGACCGACTCGGTCGCTGCAAAGACCGGATCGTGGTACAGGTTCAACGTCGCCGGGTTCAACGGGGTCGGACTTGTGGCATTCGACACCGGTGCCGTCAAGTCCATCGTCTACCGTGCCTCGATCCCCGCGCGGGCCTTCTACGACGTGTACGCGTATCGCATCGTCTCTCCGTCCCCGGCACGTACGAACACGGCTCCATTCGATCTGATCGACCTGAACGGACTTACCCGGCGTGTGACGCTTGACCAAACGGTCTCCGGCGCGCCGGGGTGGGTGTGGCTCGGCTCGGTGGAGCTCGACGCCGGCGAACGCGACGTCGCCCGGCTCTCGAACGAAGGCATTGGGAGCGGGAAGACGGTCGTTGCCGATGCCGTCATGGTCATGGTCAATTGGAAGCTCCCACCAATCGCGCCCACATCCGTCACGGGACCGATCGATCATTCGGACATACCCGGCTCATTCTTCATCCAAGGCGCCTTCCCCAATCCCTTCAACCCGAGCACGGCGATCCGGGTCGGCATCGCCGAACGGATGCCAGTGCGACTGGAGGTCTTTGACCTTCTGGGTCGATCGGTGGCCGTGTTGCACGACGGCCCCCTTTCGGCGGGTCAGCACGATATTCGCTGGACTGCCGATGTCCCTACGGGTACCTACGTGGTGCGGCTGGTCGCACTTGACGGGATGCAATCGTCCCGGCTGCGGCCGAGCGTTGCACGACTTGTGCTCATCCGCTGAACCAATCCTTCCTTCGCCACGACTTCCTGTTCCTACGGCATGCATCATATCGGCGAATTCAGCGCGCTCCTGACGGCCTGCTTGTGGACCGGAAGCGCGCTCTCGTTTGCGGCCGCGACGGTACGGGCGGGTTCGGTGTATGTGAACGTGACGCGCATGCTCGCGGCCATGGTCTTGCTGGCACTCACCGTCGTCGTTGTTCGCCTGCCCGTGAACCTGACGCTCGAACAGGTGATCTTCCTTTCGCTCAGCGGCATCGTGGGATTTGCGTTCGGCGATACGTTCTTGTTCCGGTCGTATGAACACAATAGCGCTCGTATCACGTCGCTGATCATGTCGACCGCTCCGGCGATCTCTGCGCTCTTCGGGTTCGTCCTCCTCGATGAGCGGCTGAGCGCGTTGGGATGGTTGGGAATGGCCGTCACGCTCAGCGGGATCGCCCTGGTGATCCAGGAGGGAAGGAATGGCGCCCCCCATGTGCGACAATTCACACGTGCCGGCGTCATCTTCGCGCTGCTCGCCTCCATCGGCCAGGCGGGTGGACTCGTCCTTGCGAAGAAGGCCTTCATGGCCGGTCCGATCAACGGATTCGTCGCGACCCTCGTGCGCTTGGTGGCCGCCGTTGCGATCATCCTTCCGCTCAACGTGTGGGCTGGCCGGTACCGCGATCCGCACAAGGTGTTTGCCGCCGATCGAAAGGCGTTCGCGCTGACGATGCTCGGGGCGATCCTGGGGCCATTCTTGGGAGTGACCTTCAGTCTCATCGCGATCTCGAACACCAGCGTCGCCATCGCTGCCACCATCATGGCGATAGTCCCCGTGCTGATGCTCCCGACGGTCCGGATCGTGCACAAGGAGGCACTGACGTGGAGAAGCGTGGTCGGCGCCATAGCGGCGGTGGCCGGGGTGGCGTTGCTGTTCGCCGATTGACTCCCGCTACTTGAATTCCCTTCCCAAGAAGGCCGTCCCTCGGGCCAGTCGCAACCTGGCGACATCCGTTCTCATTTCTTGAAACGAGATCGTCCAATTTTGCAGAAACGAATTTGGAACTGATGGAAGATGGCGATTCCATTGGCCCCTGGCCAATTCCGGTCGGTACTCTTCTTGCATCATACCCCATGCTGTGCGGACTCATTCCGAACGGTATTTGGATGAAAACGCACGGCATTACGCCTATGGTTGAGCCCGAATACGTCTGCAGCGACTGCGACAAGATCTTCCCGTTCTCCGCAGCCATCCTGATCCCCCACGTCGAGGAACTCCGTTGTCCGGTGTGCAATTCGAACGTCGTTGAACGTCTTCCCGAATCGGTCGTTCACGCGCTCGAGGATCTGCACGCCATCGATGTGGAGCATCACGGGCTGTAGGACGAAGTTGCCGGAAGAACGTGTGGTCGTGCCGGAGCGCCGCGGGACGGCGTTCGGGGTAGGCTCTGTCACGCGACACAATAGAAATGGCAATGAATCCCTTCTCCAATCTCCTGCGCTACCTGCAGTCCAACGCCGTACCGTTCGTGGTCGATGGCATCCCGAGTATTCCAGAGCACGTGGAGCCGCGCACGCTGAGTGCATTGGCGGACGTGCGCCGTGCGAGGGTGACGCCGATCCAGGTGGATCGCCAGGTGTGGCTGGCCATCGTCGAGGAATCGCGCCAGCTGCGGCCCGATCTGGTCCGTCGCGCTTTTGGCGGAAGAACGGTCACGAATGTCCACGACGAGGATCTGTCGCTCCTCTTTCCACAGTGTGCGGCGACCGCAGTGCCGCCGCTCGGCAATCTGTTCGGCCTGCCCGTGATGATCGACGAGGCGTTGTCCGACGCGCCGGCCGTGAGCTTTGCAGCGTTCTCGCCTGAGGTCAGCATCGCGATGCGGACGTCCGATCTGCGCGAGCTCTCGAAGCCGGTCGTTGCGGAGATCTCCGCGCCGTCCTCGGTCTCTGCTTCGCTGGCGTGAACGCCTGAGGGCCGCCAACCGACGTTCTACCGTACTCACGGAGAGGCGGTGCAGGGTTCTCTCCGATGTGTCACCGCGTCCGCCCGAGATGTCTCTCCGCCGCGGCGCGTATGAAAGCAGACCTATGACACCTCCCCCAGCATCCAAGACCGATCATCCCAGCGGTGACAACCGCTTCAAATTGCTCGACCGTACCATCGCCCGATTCCAATCGCGCGGCGATGCCCTGATCGAAGTGCTTCACTCCGCCCAGAGCATCTTCGGGTACCTCGAGAACGACCTGATGGTCTATATCGCCCGCGCGTTGCGGCTCCCGCTCAGTCGGGTGTACGGCGTCGCGACGTTCTATCACTTCTTCAACTTGAAGCCGAAAGGGCGGCATGCGTTCGTCCTATGTATGGGCACCGCCTGCTACGTCAAAGGCGCCGAGGCGATCCAGAACGCCGTGGCAAAAAGGTGCGGTGTCTCGTTCGGCGAGACCACGGCCGACGGAGCCGTCTCGTTGGTCTCGGCGCGCTGCATCGGCTCGTGCGGCCTCGCGCCGGTCGCCGTCCTCGATGATGACGTGGCTGGGAAGCTGAGCGTCGATGGGGCCGTCGAACGCGTCGGTCAGTGGATCGCAGAACCTGAACAGGTGTCGTCATGACGATCGAAGAACTCGAAGAGCGCGCCGCCTCTGAGCAACAGCGCCAGGCGGAGTTCAAGAAGCGCGTGCTGACCTGCACGGCGGCCGGATGCGTCTCCTGCGGTGCCGGCAAGGTGGTCGGCCATTTCCGTGCCCAGGTGAAGGAACGGAACCTCGCCAAAGAGGTGGAGGTTGTCGAGACCGGATGCATGGGTCTCTGCGGGTCGGGGCCGCTCGTGCGCGTTGCGCCCGATGAGACGATGTACAAGAACGTCGATCTGGAAGCCGCTCATCAGATCTTCGACGAGCACGTCGTCGGCGGGAAGCCGGTCGCCGCTTATGCCGTCGACCCGAAGATGCCGTTCTTCACGCGTCAAGTGAAGGTGGTCCTCGAGAATTGCGGGCGGATCGATGCCGAGAAGATCGAAGCATCGATGGCGGCGGGAGGCTACGAAGCTCTGGCTCGTGCGTTGACCGAGATGAAGCCGGAAGAGGTCATCGAAGAGGTCCGGAAGGCTGGCTTGCGCGGTCGCGGCGGCGCCGGATACCCGACGGGATTGAAATGGTCGATCGTTCGCAAGGCCCAGGGAGATCAGAAGTACGTCGTCTGCAACGCGGACGAAGGAGACCCGGGCGCCTTCATGGACCGCAGCGTGCTTGAAGGGGACCCGCATCGCGTGCTCGAAGGAATGGCGATCGCCGGCTACGCCACGGGCGCCTCGCAGGGATACATCTACATCCGGGCCGAATACCCGCTCGCGATCGAACGCCTGAAGACCGCCATCAAGCAGGCTGAGCGAGCAGGATTGCTCGGCAACCGGATCATGGACTCAGCCCTCAGCTTCCGCATCGACCTTCGGATCGGGGCCGGTGCCTTTGTGTGCGGCGAAGAGACGGCGCTCATGCGTTCGATCCAGGGACGGCGCGGCCGTCCGCGTCCGCGACCTCCGTATCCTTCGGAGAAGGGTCTGTGGGGGATGCCCACGCTCATCAACAACGTCGAAACGTACGCGAACATCGCGCCGATCATTCGCAACGGCAGCGCCTGGTTTGCGGCCATGGGGACTCCCAAGAGCCCCGGCACCAAGGTCTTCGCCCTGGCGGGCAAGATCTGCAACACCGGTCTGATCGAAGTGCCGATGGGGGTCCCGCTCCGTGAGATCATCGAGGAGATCGGGGGCGGAACGCCGGAAGGCACGACATTCAAGGCGGCACAGACCGGCGGACCGTCGGGTGGATGCATCCCGGCGGAGCACCTCGACCTTCCGGTCGACTACGAATCGCTCCAATTGGTCGGGTCGATCATGGGGAGCGGCGGCATGATCGTGATGGACTCGACGTCGAACATGGTCGACGTGGCGAAGTTCTTCATGGATTTCAGCGTGGACGAATCGTGCGGCAAGTGCGTGCCGTGTCGCAGTGGAACGAAGCAGATCGCACTCCTGCTGGAGAAGATCCGTTCCGGCCAGGCCACGCCGGACGACCTGGCGCTCCTGGAAGAGCTCTGTGTCATGGTGAAGGAGACGAGCCTCTGCGGCCTGGGACAATCCGCCCCCAATCCGGTCCTGTCGACGCTGCGGTTCTTCCGGAAAGAATACGTCGACCTGCTCATCCCCAAACTCGTGTATGAGCCGCACGAAGCATGACGAACGCGCTGCGCGTTCGATGAACATGATCCATCAAGGGACACGAAGACACACGATGACACTGCGGAGCGGCGGATCGAGCAGAGTGGTCCGCCCATCCTGGTGTGCACCGTGGTTCCTCCTTTTCTAGAGCCTCTCATGCCAGTCATCACCTTTACCATCAATGGCGTGCCGGTGAGCGGTCAGCAGAGCGAGAGCATTCTCGAGATCGCCCGCCAGCACGACATCCGGATCCCCACCCTCTGCCATCTCGACGGACTCTCCGACGTCGGCGCTTGCCGCCTCTGCCTCATGGAGATCGAAGGGACGTCGAAGCTTCTTCCGGCCTGCTCGACATACCCGTCGGAGAACATGGTCGTCCGGACCGATACGGACAAATTGAAACGCTACCGGCGAACGATCATCGAGCTCCTGGCGGCCGAAGGCAACCACCAATGCGCCGTGTGCGTGGTGAACAACAACTGCGAGCTGCAGAACCTGGCGTACGAGGTTGGCCTCGAGCATGTGCGAGCCCAGTATCTGTTCCCCAAGAAAGAGCTCGACGCGACGCATCCGGACTACATCATCGACCGGAATCGATGCGTGCTCTGCACCCGGTGTGTCCGCGTCTGTCACGAGGTCGAGGGGGCGCACGTTTGGGATATCGCCAACCGGGGCATCAACTGCGAGATCGTCGCCGATATGAACCAGCCCTGGGGAACGTCGGAATCGTGCACCTCGTGCGGGAAATGCGTGCTCGTGTGTCCCGTCGGGGCGCTCATCGAGAAGGGGGCGACCGTGTCGGAGATGGAAAAGCATCGGGCCTTCCTGCCGTATATCATGACCGCCCGCACCAAGCAAGAATGGATCGCGCGAGCGATCGAGGAGGATTGATATGGCGGCGACCCCCAAACCCCGCGTTGCCACTGTATGGCTCGGAGGATGCTCCGGCTGTCACATGTCGTTTCTCGACCTCGACGAGCGCCTCATCGAGCTGGCCGATCGGATGGACCTTGTCTTTACACCTATCGCGGACGTGAAGACGTATCCGGCCAACGTCGACGTCGTTCTCGTCGAAGGGGCTGTCTCGACTGAGGAGCATCTCCATATGGCCCAGCTCATTCGAAAGCGCACCCGATTCGTCGTGTCGTTCGGCGATTGCGCCACGACGGGCAACGTGACGGCGCTTCGAAATCGATTCTCCGTGGATGAACTCCTCCGTCGCTCGTATCACGAGCTGGCGCCCGGCGGTCCGGCCACGCCCTCGAAGATCATCAGTCCGCTGACGCTCAAAGCACGGCCGCTCCACGAGGTCATTCCGGTGGATGCCTTCCTGCATGGATGCCCGCCGACGGCAGACCAGATCTGGTTTGCCGTCGATAATCTCCTGCAGGGCAAGATCCCTGAACTCCCCAACGTGTACCTGCGCTATGGATAAGACGAACGACACCCGGACCATCGTCATCGACCCGGTCACTCGGATCGAAGGGCATGCCAAGATCACGATCCAGCTGGACGAGAACGGGAACGTCGTCGACGCGCGATTCCACGTCAACGAGTTCCGAGGCTTCGAGAAGTTCTGCGAAGGACGGCTCGTGTGGGAAATGCCAGGCCTGACGTCGCGCATCTGCGGCATCTGCCCGGCCAGTCATCTCATCGCGTCTGCGAAAGCAGGTGACGCCATCCTGGCGATCCAGATCCCGGAGACGGCCGAGCTCCTTCGCCGCCTCCTGACCCTCGGGCAGTGGATCCAATCGCATGCGCTCAGTTTCTTCCACCTTTCGTCCCCCGACTTCCTCCTCGGTTTCGACGCGGACCCGGCGACGCGGAATCTCTTCGGCCTTCTGGCGAACAACAAGGAGTTCGTGCGAAAGGGCATCCGTCTGCGGAAGTTCGGCCAGGAGATCATCGCCACCCTCGGCGGACGCCGCATTCACACACCATGGGCGGTGGCCGGCGGCGTTCGAGACCCGTTGAGCGACGACGAACACCGAAGCATCGCAGTCTGGCTGCCCGAGGCGAAAGCGACGGTCCTCGAAGCGATGTCGACGATCAAGAGGGTGCATGATAAGTTTCAGCGCGACATCCCCAACTTCGGCAATTTCCGGTCGATGTACGTTGGATTGGTCGGTGAGGAAGGGGAGTTGGAATACTACGGCGGGTCCATCCGCGTGAAGGACGGCATGGGCAACACGATCGCGCACCGCATCGATCCGTCAGACTACGCGAAATACTTTGAAGAGAAGGCCGAGGATTGGACCTACCTCAAGGTCCCATACTACAAGCAGATCGGTCATCCGGAAGGAATGTATCGGGTCGGTCCGTTGGCCCGGCTGAATATCTGCGACCGCATCGGCACCCCGCTGGCCGAAGCCGAGCGTCGCGTCTTCCGTGACCTGGCGGGCGAGTCCGACACGGTCAACAACGCCTTCTACTACCATTATGCCCGCACGATCGAGATGCTCTTCGCCGTCGAGGAGGTGGAGCGGCTCTTGGCGCACCCGAAGATCCAGGGAACGCACATCCGCGCGCGCGCGATGATCAACAGTCTGACAGGCGTCGGCGCGTGCGAAGCCCCGCGCGGTGTGCTCTTCCATCACTACCAGGTCGACGAGAACGGCGTGCTGCAGAAGGTGAACATGCTCATTGCAACGGCCCAGAACAACATGGCGATGAACCGCACGGTGCAGCAGCTGGCGGCCCGATACCTCGACGGCAAGAAAGTGACTGAAGGCGTGCTGAATCGGATCGAGGCTGGCATCCGCTGCTACGATCCCTGCCTTTCCTGTTCCACGCACGCTTCCGGTCACATGGCGATGCACGTGCAACTCGTGGCGAGCGACGGTTCGGTTCTGGATGAGAGACGCCGCTGATGGGCTCCACGCTCGTCATTGGCATCGGCAACGAACTGCGCGGCGACGATGCGGCGGGCATTGTCGCCGCACGGCGTCTTGCGGAGGTCCAACCGGAGGTGCGCCTCCTGACGGTCCACCAGCTGACCGCCGACATGGCCATCGGACTTGGGGATCACGACATCGTGCTCTTCGTGGACGCCGACATCGATGCGACGGAAGTCGATTGCCGGCCCGTTGGACCTTCGTTCGACCGCATCACCTACGACCCTCACCACCTGACCCCTGGCCATCTCCTGGCGATCGCCCAAGCGCTCGGAGAACCGCCACCTCGATACGCCTTCGAGGTTGGCCTTCCCGCATGCAGTTTCGAACATGGCGACCCGCTCTCACAGGTCGCAGCCTCCGGCGTCGAGAGCATGCTTCGAAGAGTCGCCGACCTGTTCGAATCCGCATCTGCACGGGCCTGATCGACGCCGCGTGATCCGCCCCCTCCATCAGCGGACCGTGCCTCGATTCTCAGTCCACCTTCGTTGCGCCGTCATGCACTTTTGGCTATATTGAACCATCTCAGCCGGAGAGGTGGCCGAGTGGTCCGTCCCGAACGCGTTGCGTTCGGGACGAGATCTCGTCCCGCCGGCTTGCCGGCGGGACGGACTGAAGGCACAGGCTTCTTCGGAGGGGGGCGAGATGTTCTGGGTCTACGTTTTACTCTCGTTGCGGTATTCCCGGAGCTACGTCGGTCAAACAGAGGATTTTGAAGCGCGGCTTGCCCAGCATCAAGCGGGCAGAGTGAAGTCGACGAAACAATGGACGCCGTGGGAAGTGTTGCACCTGGAGTCATATCTCACGCGCTCTGAAGCAATGAAGCGCGAGAAGTGGTTTAAGAGTCGGGCTGGACGGTTGTTCATCCGCCGGCTCATCGAGGGGAAACAGAAGTAATCTCAGCCGGAGAGGTGGCCGAGTGG
>JALONQ010000036.1 GCA_025454835.1 Bacteroidota bacterium | reverse complement strand
GAGTTGACTCCCTTGAGCGTGATACCGCAAACAACGTACGAGCGACTCTTTCGTTGCACAACAACGACCGTCAAACAGAGTTTTTCAGCAGCCTGCTAGGTCGTCAGGCAGGCATTCGCGGCGTTCATCGTGGGCCTCTGGCTGTGTTCTTTGTGGCTACGTCAACCGCCTCCCCGGACGTCCAACGACGTCCTCCAATCGCCTGACCTCCGTCGCCGTCAGTTCCCGCCATTCACCCGGCCGCAGACCTTCGAGTGTCAGAAAGAGGATGCCAACCCGCACCAACCGCAGCGTAGGATGTCCGACGGCGGCAGTCATGCGCCGCACCTGACGGTTCTTTCCCTCCGTCAATCGCAGTTCGATCCACGACGTCGGGACATTCTTCCGGAATCGTATCGGAACCCGTCGCGCCGAAAGAGGTGGTTCTTCGGACAACCGTCGAACGTTCGCCGGCCTTGTTCGGTGGCCTCCGATGATCACGCCCGACGCCAGTTGGGCCAGCGCTTGGTCCGAAGGAACGCGCTCAACGTGTGCCCAGTACGTACGTTCGTGGCCGAACTTCGGCTCGGTCAAACGGTGGAGAAGGTTGGCGTCGTTCGTCAGCAGAAGGAGCCCTTCGGTGTCGGCGTCGAGCCGGCCGACCGGGTAGACGTCCCGGGGGAAAGGTCCGTATTCGGCGAGAGTTTGGTGATCCCCCTCGGGAGTGAACTGCGAGAGGACGCCGTAGGGTTTGTTGAAGAGCAAGGTGGTCATGGAAGAAACATTACACAGAGTTCCACAGAGATAACACAGAGATCCAGCGAGCGAACGGACGAGTGAAACAACACAGCCTTTCCAGACACTCAGATTTCCTCTGTGGAACTCCGTGTGGACTCTGTGGTTCCCTGCCTGCGGCAAGCAGGTCTGTGATCCGCTTCTCACCAAAAAAAACCCCGGTCTCCCGGGGGGTATCGCCTTGTCAACAGTCGCGTCCGCTGATGATGATCGAAAACACGATCAGTTGCTGTCCGCGATCTGCTCGCCTTCTTCCTTCATCTCGTCCCCCTTGTCCTTGGAGGAATCGACGAAGTCCAGACCGTCCTTCTTGCGGTTCAGCTTCACCTTCACTTTGCTTCCGTTCTGGAAGACCCCTTTCAGGATGTCCTCGGCCACCGGGTCCTCGACGTACTTCTGCACGGCCCGACGGAGCGGGCGCGCCCCGAAGGCCGGATCGAACCCCTTGTCGGCCAGGAATTCCTTCGCGCCCTTGGTCATCTCGATCGTGATGCCCATGGACGTCATGCGGCCGAACAACTCGCGGGCCGCGATGTCGATGATCTGGTGGAGATGCTGGCGCTCGAGTGAATGGAAGACGATCGTATCGTCGACCCGGTTGAGGAACTCGGGATTGAACACACGTTTCAAGGCGTCTTCAATGCTCCCCTTCATCGCAGCATACCGGTCCTTTTCTGTCCCCTGAGAGAAGCCGATGCCCCCGGTCATCTTGATGTCGCGCGACCCGATGTTCGAGGTCATGATGAGGATCGTGTTCTTGAAGTCCACCCGGCGTCCGAGGCTGTCGGTGAGGATGCCGTCGTCCAGGACCTGAAGGAGGATATTGAACACATCCGGATGCGCCTTCTCGACCTCGTCCAGCAACACGACCGAATAGGGCTTGCGGCGCACTTTCTCGGTGAGCTGACCGCCTTCCTCGTAGCCGACGTAGCCCGGGGGGGCGCCGACGAGCCTCGACACAGAGAACTTCTCCATGTATTCCGACATGTCGATGCGGATCAAGGCCTCTTCGGACTCGAACAGATAGCGGGCAAGGGCCTTCGCGAGCTCGGTCTTGCCGACGCCCGTGGGACCGAGGAAGATGAACGATCCGATCGGCCGCTTCGGGTCTTTCAGGCCTGCTCTGGCGCGGCGGATGGCCTTCGTCAGCTTCTGGATAGGTTCGTCTTGGCCGATGACCTGCGCCTTCAGGGCCTCTTCCATTCTCAGCAGCTTGTCGGATTCGCTTTGGGCGACCTTCTGGACCGGGATGCTGGTCATCATGGCCACGACCGCGGCGCAGTCCTCTTCGCTGACGTCGTAGACGGTGTCGTGAGCCTTCAACTCCCACTCGCGCTTCGCGATCTCAAGGTCACTCAGGAGCTTCTTCTCGAGGTCACGCAGGCGAGCCGCCTCTTCGAAGTTCTGCGTCTTGACGACCTGGTTCTTCGACTGCCGGATCTTCTCGACCTCTTCTTCGAGGGAGACGACCTCTTTCGGCACCTTGATGTTCGCGAGATGCACGCGTGAACCGGCCTCGTCGAGGACGTCGATGGCCTTGTCGGGGAGGTAACGATCGGTGATGTATCGATCGCTCAAACGCACGGCAGCGTCGAGCGCCTCGGACGTGTAGCGGACGCCGTGGTGCTCTTCGTACTTCGACTTGATATTGACGAGGATCTGGATCGTCTCGTCGACCGTCGTCGGATCGACCATGATCTTCTGGAAGCGCCGGTCGAGCGCGCCGTCCTTCTCAATGAACTGTCGGTACTCGTCGAGCGTCGTTGCGCCGATGCACTGCAGGTCGCCCCGGGCCAGGGCCGGTTTGAACATGTTCGAAGCATCGAGCGACCCGCTGGCGCCGCCGGCGCCCACGATCGTATGCAACTCGTCGATGAACAGAATGACATCCTTGGCCTTTTCGAGCTCGTTCATCACGGCCTTCATACGCTCTTCGAATTGGCCCCGGTATTTCGTGCCGGCTACGAGGGCGGCCAGGTCGAGCGTCACGACCCGCTTCTCGTGCAGCACGCGGGAGACCTTTTTCTGAACGATGCGGAGCGCCAGGCCTTCCGCGATGGCCGACTTGCCGACGCCGGGTTCGCCGATCAGGACCGGGTTGTTCTTTTTCCGGCGCGCGAGCACCTGGGCTACGCGTTCGATCTCCTTTTCGCGGCCGACGATGGGGTCGAGTTTGTCTTCGATCGCCAGTTTGGTCAGGTCGCGGCCAAAATTGTCCAGTACCGGGGTCTTGGAACGCTCCGCCTTGGGTTTTTCCTGTCCGGTTGGGGCCTTTTCGCCTTGGGCGGGAGGCGGCGTGGAGGGCTTGCCCGAGATAATATTGTCGAGCTCATTCCGCACCACATCATAGTGGACGTTGAACTGGTGCAGGATCTGTGCGGCAATGTTATCGTCGTCCCTCAGGAGCGAAAGGAGGAGATGCTCGGTGCCGATGACGTCGGACTTGTAGAGTTTGGCCTCCAAATACGTGATCTTAAGGACTTTTTCGGCCTGTTTGGTCAGGGGGATGTTCCCGATCGTCAGGGTCCCGCCGGAGGTCCGGACCGTGTCCTCGATCGCCTTCTTCAGCTTGTAGAGGTCGACCCCCAGGTTTCGCAGGATCTTGACAGCGATCCCTTCGCCCTCCCGGATGATGCCGAGGAGCAGGTGTTCCGTTCCGATGTAGTCATGGCCCAGACGAAGCGCCTCTTCGCGGCTGAGCCGGATGACGTCCTGAACTCGATTCGAGAAATTGCCTTCCATGCGCGTCCTTAAAGGAAAAATGGAACCTTGTCGCTGCCAGAGCCGTCTTTCCGGTATTCAACGCCCCACGCGCCACAAGGTTCCACGTCAATATACCATGAATTGGAGGGGCTGTCAACAAGACGGTCGAAGGCGTGACTTATTGCATGCGCCACCCTAACTCGTTGTCGTTCTTTGACTTTCGATTCATTTTGCCCTACTTTTATTTCTCTTTCCACGTTCCAATTCTTTGCAGGAGCATCTGCACGTGCCGTTACCGCTCGCCACAGGTCAGGACCGCAAGCGCCAGGAGCGCCTCAAGGAGGCAGCCGGCGGCATTCCGAACCACATTGCCATCATCATGGATGGGAATGGCCGGTGGGCCAAACGGAGGGGCTTGCCGCGGATCGCGGGTCACAACGAAGGCGTGAATTCGGTCCGTGACATCGTGGAAGCGTGCGGTCAACTCGGCGTCCAAGTGTTGACGCTGTACGCGTTCTCGACCGAGAATTGGAAGCGGCCTCAGGACGAAGTCTCGTTGCTCATGCGCCTTCTCCTGCGCGCCTTGCGCGACGAGCGCGACCGCCTGCATCAGAACGAAGTTCGGCTCCAGGCCATCGGAGATATCGCGGCGCTGCCGCAAGATGTTCGTGACGAGCTCGCCGACGGCATCGAAACGATGAAGAACAACACCGGATTGACCTTGGTGCTGGCGCTATCCTATAGCGGGCGGTGGGACCTGACGGGAGCCATGCGTCAGATGGCTCAGGATGTGAAAGCCGGCGTGCTGGCTCCCGAGACCATCGATGAGCAGGCGGTCGGCCGGTATCTTTCGACCCGCGACCTGCCGGATCCGGATCTCCTCGTCAGGACCAGCTCAGAGCGCCGGATCAGCAATTTCCTCCTGTGGGAGTTGGCCTACAGTGAGATGGTCTTTGTCGACGAGTTCTGGCCGGCGTTCCGTCGGAAGAACCTCTACGACGCCATTGCCGACTACCAGCAGCGCGAACGGCGCTTCGGCATGGTCAGCGAACAAGTGCGGCCGTCCGTCGCCCGAGTCCATCCCCTTGAACGTGCCCTCAACAGTGTCGCGAAGCTATAAGTATATCCTCGCCCTTGTGGTGCTGACGGCCGCCGCCATCGCGCAGCCCCGTCCCCAGGTCTATCTTATCCTCGGCATCACGGTCGAGGGGGAGACGTCGGCTGATCCCGCCGCCATCATCGCCAATACCGGCTTGAAGGAAGGTGACGAGATCACGATCCCCGGCGAGCAGACCCGAACGGCCATCGAGCGATTGCACCGTCTGCGCCTTTTCGATGACGTCCAGATCTTCATCGAGAACCGTGTCCAGGATGGCATCTATCTGCTCATCCGGGTGAAGGAGAATCCGCGTCTCGAAAAGACCGTGGTGCAAGGGAATGACGAGCTGAGCGAGGATGATATCCTCAAAAAGATCAGCCTTCTCAAGGGACAGCTGATCACCGCGCAGGAACTGTCGGCCGTCGTGCGAACGCTCCGTGCGGAATATGAAAAGGAAGGCTACCTGAACGCCGTCATCAAGCCGGCGCTCGAGCCGGCGTCCGACACGGCCAAGAACCGGGTGAACCTCGTCATTCGTATCGATGAAGGCCAGGCTGTGAAGGTGGACAACATCCGCTTCCACGGCAACAAGACGTTCGACGCCGGCGAACTGCGGGGCGAGATGAAGGAGACGAGTGAGCGGAAGTGGTGGGCCTTCTGGGCGTCGAACAAGTTCGACCAGAAGAAATACAAAGAAGACAAGGATCTCATCCTCAAGTACTACCGCAAGAGCGGCTTTCGCGACGCGGAGATCCTGGCCGACTCGATCTCGTACGACGCCCAGAAGCGATACATGTCGATCGACCTCTACGTGTTCGAGGGACCCCAATACTACGTTCGTAACATCACGTGGGAGGGGAACACGGTCTATCCGTCGGAGCTTCTGTCGGAGCGGCTCGGCTTTCGGACCGGTGACGTGTTCGATCAGCAGCGATTTCAGGAGAACCTGTACCGCAACGAGGCTGAGTCGGATGTCACATCACTCTATTCCGACAACGGGTATCTGTGGTTCCAGGTGGAACCGCAAGAGACGGTGGTTGGCGAGGACAGCCTGGATATCAAGCTGCGCGTTCGGGAGCGGAACCAGTTCCGGATCGGGCGCGTGCACATCACCGGCAACACGAAGACATATGAGAAGGTCATCCGGCGCGAGCTTCTGACGAAGCCGGGCGACTACTTCAGCCGGCAGCTCATCATCCGATCGGTACGTCAGCTCTCGCAGCTCAACTACTTCAACCCGGAGAAGATCAAGCCGGATGTCAGGCCCGTCGACGACAAGACGGTGGACCTGGAGTACGCCGTCGAAGAGCGGTCGAGCGACACGTTCAACATGTCGGTCGGCTATAGCGGCGCGTTCGGCTTCAACGGCGGCCTCGGCCTGGCGTTCAACAACTTCTCGCTCAGCGAACCGCTCAAGGGCGGCGCAGGCCAGGTGCTGACGTTCGACTGGCAGTTCGGCGTGAGCACGGTCTACCGGACGTTCTCGATCGGCTTCCAGGAACCCTGGATGTTCGACACGCCGACGCTGTTCGGATTCAACATCTTTGACACACAGCAGAAGTACTACGCCGACGTCCGCTATACCGGCGTGTCGGTGCGCATCGGCCGTCGGTTCCGCTGGCCCGACTACCTCTTCCGCGGTGACTGGACGGTCCGCTATCAGCAGAACTACTATCAGCCGTTCGCCGGCGAGTCCGACCAGCTCTTCCTGACGGGCCGGTCGTCGCAGCTGAGCATGGCGCAGGTCATTTCGAGGAACAGCACGAACAGCCCGATCTTCCCTTCGGAGGGTTCGTCGTTCGCGTTGTCGACGGAGGTCTCTGGCGGTCCGCTCTTTCCGGGCACGGCCCGCTATCACAAGCATGTGTTCAGCGCCGATTGGTACATCCCGCTCTTCGGTTCGTCGCGGGTGACGCTCATGAGCGCCAATACCATCGGCATGATCTTCGGGTTCGAGTCGGATTCGTACATTCCCTTCCAGGACCGTTTCTTCATGGGAGGGACAGGACTGGGACAGTTCGCCGTCACGCCCCTGCGCGGGTACGCTGAGCGTGGGGTGGGTCCGCGGAACGGCGGCACCGGCATGATCAAGCACACCGTGGAGCTGCGGTTCGCGCTGGCGTTGAATCCCATCCCCATCTACACGCTCCTGTTCGCGGAGGCGGGGAACGCTTGGATCGCGCCGAAGTACATGGACCCGAACGAACTGCGGCGGTCGGCTGGATTCGGCGTCCGATTGCTCGTCAACCCGCTGGGTCTGATCGGATTCGACTACGGGTACGGACTCGACTCATCCGTGCCGGGGAAGGGCCGGCCGGGATGGCAATTCCACTTCCAGTTCGGGCGGTCGATGTAGCGACGTCATACGCCTTCACGGGCGTTTCACGCGGCGATCGCCACGGGAGCAGCGAACGCAACGTCGATTGTATATGATCACGGATCTCCCCGCGGACTCCGCTTACGTTGCCACGACGTGGCCACGTGGTGGCGGAGGCTGCGCGAAACATCTGTGCACGCCATTCACTTTCCAATAGAAGGACGATCTCTCATGAAGCAGTTCTCGATCATCATGCTGGCGCTGGTTCTCGCCGTCGTTGGCACCGTCTCAGCTCAGACCAAGGTGGCCTTCGTCAACTCCGCCACGATTCTGCGGGAGCTGCCCGAAGCCCAGCAGGCGCAGAAGGAGCTGGAGGAGCAGATGACGGTGTGGCAGCAAGAGCTGGAGAAGATGGGCAAACAATTGCAGGACGATCTCGAGGATTACCAGAAAAAGCAGGCGCTGCTGGACCCCGCCACGAAGACGGCGCGCGAGAAGGCGTTGCAGGACCTGCAGCTCCGCGCCCGTGAGTACCAGGCGACCAAGTTCGACTCACGCGAAGGCGAAGCGGTGAAGCTCCGCGAGAAGAAGCTCCAGCCGATCCAGGAGAAGGTACTGAAGGCGATCGAGACCGTGGCGCGCGAGGAAGGTGCCTCCTTTGTGCTCGACAAGGTGAGCGAGGCGACGATCGTCCTGTACGCCGACGCCAAGTTCGACCTGACCTACAAGGTCATCGACCGGCTGAAGCGCGGAGCCGCGCCCGCCAAGGGCAAGAACTGACGTCGTTGCCCGCTTGCCGACACACGTCGGCCGCCGGCAGAAGGAGTCGTGCCATGACGTACCGATGGATGGTCATCGCGCTGTTGTTGGCCTCGAACGCTGCTGTCGCCCAGCAGAAACTCGGCCATTTCAATTCCAAGGCCGTCATGCAGCAACTGCCCGAGGCGGTCGACGCGCAAAAGGCGCTCGACCAGCTCGTCTCAGACTGGCAGCAACAGCTGGCGTCGATGCAGGAGGAATGGAAACGGAAGTTCGAGGACTACGACCGCAAGAAGCTGATCATGACCGACCAGCGTCGGGCTGAGACCGAGAAAGAGCTCCGCGAGCTGGACCAGAAAATGATGGCCTTCCGGAACATGAAGTTCGGCCAGAATGGCGAGCTCTTTCAGAAGCAGAACGACCTCATGAAACCGGTGCAGGACCGCATCTTCAAGGCGGTGCAGGAGGTGGCGCGCGACGAGGGTCTGGACTACGTATTCGACAAGAGCGGTGAGATCCTGCTGATGTACTCGAACGAGAAGTACGACGTCACGCAGAAAGTGATCGACCGGCTGAAGGAAGGATTGCAGGCTGCGCCGACGACGCGGCCTGGTGTCGACGGGTCGCAGAGGAACTAGCGCCGTGACATTGCGCGAGATCGCCGCCTGGCTGGGCGGCACGGTGGTCGGTCGCGATGATATCGAGATCCTCAGGCCGGCGAAGATCGAGGAGGCCGGCGAAGGCTCGATCACGTTCCTGGCCAACCCGAAGTACGCGCGTTTCCTCGCGAAGACGGGAGCGTCGGCGGTGCTTGTCGGCCCGTCGCTCGACCTGGGCTCAGTGTCGCATCCGGCGCTCAGTTTCGTCATCGTGCCCGATCCCTACGTCGCCTTCCTTCGTATCCTTGAACGCCTCGTTCCGTCCCCCGACCCTTTCTACCGCGGGGTCCATTCCACCGCGGTCATCGCGCCCTCGGCGAAGCTGGGCGAGGGCGTCTCTGTCGGCCCCCTCTCGTCGGTCGCCGACGGCGTGACCGTCGGTGCGGGCACAACGATCGGGGCGGGCGTGATGGTCGGCAAGGGTGTGGCCATCGGCTCGCAGTGCGTGCTGTATGACCGTGCCACGGTCTATCATGGATGCCGGCTCGGCGACCGGGTCGTGGTCCATAGCGGCACGGTCGTCGGCAGCGACGGCTTTGGATTCGCCCCCCGGCCGGACGGCTCCTACGAGAAGATCCCGCAGCTTGGCATTGTGCGGATCGAGGACGACTGCGAGATCGGCGCCAACTGTACGATCGACCGGGCGACCATCGGCGAAACGGTCATCCGCCGGGGCGCGAAGATAGACAATCTTGTGCAAGTGGCGCACAACGTCGTCATCGGTGAACACACGGTCATTGCCGCCCAGACCGGCATCAGCGGCAGCTCGAAGATCGGGTCGTACTGCCGGATCGCCGGCCAAGTGGGCATCAGCGGGCACGTCGAGATCGCCGACCGAACGACGCTCCTCGGACAAACGGGCGTCAGCAAGTCCATCACCGAACCGGGGAAGACCTGGTTCGGCACGCCGCAACGCGAACACGTGCGTTCGGGCCGGATCGAGGCGGTCCTGCGACATCTGCCCGAACTGCGCATCGAGGTCGACGACCTGCGTCGCAAGCTCGACGACATCTTACGCACGATTACGAAGTAAGAGGCCCCCGCCATGTTGGTGCAACAGGTCACGATCAAGAAGCCGGTCTCGATGGCTGGCGTCGGACTCCATACGGGGGTCCACACGCACATGACGTTCAAGCCGGCCCCGGCGAACTACGGCATCCGGTTCAAACGCGTCGATCTCGAAGGCGCGCCCGAGATCCCGGCCGACGTCGACCATGTCGTGGAGGTGGCCCGCGGCACGACGCTGGCCGTCGGCGCGGCGCGCGTTCACACGACGGAACACGTGCTCGCGGCGATCTCGGGACTCCAGGTCGACAACATCGTTGTCGAGCTCGACAACATCGAGCCGCCGATCGGCGATGGCAGTGCAAAGCCCTTCGTCGACATGCTCTTCGAGGCGGGTCTGGAGGAACAGGATGAGCCGAAGGACTATCTCATCATCGACCAGGTCATCCACTACCAGGACAGCGAGAAGGGGGTCGACATCGTCGCCCTGCCGACGAACGACTTCCGCCTCTCGGTGATGGTGGACTATAACAACCCCGCGCTGGGCAGTCAGCACACAGGCTTGTTCGACCTCGAGAAGGAGTTCGTTACCGAGTACGCTTCGGCCCGAACGTTCTGCTTCCTTCACGAGGTCGAGGTGCTGCGCGACCACGGGCTCATCAAGGGGGGGAACCTCGACAATGCCATCGTCATCGTCGACCGCGACCTGTCGAACGACGAGCTGAAGCGCCTGACGGCGAAGCTCGGCATCAGCCAGTCGATCATTCTTGGCAGTACCGGAACGCTGAACGACAAGAAGCTGCATTACCGAAACGAGCCGGCCCGCCACAAGCTCGTCGACCTGATCGGCGATCTGGCCCTCATCGGGGCGCCGCTCAAGGCGCAGATCCTGGCCGCCCGTCCAGGTCATGCCAGCAACGTCGAGTTTGCGAAGAAGGTGCGGAAGCTATACCAGCAGAAGAAACTCGTCAAGAAATACCAGCACGAGAAGAAGCAGGGGGTGGTGTTCGACATCAACGCCATCATGCGGATCCTGCCGCACCGGTATCCGTTCCTGCTCGTCGACAAGATCGTGGACTTCGAGATCGACAAGCGGGTCGTGGGCGTCAAGAGCGTCACGATCAACGAGCTCTTCTTCCAAGGGCATTTCCCCGGCCAGCCGGTGATGCCGGGCGTCCTCATCGTCGAAGCCATGGCGCAGGCGGGTGGCATTCTGCTCCTTAACGGCATCGAGAACCCGGGCACGAAGCTCGTCTACTTCACTTCGATCAACAACGTGAAGTTCCGGAAGCCTGTTGTGCCCGGAGACCAGCTCTATCTCGACGTGGAGATGGTGCAGCGCCGGTCGAGGATCATCCAGATCAGGGGCCGTGCTTTCGTCGATGGCGTCCTGGTGGCCGAAGGTGATTTCACGGCTGCGATCGTCGACCGTCAAGACGTGCAGGCGTCGTAGCGTGGTGGAGCACGCTCCTTGCGATCGGTCGATCGCAACGCATGCGAAGCACGCCGGCAAGCGGGCTGTCCTATCGAAAGTGTTGCATCCCTGTTACCTCGTGGTTCGCCACTCTTTGGTGCTCTCTGATCTCTCATTGACCCACCGCCTTTCCCATGTCCACGATCATCGATCCGCGCGCTTCCGTCTCACCGAAGGCCCATTTGGGTGCCAACGTCGTTGTCGGTCCGTTCGCCGTCATTGAAGATGATGTCATCATCAGCGATGGCACCACGGTTGGACCCCAGGCGTATATTTCCAACGGCAGCCGCATCGGCCGCGATTGCCGCATCCATCCGTTCGCGTCGGTCGGCGGACCGCCGCAGGACCTGAAGTACAAAGGCGAGCCGACCCTCCTCGAAATGGGAGACCGGTGCACCGTTCGCGAATATGTTACGTTGAACCGAGGGACGGCTGAGAGCGGCAAGACGACGATAGGCAGCGACTGTCTGTTCATGGCCAATACTCACGTTGGCCACGATTGCCGGGTGGGCAACCGTGTCATCATGGCGAATAGTGTGGCGCTGGGCGGACATGTGCATCTGGGCGACTGGGTGATCATTGGCGGTGGCACGCCCGTCCATCAGTTCTGCAAGGTGGGTGATCACGCCATGATCGGCGGCGGCTTCCGCGTGGTGAAGGATGTCCCTCCGTACATCCTGTCGGGCCAGGAACCACTCGTCTTCGAAGGCCTCAATTCTGTCGGACTGAAGCGTCGCGGTTTTCAGCCGGCCACGCTGGACCTGCTGGAGAAGGCGTATACCATCCTGTACCGCTCGAGCCTCAACGTGTCGCAAGCGGTGGCGAAGATCAAGGAATCGGTGGAGCTGACCCCCGAGATCCATACCGTCCTGTCGTTCATCGCTTCGAGCAAACGCGGTATCATCTCCGGCCGCACGAAGCGCGCATGAACTGGCGGCTGGAACGGAGCGGTGCGCGTTCCGGCGCGTGGAACATGCAACGGGACGAAGAGCTGGCGACGGAACTCGCGGCCGGTCGTGGCGTTTCGGTCCTTCGACTCTACCAGTGGCAACCGCACGCGGTCTCGCTCGGATGGCACCAGCCGGCGGCAGATGTCGATCATCGCCTCGCGGCCGAACGCGGGCTCGACGTCGTCCGGCGTCCGACAGGTGGCAGGGGCATTCTCCACGCCGACGAGTTGACATACTGTGTGGTGTGTCCAGCGGGCGGACGATCGCTCCCTGCGATGTACGGCGCTGTCAACGCCGCCCTTCTGCGGGCCCTCACGCATCTTGGGGTCCGGGCTTCGCTCGAAGACAGCATGCCGGACCTTCGTGAGCACTATCGGACGGCCGCGTCAGCCGTGTGCTTCAGCAGCACGGCAAGGAATGAAGTGAAGGTCGGGGGACGGAAGCTCATCGGGAGCGCGCAGCGGCGCTACTCGGCAGCGGACGGTGACGACATCGTCCTCCAACATGGGTCGATCCTGCTCGGTCCGGGTCACGAGGGGATCGTGGACCTGCTGACGGCCCTGACCGGGGAGCAACGGAACAGCATGCGCCGGCACCTCCTCCAGCAGACCACGACGATGTCGGAGGTGATGGGACGGCGGACCTCGGCAACGGAGGTCGGGGCGGCGCTGCAACGAGGGTTCGAGGAGGTGTGGAATGCCCGTTTCCTCGTGGAGGAAACGGAGACGAAGGAGGCGATCGTATGAGGATCAACCCCTCGACTCGTCCCTCGGCTCGGCCAAAGAACGGCCTCGTTCGGGACTCGCTCGGGGCACCTGTCAGGACATGCGCATGAAGATCAAGACGACCACGAGCGGCCCAAAGCGTGTCACCACGCGCACGATCGCCGAGATGCGGGCGAAGCGTGCATCGATCGCCTGCCTCACCGCGTACGACTATCTGACCGCCCGACTGCTCGACCAGGCCGGCGTGGACCTCTTGCTGGTCGGAGATTCGCTTGGGATGGTCTTCCAGGGTCACGAGACGACGATCCCCGTCACGCTCGACCAGATGATCTACCATGCGACAGCCGTGGTACGCGGAGTCGAGCGGGCCATGGTCATCGTCGACATGCCGTTCATGTCGTACCAGGTGAACCTGGAAGAGGGTTTCAGGAACGCCGGTCGCGTGATGAAGGAGACCGGTGCCGGCGGCGTGAAGTTTGAAGGGGGCGACCGAACGGTGGAACTGATCCGCCGGACGGTGCAGGCCGGGATCCCTGTCATGGGGCACCTGGGGCTGACCCCGCAATCGATCCACCAATTCGGCGGCTATCAGCCGCGCGCGGTGACGCCGGAAGAGGCGAAGCGCCTGACGGCCGACGCGAAGGCCATTGCCGATGCCGGAGCGTTCGCCATCGTGCTCGAGAAGATCCCGGCGGCGCTGGCGAAGAAGGTGACCGCCTCGATCCTGATCCCCACCATCGGCATCGGGGCAGGCGTGCACTGCAGCGGCCAGATCCTCGTGACGCCTGATGTGCTCGGGCTGTATGAGGATTTCCATCCGCGCTTCGTCAGGAAATACGCCAAGCTGGCCGACGAGGTCCGAAGCTCCGTCGGGAAGTACGTGAAGGATGTGAAGGACCTCGGCTTCCCCGGGCCGGGTGAGAGCTACTGAGGGCGAACCTCCTGGTGCTTGGGAGTTGAAATTGGATCATGGTACTTGACGCTTTGAACAACCTGAAACGCCAAGATCCGGGATGAACGTTCAAATCCGAAGTGCCAAGACCGTTGCCCTCCATCTACCTTGATCGTGTTCCCTCATGTGAGATCGATGCCCAAACGCCCCCGTATCCTGGTTTGTAACGACGACGGCATCGATGCCCCCGGTATCGCGGCCCTTGTCAAAGAGATGAGACGCCTCGGTGAGGTGACCGTCGTCGCCCCGCACCAACAGCAGAGCGCCGTGGGTCATGCGATCACCATGAACTCGCCCCTCCGTGTTCGGAAGTACTACAAGCATGGCCGGTTCTTCGGCCACGCCGTTTCCGGTACGCCGGCCGACTGCGTCAAGATCGCCGTCCGCGCGATCCTCAAGCGTCGGCCCGACCTTGTGGTCTCCGGCGTCAATCACGGTTCCAACACGGCCATCAGCATTATCTACTCCGGCACAGTTTCGGCTGCCACCGAGGGGACCATCCTCGGCATCCCGTCGATCGCTGTCTCCCTCACGACCTACGCGCCGGCGGACTTCTCCGTCGCCGCGCAGTTTGCCCGAAGGATCGCCTCGACGGTGCTGCGACGCGGACTTCCCGAAGGCACGCTCCTGAACGTCAACGTTCCTCCGCTGCCTGCGAGACGCATCAAGGGATCTCGGATCACGCGACAAGGAAAGGCGATCTGGAACGACACATTCGACGCACGTCGAGACCCCGCGAACAAAGAGTACTACTGGTTGACGGGCGGTCTGCAGAACGTCGACAGGGACCTGGTGTATGACGAGGCGGCGGTACGCGCCGGCTACATCTCCGTATCGCCGATCCAGTACGACCTGACCGACCTAGCGATGATGGAAGTGATGAAACGCTGGCCCGGTCTGGGCAGGCAGACCAGGGTGAAACGCCGACCGGGCGCGCCCACCCGTCGGGCCAAACGCTATCCTCGGGCCTGAATCGATCGGACGGACATACAACGCCAAGGGCAGACTGATGAGAGTCTGCCCTTCGTGATTTCAGGGGAGTGAGGAGAGACTATCGGGACTGAGCGCCCAGGAGTGGCGTGACGCCGTATTCCGCCGCTGCCCAAAGGGTCAGGATCGCTGTCAGGCCCGAGATGGCCCGCTTCTCGTCTTCGAGGTGGATGACGAGGCCGTAGGTGTCGGCGACGAAATGGATATAGCCGAGGACCCGGCGGGCGCGCGTCTTGTTGACCCAACCGTGCCACAGGTCGACCTGGTCGACGATCATCGCTTCGTGCCGTCGGAGGAACTCGCCGAGAGAGATGACGCGCGAACTGCGCGGCGTGCGCGGTTTGCAGAGATTCATCAGATCGGAGACGTACTGCTCCATATGGCGGGCGAGGAAACGGTTCCGTCGTCGACGGAGGTACATCGTGCGCGCGATCGAGAACCGCGCTTTCGTTTGAACGCGGAACCCGGGTACGACGGGGTGGAAATCGAAGATCGTCTGAATCGCCTTCCGATCGACTTCGTCGCGTTCATGATAGACCCACGCCCGGCTGAGCTCTCGCCACGACTGGATCGTCAGCACTTCCTTGACGCGGCTGTCGAGCACGATGTAACGTCCGCGTTCGACCTTCACGACGGTCACCCAGTGCTGCCACTCTTGCACGCAAAGGAGACACGGGATGCCGCGCTTGAGGAAGCGGTGCATCTCCTTGCGCGCGGTTGTTGCGTCGAACCGCCGGACGACCTTGAGCGTCGCTCGGTATTGGCGCGCGGCACGGGCAAGCTGGATCTCATCCGTTCCATACCACCAGTTGGTCCCGGCGAGCTTCGAGATCTGCTTCTCGTTGGCGAACACGCCGAGCGTCGCCAGCGCATGCTTCAAGGCGAACGGTCCGCACTGCCAGAGGTTGGGTTGTGGGTAGAAGCCCATGAAGTTCGAAGGAAGGGATGCTGAACCTAGAGAAACTTTGGCCGAAGGTCAACGCGCCATCTTGTCTGGAAGGCCGGAAATGACCATTTTGCCTCCATGCTTGATGGCTCAGAGAGGTCGACAGGGCGTGGCGACTGAGGAATCCGAGGCGGATGAGACGGCCTGCGCCCAGAAAGCAGGTCTCCCAGGCCCGAGTTCTGGCATGTGGAGATGAGGCCCGTGCGCGCCCTTCGGTTCCCGTCGAAGCGGGTCCGCTGCCAACATGTAGTTGTTGCATCGATTCTGTGCGATCGACGCCGTGATGAAGGGACGTGAAGGACCATGGATACCGGATCGTTCGTCAACTACCAGTGCCCCGTTTGCGGGAGTCTCAACGAAGCCTTCGCCGACCCGACGGCAGGACCTGAGCAAACGTTCGTCGAAGACTGCACCGTCTGTTGCCGTCCCAACGTGCTTCGTCTTCGGATCGACCAGCGTTCGGGCGAGGTGACGGTCGACGTGGAATTCGAAGGCTGACATGCCGGTCCGCAAGACGCTGAACGACGGTTCCGTGCCCGTCAAGATCTGGACCGACGACATCGAGGCCGAGGCGGAGCGGCAGGTACGCCAGCTGGCTTCTTTGCCGTTCGTGTTCAAGCACGTCGCAGTCATGCCCGATGTGCACGCGGGCCGGGGCTCAGCGATCGGGACCGTCACCGCCTCCGCGACGTGTATCATCCCCGCCGCTGTCGGGGTCGATATCGGATGCGGCATGGCCGCCGTCCTGACCCCGTTCCTCGATTCGCACCTTGATGCAAGGCTCCCCGCGTTGCGCTCCGCCATCGAATCGGCGGTTCCCGTCGGATCCCACATGCATCGCCGGCCCCTGGCCGTCAGCAGTATTTGGGAAGGCTGGGGGGAATTCGAGCGGCTCACGCCCGAGGTTCATGACCTGCAAAAGCGGGCCGCGTGTCAACACGGTACGCTGGGGGGTGGCAATCACTTCATCGAGATCTGTTTGGACCCGCAAGGACGGGTCTGGATCCTGCTCCACAGCGGCAGTCGGCACATCGGCAAGACGCTGGCCGACGTGCACATCGATATCGCCGAGGAGGAGATGCTCCAGCACGGCATTCGTCTGCCGCATGGCGACCTTTCCTATCTTCGCCTGGGGACGAGGTCCTGCGCGCAGTATCTGCATGACGTCCTATGGGCGCAGGCCTATGCCAGGATCAATCGTGACATCATGCTCGGGCTCCTGAGTCGGGAGCTGGCGCGGATCATCAACGATGGTGAGCCGTTCGAACCATTGCGGGTCGTCAACTGTCACCACAACTACGTTGCACAAGAACAGCACTATGGGCGTGAGGTCTGGGTGACGCGTAAGGGGGCCATACGTGCGGCTGAGGGGGACGAAGGGATCATTCCCGGTTCCATGGGTGCGCGGTCCTACATCGTTCGGGGAAAGGGGAATCCTGAGTCTTTCCACTCGGCCAGCCACGGCGCTGGCCGCCGCATGTCGCGGACGCGCGCACGCGAGGTCTTCACTGAGAAGGACCTTGAGCTGCAGACTCGGGGCGTGGAATGCCGGAAGGACCGGGGTGTCATCGACGAGATACCCGGGGCGTACAAGGACATCGACGCCGTACTACGGAATGAGAGCGACCTTGTGGAACCGGTGGAAGTGCTGAAGCAGGTCATCTGCGTGAAGGGATAGTGCGGGCCACAAGGTCCACGGGAAGCGCAAAAGAGGAGAAACAATCGGGATTATCGCGTAGATTGGCTTCGAAGTGACCGAACGGGGGATGGAGATCTTCGCCTGGTGCGATGTCGTTCGCGTATCGGCATTTGTCAGATGCCGATATTCGTTCCGACGGAGATGGCTCAATCCTCGCTCACGAATTCGTGACCTGAAGACGCTGCGTCTCTGCTCGGCCAATTGCGGGTCCATTGCGGCCTCACGGGAAGTTGATGAATTCCGACAACGATCGTCCTGATCTGCACGAGCGTGTTCAATGAGGCAGGTTCACGACAGCGCGATCTTTGAGCCTCCTCCGCCATTTTGTAACTAGTCCATGTCCACCCCCCTGATGCGACAATACCAGCAGGTGAAGGCGAAGCATCCCGAGACCATCCTGTTGTTCCGGATGGGGGATTTCTTCGAGACCTTCGAGGAGGACGCGAAGATCACCTCTCGCGTCTTGGGTATC
>JALONQ010000018.1 GCA_025454835.1 Bacteroidota bacterium | reverse complement strand
AAGCTCTGGATCGAACTTGACAGACTTCTTCGCCATATGTCCTTCCTCCTCTGTGAAGGTAACACATGGCTCACTGACACAAAAATCCTGACACTACCATGAGTACTTCTTTATGAGGCCGCTGAGCAAGCGTTGGATGTCCTCTATGAGATCCATCAGCATGTCATAGGTCTCGTCTGCCACGAATCCCAACCGCTTCGCCAATTCGATCTGGGTGTCCAATTCACTCAATGATCCTTGCGCGATGACGAGGAACCTTGTCCGATCCTTGAAACTTCGCTTCGCCATCCCTTCGGCAACGTTTGATGGCACTGAGATCGCTGCACGCTGGGATTGCGACGTAAGGACATATCGCTGTTCTCTTGGAAATCCATCCGTCATCCTATAGACCTCAGTCACGAGATCCATGGATCGTTGCCACGCCAAGAGACCTTTGTGCGGTCTGTTCGTTCGCATATTCCCCCCTCAGAGAATGTGGTCGTTGATCTTACGTGATACCGCTCTCCTATTTTCTATTCACCATTTTCTATTCACCATTCTCCATTCTCTATTGTCTACGCAAAGAACTCCGCCGCGCTCTGCACGACCCACCGTATTTGTTCTTCGCTCAGCTCCGGAAAGATCGGCAACGCGATGCTCTGCGTCGAGGCCGCATCAGCCACGGGATACGCTGACATGTCGGGCTTCAGATACTGGAAGCACTCCTGCCGGTGGAACGGCACCGGATAGTAGATCTCCGTGGCGACCTCCTTCTTCGCGAAGAAGTCCCGCAGGGCGTCCCGTTCCTTGACCCGGATTATGAATTGGTTGAAGATGTGAACATTCGGGAAAGCAGGTGAACGGTAGTAGGTATGAGGTGTGGTGGAGGATGCATAGATGGCGCGTGGGAGAAGCACGCGGTTGCTCGCATCGTAGTCCGTTTTCCCCGGCGACTCCGCCAATCCTGCCTCAATGAACAGCTTCGCGTAGAGCTCGGCGTTCTTGCGGCGGCCGGCGGACCAGGTGTTGAGATGCGGCAACTTCACGCGCAGGACAGCCGCCTGAATGGCGTCCAACCGGAAGTTCCCCCCGACCATCTTGTGATAGTACTTCGGGTTCATGCCGTGCACGCGCATGAATTTCATCTTCTCGAACAGGGCGTCGTCGTTCGTCGTGGCCAGTCCGCCGTCGCCATACCCGCCGAGGTTCTTGCTCGGAAAGAACGAGAAGCCCCCGATGTCGCCGATCGTCCCCACCTGACGGCCATCCTTGTACTGGGCGCCGATGGCTTGGCAACCATCCTCCACGACATGAAGGCCGTGCGCGCGCGCAACGTTCATGATCTCATCCATCCCGGCGCTCTGGCCGTAGAGATGCACCGGCATCATGGCCTTGGTCTTCTTCGTGATCTTCGACTCGATCTGCTTCGGGTCGATGTTGTAGGTCACCGGGTCCGAATCGACGAGGACCGGCGTCGCGTGCAAACGTGTGACCACCCCCGCCGTCGCGAAGAAGGAGTAGGTCGGAACGATCACCTCATCTCCCGGTCCGATGTCCAGGGCCATGAGCGCCAGGAGAAGCGCATCGGTCCCCGACGAGATCCCGAGTGCATGCTTGACGCCGATGTAGGCGGCCATCTCCTTCTCGAAGGCGTCCACCTCGGGGCCCAGGATGAAGTATTGCGATTCGGCCACCTTTAGAATAGCCGCGTCGAGTTCTTGCTTGAGCGCGTGATACTGGGGTTTGAGGTCGAGGAGAGGGACTTTCATGGTTCGATCGAGAACTTGAGTGGAGAATAGAGAAGAGAGAATAGTCAATGGGAATGCAGATTCTGAAGAGGGCCCATCTAAGGATAGTGAATGGAAAATGCGAAAGCTCAGTCCCGAACTTTCAGCCCTCCGCCTTGCCATTTTCCATTCTCTATTCTCTATTCACCCTCTCAGAGCTTCACCGATACAGACACATGCGGCACTCTCTCGCTCCACCCTCCTCGGTCAATGCTCCGCCATTCCGCACGCGCCTTCAGGTCGCGGTTGCTCCGGCTCGTGCCCCACGCCGCCTCCAGGGCTGAAACGATGTGGTTGACGACGATCAATGTTCCCGCCGTCGATGCGGTCGAGTACAGGTCGTTCGCGCGCCCGCGCATCTTACTGTATTCAAGGAACCGGGGCGAAAGGCGGTCGGCGAGCAGGTCGGCCGGTGTGAACGTGCCGGCATCGTCCCATCCCCCGCCGTATTGCGCATACTTGCCGATCAGTTCGTAGTACTGTTGCTCGGGCCTGTGGGGAAGCCGATGCGTGAACCCGGTCCCGGACTTCTGACCGATCCCCTCCTCCACTTCGTTCAGCCGCGTCCAGTTCACCCGGTCCCAGGGAGCGAGAGCGGGATCGGTGCTCACGACCACGCCCGACGTGCTCACGCCGGCATTCAGCTGTCCGATGTTCGCGTCGATCCACGCGGCGTAGCGCGTCACGTCCCAATGCGTGTCGGCGAATTGCTGGAATTCCGCCGTCTGATCGTCGGCCTTGTGGTCGTAGGAGAGCATCACGGCCCAGAGTGTCGCCTCTGCGGCGATGTAGGCTGCGGAACGCCAGTTGAAGGACCAGTCTTCGGCGTAGGCCTGGCCTAACCCCGGAATGGCGGCGGAGAGCAGGCCGGCGACGAGCGGAGAGCGGGAGTCCGAAGCAGAAGTCTGTAAGGAGTAATGGAGTGGTGGAGTATCGAGAGAATATCCTGCGAAAGGATGATGGAGTAATGGAGAGGTGGAGTTCGTTTGGAGAACGGGTTGGACGATCGCCTGTCGTGATGGTTCAGTCGTCCATTGGGCGGAAATGGGAGAGAACGATCCAATGCACAGCGCTGATACAATTGCAAAATTGATGCGGGAAACCAGGTATGTAGAAGGCCCGATCATTCGTCGATATTCGATTGAAGACTTTGGAGACCTATTCAGTTCTGGACAACGTCACGCTGAGCACCGTCGAAGCGGACGGGACAAGACGGCAAAACTGATCGGCCGAATTCTCTCTCCAGCTCGCTTCATCAAGATCCGAGCAGGTTCATCGACCTCCCCTACCCCTCCTTGAGAATAAGGAGGGGAGCCCTGCTTTTCTGGTTGGAAGCGAAGGTGTTCCAAAAGCACACAACGGTTGATGTCCAGCAGCCGCATTCTCTGGAAACCCGAAAGGGCCGGAGGCCCAGCCAGGGGCCCAATACAAACGCCGCGCCGGCGGCGAACCTCTTTTCACATATCGCCACAACGTGCCTGCCTGCCGGCAGGCAGGGCCACTTCGTGGCGAAGCGATTTCAACTTCCCTTACCATGAAGATCCGAGAGAGGAGGGAATCTTTCAGGCGTTCAAGGAGATCAGAAGTGCGCCGAAAGCGCCCCCACGTGGAATCCACAAGCAACAGTTTGTCGCTTTCTCCCTACTCCCTACTCCCTACTCCATACATGCTTCTGCCCAACGGCTCCCCAAAGTTGAAGTCGAACAGAATGCTCAGGTAGAACCGCCATTCTCGGCCATACGTGATCGTCTGTCCCTGGATCTCCCTTGTGAATCGATCGAATCCGTACGCGCCGGCAAGGGAGATGCGGGTTGGATAGGAATAGAATGAGAAGGCCTCGAGCCGCAACTCAACGCCCGCGTCCTTGCGCCACTTCGCTTCCGAGAAGCCGCCCGTCCAGGCATCACCCACTTCGGCAAAGACCGAGGCGTAGAGCTTCGTGAAGTAGAACTGCAGGAACCGCGTGTCGAGCGATGTCGCGATCGGGAAACGATACGCGCCGCTGAATTGCAGGACGCGCGTCCCCTCGATCGAGTAGAACGGATATCCTTTGAGACCGATCAGCCCGCCGGCGTAGAAATGGAAGATGGTATCTGCCGCGCCGCCGGTGATCATGCCGCCCCGCGACGACAACGAAAGCGTGTGGCGATCGAATGGCATCCTGAAATGCTCGGCCCAGTTCAGCTCCCAGCGATGAAATCGGTACGGAAGGTATCGAGGCACGAGCAAGCCGTTCTGGACGTCGTAATCGAGGTCCCGATTATAGTCGTTGTTCTCATACGTATACCGGAACGACACCGCCCGCCCGACCGGATTGATGGCCGCATCGACCGTCGGATGGATGTCTCGATGCACACCCTGCAGCCACAGGTTCGTGCCGATCAGGTAGACATTCCGGAACGCCTGCTGGAGGTTCGCAGTCCCGGGCACGATGAAGGAGCCCAGACTCGCCTCATAGCGGCTCCGGGTGTACCCCAGCGTCAGCCGCGTGTGTTCGCTCCCGATCGGCTGGGTCAATGTCGCATCGAACTCGAGCAGATTGTAGGTCACGTCAAGGTCAACCCGCTCGGGCTGGGGATTGTAGGCGTAGATCTCGAACGACGACGATGCCACGCGCGTGATATTGTAGAGCTCCACCGTCGCCGATGGTTCAAGCCCGATGGAGGAAAGCAGCGGGAGCTTGTCGCGATATTCGAAGACGACGAAGAGGTCCCGCTCGAGCCGCCGATTGATCGCCGCCCCACCGAACATCGACAGCTTGTCGAGCACTTCCGTCGAAACGAAATACAAGCCGGGCTTCAGGATGTCGATCCCCTTGTTGCGCGCGTTGTAGTTGTCGACGCGAAGAACGGGCACCAGCGAGAGGTCGGTGAAGACGGAACGGTAGGGGCGGGGCGTGAGAGTATCTGTGCTGAATTGTCGATCTGCGATTGTCGATTGTCGACCCCGTGGCAAGCTCGGGGTGAAATTGTCGATTGACGACCCCTCGGCGAGCTCGGGGTGGAATTGACGATCGCCGACTTGCTGAGATCCCTCGCCCTCCCTTTGGAGGTTTGGAGTCTGGAAGTCTGTTTGGAGTCTGGCAGTTTGGAATGTTTGGAACGTTTCCTCTCGCTCCTCGCTCATTCCGAATATGAGTTTAGGGTTCTTCATGGTGGGAGGCGCCAGGAGAGCTATTTTGTACCCTGTGGCGTCATAGCGCGCAAACACCACGTTCCCCGAATCGTCCACCGCCGGCTGAAAGGCGCCTCCGAGGACCTGCGTCACCTGCTGCAGCGTCCCCCCCGCCAGGCTCATGCGCCAGATGTTGTAGCGCCCCATGGTGTCCCACGCGAAATAGAGCCAATGGCCGTCTTTCGAATAGAACGGATTGCGCGCGTCGCCCGAAAGACCCAGCATCGACAACCGCGCTCCGGAAGTATCTACCATGGCGAGGGTCTGCCCGTGGCCTTCGGCATATCCGAACGCGATCTGCCCGCCGTCGCTGGACCATGTGGGCGTGAACACCTGTTCTCCGTTGCTGAACGAGGTAAGCCGCTTCAGGTCCTTTCCGTCGGCGTCGGCGATCGCGACGTTCAGCGTGCCGGTGCCTCCGATCGCGAAGACGAGCTTGCGTCCGTCGGGCGACAGCTTGGGCGAGAACGCCCGCCAGCCGTGCGTCAGGCGCTTCTCTTCTTTCTCCTCGAGGTCGTACCTGTAGAGGTCGGAGATCGAAGCCCATTTCGGGTTCGACCGTGTGTTCTTGGCGTAGTAGATGTAGCGGCCGTCAGGGCTGACGGAAAGCGTCGAACGGACCCCTTCCGTGATGCGCCGATGGATCCCCGTGGAGCGGTCGAACTCCATCAGCCGCGAGAGCCCGAAGTAGTCCTCGCCGGCGTTGGAGGTATAATAGATGCGGCGTCCGTCGGGGCTGAAGACAGGGGCGAAATTGCCGAACCCCTCCGCGGCAACGAGGGTCCCTTCCGTCCGCGTCGGCGCGATCTCTTGCCGCACCCGCTCATACGCAACGCGCTGCTCCTCCATCCATCGCCGATACAACTCCACGCCGGAGATGCCGAGCACCTCTTCCACCGCCCCGTCGATCGTCACGCGCGGCAGGGCGGCCAACGCCTTCGAGATCTGCACGACGGAGCTGTCGCCGTACGTTCGGGCGAGGTATTCGACGATCGAGAACCCGGCGTTGTACGACGACTCGTTGCCCAAGCTGGTCTTCCCGAAGACAGCCATCTCCTCCCAACTCAGCGGCGAACCTTCGAGAATGTGCATCCGCAGGATCATGTCGCGATGCGCATCCCAGTAGTCGTAGCGGAAGGCGGGGTGATTGTACTGCGCCGTCCCTTCTGCGAACCATGACGGTACGACGAATCCCGAAACGGGATACGAAACGATGACGTTGGGATACCCATAGAGGACGTCCGGGCGCCGTTCAGCCTCGTAGCCGAGCCACTGCAGATAGACAGCGGGAACGCGGCGTGACCACTTGAACGACGTCTGCATCTGGATAATGTGGGTGTACTCGTGCGTGACGACGTTCCGAAGCCACGGGTGCGTTCCACGCAGGTCGAAGTCGAGCGCCGGCACCCAGATCTCGATCTTGTTGTCGTAGAAGTAGGCGGCCCCGTTCGAGTAATCGTCGTGGTCGCGAAGGACGATGTTCACCCGCTCGTCGGGCGTATGGCCGTAGAGCTCGGTGATCGGCCCGTGGATCGCCTCGGCGATCTCAGCCGTCTCGCGCGCCGCCCGCTCGTTGCCGGCGTGATAATGCACGAGAAAGTTCGGCGTGGAGAGCGTGTACCAGGCCAGGTCGACCCGCGGGAACGACTCCTGCGCACAGAGGACGGACGTGGCCAACATCCACGCAAGAAGCATCCCGATCGCGGGGATGTTGCCTACCGAGATGCTTCTCATACCGGATCGATGGAGTCGCTCGTTCACGTGGTCGACGGTTCGGTCACACAAGCCGCTTGGAAGGGTCCAGCTCGGCCTCCATCATGATGCCGACCAGCTGTTCGAACTTCGTGGCCGCCGACCAGCCGAGTTCGGTCTTCGCCTTCGTCGCATCTCCGATGAGCACGTCAACTTCGGCGGGCCGGAAGTGCTTCGGCGAGACCTTCACCAGGACCTTGCCGGTCTTCGCCTCGGTCCCCACCTCGTTGACGTCGGAACCGGACCACACGATCGACATGCCCGCATGCCGGAAGGCCAGCTCGACGAATTCGCGCACGCTGTGGGTCTCACCGGTGGCGATGACGAAGTCGTCGGGCCGTTGGTGCTGCAGGATGCGCCACATCGCGTCGACGTAGTCGCGTGCGTAGCCCCAGTCGCGCTTGGCGTTCATGTTCCCGAGCTCGACCACCTCGACCGTGCCCGCCTTCATGCCGGCAATGGCCCGGGTGATCTTGCGCGTAACGAACTCTTCGCCCCGCAACGGCGATTCGTGATTGAACAGGATGCCGTTGGCCGCGAACATCTGATACGATTCACGGTAGTTGATCATCGCCCAATGGGCGAAGACCTTCGCCACGCCGTACGGCGATCGCGGATGGAACGGCGTCTGCTCGTTCTGAGGGGTCTCGCGGACCTTGCCGAACATCTCGCTCGTGGACGCCTGGTAGATGCGAGCAGGGATGCCAGCTTCGCGCACCGACTCCAGCACTCTGAGCGTTCCCAGCCCGTCGATGTCCGACGTCAGGAGCGGTTGCTCGAACGAGAGACCGACAAAACTCTGGGCGGCAAGATTGTAGACCTCGTCAGGCTTCACCCGCTCGAGCGTCTTCTTGATGTTGGAGTATTCCAGCAAGTCGAAGTCGATGAATTCCACGTCTTTGACGATGCCGAGCCGCTCCAGCCGCCAGGAATAGAGCCCTGCATTCCTGCGGATGGCTCCGATCACCTGGTATCCCTTCTGCAGGAGGAGGTGTGCCAGATACGAACCGTCTTGGCCGGTGATGCCCGTGATCAGTGCTTTCTTGCCCATGATGGTGTTCTCGCATGAAGAGAATGATGGAAGATTAAACCAGATCGTTCAGTCGAGCCTTGTATCAAAGATGAACGCTTGGTCACGACGCACCGAAACGGCCCTGTAGCTCCTGATGCCGTGGATCGAGAATCCGAGGACGACCTCGGACGTCACACGCAGGTTGCCGTAGTAGGTCGTGCCCGACGGAGAATACTCGGGCACCGGATAGAACCCGACCGGAAGCTCACGATCGGGGATCGAGAATCGTCCCAGGCTGTCGGTGGTCGTCGCCCTCGTCCCCGAGATCAACACGGGATACGTCCGCCGGATGCCGGCTGCCGATTGATAACGTACTTCGTACACGCCGGGCGTCACCAACTGCCCCAGCACATCTCGACCGTCCCAGACATATGAGAACGGTCCGCCCGGTTGCATTCCGAGGGCCTCGACGAACGCCGTCCGGCCGTCGCGGGAAACCACCGAGACCGTGATGGATTCTCCCAGCAGCGGCACCTCATAGACCCGCACAGGCTCGGGCCCTCCATCCACCCACTCGAGCGTATAGTCGATCGACACCTCCACGCCGTTAATGGGATTGCCGAACCGGTCGCTGACCGTGCCCCTGATCTCGTAGCCCGAGATGACGAGAGAAGGATCGAGAGGCAGGAGCTCGCGTTCGCAGGCAACGACCCCAAGGACGCTTAGGGCCACGAGAAACCCTATGGATCTCGATGGGAGCACGGGGCGAAAAAGCAATTGTGAAAAGGCAAAGAGCAAGAAAACTGCAAGTGTGAAGAGAAAAAATCGCAAGAGAACCGCAAACGGGAAGAGGCAAACAGCAATCAGAGGAGATCAACAACCCACTCTTTCCTCTCCAGCCTCTTCAGCTATTCCGTGATTCTGTCTTGCGGATCATGGCGCTCAGGATCTTGACAAGTTCGAAGGCTTCCATCCGAAGCTCTTGCCTGAACGCTTCATGAGCAGGTTCACACACGATCAGATCCAGCCACAGTTCGCTCTCCCGAGCTTCTCGTCGTGAAGTCCGCAGTTTCATCACGAAGTCACGACGTCCGAGGTTATCAATGGCCTCGATGTAATTCGCCGCAATGGAACTCGCCGATCGGGTCAATTGACCGATGGAGTTGAGATTCTCTTGCGTCCGAGGCACCAACTTGACAAATGCGATCACATCCTTCGCAAAGAGTCGCGAGCGGTCTGCAAAATCGAACGGTTTCTTCATGGCCCCCCTCTGAAGAAATCGGTTCAAGATCAGGATGGCCCTCACCCGCAGGCTTCATCCCATGTGCGTAGCTGGATTTCTTGTTGCCTCTTGCTTCTTATCCGTTTTCTTGACTTTTGCTTTTTCTCACTTGCTCTTTCCGACGCTACTTCACCACCGCCACCTTCACGACCGCCCCTCCGCTTCCTCCCGCTCCACTCACTTCCACCTTCGCCAGATACACTCCGCTCTGTATGCCTCGCACGTCCCACACGATCTCGTTATCCTGCCCCCCCACCGCGGACCCGCGGAGCGTCGTGATCGTGTCGCCGGTGAGGTCGAAGATCGTCACCGTCACGGTGCCGTCGTGCTGGGTGAAGAAGCGTATACGCGTCTCGTTCCCGTAGACTGGATTGGGCCAATTGTAGACCCGCTCCGGCGGCAAGACACCGGATGCCAGAGGCTTCGGCGCTGAGGTCGCAAGCGCCAAGAACGAAGTGCGTGCCGGTCCACCGTTGCGCGAAGTCCAGGCCGCCGCCGGAGCGCTCCACGCCGCCTTCATATCATACCCCCACACTCCGCCGCTCGCGTCCGTCAAAAAGAGGGCGGTCGAAGCGCCGTGCATCGTCTGGAGAACACCCACCGACGCCGACGTGGCGGAGGAATTCGCCACTTGAAATCCCCCGCTGAATCCGCTCAAGCTCGAGGTCAACACGCCCCGATCGTCGGCAGCCAGAAGATCCGGAGCGATATCCGACCCCACGCCTGCCGCCAGGAGCTCGACCTGTTTCCAAGCGGAGCGCGGCGCCAAAGCCGCCGGAGACCCCTCGATCCACACGCCCTCCACCGACGACATCACGACCCTGCCGGCTGAGGTCGGCGCGAGCAATTCCTTGTGTCCATCCCGATCCACGTCGGCGAACGCAAGCACGGGAAGGATCGTCTCTCCCGAGCCGAGACCCGATGAGAGATCGAATGACCGAAGCACCGAAAGATCCACGCCGCTCAAGATCGTGATGCGGCTCGCCCCCGCCCGTCCGATGCTCTGCACGGCGGTCGCCGAGCTCGTCGCATCGATCATGGCCGAGACGACGGAGGTCACCCGGCCGCCAGCCGACGCGATCGGCGCGAACACATCCAAGGCCCGACTTGCAGCCGAGATGTCCAGCCGATAGATCTGGTCGCCCACGCCCGCGACGAATCGCCGCGACATACCGGTCCATGCTACGGCCTGAGCGCCGGGCACGAACGAGGCGACCTGGGCTCCATGGATGGACCGAACGGCGACACCCGGAGCGCCGTAAGCGATCACGATCGTGTCGACGATGACGGTGGACCATGCGGCCGTATCGGCCGGGAGCGAGACCCTCGCGATCTCGTCCCACCGCTGATCGGCATTGAGATCTTCAGCGCGCCACACGTACAGACGTCCAGGGGCCGCGGCGGCAGCGACCAGCGCACCGCCCGACGGATGCGGTGCAAAGGCCGGCGTCCCGATGATCGGTTCATCCACCAACGCCGCAAGGCCTGAGCTGTCTGCGGCATTCGTGACGGAGACCCCGGACGGCGTCCAGGCGAGGATCGCTCCCTGACCGACGGGCGATCCGGTCCGACCCGAAGGGCCGGAGCGCAGAACCCGGCTCGTCACGAACTCGGCGTGGCCGTTGCCGTCGAGGTCCACGGCCGTCGCCGGTCCCAGGTCGCCCGGCACCTGCTTCGGGAATCCAGCCAGCGGAACGGCCAACGCCGTGCCTCGCTCGACCACCGCCGTCATCCGCACGCCGCGCGGCGAGAAGTCGCGGATCGACACGAGGCTGGCGGCGCCGCTGTTCGAACGGCTGTTGGGGAACGAAGCGTCGTCGAATCGATTGGCATAAGGCAGGGCTTCATTCCCGTTGAACCACGCGTCGAGCGGCGAGCCCGACTCGGAACCGGCGCCTGCTTCGAGGAACGGATACGACTCACCGATATCCTGCGAGCCGTCCGCTTCCTCAAGGTCCACCCCGCGGCGCAACGGATCGGCGTTGACCGTGTTGTCCAACCGGCCGGCTGCGATGCGCGCTTCGTCAATGTGCCAGATATGGATGCCGCCGCCGTCGAACCGTCCGTCGGTGCCGAACCGGCCGATGAGCGACCAGTCGGGATCTTCGACGTCGATGACCGTTCCGTCGATGCCCTGGATGACATCGAACGTGTAGAACCCCGCCGAATCGGTCGGGATGGCCAGGACCGTTGTGGTCCCGTTGCGATAGATGGTCAGGCGCTGGCCGTTGTGTCCAGGGTCGCGATGACGGTTCTCCACGAGGTAGTATTCGGTGTCCGTGATGCGCACGCGGTAGACAGAATCGTTCACCGTCGTCAGCCCGACCGCCGGCAAACGGAGCGTATCAAGCGTCGCCGTCACCTCGATCGGCGTGATCCAGCCCAACTGCATCTTCTCCCACGCATTGGGCTCGGGCGGACAGATCCCTTGATAGGCGAAGATCGCCGCTCCGTCCATCAGCCCATATTGACCGATGCCAGGCCGGCCGGTCTTCGTGTCAAAGAGGTCCGGAAGGCCAAGGTAGCTCCCCACCGAGGCCGCAAACAGGCCGTTCGTCGAAAGCTCAAGCGTGTCGGCGCCGCCGGATGACGGAAAGGACCGCGTCTCCGTTTCGGGCAGGATCATCGTGTTCGTGATGCGAAAGGCGCCCCCCTTGACGGCGATGCCATTGAACGCAGCGCTGTCGAGGGCGTTACGAAACGCGTCGAGGCCAAGGTACACCGAAGGCAGGTCGTACGGCGCGGGGTCGTACCCGAAGATGCCGACGAGGTCGATGTCCTTGCCGGTGCCGGCATGAAAGAGCACGAATGCATCGTAGCCGGCGAAGTTGGTGCCAGGGGAAACGCTGTCGGCTTTGCGCCACGCATCGACGGCCAACTGGGCGAGGCCCCGGAAGGATGGGCTGGTCTGCACGGCGTACTGGACCATCGTCCGGTCCACCCGCAACACGGTCGGAATCAGGTCCCCCTTGAGAATGAGCTTTCCGTCAGAGACACGGCGGAAGTAGTTCTCGACGAACCGGAACTTGGCGTTGAAGAAGGCGGCATCGTGCAACGGCGGGTCGATGATGGCCGGGTTCGTCACGGTCGTGTCGAAGCGGCCGTTGCCGGTCGTTCGGACGTCGGTATCGGCGACGAATTCGACCATGATGCCGAGCAGGCGCACCGTGTCGGGCGCGGCGACGCGCGGCGCGACGGCGGAACGGAACGGAGCGAGCGGCCGGGTCGGATCGAAGCGGACGGCGCGTTGTGCCAGCGCTGTCGTTGCCAGGCACACGAGCAGCAGGCCGGCAACGAAGGCGCGAGGATCACGTCGAAGAGATCGCATGGAGTGTCGTGACAGGACGTGGGCGACTGGGACCGGATCGCACGAGGCCGACCGCTGTCGCAGGCAGATCGACGTCAGCGGGTCGACACGCCGGCTGCGGATGGTCTGGGTGGATCCGTCGGATGCGGGGGCTTTCGTGGTCCGGAAGCGGAACGGCCGATGGTGGCGTTCCGCTTCCGGGGTCGATCACATTCCGCCCCAGGAAATGGCCAGCGAGAACCGCAGCGTCTCGCCGAGAGGATGCTGGTCTTCGAAGGCGCTGATATAGCTGAAGTCGAATCCGTAGATGTCATAGCGGACGCCGGCGCCGAAGGTCATGAACTTCCGGTTGCCGGAGCGCGGGTCCTCGTAGAAATAGCCTGCCCGGAGGGCGATGAGCCGTGGGGCGCCGTACCAGTACTCGACGCCGAGGCCGGTCACGAACTGCCGCATCTGGTCCTTGAAGAACGAGCCCTGCGACCACGTCGTGAACATCGCCTTGTAGAATTCGTCGGTCTCCGCGCCGCGCCGGGTTATGAGCAGACGGCTGATATCGCCGATGAGCGTGATGCTGTTGTATTCCGACTCGAGGGCGCGGTACGCGAATCCCAACCGGAGGTTCATCGGGAGCGGGTCGGCCTGAGCCTTGTCGATGTAGGTGAGTTTGGGACCGACGTTCGAGAGGGCCAGACCGAAGCTCCAAGCGTTGCCCATGTCGATGTCCGTGAACGGAACGAAGAGGCTCGAAGGCCGGTAGAGCAGTCCCAGGTCGAACGCAAAGCCCGTGGCGATCCCCTCTCCTTGTTCGTTCGCCGTGCCGAACGGGGCCAGGCTGCTGTGAATCAGCCGCCCGTTCACGCCGAGTCCGAGGTCGCTTCCGACCTTGGTGCCGTAGCCCACCGTGATGGCAAATTCATAGCCCTTGAACTCTTCGAGAGGCGTCGGATCGTTCAGGGTCTTCACGAAGGAACCGAGGCTGAGGTAGGTAACGGCCACGCCGACCACGCCATCGACCTCCTCCAGGGGCTGCTTGTAGACGCCGTGGGCGATCCACAGGTCCGAGAGACCGAACGCGGGCAACCAGTCGGCCCGGGTCAGTGCCGCTTCGGTGCTGTTCTGGAACGCGAAGCCGGCCGGGTTCCAATAGATGGCCCATGCATCATCCGCAAGCGCCACACCCGCCTCGCCCATGGCGCTGGCGCGCGAATTCGGGGCGATGAGCAGGAACGGCACCGCCGATGTCGTGACCTGCGCCGACAACGGCAGGACCGCGGAAACCACCACAAGAACCGCCAACAGGATCCGGAACTTCATGACACCTCTCCTCTTGAGACGAACGCTGTAGTGACTAAATATAGAGAATGACGTGGGGACTCGCAATCTGCTCGACAAAAGCGTATCGCAGAGCAAAGCCAAAGCATGAAGACTATCTGCAGATCTCGGCAAACCGCTTCTCTCACTCATGTAGCGTCGCAAATCGCAACGCAGTCTTCATAAGAGGTCCATGGAGTTGATGGGGGTCACAACCAGTGTATTGTTTTCCCTCACCTCATCTACGCTCGGTGGAACTCTGTGCTCCTCTGTGGACCTCTGTGTACCGCTTCCATCACCGCACCACCGCCAGCTTCCCGATGAACTCCCTCGACTCTGACCGGTCATGAGACCGCACGATGATCTTGTACACGTAGACCCCGTTCGCGATTGCAGCACCGTCCCGGTCGCGGCCGTCCCATGGAACGCGGACTGTGACGTCTGTCACGTGGTGCGACTCCAGCTCCTGGATCAACCGACCGGCGATCGTGAAGATGCGGACAGTCACGGAAACGGGATCGGTCGATGTCCGCTGGAACGCGAAGGCCGTCGCGTTGCGCATCGGGTTCGGAACGTTCGTCGGCCGATAGAGATCGACGCTGCTTCCATCGCGGACCTCGAAGACGGCCTCCGCCGTCGCTGAATTGTTGTGCGTATCCCAGGCGCGAACGCGGACCGTATGTCGCCCTTCTTCCAGGCCGGCGAGCGACACGATCGCCCGTCCGCTTTGGTACGTATCCAGATCACCCCGGTAATGGTCGCCCAGGTCGACGACGCGCGCCGCCTCCACGAGCTCTGCTTCCAGACGATGGCCGATGCCGGCCGTCGATGTGTTGATCCCGTTCAGGTCGGAGAGAACAACGATCAGATCGGGGTCCGGCGGCACCACATCTCCCGGGCGAAAAGCGGTCGTGCCGACATAGACCTCGACCGCCGGTCCTGTGGTGTCGATCGCGACGGTCGTGTCGGTTCCCAGGATCGAAACGTTCTCAGTGACGCCGGCGGCATCCGTTGAACCGGCCGTGGCGTAGAGCGAGAGCCTCGCGCGCGAACCGAAGCTGACGTCCTTCGGCACCGGCACCTGGGCGGCATACCGGCCGGCGGTGATCGTCACTTCGCCGCGATACAGCGCGCTTCCCTGCACTTCGAACGAGTACCCTCCCCATTCCTGCACGGAGACCGATCGTTTGGCATCGAAGAGCTCCAGGATCCCGCGCCCCGAGAAATCGGCACGAAGAGCGCCGAGCCCGTCGCGCACCGATCCTTCGACCCGTATCCGGCCTAGCGACGGCACGATCGAGATGCTGGCCGTCGACACGCCGTTCACCGAGTCGATGCGCGCCACCCCCGCCGGCTGGCGAAGTCGAAGCGTAGGATCTCCGAGCAAGTGGTACTTCTGATCGTTCTCGCGAAAGCGGATCTGCTTCATGGCGTAGAACGCGTCTCCGATGCGCAGCGAGCGGCCGCTGCCGTCACGCTGGAAGAGCTGTTGATACAGCACGTTGTTGAGTTCGGCGTTGTCGAACGAATAGACCGACCGCGTCGCCGTCACCACGCCGATCGCACCCCCTTCGGGCATCGTCAGCAGCAGTTCTCCCGCGCTCTGTTCGGCCGGATTGTCCCACTGGGCGAAGTTGCAGGTCGCGGCGACGAGGAACGTCAGCCGGTCGATGTTCGTCAGCCGCGGGAGGCTTCCCTCGCGCGTGAAGACCGCCTCGTGCGTCCACAACCGCGGATTGCCGTGGCCGGTGAAGTTCATCACGAGCGTACCGCGGTTGAACGCATCGACGATCGCGTCGTTGACCATCGGCTTGCGCCGACCGGAAGCGCTGTTGACCGCCGGGTACTCGACGAGATAGATCTTCCTCTGCTCGAACGTCGCCGGCGTGTAGTTGCGCGCCAGATTCTCCGCCTGCCCCGTGTGCAGGCTCCCTTCGAACGTCGTGGAGGTCTGGCCGTCGTCGGCGATGAAGGTGATGCGGTTCCGCCACGGGTCGAGCGGCGATTCCGTCTCGTAGCGGATGATCTTGCCGACGAGCGTGCGCATCTCCGCGACGGTCCTCCCCGGTAGTCGTCCGATGGCCATTGAGATCCGCTCGTTGCCGGCGTCCAGGCGGGCGAAGTAGTCGTCGCTGGCGTATGTCAAGATCTGAAAGTTCGACTCGGCCGTCTCATACGGAGGCACCCAGTTGCGGACCGAGGTGCCGATGTTGCGGTAATCGAAATGCCCGTTGCCAAACAACAGCGCGTAGCGCACCGGCCCGGCGTAGTTGGCCCGCGCGAAAGCCAGGAAGTCCCTGATCGCCATCGGATCCGGAAGTCCGCCGCCGAACTCGTTGTAGATCGAGGCGACATCAACGACCATCGTCTTGAGCGAATCCTGTGCCTGCCGGTGTGCGCGCAGGCGTTCGGCCTCTTCGAGGAATTCCTTCGGTGCCAGGATGAGGAAGTGCGCCTGGCCGGCGAACGAGCGGAGCGTCGGCGCATCGACCTTCACCGGCGCCGGCGGCGTCAGGAATCCGTTCCCGCCGACGACCGCCAATTCGCGCACCGACCCAGCCGTCTGAGGAAGGCGGAATCGGCACATCGACGCGTCGGCGACGTCGAATTCGACCCCAGCCACGCGACGGACATTCGCATGGTCCGTCACGTCGAACACGAGCGTCGACCGTGAAGAGAGGTCACGCACGGTGTACTCCAGCACCGCCGTCGTATCGGGGCTCGGGAAGAAGAGCCGGTCGTTCGAGGCGGTCATCGATCGGCGATACACGATCTCAAACCAGTCGAGCCACGCTTTGGCGCTTGAATTGCGCGTGCCGAACGTGAACTTCAGTACGCTCCGGTTCTCTGGCAGCGCTCCGGAGTATGTGAAGCTTTGGACGGGCGATTCGTAGGCGTAGTTGGACGTCTGATCGATGGACGAAATGTCCGACGTGAACATGAGTACCGGACCCAGCACCGGCTGGTCGTTCTCGGCGACCCGGAACGTATCGATCGTGCCGGACCGGGAAAAGAACACGGCCCGGTAGGACACCCGCGCCGATGGAACAAGGCCCGGCAACGAGTTCATGAAGACCGCGGTCGCGTCGTTCACGTCGAACGGCTCACCCACCCATCGCCGTCCCGAATTCACAAAGTTGACCCGGTCCTGGTCGACGGCGATGCGGCCCGCGACGTGCTGGACCGGAACGCCCGGCGCCGTCGAAGAGACGAGCGAGTCCATCTCCCGCCCAAAGGCCGCCGGGTCAAACGTCAGGAGGACGGCGTTCTTCTCGCTGTAGGGATTGATCGTGTGTGCGAAGGTGCGGGTCGCAGGATCGTAGCGCCAGTCGCGCACTGACCGACCGTAGAAGATCACGGCGTCGCCGTCGTCGAGGGCGCCGTTCCGATTCGCGTCCTGGATCATTCGAGGGAGCTCTTGCATCCCCGCTGGTCGCGGAGCCGTCAGGGCTTCCGGAACCGGTGTGCCGGCCAGACCGAAAAGACGGATGCGTCGGATATCACTCAGCATCTCGGACGTCACGCCCGCCGCACGGAGCAACGTGCGGTCGATCCGATACAGGCCCGTCTCGCTGTAGTCGATCCGATACCACTCCTGTGCGGCCTCGGCACGCGATGGCCCCGCCGGCCGCTCTGGGCGCACAGAGGTCGCCCCGAGGCTCACGCCCACGACCGATGAGCGTCCTTCGTGGAGCGCGTCATGTTCCAACCGGACGGCAAGCCGCTCGACGATCGACGCCGTTGTTCGTGATGGATCGACGACGACGACCGCGGCCTCAAGCGTCGCGGAGACGGATCCCGACCCGGGGGCGACGTCGACCACGCGGACCTCGAACGGCGCCTCCGTCCCGGTCACGGCCGGATCGGCCGGGGTTCGCAGCGTAACGAGCCGCGTCTGGCGAGAGAGCGTGGTAAAGCTGACGCGCGAGGTCGGCAGCGTCAAGGCAAACCGGCGCACCACCGCGAGGCGGCCGTCGTTGAACGGCACGATGCGTTCACCGCCAAGGAGCGAGGCCGTTGTGACGGTATCACCGCCGAGGGCTCCCGCGACGAGCACCGCTTCGGTTTCGACACCGGTGGAACGGAGCGCTCGAAGGTCGGCGTGGACCTGCGCCGAGGCCGGCATGGCCGCGACGAGCAGGATCATATGGAGGAGGGGACGTCGCATAACGAAAAAAGCCGGAACGTCTGCCGTCCGGCTTGCTGGAACGCAAGTGCAGTCGACAGATAAAGGCCGTTCATTGCAACAAGATCACCCGTTGGAGATCGCGTTCAACGGGAACGAACCTTTATCAATCTTCGATACTTGCGTCGGTCTCTTGATGTGGTCGACAACAAAGTACGCAACGCCGGGAGGATTGTCAAGGTCGCCGGCCGGCGGGCCAGGGCGCACGCTTCGATTGCCTCTCGAATCAATTTTCGCTATTTTAAGGGTTCGAGTGCACATTTCACCTCCCAGGCAATGTCCAAACCGTTGAACATTCTGTTCGTCTCCAGCGAAGTCGAGCCGTTCGCCAAGACCGGCGGACTCGCCGATGTCTCTAGCGCCCTGCCGCGCGCCATCAAGGATCTCGGTCACGAGATCCGAATCGTGATGCCGAGGTATCGCTTCATCAGTGAGCGCCGGTTCCGTTTACACGACATCATCCGGCTGAAAGACATCCCCATACCGGTGGGCGACTCCGTCCACAATGGCAACGTGAAATCCTCCTTCATTATGAACTTGAAGGAGAAGGTTCAGGTCTACTTCCTGGACAACGAGACGTTCTTCGGGCGGGAAGGGGTCTACCAGAACCCCGCCAACAAGAAGGACTATAAAGACAATGACGAGCGGTTCATCTTCTTCGCCCGAGGCGTGCTCGAGACCCTCAAGCGGCTCGGCTGGCAACCTGAGGTCATCCACTGCAACGACTGGCAGACCGGCCTGATCCCGGTCATGATGAAGACGATCTACAAGCACGATCCGTTCTTCAAGAACATCAAGACCGTCTTCACCATCCACAACATGGCGTATCAGGGGGCCTTTCCTCCCGACTCGTTCAAGAAGTCGGGCCTGCCGGATGAGGTCTTCCATCACAACGGGGCCGAGGCCTACGGCAAGTTCAATTTCCTGAAGACAGCCCTCTCGTACGCCGACTCGATCACCACCGTCAGCGAGAAGTACGCACGGGAGATCTGCGAATCGACCGAGTTCGGCGCCGGCCTCGAGGGCCTGCTCGCGCACCGCAAGCGGGACCTGCACGGTCTGCTGAACGGCATCGACCCGATCACGTGGGACCCCTCGAATGACAACTTCATTTTCAGGAAGTACGACGCCAAGTCGATCGAAGCCAAGGCCGAGAACAAGAAAGCTCTGCTGAAGCGGTTCGACATGGAGTACGACCCCCAACGGCCGGTGATCGGCGCCATCACGCGCCTGGTGCATCAGAAGGGTTTCGACCTCGTCCTCGAGTCGCTCGAGGAGATGCTGAAGAGCGGAGTGCACTTCGTGATGCTCGCGTCGGGCGACAAGGAGATGGAGGCGAAGTTCGAGAAACTGCACAAGAAGCACCCGAAGCAGATCGCCCTCGTCTTTGGTTTCGACGAGGAGCTCGCCCACATGATCGAGGCTGGCAGCGACATGTTCCTGATGCCCTCCCGCTATGAACCGTGCGGGCTCAATCAGATGTACAGCATGCGCTACGGGACGATCCCGATCGTTCGGGCCACCGGAGGGCTCGACGACACGGTCGAGGACTACCAGCCGGGGGGCAAGGGAACCGGGTTCAAGTTCGAGGCCTACGACCACCACGAGCTGCTGAAGACGGTCCAACGTGCGGTGCAAGTGTATCAGAAGCCGGAGGAGTGGAAGAAGCTGATGCGGAACGGTATGGCCATGGACTACTCGTGGGAACATTCGGCCAAGAAGTACATCGCCCTCTATCGTGACATTCTGAAGCCGTAACGCTGTGAAGCCACTACGCGCCGGACTGTTCCTCGACCGAGACGGCACGATCAATACCGAGGTCGACTTCCTCAGGACCGCCGATGAAGTGCGCCTGATCCCCGGAGCGGCCCGGGCCATCCGCGAAGCCAACCACGCGGGGTTTCCCGTCGTCGTGATGACCAACCAGTCGGGCATTGCGCGGGGCTATTTGACGGAGGACGACCTGGCCCGCGTGCATGTGCGATTGCGCGAGCTGCTGGCCGTCGAAGGTGCGCATGTGGACGCCATTGAGTATTGCCCGCATCATCCGACCGCCGGACGTCCCCCGTACCATGTCGAGTGCGATTGTCGCAAGCCGGGGACGGGCATGCTGCGCCGGGCCGCAGAGCGCCTCGGGATCGACCTCGTTGCATCGTACGTCGTCGGCGACCGTTGCGTCGACATGGAGGCAGGACGCCGCGCTGGTTGTCGCACCGTGCTGGTCCTGACCGGCTACGGCGAAACGGAACGCGAGGAGTGCCTTCAACGTCTTACCATCGATCACATCGCACCCGACCTGTACGCCGCCTGGTCGTTCATCCGGCACCACGTTCACCCTCATTGAGTCTATGGCACTCCACCGCACGGTAGCGCTGTACCTGCTGATCTTCCTGACCGCCTGGACGGGGTGCGCCGAAGACCCCACGACCGTCGGCCTCGGCGTTCTGCCGAGCGGCGACCTCCCCATCTTCTTCGTCGACACGCTCGAGGCACAGGCTGGAGCCACCTCGAGGGCGATCCCGGTGACAGCCCGCGCCGACGACGACGTCGTGCCGTGGTATCCTCAGCACCTCTTCGTCGGCGGAGTGCAAACGCTCGTAGCTGGAAGCTTCATCCGCTTTCAGCAATTTCCGGACACGCTGACCGGCATCACGATCGAGGCCGCCGACCTCCTGCTGGTCCGCACCGTGGCCACCGGCGACACCACGATCTCCCCCGTCTTCACGATGCACCAGCCCCTGCGACCGTGGTACAGCGATTCGTTGAGCTACGATTCGCTGCGCCTGCAGCCGGGGGTCTACTTCGACCCGGTGCCCCTCCCTCCGGGCCTCGGGACCGGATCGGTCGATACGGTCAGCAGGTCGGTGGCGATCCCGCTGGACACGGCGCTCGTGCGCCGGTGGTTCACGACCGTCGTCGACACCGGCACGACCAACCTGGGTGTGTTTCTCCGTGGATCGGCCAACGGCCTGATCCAGGGCTACGGATCGTTCATCCATCTCGGTTCAGGCGCGAAGCCACGGTTGAGGGTGCGATACAACAAGAACGGCGTGACCTCCACCACCGTGTTCTCCGCCGGCACGGCGCGCTACCTTGCTGACCTTCCATCCGCCGACCTGGTGCTGGACCCCTCGAAGATCTACGTGCAATCGGGAGTGGCGTATCGCGGTCTCGTCACGTTCAACTTGAGCGGACTCCCCCGCCCGGTCTCCGTCAGCAATGCCGTCCTCGAGGTAACGCTCGACTCGCTCGCATCGAACATCTACGCGCCGCCCGATTCGCTCCTGGCGTTCTTCGTCGACCGCGACGGTTCGATCTTGAAGGGATCGGCCGTTGCCTGCGACCTCCTCCGATTGAACGGTCGGCCGGTCTACTGGTTCCGATTGCCGGCCTTTGCACAGCAGTGGATGGCCTCCGGCACGCCGGCCACGGTCGCCCTCGCTGGCTACACCGAGAACGCAAGCTTCAACCGTTTCGTCCTCTTCGGGCCGGGGGCCTCAACGGGCGTGCGGCCTCGCCTCATCGTGACGTATAGCAAAGCGATCGCGACCTACGGAGGCCGCCGATGACACGCCACCGCTTCTCGGCGCTCGGCGCCGCCCTCCTGATCCTCGCCACCGGCCTCACGGCCGGCGGTCCGGTCTACTCGCGCTACGGCTTCGGCGATCTGCTCTGGTTCGGCAGTAGCCGCACATGGGCCATGGGTGGAGGCGGGTTGGCTCTCCGCGGCGAAGGATTCATCAACCTGGCCAATCCCGCCGCGAATGGCGGTCTTCTGCGCACGCGTTTTGACGCGAGCTTCGGATACACCTCATTCTGGTCGGAGCAAGGCGGCGGACGCTCGATCTACGGTCTCGGCGGCCTTCAGAGCGTCGCGATCGGCTTCCCCATCGACGTGGAACACGGTGTGGCCCTGGCCATCAGCACCGGACCGGTGAGCCGTGTCGGCTACACCGTCCGGCGGGATGACCTCTCGGCAGAGGTCCCGTCCATCCAGAGCTTCTTCGGGCGCGGCGGGCTTTCGTCCATCGGACTGGACCTCTCGGCGACCATTTTGCCCTCCGTGCATGTTGGCATGGGCATGGACTACCTGTACGGACGCATACGCCAGTTCACCAAGATCGACCTGCAGGATCCGACGTTCGTCGACGAAGAGATCGAGCGGTCGGGCTACCACCAGGGCCTCCAATTCACGTTGGGCGCGACCGTCGAACTGCAGGAAAGCTGGCTCGGCCTGCCCGTCACCCTCGGGATGACAGCTTCGCTGCCGACGCACACCTCCATCGAACAGAACGATATCTTCCTCGCGATCGACACGGTCCTGCAATCCCGGGGCGAAGCATCGCTCCCGTTGCGGCTGGGGTTCGGAGCGGCGGGACGCATCGGCAACCGCGTGAACGTCATCGCCGACGTGGTCTATGAGGGATGGTCGGGCATGGAGGTCTTCGGCCGGAGGCAAGCGGAGATGCGGAATGCTCTCCGTCTTTCGGCGGGCGCGGAGCTGCTCCCCCGCACCGGCGACGTTTCTTACTGGCAACGGATCGCCTACCGGATCGGCGCCGGGTACGCACAGACGTATCTTCAGTTGAACGGCGTCGGTATCAACGACCTGTTCGGGACCGCCGGCGTCTCATTGCCCATCGGACCCGACGCGCGCCTGAACCTTGGTGTCCAGGCCGGCCTCCGCGGGACGACCGACAGCGGTCTGCAGCGGGATACGTACCTGCAGTTGTCCGTCGGGTTCTCGGCCAGCGAGATGTGGTTCGTGAATTTCGAAGAAGACTGAGGGCGAAAAGGCAATTGAGAAAAGGCAAAGGGTAAGAAAGAGGATAAGAAGAAAGGAGCAAGAAAAAACTCACCTGCGCACCGGGGATGAGTTTGGCGACGGAAGTTCATCCCGACGGAATAGACTCTTCAAGGGAGCATATCCCGCGATGGCTCTTTGCTCCTTTGGGTTTACAATTTTCTTGCCGTTTGCTTCTTCACACTTGCTCTTTCATCCGTGGATCATCTTCTTCACTGCATTCCGGAGCCATCCTTGATGTCCACACACACCAGCATCGCCATCGGAAGCGACCATGCGGGCTTTGAGTACAAGCGCCGCATCATCGAGCTGCTCCGGTCGCAGGGCCATGACGTGCGCGACCTGGGACCGGCCGATGCCTCATCGACCGACTACCCCGATTGGGGCCATGCTGTCGCGCAAGCCGTCAGCACCGGCGAAGCGACGATGGGCATCCTGATCTGCGGCACCGGCATCGGCATGTCGATCGTGGCCAACAAACACACAGGGGTCCGGGCCGCCGTCTGCGAATCGGTCACCGCCGCCCGCTTGTCGCGCCAGCACAACGACGCGAATGTCCTGTGCATCGGCGAGCGTCTGACGGGATGGGAACAAGCGCTGGATATCGTGTCGACCTTTCTTTCGACGAAGTTCGACGGTGGGGAGAGACATGTGAGGAGGGTGCGGAAACTGGAACGGTGAAACGATGGGCTGTCTGCTGAGCCTGCACAACTATCCTCGATTCTCTATTCTCCATCCTCCCCCATGACTCATCTCGATCAGCAAGACCCCGAGGTCTATGCCGCCGTTCAGGCAGAACTGGACCGACAGAACACAAAGCTGGAACTCATCGCTTCCGAGAATTTTGCCAGCCTGGCCGTGCTCGAGACACTCGGCACCGTCCTGAACAACAAATATGCCGAGGGCTACCCCGGCAAGCGCTACTACGGCGGCTGCGAGTTCGTCGACGTAGCCGAGAACCTCGCGCGCGACCGGGCCAAGAAGCTGTTCGGTGCCGCGTACGCCAACGTCCAGCCGCACTCGGGCTCGCAGGCCAATATGGCCGTCTACTTCACGTTCCTGAAGCCCGGTGACAAGGTGATGGGCATGGACCTGTCGCACGGCGGGCACCTGACGCACGGGTCTCCCGTTAATTTCTCGGGCCAGCTTTACCATTTCACCGCCTACGGCATCGACCGCGAGACGGGACGCATCAACTACGAAGCCGTGGCCGACGCCGTCCGCCGCGAGCGACCGAAAATGATCACGGTCGGGGCGAGTGCATATTCGCGCAACATCGACTACGCGGCGTTCCGGACGATCGCCGACGAGGTGGGCGCCTTCCTGTTCGCCGACATCGCGCATCCGGCGGGACTCATCGCCATGCGCCTCCTGAACGACCCGGTGCCCCACTGCCACGTCGTGACGTCGACAACGCACAAGACCCTCCGCGGTCCACGCGGCGGTCTCATCGTCATGGGCAAGGACTTCGAGAACCCGTTCGGCCTCGTTTGGCCGAAGTCCGGTCGTCCGAAGCTCATGTCGGAATTGCTCGACTCGATGGTCATTCCCGGCGTGCAGGGCGGTCCGTTGATGCATGTCATCGCCGCGAAGGCGGTCGGGTTTGGCGAGAACCTCCAGCCCTCGTTCAAGTCGTATGCCGAGCAGGTCATCAAGAACGCCCAGGCCCTCGCCGGCGCCATGGCGGAGCTTGACTACCAGATCGTCTCGGGGGGCACCGATAACCACCTGATGCTCATCGACCTCCGCAACAAGGGGATCACGGGCAAAGAAGCGCAGGAATCGCTCGACCAGGCCGGCATCACGGTGAACAAGAACGCGGTTCCGTTCGACGACAAATCGCCGCTCATCACGAGCGGATTCCGGATGGGAACCCCGGCTTTGACAACGCGAGGGATGAAGGAAGCCGAAATGAGGTCGATCGCCGGGCTTATCGACCGTGCTCTGCGGTCGCGGTCCGATGCGGCGGCGCTCAAAGCGATCAGCCACGAGGTGAAGGACCTCTGCTCCGGATTCTCGCTGTATGCGGAACTGGTGAAAGCTTGACCGATGGCGCCGCTTGGCACACCCGACGCGGCCGCATCCGAAGCGGAAGGCCGTGAAATGAGTTTCTTCGACCACCTCGAAGAGTTGCGTTGGTCCGTCGTCAAGGCGGTCATCGGCATCCTGATCGGCACGATCGCCTGCTCCATCTACGCCGACGTCATCGTCAACACCGTTCTGCTCGGTCCGCTGCGGGCGGTCGGGCTCAGCGCACAAGTGCTGTCTCCGTACGGGATCATCGTCCTGTATATGGAGACCGTCCTCGTCTGCGGGTTCATCGTCTCCATGCCGAACACGCTCTGGTGGCTCTGGAGATTCGTCGCCCCCGGCCTCCTCCCGACCGAACGCCGGTATATCTCCAAGATCGTCTTCTTCACGACGCTCTGCTTCTTCGCCGGCGTGGCCTTCGCCTACTTTGTCGTCCTTCCGACGGCGCTCAGTTTCTTCGCGACCTTCGGTACGGAGAACATCGACCTCAACATCGCGACCGATCAGTACATCGGCTTCGTCCTGGCCCTCTTGGCGGGAGCGGGACTGGTCTTCGAGCTGCCGATGATCACGTACTTTCTCGCGAAGATGGGCCTGCTGACCCCCGCCTTCATGCGAAAGTACCGGCGGCACGCCATCGTCGGCATCCTCGTCGTCTCGGCGCTCATCACGCCGACCCCCGATATCGTGACTCAGGTCCTCCTCGCAGCACCGATGCTCGTCCTCTACGAGGCCAGCATTTTCGTCGCTGCCGCTTCGAGAAAGAAGGACCCGTCCGAGGCCGCATCATGATGTCCTCGTCCATCGACGCCCTTCGGGCCCCCGTCAACGAGGAACTCCGCCGATTCGAGAGGACCTTCCGAGACTCGCTGTCCTCCAAGGTCGGACTGCTCGATATCGTCACCCGTTACGTCCTTCGGCAGAAGGGGAAGCGTGTCAGGCCGTTGCTGGTCTTCCTGGCCGCCAAGTCATGCGGGGCCGTGACCGATCGCACGTACCGCGGAGCAGCGCTCGTCGAGACGCTGCACACCGCGACGCTCGTTCACGATGACGTCGTCGACGATGCCGACACGCGGCGCGGGCTCGCCTCGATCAATGCCGTGTGGAAGAACAAGGTGGCCGTCTTGTTCGGGGACTATCTCCTGGCCAAGGGCCTCCTGCTCGCGCTGGACCACAACGACTACGACTTCCTTCATTGCACGTCCACCTCCGTCCGACGGATGAGCGAAGGCGAGCTGTTGCAGACCCAGAAGAGTCGTCAGCTCGACATCACGGAACAGACGTATCTGCAGATCATCGGCGACAAGACCGCATCCCTGCTCTCGACCTGCACCGAGGTTGGAGCCCGGTCCGCCACGGAGGACCCCGTATGGCACGGCCGATTCAAGGCCTTCGGCGAACAGGTTGGACTCGCCTTCCAGATCCGGGATGACATCCTCGACTACCGCGGCCGTCGTTCCATCATCGGCAAGCCGACCGGAGCCGACATCAAAGAGAAGAAGATCACCCTGCCCCTCATCCAAGCCCTGAAGACCGGCCCACGCTCCGACGGTGCGAAGGCCCTCAGGATGGTCCGGCGCGGCGCATCGGCGAAGGACATCGCCTGGATCATCGACTTCGTCGAAGCGCACGGCGGCATCGACTACGCCGAATCGCGCGCGGCTCACTTTGCCAACCAGGCTCGCGCGTCAATCTACGATCTGCCCGACTCTGACGCGAAGGCCTCGCTCCTGCAGTTCGTGGAGTTTGTGCAGCGACGACTCTCGTAGAACAAGCGTCGCCACTCTGTTCACAGGGCGATCGTAGCCACAAAGATCACAAAGGACACAGAGAGCGAGACTTCCATGCGTGTCGTCGCTCCACGGTGGAACTCGGTGAAACGTTTCGGTCCTTAACCTGCGCCGTACATGACGAAGCCCCTCCGGATCTCAGAGGGGCTTCGTTGTGATCAGACGGACCGGACCGACGTCAGACGTTCGAGGCGCTCCCCTTCCCGCTCTCGGCCTGTTCCAACTGGCTGCGCAGGTGTGAGAGTTCCTTGTCGGTGTTCCGCAATCGCATGGCCACGATCTCGGACAGCTTCAGCACGATCTTGATCCCGAGGGAAGCCTTCTTCTCGATCAGCTCGAAGAGGTCCGGACGAAAGAACCCGATGAGCTGTGAATCGGCCTTGCAGATGGCGTTCGCCGAACGGGGCGACTCATCGAGCAGGGCCAGTTCGCCAAAAAAGTCCCCCTCGCTGAGCGTCACGATCTCCCGCTGCTGGCCATCCTTCCCCGCGATCGTGATCGACACCTCCCCTTCCTGGATGATGTACATCCCGAGACCCGGGTCTCCCTGGTAGAAGACCGGCTCGCCAGAACGGTATTCCCGCCGGTGGACGATCGTCGCGACCTCTTTCAACTCGCGGGGCGACAGGATAGAGAAGGCCGGCACCCGGCTGAGCAGGTCTTCGGTGGACCCGGCTTTGACGCTGCGCCCCGAAAAGATGTTCTTCCAGAGACTGCTGTCAGCAATGGAACGTTTCTCGGCCATGACGATCTGCTTTCGTCGGCTTACAGGAATGACAGCCAGTGGAACTTGTCGTTGCCGTTCTTGATGACGTCGAAGAAGGCGGCCTGGAGTTCTCGAGTCACAGGCCCGGGATGACCTTCGCCGACGGTGATGCGATCGACGGAGCGAACCGGCGTGATCTCAGCCGCGGTCCCGGTGAAGAACACCTCCTCGACCGTGGACAGCATCTCCCGCGGGATATTCATCTCGACGACGGGGTAACCAAGCTCGCGGGCGAGCGTCATGACGGTCGACCGCGTGACGCCGGGCAGCAGCGCCGCGGCGATCGGAGGCGTGAAGATCGTCTTCTCGCGGACGAGGAAGATGTTTTCGCCGCTTCCTTCGCTGACATGGCCGAACACATCGAGGGCGATCCCTTCGGCATAGCCGGCCGCCATGGCCTCGAGTCGGATGAGCTGGGAGTTCAGGTAGTTGCCGCCTGACTTGGCGACGGTCGGAAGCGTGTCGGGCGCCGGACGACGCCAGGACGACACGCCGACGTCGATGCCATGTTCGAGGGCCTCAGGGCCGAGATAGGTGCCCCACTCCCACACGGCGATCGAAACATCGATCGGGCAGTTGACCGGGTTGACACCGACCTCGCCGTAGCCGCGGTAGACAATGGGGCGGATGTAGCACGCCTTCAGTCCGTTGGCCCGGATGGTCTGCTTGATCGCTTCTTCCAACTCGGGCTTGGAATATGGGATCGTGGCACGATAGATCTTGCAGGAATCGTAAAGCCGGCGAAGGTGCGCGTCGAGCCTGAAGATGCCCGACCCTCTCTTTGTATCGTAGCAACGGATGCCTTCGAACCAGCTGGAGCCGTAGTGAATGACGTGCGAGAGGACATGGACCTTGGCCTCGTCCCACTTCACCAGCCGTCCGTTCATCCAGATCGTGTCGACAGGTTTAACTGGCATGATGGGTCATTGATTGGTGGTTCAGGTGACCGGCATCTGATAGAGCCGGTAGCGTTTGGAGATGACGCCGTTCAATGCCCCTGCAGACTTGACCATCGGGAGATTGTCTTCGAGCACCCAGCTGGCTTCCCCGTAGCGGTAGCCCAGGCGTTTGGCGCGAACGGCGGTCTCATAGAACAACACGCCGGCTGCCCCCGTGTTGACAAACTCCGGAAGGGTCCCGAGCGCGATGATGCGCACCGTGTCGATGTGCTTCTTCTTCATCCACAGGTGCCAGAGCCCGGTCACGAGGCCACCGCTGCGATTGAAACGCAAGGCTTGATTAATATCGGGCAAAGAAAGGGCAAAACCAACGACCTTCCCCTGCTTGAACGCATACAGCACAAGGTCGGGAACGATCACCGGCTTCAGGTCGGCGGCGAGCGCATCCATCTCGTCGTCCGTCATCGGCACCGCGCCCCAGTTCTTCGACCACGCCCGATTGTAGACCTCCTTGAGCAGTTCGACGTCCTCTCTGAACCGCTTCATGTCGATCGGCCGGAGCTCGATGCCGTGCCGCTCGCGCACGAGACGGTTCGCCCGGTCCAGCCGGTCGGAGTACACTGTCTCCTGATCCATCAGAAATGCGAGCAGGTCTTTGACCTTGGTCAGTCCGTAGCCTTCGAGGAGGCCGCCGTAGTACGGAGGGTTGTACGCCATCAGAACCGCGGGGGTCTTGTCGAATCCCTCCACCAGAAGTCCATATTCGTCGTTCACCGAGGGAGTGACGGGGCCGCGGAATTGCGTCGCGCCGTGGGCCTTCACGAACGCGCGGGCCGCGTCGAGGAGCGCGTGAGCCACGGCGCGGTCGTCCACGGATTCGAAGAACCCGAAGAACCCCATCGACTCGTCGTGCTCGCGGTTGTGATTGTGATTGACGATCGCACCGATCCGACCGACGGGCGCGCCGCCGCGTTCCGCTATGTAGAATTCCGTGTCCGCATGCTTGTAGAACGGATTCTTCTCCCGGTCCGTCAGCTTCCAGCGGTCCATGCGCAGGGGCGGGACCCAGGCTGGTTGATGCTGGTTCAGCATCCACTGGATCTCGATGAAGAGCTTGCGGTCGGCCTTGGTCCGTACGGGGCGAATCACTATGGGGCTCATGCCGGATCTTTCAGTTCAGTGAAACGACAAGAGGCCGCCTCAAGGAATGAGCGCGGCCTCTGTTGAGCAGACGTGCGACGGACCTCCAACGATCACGAGATCACGCCGAGTTTCTTGCCGACCAGGCTGAACACTCCCAGGATCTTGTCGAGATGTTCGTCCTCGTGCGTGGCCATGTAGCTCGTGCGGAGCATCTCCAGGCCGGGAGGAACGCCGGGGCGGATGAACGCATTGACGAAGACCCCCGCATCGAACAGATGTCGCCACATCACGAGTACCTTCTCGGTGTCGCCGATGATCACCGGCACGACGGCGGAATCGTGGTCGTTGACACGATAGCCCATGGCCCTCAGCCCCGTCCGCATCTTGCGGGCGTTGTACATGAGCTTGTCGATACGCTGCGGTTCTTTCTCGAGGATATCGAGCGCCGCCAGAGCTGCGGCAACCGACGCGGGCGTCGGACTGGCGCTGAAGATGAGGGCCGGAGCATGATGTTTCAAATAGTTGATGACCGAACGTTCGCCGACGACGTACCCTCCCAGCGACGCGAAGGTCTTGCTGAAGGTGCCCATCGTCAGGTCAGTCTGTTTCTCAAGCCCGTAGTGGCTGGCGGTCCCGCGCCCGCCCTTGCCGATCACACCCGTGGCATGCGCGTCGTCCACGAGAATGCGCGCGTTGTTGGCGCGTGCTACTTCCACCATCGCCGGCAGGTCGACGATCTGACCCGAGGTCGAGAAGACACCGTCGGTGACGATCAGTTTTCCGGCCTCCTTGGGCAGGCGCGAGATGACCGTCTCGAGGTGCTTCATGTCGTTATGCTTGTAGCGGACGATCACCTCGGTCCCCTTGCCGGCGTAGGACGACATGCCGGCGGCGATCAGGTTGCCGGCCACGATGCAGGCGTGGTTGTCCTTGTCGGTCACGACGAATTCGCCCGGCTCGATCAGCGTGGGGACGATCCCCTGCGCCGTTTGGAATCCCGTGCTGTACAGCAGACAGTCCTCTTTGCCCAGGAACTTCGCCAGCCGCGCCTCCAGTTCGACATGCAGGTCGAGCGTGCCGGTCAAATACCTCGATCCTGAGCAACCCGTGCCGTACTTGTCGATGGCTTTCTTGGCCGCCTCTTTCACGGCCGGATGCGCCGTCAACCCGAGGTAATTGTTCGATCCCGCCATGATGACCTTGCGGCCGCCGATGGTCACGACCGGACCTTCGCTTTCCTCGATGGCGTGGAAGTACGGATAGAGACCGGCCGCCTTCGTTTCGTCGGCGCGGGTGAAGCCTTTGCATTTGTCAAAGAGATCCAACGAAGACTCCTTCGGATGGAAAGCGCCTGGAAGAACGGCGCATGCATGTCATCTGCTGTGATTATTCAATATACTTGACATGCGTTCGATAATCAATCGCAACTTCTCGTGGCACAACAACTTACGCAAACTGCAACGGTGCTGGTGACCGGCGCCACCGGCTTCATCGGCAGTCACCTCGCCGAACAACTGCTTCACGACGGACATTCCGTTCGATGCATCGTTCGACCAGGCCGACGCAGGCCGAGTTGGATTGACCGGCTGCCGGTGGAGATCGTTCCTGCCTCGTTGACCGACGTCGAAGCTTTGCAACGGGCCTGTCACGGCGTTCGTACGATCGTTCATGTCGCCGGCGTGACGAAAGCAAAGCGCCGACGGGACTACGTCAGGGGCAATGTCGAGCCGACGGCAGCATTGCTCAAAGTGGCCCGGCAACTCCCTCGCTTCGATCGCTTCACGTACGTCAGCAGTTTGACAGCGGTCGGCCCCAGCCCCGACGGACGGCCGCTCACCGAAGATGCGCCACTGCGCCCCATCACGATGTACGGCCGCTCGAAATTGGAGGCGGAAGACCTCGTCCGTCAGGCCATGGCGCACGTGCCGGTCACGATCATCCGACCGCCGGCGGTGTACGGTCCTCGCGACCGGGACGTCCTGGAGATGTTCCGGTGGGTGGGTTTTGGTCTTGAGCCGCTCATCGGCGATCCGGCAAAGTCCCTCAGCCTCGTGCATGTGCACGACCTGGCTCGCGGGATCTGCCAGGCCACCTTCGACCTTCGCGGCACCGGCAAGACGTACCACGTCTCAGAGCCCTTGCCGCATTCCTTCCATGACCTGGTCGGCCTGTTGGGAGAGATCGTCCACCGTCGGCCAATCCGTATACGGATCCCGCTCGCTCTCCTCTTCGCTCTGGCGGGGCTCGTCGAAGCCGTCTCCTTGATCGGGCCGAGGCCTGCGGTCTTGAGTCTCGACAAGGCACGGGACATGGCCCAGCCACATTGGGTCTGCGACCCGGGGCGCATCCAGGCGGAACTGGGATTCCAAGCCAGGGTTCCGATCGAAGAGGGGCTGCGCACGACCTTCGAATGGTATCGGGAACAAGGCTGGCTCTGAAACGAATGAGGCCCCGCAACAGGGGGCCTCGGACGCAACAAGGACCGTTTCAACTCGGCTAGAGGTCCGATTCGCTCTTGTGCTTCACCATTCGGGCTTGCGTGAGGAAGATCGTCTCCTCGGCGATGTTCGTCGCCAAGTCCGACACCCGTTCCAGGTTTCGGCTGATCCTGATCATTTCGAGCCCCCACTCGAGCGCCTCGGGATCCCGGCGGATGACCTCGATCACCTTGGAGCTCAGGACGCGATTCCGGTCGTCCATCTTGTCATCTTCGATAATGACAGACCGGGCCAGCGCCGGATCGAGCCGGATAAAGCTGTCAAGCGCTTCGCGGAGCATGGTGCGACCGATGTCCGCCATCACGGGCATGTCGAGCATATCCGTCCGGAACGTCCGCTGGGCGAACAGCACCGCCGACTGGGCGATATTGACGGCATGATCGCCGATGCGTTCCAGGTCATTGTTGATCTTTTGCGCCGCGATGATGAATCGCAGATCGCTGGCGACGGGCTGACGAAGCGCCAACAGATCCAGCACTTCTTCGTCGATCTCCAGCTCCAGCGAATCCACTTGTTCGTCGCGATCCAGGACCTGGCGGGCATTGGCCTCTGATCGATGCAGCAACGCCTCCAGGGAATCCGAGACGCTCTGCTGCACCAACGACCCCATTCGGATGAGGTTGGCCTTCAGGCGCTCCAGGTCTTGTGACAGTTGTCGTTCCATGTTCTTCTACTCTCCGACTGTTAGGCAGGCCGATCAACCGAACCGACCCGTGATGTAATCTTCCGTCCGCTTGACGCGCGGGGTCCGGAAGAGCGACTTCGTTTCTCCAAATTCGATCAGTTCTCCGAGATACATGAACGCCGTGAAGTCGCTTGCGCGGGCCGCCTGCTGCATGTTGTGGGTCACGATGACGATGGTGTAGTCGCGTTTCAATTCGCGCATCAGGTCTTCGATCTTCATCGTGGCGATGGGGTCCAGCGCGGAACAGGGCTCATCCATCAGGATGATCTTCGGCTTCATGGCCAGGACCCGTGCGATGCACAGGCGCTGCTGCTGTTCGAGCGAGAGGCCGAGCGCAGGGGCGTCCAATCGGTCCTTCAGATCCTCCCACAACAACACACCCTTCAGCGATTCTTCGATCATTCGCCGGAACTCCGATCGGGGGAGTGACCGGTGCACTTCCAGGCCGAACGTGATGTTTTCCGCCACAGTCAGCGGGAAGGGATTCGGTCGCTGAAAGACCATGCCGACCTTGCGCCGGAGCGCGATCATGTCGATGGACGGGGCATAGATGTTCTCCGCCTGCACCAGCACCCGGCCGGTGACCCGCACACCATCGATCAGGTCGTTCATCCGGTTGAACACGCGGACCAGCGTGGACTTGCCGCACCCCGACGGTCCAATGAGCGCGGTGATCTGACGATCTTGGATCTGCAGGTCGACATTGATCAAGGCCTGAAACGACCCGTAGAAGAGGTTCAGGCTTCTTGTTTCGATGATGGGCTGTTCCATGCTCATCCGAATTTGCCGGTCACGTAGTCATCGGTACGCCGGTCGCTTGGCGTGGTGAAGATCACGGAGGTCCCATCGAGCTCGATGAGCTCGCCCATCAGGAAGAACGCCGTACGGTCGCCGACCCGGGCCGCCTGGGCCACGTTGTTTGTGACCAAGACGATGGTGTAGCGCGACCGAAGGATCCGCATGGTCTCCTCGACACGAGCGGTCGAGATCGGGTCCAGACCGGACGTGGGTTCGTCAAAGAGGATCACCTCGGGCTCGACCGCCAGGATACGGGCAATGCAGAGTCGCTGCTGTTGACCTCCGGAAAGATTCATGGCTGGCGCGTGGAGACGGTCCTTGACCTCATCCCACAGAAAGGACTCCGACAGGCTCCGTTCGACAATATCATCGAGCCGGGCCCGGTTGCGCAGGCCGTGCATCCGGGGGCCATAGGTGATGTTGTCGTAGATCGACATCGGCAGCGGGAACGGCAGGGCAAAGACAATGCCCACGCGAGCCCGCAACTGTTCGATGTCGATCGATCGGATGTTGACGCCGTCGAGCTCGATCGTCCCTTCTTCGCGGTAGCCGACCTGAAGGTCGTTCAACCGATTGAGCGCTTGAAGGAACGAAGACTTGCCTGAGTTCGCCGGACCGATGATCGTGAAGATCTCGTTCTTGCGGATGTCGAGGGACAGCGATCGGAGAGCGCACGTCGTGCCGAAATGCAGCGTGAGATCCTTGGCACTGATGCACGTTGTCGTTGGGGCTACCATCGCTTGCGCTTTCGGAATCGGTACCGGAGAAGGATCGCGGCCAGGTTCAACGTCAGGACCAGCAAGAGGAGCACCAACGCCGTGCCAAAGCGGATATTCTCCGGCACCCCCGGCACCTGTGTCGAGATCACGTACAGATGGTACGGCAGCGCCATCGTCTGGTCGAACATCGATTGCGGCAACTTCGGAAGATAGAAGGCCGCAACCGTGAAGAGGATCGGCGCCGTCTCCCCCGCCGCACGACCCAGGCCCAGGATCGTCCCCGTCAGGATGCCGGGAATGGCGTGAGGCAGGACGGCGTACCGAATGGTCTGCCACCGGCTCGCCCCAAGCGACAAACTGACCACTCGAAAGGAACGCGGCACGCTTTCGAGGGCCTCGCGAGAGGCGGTGATGATCACCGGAAGGATCATGATGCCCAACGTCAATGAGCCCGAGAGGATCGATGCTCCCATGCCGAGGAACACCACGAACACCCCGAGACCGAACAGCCCGTAGACCACCGACGGGACGCCGGCCAGATTGACGATCGCCAGCTTGATGAGCCGGCTGATGCGGCCTTCGCGCGAATACTCAACGAGGTAGATCGCCGACAGCACGCCCAGCGGCACGGCGAAGAGAACGGCCCCCATGACGAGGTACAGCGTCCCGAGAATGGCCGGCATGATCCCGCCTGCCGTCATTCCGGCCCGCGGCATGGCTGTGAGAAAACCCCAATTGAGGGCGCTGCCGCCCTTGACGACGATGATCCCCAGGATCACGAGGACTGGCAGTACCACCAACACCGTGCACAAGAAGAGCACGGAGAAAGCGAGTTTCTGTTCCGTTCGAACATTCATGGCGCGCCTCACTTCCGCACGGAACGATGGAGATAGAGGTCGGTCACGGCATTGATCAGGAATGTGATGATGAACAGGACGATCCCGATGGCAAACAACGCCGCATAGTGGTCCCCCCCTTGCACGGTCTCACCCATTTCCGCGGCGATCGTCGCCGTCAGGGTCCGGACCGGTTGGAGGAAGGAATGCGGGATAAGCGCGGCGTTCCCCGTCACCATCATGACGGCCATCGTCTCCCCGATGACCCTCCCCATGCCCAGCATGACCGCGGCCACCATACCCGGACGAGCGGCAACGGCCACGATCTTCCAGGTCGTCTGCCACTTCGTGGCCCCCATCGCGATCGCCGCCTCCCGGTACTGGCGCGGGACCGCCGTGATCGCGTCCTCGGCGATCGAGACGATCGTCGGCATGGCCATGAATGCGAGCGTGAGCGACCCTGTCAGCGCCGTTAGCCCCGTGGGGATGTCAAAGAGATCCTTGATGAGGGGACCGAGGGTGACCATCCCGATGAAGCCGATAATGACCGAAGGTATGGCGGCCAAGAGCTCAATGCCGGCTTTGAGCACTTCTTTGGTTCTGGGGGGCGCGATCTCCGCGATATAGAGGGCTGAGGCAATTCCGATGGGCACCGATAAAATGGCCGCTCCCACCGTCACGAGGACGGAGCCCGCGATGAGGGGGAGAATACCGAACACGGCCGGGTCGGAGATCGGATACCAGAACTGACCGCCGAGAAAGTCGAAGACCGACTCGGTCAGAAAGATCGAGAGCCCTTCCTTCAGGAGGAAGATAAAAATGAGGGCCACGATCACGATCGACGTGATCCCGCTGACGAAGATCGTTCGCTCGATCAGGAACTCCCGGACCTTGCGGACCTTCGTCGCCAGTCGCCGTTCATCGGTTGACATGCGTCATCTGAGAGGTCAATGGGCCGCTACGGGAATGAAGTCGAGCTTCTTGACGACGGTTTGACCTTCCTTCGACATGACGTAGTCGATGAAGGTCTTGACGGCGCCGGCCGGCTGACCATTGGTGTACATCAGCAGGGGCCGCGAGATCGGATAGTCACCTGAGATCACGTTCTCCATGGTCGGTCCGTAGAACGGCTTACCCGCTGCCGCCGCGATGTGGATGGCCTTCTCTTTGCTGGTGACATACCCCATGCCAAAATAGCCGATCGCATTCGGATTCTGCGCCACTTCGTCGGCGATGGCCTGAGAACTGGGCAACAGGAGCGCCTCTGCGGCGAACTCATCCTTGCTGTCGGCGGCGCCTTTCCGTAGCACATGCTCCTTGAAGTAGACATGCGTGCCCGAGTTGACTTCACGGGAGAGAAGGACGATCGATCCGTCAGCCCCACCCAGTTCCTTCCAGTTCTTCACCTTACCCTTGAATACGTCTGCCAACTGCTCGATCGTCAGGTCGGAGATCGGGTTGGAGGGATGCACGACCACAGCCAATCCGTCCAACGCGACCTTCAACTCGACGGGTTCGACCCCATTCGCACGAGCCTGATCGATCTCGGTCTGTTTCATCTCGCGCGACACTTCCGCGATATTGCAGGTATTGTTGATGAGGGCCGAAATGCCCGTGCCCGAACCGCCGCCCGTTACAGCCACGGAGATCTCCGGATGCGTTTTCATGAACTCCTCGGCCCAGGCCTGGCCGAGATTGACCATCGTGTCTGAGCCTTTGATCTGGATCGATTGCCCGTCTTGTGCGCGCTTGCCGCAGCCGACGAACAGGAGCACGGCAAGACCGAGCATGTGGATCATGGTGTGCGAACGCATCGTCAGTTTCATCATCGTTCCCCTTTCAAGAGTTGGATCTCGCAGCATGTGTTCCAGACGCCTGTTTCGCTAGGCGCCGAGACGCTTCCGCAATCCGGCGTGTTCCTCCCGTATCTCCTTCGGCAGCCGGTCGCCGAACTGGCTGTAGAACTTGTCCATCTCGACGGTACCTTTGACCCATCCTTCGGTGTCGACGGCCGTCAGCGTCTGCATCGCTCCGGCCGGGAGCTTCAATCCCTCGGTGTCGATCGCATCGGGTGTCGGCAGGAAACCCAACACCGACTCCACGGCTTTCCCCTTCCCTTGCACCCGTTCGAGGATCCACTTCAGCACCCGGATGTTGTCGCCGTAGCCGGGCCAGAGGAACTTCCCGTCGGCATCCTTGCGGAACCAGTTGACCCGGAAGATGAGCGGCTGATGCTTCATCCGTTTGCCCATGTCGAGCCAATGCTGAAAGTAATCGGCCATGTTGTATCCGCAGAACGGCAGCATGGCCATCGGGTCGCGCCGCACGACGCCAACCGCTCCAGTGGCCGCCGCCGTCGTCTCGGCCCCCATGCTCGACCCCATGAAGACGCCGTGTTGCCAACTCACGCTCTGATACACGAGCGGCACGACGACGGAACGGCGACTGCCGAAGATGATGGCCGAGATGACGACCCCCTCAGGGTCCTCCCACTTCGGCGAGATCGTCGGGCACTGGCTGGCCGGCGCCGTGAATCGCGAGTTCGGATGCGCCGCCTTCTCGTTTCCCGGAGTCCACGGCCGCCCCTGCCAATCGATCACGCCAGGACCCGGCTCCACGCCCATCCCCTCCCACCACGGCTTGCCGTCGCCCGTCATGGCCACGTTCGTGTAGATCGTGTTCCGGCGGATTGTTTCCATCGCGATCGGATTCGTCTGCGCGCTCGTACCGGGTGCCACGCCGAAGAAGCCTGCCTCGGGGTTGACGGCCCGAAGGCGCCCCTGGTTGTCGATGTACATCCACGCGATGTCGTCGCCGACGGTCCAAACCTTGTAGCCCTCGGACGCGAGCGTCGAAACGAGCATGGCCAGGTTGGTCTTTCCCGATGCGCTCGGGAATGCGGCGGCCATGTACGTGACCTTGCCGCTCGAGTCCTCCATGCCGATGATGAGCATGTGCTCGGCCATCCAGCCTTCCTTGCGCGCCATGGACGACGCCAGGCGCAACGCAAAGCATTTCTTCCCCAGCAGCGCGTTGCCGCCGTAGCCGCTGCCGATGCTCCAGACGAGGTTTTCCTCGGGGAAATGCATGATGAACCGCCGGTCGGGCGAAACATCGCCCAGCGAATGCAGGCCCGGGACGAACTGGCCGGTCTTTGCGTAATGCTCCATAGCGACACGGCCCACGCGGGTCATGATGTGCATGTTCGCCACGACATACGGGCTGTCGGTGAGCTCCACTCCGACCTTGCTGTACGCCGACCCCGCAGGTCCCATGAGGTATGGGATAACATACATCGTGCGGCCCTGCATCGAACCTTCGAACAGACGGCCCAGGCGTTCCTTGGCCTCGGCCGGAGCCATCCAGTTGTTGTTCGGTCCGGCGTCGTCCTTCTTCGGGGTACAGATAAACGTGAGTTGCTCGGTCCGAGCCACGTCGTTGGGGTTGCTGCGGTGAAGGTAGCAGCCGGGATACGCGTTCTGGTCGTAGGCGATCAGCGTGCCGTCCGCCAGCATGGAACGGACGAGCCCGTCGTATTCGTCGCGCGATCCATCACACCAATGGATGCGGTCAGGTCGGGTGACCTGGGCGGTCGCTTCTACCCAGCGTTCGATGTCGGTCATGCGATGGTCTCCGGTGGGCCGATCGTGATGGTCGGATCAGGATCTCGTTTGCCACTGGCGGGCAGTCACGGCCTCGATCCGAACTTCGTCCCCGAGCACGGTGCTGGGGATCGGGTCGGGATAGTACTTCTGACAACATGCATAGGCCTCAAGACTCGAGGCGTTCCAGTACGACGGGCAGTTGGCGCAATGGATATTCTCCCCGTCCAGGTAGAAGTCACGGGAACGGCAGTTCTCGCTGATGCTCATCGCCGTGACCACGCGTCCGGAACTCGTAAGATAGGCCAGCATCGGCACCGTCTGGACGGACTCAGGATCGAAGAACCGGACGATGCGCCTCTCGCGGAGGTCGGCGAGTGACACGATGATGAAGGGCCCCTCCAGGCGTGCCGCCACGAGAGTGCTGTTCGACCGACCGCTCGACGCCGGCGCGCTCACTTCAGGCTGCGAGGCAATGACGGGATGGTAGGACCGGAAGGCGTCCCCGTAGAATGCCCACAAGCCGGCGACCGCCGCGACGACGACCCCGATGCGGATGACCCATGCCCGTTTTCCGACGGACGGCACGGGCGTCGCCGCCGGCGCCGCGGCCTCCGTCAAGAACAGGGCGCCGCATTGCGTGCACACACGAGCATCGCCTTCGATCGTCGTTCCGCACACGCTGCACGTTCGTCCCATGTTCATCATCCTTGTTGTTCGCCCGTCAGACATGCGGCCACCGCACAGCGGCGGCTGCCGCTCCTCGCTGTTCGATCAGCTGTTTGGCTCGCCGATCAAGGTCCGCACCCGCTCCATCCGTTCGCGTACGACCGCCTCCGACGCACCCAGAATCGTGACATGGCCCATCTTCCGCTTCGGTTCGTTCCGGAGTTTCCCGTAGAGATGGAGCTTGGTCCCGGGAATGCGGTGGAGTTGCGCGACGTCGAGCCTGGACACGTGCTTGCCGAGCAGGTTCACCATGGCGCACGGAGTCGAGAGCTCCGGTTCCGGGATATCCAGCCCGGCCACGACGCGGACGAGCGCCTCAAACTGCGAGATCGAGCAGGCGTCGAGCGAGAAATGGCCGGAGTTATGTGGACGGGGAGCAATCTCGTTCACGAGCACCGTCCCGTCACGCGTCACGAACATCTCCACACACAGCACGCCGACGACATCCAGCCCTTCCACCACACGACGGGCCAGATGCAGGGCATCGCGCCGGACCTGATCGCTGATCTGCGCCGGCACCACGCTGAGATGGAGAATGTGGTCGCGATGCTCGTTCTGAACGACGGGGAATTCCTGAACGCGGCCCCCGGCGTCGCGGATGGCGATGACGGAGACCTCGGCCTCCAGGTCCAGAAAGGTCTCCACGACAACGGGGACCGGCGACGCAGCGTACGCTTCGAGGAATCGCTCGGCGTCGGCGGACGACCGAAGCATCGATTGCCCTTTGCCGTCATATCCGGCGCTCGAGGTCTTCACCACGACGGGAAGGCCGACCTCCTCGATCGCCATCCGGACCGCCTCTGCCGTTTCTGCCACCCGGAACTTCGCGACCGGAATGCCATGCGACCGGAGCGAGGTCTTCTCGACCTCCCGGTGCTGCGCGACACGGAGAATGTCGTGGCCGGGCCTCACCCTTTTCTTCGCTTCGAGAGAGCGGACCAACTCGACGCTGATGTGTTCGAATTCGTAGGTGATGGCGTCAGCTTTCTCAGCCAGGCGCGCAGCGGCCGACGCGTCATCGAACGGAGCGGTGATGACATCGTCCGCCAACCGTGAGGCGGGACAGTCGGGGTCGGGATCCCAGACGGCACTGCGAAAACCCATCCGCTGAGCTTCGCGAATGGTCATCATGCCGAGCTGTCCGCCGCCGATGATGCCGATGACGGAACCGGTGGGCAGCGGAGCTGTCATACCTTGGAGGTCAGAACGCGGTCACGCATGTGGTCGGCGTAGCCGGCCAGCCGGCGCTGGAGCGAGGGATCGCTCGCCGCCAGGATCCGGACGGCCAGCAAACCGGCGTTCGTCGCATTCCCGATCGCGACGGCGGCGACAGGTACTCCGGCCGGCATCTGAACGATGGAAAGCAGAGAATCGAGGCCATGAAGCGACTTGGACTGGACGGGAACTCCGATAACGGGGAGCACGGTCTTGGAAGCGATCATGCCTGGAAGATGAGCTGCGCCGCCGGCTCCGGCGATGATGACCTTCAGGCCTCGGTCCACAGCCTGCGCGGCATAGGCGAACATCAGGTCGGGCGTGCGATGGGCCGACACGACGCGGAATTCGTGCGGCACGCCGAATTCCTTGAGGACCTGCCGGGCACCTTCCATCGTCTCGGCATCGGACACGCTCCCCATCACAATGCCCACGACGGGGCGCTCCGCGCGGGAGCGAGGCTGGCGCTTGGCGGACCGGCTGAATCGCTGCGCTCGATACGGCATGCGAAACTCTCGTGACAGTGGACGGGGTTAACCTGAAGCAAGAATATAGCCAATAATCACTGAAGTTCGAGGCTTTCGATCACGACGGCGGCTCCGCCGCACGGCGCAGGCGGTCGGCGATCGTGCGCCAGAGCCCTGAGCCGGGCACGGATTCCACGACGATCACGCTGACCCCGCGCGCATCGAGCGACCGGAGCGTGGCGTAGAGTTGGTGTGCGTACGACCTCTCGTCGCCGGCGACGCGAACGACCACGTGGGCTCGCACAACGGGAAGTTCGAACGTGTGGACGATCACCGCCGTCATCTTGCCCGAGGCACGCGCTTCATCCACCGCGCGTTGGAGCCGCTGTTCATCCCCCGACGGAACCAGGACGACGGTCGCCGCCGGAGCATAATGGCGATGACGCGTGCCCGGCGATCGACGCAAGAGCGTGACGTCGTCCGGCGTCCGCACCGCGCCCAGCTCGGTCAGAAGGGCATCATGGCTGATCCCCCCTTCTCTCAGGATCGCGGGCGGGTCCACCGTCATGTCGACCACCGTCGATTCAAGCCCGATACGCGTCGGCCCCGCATCGAGGATCAGGTCCACTCGTCCGTTCAGATCATCCATGACGTGCGGACCCGTGGTTGGAGAGGGACGTCCCGAGAGGTTCGCGCTCGGTCCCACCAGGCCGCGGCCGAGTCGCTGCACGATCTGACGCGGCACAGCATGGTCGGGCACTCGCACCGCCACGGTGGGCAGACCGGCGGTGACCTCCCTGGGCACTTCTGGCCTCACGGGGAGGACGAGCGTGATCGGTCCCGGCCAGAAGGTCCCGGCCAGCCGCATCGCCCGGGCGGGCACATCGCGGGCCACCATCCCGAGTTGCGACGCGTCGGCGAGATGCACGATCAGCGGATTGTCGGCCGGACGGCCCTTGGCGGCAAAGACCGAACGCACGGCGTCGGCATTCATGGCGTCGGCGCCTAGCCCATACACGGTCTCGGTCGGAAAGGCGACCAGCCCCCCGGCGGAAAGCACACGACACGCTTCATCGATGACCGATGGATCTGGCGTGTCGGAGTCGACGCGTATCAGGCGGGTCTGTGGCACGGGTCAGAGTGGTCTGGCGGGTTGCGGAACGAACGCATCACGCGCGGCGGTTCCAACGGATCTTCGGGGGCGGGCAGACCATGGCGCCAAGGCCAGCAGATCTCCCCTGCGCAAGGCTCGCAACGAATGAAACAAACGGAACCGGCATGGCGAACTCGCCGCCGATCAGCGGCCGTTTCGTTGCAGTCATGGCATCGTTGCGTGACGAGATCATCCCAACGGCTTGAACCGTTCAAACGATTGGCGGCAGGCCTTGCAGCGGAAGATCTGCTTGCAGAGCGTCGGGCCGAAGGCACTGTCGACAACGGTGTCGCTGGAGCCGCACTGGGGACAGGCCACCGGCTTGGCGAGGTCGGCGGAAAGGTCCCCCGTCGCGACCGGCGGCGGTGCGATCCCGAAGGCCAAGAGCCGCTGACGCGCCGCTTCGTGCAACGCATTCGTCGACCAGCTGCTGAGCCGGTCGATCGTGACGGTCACCGGCTCATAGCCCTGCTCCCGCAACGCGCGCTCCACTTCGTCCCGCATGTGCTGCAGCGCCGGACAGCCGCTGAACGTCGGGCGGATCACCACTTCGACCCCGGGTCCGTCGAGCCGAACAGAACGAACGACCCCCAGGTCGACCAGACTGATGACCGGAATCTCCGGGTCCGGAACCGTACGGAGGATCTCCCAGATCCGTTCTTCGCCGCCCGTGGGAGTCACCATATCGCTCCCGGCTCCGAATTGTACACACGCTGCAGGTCGGACAACGCTTCGAGCAGGTACGGCGTGTGCGCACCGATTCGTCCACCCAGGTCGGGTTGACCGAGCGGTCGGCCGGATCCATCGACGCCCACGGATAGCGACGCCCCCGACAACACCGGAAGGATGCGCTCGATCCATTGTCGCTGCAATGCGCGGTGTCCGGGGAAGATGCCGAGGCGGATGAGCTGATCCTCAGAGGACAACGATTCGAACATCCCCAGCGCTTGCGGAAAGGCGATGTCGAGGGCCGCCTGCATCCGACCGCGACTCTCGTCGGTGCCGCGGCCGAGACGTTCCACCAGTCCCTTGGTGTGGAGGAGATGATACGTTTCTTCCGGAAGGAGCTTCGCCGCCGCTTGTCGAAGCTGTTCGTTCGTGCTTTCCGCCAGTGCGGTCAAACGTACCTGCTCGGCTTCGTCGAACAGGTACTGGCGTACGACGGTATAGGCGAAATCGCCCTTCGGATAGGCGACGAACCGACAGCACCGGAAATCCTTCGCCGGACGCACGAAAGCAGCCTGGTCGGGCGTCAGACCCGTGAGCGGCTCGAGGAGGTGGTACCAGATCAGGCTGTGTCCGATCTCATCTTGGGCGATGTTCGAGAAGGCGATGTCCTCCTCGAGGATCGGTGCGTGGCCGGTCCATTCGGCGTCTCGATGACCGAGGACGAGCTCATCGTCGGCCATGGCGATGAGCAGTTCGATGAGCGGGGCGGAGGAACTCATGGATGCCGTTTCTCCGGGGCGTCGAACGCCTTCGGGTCCCGATAGCTCTTATCGGTCGTCTGAGCGAAGAAGGTCGGGTCCTGGTAGTCTGTCATGACGATGTCGGAGGTCCGGACCACCCAGAGACTCGAGCACTTCAGCCGTCGGGCGAACTGGTCACGGGCCAGCTGAAGCGCCATCTGAGGGTCGGGAGCGTGCACCGACCCGACATGTTCATGCGGATCGCCCCTCTTGGTCTGGTGGAACACTTCCCACGTCGACCATTGCGTGTCGGTCATGAGGCCACCTGCAACGCCTCGCGGACCCAGCGCCCCTCTTCGTGCGCTTTGCGACGGACCGCCAGGCGTTCCTGATTACAGGGTCCGTGGCCGCTGACGACCCGCTTCAACTCCTCCCAATCCGGCTGCGTATAGCGATGATGCCCGGTGGCGGCGTCGAATGCACAGTCGGCGTCGGGGACGGTGAGTCCGAGGGCTCGGATCTGCGGGACGATGTGGTCGACGAACTCCTGCCGGACCTGTTCATTCGACTTGGTCTTGATGCGCCATCGAAGGGCGAGCCGCGAGTGCGTCGACATCGAATCCGGGGGACCCGACATCATGAGCGTCGGATACCACCAGCGGTCGATCGCCTCTTGCGCGGCCAGGCGCTGTGCTGCCGTGCCGCGGGCCATCGCCAACACCGCGTCGTACCCCTGCTTGATGTGGAACGATTCTTCGTAGCAGATACGGCGCATGGCACGCCCATAGGGGCCGTACGAACTCTGCGCCAGCATCGTCTGGTTGATGACAGCGGCCGTATCGACCAGCCATCCGATCACGCCAACGTCCGCCCAGTGCGGGGTCGGGTAGTTGAAGACGTTCGCGTACTTCGCCTTTCCGCTCAGCAGTTCATCCATCATCGCTTCGCGTGTCTTGCCCAACGATTCGGCCGCCGCGTACAACAATTGGCCGTGGCCCGCTTCATCCTGCACCTTGGCAATGAGCGTCAACTTGCGACGGAACCCCGGCGCGTACGGTATCCACTTCCCTTCCGGCAACTGTCCGACGATCTCGCTGTGCGCGTGCTGACTGATCATGCGTATCAAATTCTGTCGGTAGGCGTCGGGCATCCAATCGCCCGGTTCGATCTTCTCGCCCCGGTCGATACGGGCCTCAAAGTCAGTCAATCGTGCCGCTTCAGACATCTCCGCCATGAACGCCTCCGCCGTGAGTGGATACGCAAACATAGGAAAATGCGCGTGAAAGGAAAAGGCGGCCCTTTGACGGAAGAGCCGCCTCGGAAAGCACTCGGTGCGTGACGAGCACCTACTTCGACCGGGGACGTCGAACCGGACGTCGAACAGGCTTGCGAGCTGGGGCGGAGGTCTTTCTTCGCACCGGCTGTTTCGGGGCCGGTTCAACGGGGAGCGGAGCGCTTTGGATGATCTCCGGCGGCGCCGGTTGGACAACCGCTGGCGCGACGACCGCAGGCACAGGCAACAGCTCCGGGACCTCGGGCGTGACGGCATCGACGAGCGCCACGGCCGACGCCGTGTTCCAAACCCGCACGCCGATCCGCAGAAACACGCTGATCTGTTGGACCAGGAACATCCCCAGGACCCCACCGACCGACGTCATGCCGACCTCTCCCTCGACGGCCCAGTAGAGGAGGATCAGCAGGACCATGGCCAGGAGGATCGAACCGTGCTGGAGGAGCATTCGCAGCGGATGCAGGAAGACGAAACGAAATCCTTCAAGCAACGACTTCAGCACTTGCCGTCGATCTTCTCGAACGATGAGAACCCTTCCGTATTCAGTCGCTAGCGAGATGATCGCGACGGGAAGCGTGAACAGGACCGCGACGAGGATCATGGCGATCAAGTACTGCGGCTCGAGCGTATCGCCAGCGGTCATGGCGCTCCAGACTGCCGCTATGGCAAACGACCAGAGCAGGAGAACGATCAGGCTGAGCAGGAGCGTGTAGCACACCAAACGGACCGAACGTCCGAGATAGCGGCCCGTCGCCCCCAGGAACTCGGCGGCCGTACCCTCCCCCGCCATGGCAGCCACGACGCCGGCCCCGAACACCCCGTGCAGAACGATCGTCACGAAGATGAACGGCCCGACGGACCGCAGCAGGAAGTCGATGGCACCTTTGTGGTTCGCCATCAGATCGACAAACGTCGTGTAGTCGAAGCCCGCGATCAGCTGCTCCGCCGAGGGGTTCGGCATGAGGGCCGCCGCCAGCGTCGCCCGCAATGCAAGGACCACCGGAAGCACGAGGAGCAGCGTGACCCCATACAGGCAAAGGGCTACGGGCCATCGGCGCACGACCGAACGGAGGCTCTGTCCCAGGATCGTCAATGTCGAAGTAGGTGTCATGGGGGTCTCCGGTCAGAAGATGGCGGCATACTGGACCACATTCTGCAGCCAGTAGAGCGCTTTGATGGTGTATTTCCAGATGGCGGCCGAATCGACTTCGGTCGAGCGTGCGTTGTTGCTGAAGTCCTTGTCGACCCAGAGCTTGCGTTGGGGGTCCGCGGTGGCCGCCACGACCTCATGCTCTCGTACGAATGTCAGGACCTTGACCCGCTCCTTCCCGTCCCACACCACCAATTCGGCATAGCCGTCGGAGAACGTCACCAGGATATCGACGGGCAGCATCACTTCCCCGAGGCGATGCACGCTCACCGTCGTCTCATAGAGACGGGGCCGCGAACCAAACCCGACCGTATCGACATCTCGTCCGCGAGGCGGCGCCACCCGCCGGCTGGAGACCCCCTTCACGGCGTAGTCGCACATTTCGGTCCCGTCCAGCATCTGCGTGAAGAACCAATCCATCGACGCACCAAACCTGTTTCCATGGTGTTTGCGCACCACCTCATTCACGACGGCTTCGAAATCGGCCCGCCCCGGATGGCGGAACTTCCAGCGTTGGAAGTACGTGCGCATCGCCTCGTCCATCGCCGTCCGTCCGATGATCCGCTCGAGCGTGATCATCCACGTCGCCGTCTTGCTGTACGTGATCGAGCCGTACGAGCCTGAGGGGAATGCCCACGCGAACGTGTCGATGGGCGCCGCTTTGGGATTGCTCATGTTCACGTAGCCGTCGCGCGCCATCTCAGAATCGCCGATCCGAATTCCCGCCACGTCGACCGCGCCGGACTTCTCACCATAGACAGCGTCCATCACCCGGGTCTCGGAATACTGCGTGAAGCCCTCATCCATCCAGGGCTCTTCGAACTCATTACTGCCGACGAGTCCGTAGAAGTACTCATGGCCGAACTCGTGGACGGTCACGATCTCCGTGAAGCGCAGCCCCTCCGGCAGATACTTGACTGACCCGCCGGTGATGAAGGTGGGATACTCCATCCCGCCCGCGCCGCTGGCATAGATCGGCGGATCCACGACCGTCAGGTTGGGGTACGGGTACTTGCCGAGCCACGAGTCGAAGTACGCGAGCGCCGCCTTGGCCGATTCGAAGTACCGGTCCTTGGCCGTCACGACATGCTCAGGTTGGATCATCAACTTGATCGTCACATGCTTCCACGTCTCCTCGAAGACGCGGTAGTCGGGCGAGCAGGTCCAGACGAAATCGTGCACGTCCTCCGCCCGGTACGTGTGCGTGATCGTGCCGTTGGCGTGTTCCTTCAGGTTCTGCAGGAGACCGGTCGCACCGAGCACGAAGCCCTTCGGAACGGTCATCTGCACATCGTAGACGCCATAGTCGGCATAGAACTCAGAGTTGGAGTGGAATTGGTGGCAGTTCCAGCCCGCCGTCGCTCGTCCGCGCATGCCGGCCGACTCCCACACACCGATCTTGGGGAACCACTGACCGACGAGGAAGTAGTTTCCGGCGAATCCGGTGCGGGCGAAGACGCGCGGCAATCGAGCCTTGAAATCGATCATCACCTTGATCGCTTCTCCGGGCCGAACGGGCTTCGGCAGCGGAACGCGCAGGACGGTTTGGTCCTTCACATTGCCGTCGTCCGGTTGGATGAAAGAGGCCCCTGCGAGCAGGTCGGTTCCGTCGGCCAGCGTCATGCTCGTCACGTTGGTCCAGCCCCATTCCGAATCCGCCGCCGATACGCCTCGACTCTGCCCGCGCGATTCCTTCATGAACGTCGACTCGCTGTTCTTGAAGGCATTGAGGTACAGATGGAACTGCAGTTCGTCGACCCGATCCTTCGAAATGTTGCGCCACTCAAGCACTTCGCGACCGTCGAGCGTCTTCTTCTCCACGTCGAGCGTGACCTCGATGGCGTAGTTCGCGTTCCGCGGACTGAGCGGCGTCGGGAAGATGTCCTGGGATGAAACGGCGATGCTGAGCGCCGTCAGGCCAACGAGAAGGTATTGAATGCGTGAACGCATGGGATCGCCTTGAAGGATTCCGTGATGAGCCTCAGAGCGCTCCGCCAGGGAACTGGTCCCCGGCCGATGGTGCTCCGCGCCCGGGTCTTCGTGTTTCGCTTGTGATTCGACCTTCGTGCTTCGAGTTACCCGCTTCTCTAGGGATCGGCTCGCTTGCCGAATGCTCCCACCTCGCTCCATTCCAGACCCATCACGGTTCCGTCGAACCCGTGGGTGAACATGACCTCGTCCCACCCCAGCACCCGGTCGCGCCAATTCACTTGAAATGTCTCGTAATGGCGGTGCGCAAGATCGCCGACGTAGAGCTCGCCGTAGGTCAGGGCCAGCGCTCCTTGCTCAAGCCGCACGACGACATCGCCGTACAGGTCGCTGCGATACGTACCGGCGTACGAGGTGAGCGGCATCGCAGGCGATGTGCCTTTGACCCGTCTCTCTTCCCGCTTCGCCTTGTTCTCCTCGGCTTTCTTCTCATCCTCGCGGGCCATGCGCAGGTATTCGGCGCTCCAGTCCTTCTTTGGCGCGCCAAGGTAGTGATCGACAATCTGATACGCGAGCGCGGTATGGAGCGAGGCCCGGGGTCCGTTGAGCAGGATCACGACACCCAGCCTTTCCTCCGGGACGAGCATGACGCGTGAACGCATGCCGTCGAGCCAGCCGTCATGCGTCACGATCTTCCTTCCCTGGTAATCGACGAGCCCCCAGCCGAGACCGTACGTGAGGAAGTGAGACGACGGCCGGAGCGCGCGGGCCGTCGAATCGAGCCGGTTGACCATCTGGGGTGACGTCAACTCTTCGACCGTCTTCTCCTGCAGGAGCCGCCGTCCCTTGACAACGCCGTTGTTCAGGATCAAGCGAGCCCACTGGGCCATGTCATGGGCCGACGAATTGCCCGAGCCGGCCCCACCGATGTTGTCGTAATTCGGCCATCGGATCGCGCGAAGGGTGTCGTCCACCTTTTCGTGTGGAGTCGCGACGTTTGCGGCCCCTTCGAGTTCGCGAACGCTGGTCGAACTGCGCGTCATACCGAGCGGCCCGAAGAGCCGCTCCTTCATGAACGCATCCCAACTCATGCCGCTTGCGGCTCGGACCACTTCGCCGGCAGCCATGTACATGATATTCTGATAGCCGTAGCGGGCCCGGAATCCCCAGGCCGGTTGCAGATGACGGACGCGGCGCAAGATCTCCGAGCGATCATACCCCGAACCATACCACAGCATGTCTCCACGCGGCAGTCCGCTGCGGTGGGTCAGCAGGTCGCGCACCGTCAGGTGGCGGGAAACGTAGAGGTCGTTGAGGGCGAATTCCGGCAGCCACTTCGTGACCGGATCGTCCCATGAAAGCTTCCCCTCGTCAACGAGCATCCCCAGGCAGGCCGCCGTCATCGCCTTGGTCGTCGAAGCGATGGAGAACACCGTATGCTGGTCGACCTTGTCAACTGTGCCGAGCGTCCGAACGCCGAAGCCTCGTTCGTACACGATGGCGTCATCCTTCACGATCGAGATGGCCGCACCGGGGACGCCCCAGGTTCGAAGGGCCTGCTCGACAGTCGCCTCGAGGCCGGGGACCGGCGAATGCTGGGCAAGACCGAGCGTGGCGGCAAAGATCAAGCTGAACAGCGTCGATGCAGTTCGTGCAGCCATAGGAGGAAGCGCTGGTGAGTGCTACCGTCAGAGACAGCCGCGGGGCAATCGCAGCCTAATTGAACCTAGCGATTGACCCCAGGAAATGCAAGGTGAGATCAGATCAGCTGGCTGACGCCCAGCGTCAAATGCAGACCGCGCGGCGCCGTGAAGCGGTAGGTGAGGTCGAGTCGCAGAAGCTGGAGGATCTTGCTGACGGCAACGCCGGCCTCCGTGTAGAGCCCCGGCGTCGCCGAACCGAGGACGGCGGGCCGGGATGCGAAGCCGCTCGAAGCCACTGTGGCGCCGACGATCGTCTCGTACCCGTTCTTGTAGAAGTACGGGATCCCAAGCCACAGAAAGAACGCGCTCCGGAAGTTGTGCTCCACCGTCAGGCAGGCAAACCGGTCTCCTGCATACTCCCTGACGGCAGCGGCCTTGAGCACTCCAAGCGGAGCAAAGCTCGACGATTGCGTCTCGAGCGAGAACGAGCGCTGGGCCGGCACGCGACCCGTCGCCAGGCCGGCCGAGACGTACGCCGCAAGATACGAACCGAACGGACTTCGATCGTTCAACGTCGAAATTCGATATCCGCCCTGGAACGTCCATCGGACGAAGTCCATCTCCCCTCCGAACAGCGACGGCTCGGCCGCTTCCACCGACAACACCGCCTCGTCGGTGTGGATGATGTTCAAGGGAGCCGGTTCTCTTCCCCACCGGAACGAGACGGCCGCCGACCGCAGAGTCCCTGGGTCGATGGCCGGTTGCGGACGATAGGCCCGCGACCGGTAGAACAGGCTGTAGTCGGTGTTCTGCGCTGATGTCCGGTGGTCCTCGGAACGCAGGTCGAAACGGACATTCAGCCGCGGAGCCGGACGAATCGCCACCCAGAGTCGTCCGCCCCTGCTCTCATAGTAGTCGAAGTAGTCGTTCTTGTAGAGCAGGGCGGTGAAGGCATTCGACAACGCCATGTGCTTCCCTTCGTTCGCGATCGGAACGACGTCCCTGGAACCCTCGAACCCGATCGCCAGACGACGGCTCCGATCGACGCTGATCGAAGCGCCGGCCCGGACCGACCAGGAGTGATCGGCGAAGCCGTAGCCGGCAGCCGCGTTGAAGCGCCATCGACCCCAAACGGTGTCGCTCTCATACTGGCCTCCGAGGAATCCTCCTTGCACCCGGTTGAACCGGAGGTCGGCGTACTGCAGCACCGACAGCAGCGAGGAGCTGTCGGCCTCGGCCAGAGGCCCGCTCGGACGGAACGCCTTGTCGAGCGTCTTCGTGCTATCGATCGTAAGGTACGCTTCAGCTTGTTCGGCGGTCAGCGGGAGCACGTCTCGCTGGGCCCAATACGCCGAATCGAACACCGCGGCCGTCGAATCCTGTTGGACGCGTCGTTGTTGGAAGAGCGAGTCGGGCACCGGCACGTTGACCCGGTATTCATAGATCGACGACGTTGATTCGAAACCGATCGCCGGGAACTTGAACATGGGGATGTTCACGGACACGCGCAGGGTCGTCCGGATGTCGATCGGAAGCCAGTAGCGGTCGTCGATGGCGGCGAACTGCTGCTGCGTCCGGAGCTCGAAGTCGGAGATGAACGGCAGAATGAATGCTTCATTCGGGCGGACGTTCACGCCCGCGAGCACGAAGCGGTCGTCGACGACGTGCACCTCGCCGTCGAACAAGGGGGTGACCCGGGAGTTGGGCCGGAGCTGAACGACGAAGATCGTGTTCCCGTCCTGCCGAAAGGACCGGTCGAGCCGGAAGTCGTAGTAGTCGAACGCCTCCGGCGAGGTCGGACCGACGAAGCGATACCCGGCGAAGTTCACGTCATCATCGTAGAAGTTCACGATCGCGCCGACGATCGCAAAATTCTGATCGACCTTCATGTTCTCGGTCTGCCGCTTCTGCCGGACGACCTCACGCAACGTGTCGCCCGACCTCCAGTAGCCCGAGGAATAGCTCTCCATGATCGACGCGATCGAGGTATCGCTGCGCAGGATCTGGCGGGTGAAGGCCTCGAACGAGTAGGTCTCGAGCGTGGCGTTCCGGCGCTTCTTCTCTTCAATGACGCGCCGCATGATGCCGAGGGCGGGATCTTCGCCCGAGACGACGACTTCGGCCATCCGGATCGGCGACGGTTCGAGCCGAAAGTCGACGATCGCAGAGCCGTCGAGGGTCACCCGCGTCGTGTCGGGGCGGTAGCCAACGAAGGTGGCGGCCAAGCGCCACGTGCCGGGCGAAAGCGAGATGCGGTAGGAACCGTCGGCGTTGGCGATGGTGCCGCGCGCCGTGCCAACCACCCTGACGGTGGCGGCCGGCAGGCGTTCGCCCGTCGCTGCATCGCGCACGAGACCGGAAACGGTGAGCGACTGAGCCGAAGCGGCGTTGCTCAAAGCCGCGGTGCCGAGCAGCACACCGAAAATGGAACTCCGGCTGAGAAAGGGCATGATGTCATCAATGGACGGACGAACTCGTATGGAGTTACACCCGCTCCACGCCCTTCGCGAAGACGGCTTCGTGGAGGACCTCCGCAACGTCCTTCACAACCACCCGGTCCGAGGCATCCTTCGCCTTGATCCCGTCGTTCATCATCGTCATGCAGAACGGGCACGCCGTGCCGATGACGCCTGCGTTCGTTGCCAGGGCCTCCTCCGTTCGCTCGACGTTCACGCGCTTGCCGACCGTCTCTTCCATCCACATCCTTCCTCCCCCCGCACCGCAGCAGAGGCCCCGCGACTTCGAGCGTTCCATCTCGACCGTTTCGACGCCGGGGACGGCTTCGAGGATCGACCGTGGCTGGTCGTAGAGGTCATTGTAGCGCCCCAGATAGCACGAATCGTGGAACGTGACGGTCGCCGCCTGCTCCTTGGTGATCGGCAGCTTGCCCGCGTCGATGAGCTGCACGAGGAAGTCGGTATGGTGCAACACGCGGTAGTTGCCCCCGAACGAGGGATACTCGTTCCGGAGCATGTTGAAGCAGTGCGGACAACTTGCCACGATCGTCGTCACCCCGTAGCCGTTGAGCGTGGCGATGTTCTCTTTCATCAGCGTTTGCGCCAGATACTCGTTGCCGATCCGACGGGCCGAGTCGCCCGTGCATTTCTCTTCCGTGCCCAAGATCGCGAAGCGCACGCCCGCTTTCTTCATCAGATCGGCGAAGGCGCGCGACACTCGTTGGTAGCGGGCGTCATAGGAACCGGCGCACCCGACCCAGAACAACACGTCGATCTCGGGCCGGTCGGCCATGCGGGGGATCTCCAGCCCCTCGGCCCAATCCGCGCGTGCCGATTGCGGAAAGGCCCATGGCGTACCGTTGTTCTCCAAGTTCCTGAAGACCGTCTGCACTTCCGGAGGGAAGTTCGATTCCATCAGGACGAGGTTCCGGCGCATGTCAACGATGGCGTCGACATGCTCGATGTTGACCGGGCATTCCTGCACGCACGCCATGCACGTGGTGCACGCGAAGAGCTCCTCCGGCGTGATGAGGCCGCTCACCAGCGGCGTGCCGCCCGCAGCTTCAGCACCCGCCCCCCTTGCCTCCGACCTCCGCCGGATATCCATGATGATCTTGCGGGGCGAGAGCGGCTTTCCCGTGATATGCGCGGGACACGAAGCCGAACACCGTCCGCATTCGGTGCACGTGTATCCGTCCAGGATCTGCTTCCAAGTCAGGTCCTCGACGTCGGCCACGCCGAACTTCTCGACCCCCTCCGCTTCGAGGTCGATCGGCTTCAGAAAGCCAAGGGCCGTCGACTTGCTCAGGAAGACGTTCGGTACCGATGTGAGGACGTGAAGGTGCTTCGACGTGGGGAGGTAGTTGAGAAAGCCGAGGACGAGGACGATATGGACCCACCAGAAGCCGTCGAACCACAACGTCAGGGTCTCGGCGTCCATTCCGGCGAACCAGCCGGCCACGGCGGCCGATGCGAAGCGGGCCGAAGCGAATTCCGCCTGGTCAATATGGAGCCGGGCTGCATTCTGACCGAACATCGTCACCATGATGAGCCCAATGACCGACAGGATCGCCAGCGCATCGATGGCGCTGTGCCCTTCGACCGAAAGACGCGCCGGGCGGACGATCAACCTGCGTGCGACAGCCCAGACGACACCAACCAGGACGCCCGCGCCAAAGAGATCCTGCGAAAAGGCGATCGCCCTGAAGAGCCAATCCGGAAGGAGATGCGACATCGCGAAACCGGGGAGAAGACCTTCCAGGAGCGCTTCGACCACCGCCGTGAGGAGCACCAGGAAGCCCCAGAAGATGAGCGCATGCATCAACCCCGGTTCGGGTTCCCGCAGGAGCTTCGATTGGCCGATGGCGACGCGAAGCGTACGCATGAATCGGCCACCCAGGTCATCGAGCCGGTTCTCGGGTTTGCCGACGCGCAGATGCTGCACGAGCCGCCGCATGCTGACCGAGAAGTATCCGAAGGCGGCCAGCGCCACGATCCAGAAGAAGAGATGCTTCACGCGAACCTCTAGAAAATGGAGAAGGAGCGAAAGTTAGTCGTTGCCACAAAGATCACAAAGAGCCCAACGTTCGTTCACACATGTTCTCTCTGTGTTCTCTGTCATCTCTGTGGCCACCATCTCAGATCATAAGTATATGGAGCCCCGCAACACCGTCACCGCCCGGCCGACGATCCAAGCGCGCCGCACCGTTGCACCGTCCATCAACAACCGTATGGCCACGCGGCCCGGTCGCTCCACTTCATCTCCCTGCTCACCCACGTAGACCTCCCGTCCGTCGTCGAGCATCGACGATCGTACGGCGCGGCCGAGCGGGACCGCGTATCGCCGCAGATAGACGCCCAGCGGACCGTTCGCGGAGCCGGTGACCGGATCTTCGTTCACGCCCAGGCCCGGAGCGAAGAACCGCGAATGCACCGCCGATCCAGGCTCGATCGTCTCGAGCGTCAACACGCTCACGCCCAGCGCCTGGGTCTCTGCACACGCGTCGGCCAGCGCGACATAGTCGGGCCGGATGGCTGCCAGTTCCTTCAGGCCCCGGACGGGCAGATAGAGGTAGTTCTCCGCGACAACCGGAAGCTGGGGATCGAGCGAGGTGGCCGGCAGACCGAGCGCCTTCAATATCCCGATCGGAGCTTCGGGGAGCACACGGAACGTCGGCAGGGGCAGCTCGAATTCTATCTGGGCGCTCTCCGCTTCCTTCTCGACCCTCACCGCCAGGATGCCACTTCTGGTCTCCAGTCGGAACGTATACGTCCCTGGCTTCTCCATCCCCCAGCGCCCTTCTTCGGCAAGGACATGGAACGATGCCACCGTCGCATGACCGCACAGAGGCACTTCTTCGCCGGGCGTGAACCAACGGATGCGAAGGTCCGCCCCCGGCTGGCTTGGAGGCAGCACGAACGCGGTCTCGGAGACGTTCATCTCACGCGCGATCGAAAGCATCTGCGTCTCCGTCAGGCCATCGCCATCGGGCACGACGCCCGCATAGTTGCCTGCAAACGGCGTCGTTGTGAATGCATCGACTTGTCGAATGAGTGTCTCTGTCATGGGGAAAGGGGATGGGGACAGAACGTGACTCAATAGCTCACTGTCAACTGACGACTGTTTACTGTCTACTAGCAGGCTGCTGAAAAACTCTGTTTGACGGTCGTTGTTGTGCAACAAAAGAGTCGCTCGTACGTTGTTTGCGGTATCACGCTCAAGGGAGTCAAC
>JALONQ010000017.1 GCA_025454835.1 Bacteroidota bacterium | reverse complement strand
TTCCCGGCGTCGATCAAGGCGTTGAAGCACCCGATCAGCTTTGCGATGTCGTCAAAATGGAGCCCTGTTGTCGGCTCGTCGAAAAGGAAGAGGGTGTGACGGTCGAATGGAGGGCTGGCCAGGTGGGCGGCCAGCTTCACGCGCTGGGCCTCCCCTCCCGAAAGCGACGTGGCAGGCTGGCCGAGCCGGACATAGCCGAGACCGACGTCCTCCAGCACCTTCAGCTTCGCCGCCGCCTTCCTTCCCTGCCCCTCAGCCCCGAAGAACCGAATGGCCTCCGCAACCGTCATTCCCAGAACGTCGTCGATGTTCTTTCCGCGGAATCGGATGTCCAACACGTCCTGCTTGAACCGCTTTCCCTTGCACGATTCGCAGGTCAGGTAGAGATCGGCCAGGAACTGCATCTCGATCCGCTGCACGCCGTCCCCTTCGCACGTCTCACAGCGTCCGCCCGGCACGTTGAATGAGAAATGCCCGGGTTTGAAACCCTTCACCTTCGACGCCGGCGTGGAGGCCAACAGGTCCCGAATGAGGTCGAAGACCTTGATGTACGTGACGGGATTGGACCGCGGACTTCGGCCGATCGGCGATTGATCGACCAACTCCACTCTGTCGACACGTTCCGCCCCTTCGATCCCCTTCATCTTGCCCACCGAACCCTCAAATCCACCCTTCAGTTTCTGCAACCCCGCAAAGAGGATGTTGTGCACGAGCGTGCTTTTGCCCGATCCGCTGACGCCGGTGATGCACACGAAGATGCCCAGAGGGATCCGGACATCGATGGACTTCAGGTTGTGCTCGGATGCGCCGCGGATGAAAATGGATGATTCCGGGTCCGGACGGCGATGCGATGGCACGGGGATCGACCGTCGTCCCGACAGGTAGTCCGCCGTCAATCCCTTCCCCATCGAGAGGAGCTCGCTCGTCGGTCCGGCAAAGACCACTTCTCCGCCCAGTTCGCCGGCCTTCGGTCCAAGATCCACCACAACGTCGGCGGACCGCATCATCTCTTCGTCGTGCTCCACGACCATCACCGTATTGCCCAGATCGCGGAGCGAACGGAGCATGGCAATGAGCCTCTGGCTGTCGCGGGGGTGGAGACCGATACTGGGCTCATCGAGCACGTAGAGGGATCCCATCAGGGACGAGCCGAGCGATGTCGCCAGGTTGATCCGCTGGCTTTCGCCGCCGGACAGTGTCATCGACAAGCGGTCGAGCGTCAGGTAGCCGATGCCGACGTCGGAGAGGAACTTCAGTCGCTTGCGGATCTCTTCCACGACGCGGCGGGCAACGCCGTGCTCGAACGGCGTCAACTCAAGCCCTTCGAAGAAGGTCTTTGCGCCGTCGATGGTCATTTGGACGACGTCGTGAATCGTCTTGCCTCCGACCTGCAGATTCAACGCCTCCCGTCGCAGCCGGGAGCCTTGGCAGGACGGACAGGTCGTGTAACCCCGGAACCGGCTCATGAAGACGCGGTAGTGAAGCTTGTAGGAACGCTTTTCGATATAGGCGAAGAACGCCCTGAGTCCGTCGAACCCCTGCCCGCCTTGCTGCACCAATGCCTGGTGGGCGGCGGACAGGTCTCGCCACGGCACATCGAGCGGAAGTCCGTTCTTCGGAGCCGCCTTCAGGAGTTCGAGATAGTATTCCCGCCATCGGGGAAACGACCAAGGCACCACAGCGCCTTGCCGCAGGGTCTTCGACGGGTCCGGCACGACGAGGTCCATGTCGATGCCGATAGCGCGGCCGAATCCCTGGCACTCCGGACACGCGCCGACCGGATTGTTGAACGAGAACATCCGCGGGTCGGGTTCTTCGAACTTCGTCCCGTCATTCGGGCATTCGAGGTGTTGGGTGAAGGTCAGGCTCGTTGCGGGGTCGGGCAATTCGACCCTCGCGTACCCGCCACCCTCGACAAAGGCCGTCTGGATCGAGTCCGACAAGCGCGTGCGGAACTCATTGTCGTTCCGCCGGATCGCCAACCTGTCGACCACGACCGCCAAGCCCTTCTTCGAGCGTCCTGGTATCGGTCCGCGTTCGAGGTCGATGATCTCTCCGGCCTTCCACAGCCGGAAGAAACCGCGCTGTTTCAGCACGGCGATCTCTTCGGGGAGCGAACGGCCGGAGTGTTCGTGGAGCGGGAATGTGACGACAAGCTTGGTCCCTTCCGGATGCTCATGAAGCCGGTCGACCGCCGTGGAGACGGTATCCCGACGGACGATGGAGCCGCAGGAGGGACAGATCGTGCGGCCGATGCGGCCGAACAGAAGGCGGCAGTAGTCGTACACCTCGGTGGTCGTGGCCACGGTCGAGCGTGGATTCCGCGAAGTGGTCTTCTGTTCAATGGCAATGGCCGGACTGATCCCCTGGATGAGGTCGACGTCGGGCTTCTCCATGCGCTCGAGGAATTGACGGGCGTACGACGAAAGGCTCTCAACGTAGCGGCGCTGGCCTTCGGCATAGATCGTGTCGAAGGCGAGACTCGACTTGCCCGATCCGCTCACGCCGGTGACGACGATCAGGGCGTTGCGGGGCAGGTCGAGCGAGATGTTCTTGAGATTATTGACGCGTGCACCGCGGATCGTGAGCCGGTCAAGGCCTGCGCCGCGAGACGGACGGGATGATGGCATACGCGGAAGTCGATGAAAACGGCGGCGGGCCCTGATGGCAGTTCCACCAGGGCCCGCGACGCCGAAACCCGTGGATCATTCGCCCTCGGCCCGCGATTTCTCGTAGGCGGCGACGATCTTCTCTGCCTGTTCGCGGGGAACCTCTTCATAGTGAGAGAACTTGGTGCGATACACGCCTCGGCCCTGCGTCATCGATCGGAGGATCGTTGAGTATTTGTGGATCTCGGCCAGCGGAACCTGCGCGCGAATGATCTGGTAGTGACCGTCGGCTTCCATGCCGAGGATCTTGCCGCGCCGTCCCGAGATATCTCCCATAACGTCGCCCATGTATTCTTCGGGGACCGTGACGGTGATCTCGTCGATCGGCTCCAGGAGCATCGGCCGGCCTTCGAGGAAGCCCTTCTTGAACGCCATCGCTCCGGCGATCTTGAACGAATGCTCGTCGGAATCGACAGAGTGGTAGGAACCGTCGAAGATCGTCACTCTGACATCGACGACCTCGTAGCCGGCGATGACGCCGCGTTGCATCGTCTCGATGACGCCTTTCTCCACCGCCGGAACGAACCGACCGGGCACAACGCCGCCGACCACGGCATCCTCGAACTCGAAGCCCGTGCCGCGGGGCAGCGGCTCGAGCTTGATCCAAATATGTCCGAATTGCCCGCGGCCGCCGGTCTGCTTCTTGTGCTTGTATTCGATCTCGGCCACCGTCGACCGGAGGGCCTCCTTGTAGGGTATCTTCGGCTCCGCCAGTTCAACCTCGACGCCGTACTTCTGTTTCAGGCGCTTGGTCACGATGAGCAGATGCAGTTCTCCCTGTCCTGCGATGATCGTCTGGCTTAACTGGCCGTCGACGTGCATCACGAACGTCGGGTCTTCCTCATGAAGGGCATGCAGACCTGTCGACATGCGGTCCTCGTCGCCCTTGGACTTCGACCGGATCGCCATGCGGATGACCGGCTCGGGAAAGGAGATCGGGGTATATGTGACCGGCAATCCCTTGGCGCTCAGCGTGTTGTTCGTGTGCGTGTCCTTCAACTTCACGACAGCCCCAAGGTCGCCCGCGACGAGACGGCCCACCTCTTTGCGGTCCCTCCCGTTCATCACGAACAGCTGGCCCAAACGCTCAAATTTACCGTTGGCTTCATTGATGAGGTCCATGCCTGCCTGAACGGCGCCCGAATAGACGCGGAAGAAGGAGAGCTCGCCGACGTGTTCTTCCGATACGGTCCGGAAGACGAACAGCGATGCGGGAGCCGCTGCATCGGGGGCGATCGTCACCGCCTCTTTCGTCTCCAGGTGCTGAGCGGTCACCGGTCCGCGGTCCAGCGGAGAAGGCGCAACCTGCACCAGGAGGTCCATCAAAGGGGCGAGCCCGGCTCCAGTTGCCGCCGAGGTGCACAACACGGGAAAGATCTTTCGCTGCAGGAAGGCTGCGCGAAGACCCGATTCCATGTCGGCCTCGCCCAGCGTCCCTTCTTCGAAGAACTTGTTCATGAGCGCTTCGTCGGTCTCCGCGATCTTCTCCACAAGCTCTTCATGCAGATGATCGGCCTGCTCCTTCAGGTCGGCCGGGATGTCGCCGACCGTGACCGCGGCGCCGTCCTTCGAGAACGTGAGCAGCTTCATGTGCAACAGGTCCACGATGGCGTCGAATCCGAGGCCGGCGTTCACCGGCAAGTGGATGCGGACGACGTCATGGCCGAACCGCTCTCGCGCACGCGCAACGGCGTGATCGACTTCGGCATTCTCGTTGTCGACCTTGTTGACCACGATGAAGACCGGAAGGCCCTGCTGTTGTGCGTAGGTCCAAGCGACCTCGGTGCCGACCTCGACACCTTCGACCGACTTCAGGAGCAGCGCGACGGTGTCGGCGACCCGGACCGAGCTGATGACGTCACCCGTGAAATCGGAATAGCCGGGCGTATCGAGGATGTTGAGCTTCATCCCCTTCCAGTCGACATGAAGGAGCGAGCCGTTGATGGAGATCTTGCGCTCAACCTCGTCCGGATGGTAATCGGAGACCGTGTTGCCATCCTCGACGCGCCCGCGGCGAGTCGTCGTGCCGGAGACGAAGAGCATGGATTCCACAAGCGAGGTCTTGCCAGAGCCGCCGTGCCCGACGAACGCAACATTCCGGATACGGTCGGCCGAATAGTCTTTGGTCGTTGCCTGTGCCACGATGAGGCTCCTTGGAGAGGAAACGCCAGCGGCGACCCCTCGGGGCCGCCGCTGTGCTGATCATTGACCGGCGTGGCCGGTTGTGGTTCGTGCTCCGAAGAACGACACCACCTTAGCGATGATCCCGCCGATCGCCGACAGGACCTTGTGGATGGGCTCTTCGAGGCGTTGCTGGATCCGTTCCTCGAACTGCTCGACGTTACGCGCCATCCGCCTGATCGATTCGAGCGAGCCCTTCGCCAGGGCGACCTGCTCATCGATCTGTGTCGTGATGGACTTGAGCTTCTCCGAAACGACGGTGAGGTTTTCGAGGAGAGGTTTCAGTTGCTTCGCAACCTCCGCCACGTCGCGTTGCAGCGAAACCATGGTGGCGTTGAGACGGACGAGGGTCACGATGAGGTACAGGCACAAAGCGGCTGCGCTGAGGAGCGCGATCGCCTGTGCGAATTGGATGAAGGATTCCACGATGGTCCCTTGGACAGAGAGCCTGATGGTCGCGTGTGACCGGAACGATCAGCTGGTACGTCCGCGATCTCCGGTGTTCTTCGAGCGTGCGTCGCCGAGGATCCGCTCGGCATCTCCGAGCAACGTGTCGGCTTTCTGCCGGGCGTTGGTAATGAGATCGTCGGAGCGCCGCTTGCCTTCGTTGATCAGTTCGGTCGCTTTGGCACGCGCCTTCTGGAGGTACTCCTGAGCATCCTCTGCGATGTCATCCGCTTTTGCGCGGATATCGGCCCGAAGCTCCTTCCCCGGCTTTGGGGCGAACAGCAGACCGACGACGGCGCCAACGATCGCGCCCGAGATGAATCCGACGACCAGGCCTTTGGCCATGCCGTCATTGTTCTCATTGGCCATATCTCGACTCCTTGTGCACGTCTGTGGTTGCGACAACGCTTTCAACATAGAGAAAGAGGGGTTCAGATACAATCCTCCTACCACACCACGTCGACCTTCGTCAGGTCGGGGCGACCTGCTCGTTCCCAGGCTGCCGTCCAGAACGACGCAACGGCGCCGATCGAAGCCTGCAACCGCCGCTCAACCATCCCGTTGAGACGCTCGTGGAACCGTTCGAAATACTCTGGCGCATACTCCTCCTCCACGCGGCCCCGGCGTTCTCGTTTTCGGGTCAACTGATCCACCGGGATCCCTTCGCGGGCACCGCGGTCGGCGACCAGGATGGAATCCACGAGCGATTCACCCTCGAGGATGATCCGGAAGGCTTCGGAGAGCGGGTCGGGAATGGACCGCACGGTCTGAGGCGTCAGTTTGAACGTACGGCCAAATCGCTCGGGCAGCCGCGATTCCCAGCGGGCATGCAGCCCTTTCTGCCCGGTCAACTGGCCGTCATAGTTCGAAGTCGCATGCAAGGGCACGTGGGCGTCGGCGACGTAGTGCGACAGATCGGCTGCGATGCGTACGATGGAATGGCCGTTGCGACGGCGCATCGCGTCGGCGAGGCTGTCGGTCAGCTCGGCGATGACCCATGGAAGGGTTCCGTTCGTGTCGACGGTGCGGCGGCCGAATTTCCGCTCGGCCTCGGCTCGAACGCGAGGCAACCCTGCGAATGGCCGGGCCCCGTAGCGGTCGATATCCATGAAGTGCTTGGGTCCCTCCGTCGTGTCGAACGATCGGCGCAAGTCTGGCTTGACCGACCACGCCACGATCGTATCGGCGTACGACCTGAAGAATGGGGCAGCGGCGTCGGGCATCGACCGGATGGCCTGCTCGTTGACCTGCCGATGCGAGACGAATCCCCACGCGCCGGTGTATGACGGTCGGAGAGCAAGCAACAACACGGCGATGGTGAGCCAGCGAAGGTAGGAAAGGTGGATCATGGCACCGTACACAGAAGCCGCCGCCCTGCGGTCTCCCGCAGGGCGGTCATGCATGGTCGACTAACGGTTCTTCTTCTTGTGACGCATCTTGCGCAAGCGCTTCTTGCGCTTGTGCGTCGCCATTTTGTGGCGCTTGCGCTTTTTGCCGCTGGGCATGGCGCGACCTCCGGTTGATGGGTTAGGGTGTGGTGACCGCTGCGTGTTGCTGGAGCATTTGCTGAGCCCGCTGCCCGAGCTCGCTATTCGGTGACAGGTTGGCAGTCTTCGTGAACCATTGGTTCGCCTCCTGCAGGTTTCCTTGCACCAGGCAGACGATCCCAAGATTGTAGTGGGCCTGGAGATGTTCGGGGACATCCTTCAAGGCCCGCTTCATCTCAGCCTTGGCCCCCTCGAAGTCGCCCGTTTCCTTCATGCAGATACCCATGTCGACGCGGGCATTGGCGTTGGCCGGCTGCAACTTGAGCACTTCGCGATACGCCACGATCGCACGGTCGTAGAACCGCGCGTCCATGAGATGGTTGGCCAGTTCGATGCGAAGGTCCATGTTCGAGGGCTGCGTCTTGACCTTCGCCTCGATCTCGTTGATGTGTGCCAGCGCATTCATGTCTGGCCCGGCCGGTTGGCCCGTGGCCGGCTGTGCCGCCTGCGCCGCAGGCCCGGAGACGGGCAGTGGGCTCGTCTTGGGACCGGTGATCATTTCAAGTGCGACCACCGCCGCAGCGATCACGACGACGAGGACGGCGACGTTCCGGACCGGGAACGCCGATGACGGCGCTTGCTTCGACGCTCTCTTGGCGCCGGGCCAGTCAACAGCGGCACCGCACGAGGGACACGGAGTCTGTCCCCAAACTAGTTCTGCCTTGCACTTCCCACACGCTGCCACGGGTCGCATCGATCGCTATCCTCCCGCCTTCTTAAGGTTTTCGTCGACAACGTGCTTCAACTCCTTCGACACTTTGAAGATGGGGACGTAGTGCTCGTCAACCATGACTTGCTGGCCGGTGCGGGGATTACGGGCGATCCGCCCCTTCCGCTTCTTCACTTTGAAGCTTCCGAAGCCGCGGATCTCGATGTTCTTCCCTTCCTTCATCGCGTTGATGACAGTCTGGATGAACCCATCTACGACGGCCTCGGTCTCGACTTTCGTGAGCCCGGTGGCTGAGGCGATGACATCCACAATATCGGCCTTGGTCACGTGACCTCCTTCGTTGCCATTCAGTTCAGGTCGTGCGTCGTTGCGTCGTGGCTGGCTGCTGACAGGTTCAGCGCTCGTCCGGCGTTGCGAGTCGATACTGGAGGATCGGTTGGGCGACGACGTTGCGCCACCGCACCACATCCGAGATCGCCTCGCCCATGAGCTCTTCGAAGAAGGTCTTGCGCTTGCGCTCGCGGACCGTGCGGGGCGTTCCTTTGATCTCGCCGAGATTGCCTGCCAGCGCGATCGCGTCTTCATAGGTTCCGAGCGTGTCAACAAATCCCCACTGTCGGGCCTGTCGACCGGTGAAGACGCGCCCATCGGCGTACTTCTTCACGTGCTTCAGGTCGAGCTTGCGTTCGGTCGCGACCACATTGACAAATTGATCGTAGACGTCTCCGACCAGCTCTGCAAAGTAGGCACGCTCTTGGGGCGTCGCCTTCCGAAACGGCGAACCGATGTCCTTCAGCTCACCCGACTTGTATGTCGACGCTTCGACACCGAGCTTCTTGAACAACTCTTCGAAGTGCAGGAACTGGAAGATGACACCGATGCTTCCCGTCAGGGTGCCGGGATTGGCCATGATCCTGTCCGCACCGCACGCCACGTAGTAGCCGCCGCTGGCAGCAATCGAGCCCATCGACACAACGATCGGCTTGCCGCTTTCGCGCGTCTTCCGCACTTCCTCGTAGATCTCTTGGCTTGCCGAAACCCCGCCACCCGGTGAGTCGATGCGAAACACAATGGCCTTGACCGACGGCGTCTCGCGATATTTCCGGAACTGCCGGACCGTCTCCTCCGAAGACATGATCGGCTCGTTGAGCTCGATCAACGCCACCTTTCCGCCCGTACCGTACGATACCGTCTCCTCTTCCGTCTCTCCCCCGGAAAAGATCGCCACAACGGTCAGCACGAACAGAGCGCCCAGACCAAGCAACACGGCGATGATGCCGATGATCCACTTGCCACTTGTGCTGAGAGCCATAGTCGTCTAAGTCATTGATATGACACGAATTATAGGCAAAGACCGAAGCAAAGTCAACAAAAAACCCCCGAAGTTGCGCTTCGGGGGTGCATGAAACGAAGGCCTGACGGGCCTATTCGTGATGTGCCAGAAATCGTTCAGCATCGATGGCCGCCTGACAGCCGGAGCCCGCCGCCGTGACAGCTTGTCGGTAGGTCGGATCAGCGACGTCGCCGGCCGCAAAGACCCCCGGAATGTTGGTGGCAGTAGAGCGTCCCTTGGTCAAGAGATAGCCCACTTCGTCAGTCTCGAGGGCACCCTGGAACAGAGAAGTGTTCGGATGATGCCCGATGGCGATGAAGAGACCGTCGCACACAAAGTCGGTCAACGCTCCGGTCTTCAGGTTCTTCAGCCGAAGCCCGTTGAGCTTCTTGTGCCCGTGCTCATTCGTTGTTCCAAGCACTTCGTCGACGGTCGTATCCCAGATGAAGTCAACCTTCGGGTTCTTTCTCACGCGCTCCTGCATGACCTTCGATGCCCGTAAGGAGTCGCGCCGGTGGATCACGGTCACCTTCGCGGCGTGCTTGGTCAGGTAGTCGGCCTCTTCCATGGCCGTGTCACCGCCCCCGATGACGACGACATGTTGATTCTTGAAGAAGAAACCGTCGCAGGTCGCACAGGCAGAGACGCCATAGCCCATGTATTCGTTTTCCGACGGCAAGCCGAGCAGCTTTGCCGTGGCGCCGGTAGCGACGATGATGGCGTCCGCGGAGTATGTCTCACCGTCGGCTTCAAGCTTGAAGGGCCGCCTCGACAGATCCACGGCATCGACCGTCTTGTAGATCGAGCTGGCTCCGAAGCGATGGGCCTGCTTCCTGAACTGCTCCATCATCTCGGGTCCCATCATGCCATCGGGAAAGCCCGGATAGTTCTCCACTTCAGTCGTGATCGTCAGTTGGCCGCCGGGCTGATGACCTTCAAAGATGACCGGATTCAGATTGGCCCGGCCGGCATAGAGCGCGGCGGTGAATCCGGCAGGTCCCGAGCCGATGATGATGAGTTTGCGGTGATGGTCAGCCATGGGGACTCCAAGTGAAAGATCGTTCACGCATTTTCACGAAGTCGTACGAAGAAAAGCTGCAGATCGGGTCCGTGTTTCTTCGAGTCGCTTCGTGGAAGGGACTTCTTCCGTTGTTCTTCTAGTGCTTATGATGCCCTGATTTTCCCAACGATTCAAGGAGGGCTTTCACATTCCGCATGAATCCGTGGTATCGGGGGCGCACCACCGGGGAGCCTTTGAATCGGTCGAGGAAGCCCGTCTCGGTGAGACGTTCGAGGTCGACCAACAACGGGGCCTCATTGCCAGGCCGTGGTTGGAACCCCGGCTCGTCCGACGGCTGTTCAAATCGATTCCACGGGCACACTTCCTGGCAGATATCGCATCCGAAGACCCAGCCGTTCAACTGGTTCGCCGCCTCCGCGGGGAGCGGGCCTCGGTGTTCGATCGTCAAGTATGAGATGCACTTCGAGGCATCGAGCACGTACGGCTGCGGAAATGCCTCGGTCGGACACGCATCCAAGCATGCTCGACACGATCCACAGTGGTCCACCGCCGGTTCATCAGGCTTCAGTTCGGCGGAGGTCAGCAGGGACCCCAGGAACACCCAAGAACCTGCGTCGCGGGTGATCACGTTGGTGTGCTTGCCGATCCAACCGACGCCTGCGCGGGCAGCCCACGCTTTTTCCATCACGGGACCGGTGTCGGCGTAGCACCTGGTCTCTGCGCCGGGCAATTCATGTCGGATCAACTCCGCCAGCCGCTCCACCTTCTGCAGTACGATGTCGTGGTAATCGTCACCCCACGCGTAGCGTGATAACTTCGCCGACTCCGAGGCACTCGAATGCCGGTGGCCGGCAAAGTAGTTGACCGCCACGACCACGATCGATCGGACCGACGGAAGCACCAAGGCCGGGTCGCTGCGCTCAGCCGCACGACGCGCCATCCACCCCATGGAGGCTTGAAAGCCGCGGTCGATCCATGCGCGCAATCGGGCGCCTTCCGGGTCGAGCGCTTCGGCGTGCGCGATCCCGAGCGAGAGACATCCGAGGCGTCGTGCCTCTTCCCTTAGACGGTCGGAGAGCGTCGCCATGGGTCAGAAGGAGGAGAAGCCCTGAGCGGGCAGCGGCCCTGCCCAGAGGGTGTCGCCGATCTGCTTCCACGGAACCAAGGTCAACCGCCCGGCACCATTTCGGCACCGGCCGTCCACGAGGTCGAAGGTCCTGCCGTGGAGCGGGCAGGTCAATCCCCCGTCGTCGACGGATCCTTCATGCAAGATATCCGCCTGCTGATGCGGACACCGATTCTCGACAACCTGGAATCCGTCGGGAAGGGCGATGACGACCACCGAAGCCCCGTCTATCTTCGCCGGGGTCAGAAGCCTTCGCTTGATCTCACCGACCTGTCCGATCGCCGTCATGCCTTCCATGATCACTCGATGGATAGCGTCCGGTCCACAAGGTATCCTTTGTCGGACGATCGCAAGGTGATGGCGTGGACGTTCGGGTCATGCTGGAGGAACAGGATCCAGCCTTCGTCATGCGCGCGTGGCAGGATCCGCTTCTTCTCCTCGAGCGTGACCAGCGGACGGAGATCGTACCCCATGATGTAAGGAAACGGTACATGCGAAGCGGTCGGGATCAGGTCACAACAGAACAGCATCGTGGTCGTGCCGTCCGAGATCTTCGGCAACTGCTGTGCCGTGGTATGGCCGTTGCAGACGAGCATTTCGATCCCCGGGAAGAGCTCGCGTTGGCCGTCCACCAGTTCGAGTACGCCGGCCTCCCACAGCGGCAGATAGTCGTCGGGCATGAAGGAGGCTCGGTCACGGTCGGTCGGTTGTTTGGACCACTCCCAGTGGTCGCGCTGGACATAGAAGGTCGCGTTCGGGAAGGCCGGGACCAGTCGGCCATGCCGGCGGACCGTCGAGCCTCCGGCATGGTCAAAATGGAGGTGCGTCAGCACGACGTCGGTGACGTCTTCCGGCCGGACTCCGGCTGCGTCGAGGGAATGCTGAAGGTCCCCGGCGCTCGTGTCGAGCCGGTAGATGTCCTTCAGCTTGTCGCTCCACTTCTCGCCGTTGCCGTCATCGACCAGGATCGTGCGTCCCTCTCCCCGGATGAGGAGACTTCTCGCCGCCAGCTGGATCCGCTGGCGCTCGTCGGGCGGGTTCGTGCGGGACCAGAACATCCACGGCACGATGCCGAACATCGCACCGCCGTCGAGGGAGAATCGGCCTGTCTCAAGCGCCGTGATCCTGTAAGGTCCGATGTTCATCGGCGGGTCCAAAAAGAAAGAGTCGGCCTATCGTGGACAGGCCGACTCGTGATCGAACTGCTGTGCTCTTACTTGCGGAAGTGCGACGTGGACGCGCTGAGCTCGGGGAACGCCCGGTCTGGATGCAGCGTCTTGGCCCGGTCGAGCAACACCTGTTCCGACTCGACGTGGTTCGGGTCGGGGACGCAGCAGTCGACGGGACACACGGCCGCGCACTGTTCCTGGTCGAAGTGGCCGACACATTCCGTGCACTTTTCGGGCACGATATAGTAGAAATCATTCGACAGCGCTTCGTGGGTCTGGCCGTTGAGCTCCCACTGGACGCCGCCGGCATAGATGGCGGTGTTCGGGCACTCAGGCTCGCACGCGCCGCAGTTGATGCATTCCTCGGTGATCATCGTTGCCATACGAACCTCTCCTCAAATGGAACTAGGATGGTGAAAACGTCGAGTCGATCGTGATGCGGGGGTAAGAGGTCCTTCCCAGCGTCGGCCCTGCTTCCCCTCTCTCCCCGATCCATGCACGCACGCCGGCCAACAGCGTGCCGACTTGGATGCCACGGTGGACAACGGGATAGAGGGTAAGCTTTTCGCCTGCCTTGCGAAGTTGGCTCGCCGTGCCCCGCGGGTTGTCGCATTGGTGATGGTAGAAACCCGCCGCGACCTGAATCAGAGCTTGCAGAAGACTTCGGTCGGCGTCGCGGACCTCATGCCACAGGTCCTCCCACACCTCATGCGCCTCGAAGAATTCCTCGCGGTTGAAGTGTCGAATTCCAGCTTCGAACCGCTCGTCCCAACCCGAAAAAGTATACACGATTGTGGGCCGAAATGCAATCCAAGGTGCGCGAAATCATGCTGAACTGTTGAAAATCGGATTCAATGAAGCGAAAATTCGTGCATCCACGCGCGTTTCCGCCGCCGTTCATGGCGGCTCCATGGGCGCGTGGCACGCCGAGGAGAACAACGCCTTCCGACTACAGATAGCGATGCTCGACGATCTTCTTCCCATCGTACACGTAGAGCAGCGGTGCACCGGTGGGGATGTTCAGTTCCAACACCTCCTCCTTCGTCAGATCGTCGAGATGCATGACGATCGAGCGGAGGCTGTTGCCGTGCGCGGCGACGATGACGTCCTTTCCGGCGAGAACGTCGGGCATGATCTTGCTCTGGAAGTACGGCAGCGTTCGGGCGGCCGTATCTTTCAGGCTTTCGCTGACGCCTTCGGGATTGAGGTCGGTCTTCTCCTTCGGAGGCGGCACGTCGTAACTGCGTCGCCAGATCTTCAGCTGCGCCTCGCCATACTGCGCTCCGATCTCCGCCTTGTTCTTTCCCTGCAGGGCCCCATAATGACGTTCGTTGAGGGCCTGATCACGCTCGATCGGCAGGTCCTTCTGACCAGTGATGCCAAGGACAATATCGAGCGTTCTGATGGCCCGTTGCAGGACCGAGGTGTAGCCTTGCTCGAAATGATATCCCTTCAGTTTCTCGCCTGCCGCCCGGGCCTCCTCCTCCCCTTTTGGAGAGAGCGGAATATCGACCCAACCGGTGAAGCGGTTCTCAAGGTTCCATTGCGATTCGCCGTGGCGCAGCAAGAGCAGTTTGGACATGGGTCCTCCATCGTCAGATATTGAAGTAACGGGCTTCGGGATGATGCACAATGATGGCGCTCGTTGATTGCTCGGGTTCGAGCTGGAACTCCTCGCTGAGCGCGACACCGATGCGCTCCGGCCGAAGCAAGTCGAAGAGCAGGGCCTGATCCTCCAGATCGGGACAGGCCGGATAGCCGAACGAATAGCGCGCCCCTTGGTAGCCCTGGCTGAAGAGCCGTTTGACCTCGGGCGCGTCCTTCCCGGCGATGCCAAGTTCCTGTCGTATGCGTTGATGCCACAACTCCGCCAGGGCTTCGGCGCTCTCCACGCTCAGGCCATGAAAGTAGAGATAGTCCTTGTAGTTGTTGTCGTCGAAGAGCCGCTTCGCATGCTCCGACGCTTTCTGGCCGACCGTGACCAAATGCATCGGGATAACGTCGATGCGTCCTGAATCGACTGACGCGAAGAAATCCGAGATGCAGAGTTGGCGGTCCTTCATCTGCCGCGGGAAGGCGATCCTCCCCTTGACGCGCGCGGTGGTTGGCGCCGTACCACCGGTCGGCGGTTCGTAGATGATCAGGTCGTTGCCCTCCGACTGGCAGGGAAAGTAGCCGTATACCACCTTCGGTTCGAGCAAGCGCGCGTCGCGGACCTCGTCCTTCAGCGCGCGGTACTCGGGCATGACCTTTTCCTGGAGGATCCTCTGGTATTCCTCCGGAGCGAGCTTTCCCTTGACAATGCGCCACTGTCCCCGAATGAGGGCCACGTCGTTGATGTAACGGTAGACGGTGTCGACCGGGATGTCCGTAACGACCTTCGAACCCCAGAACGGCGGCGCGGGGATCGTCACGTCGCGCGAGATCGAGGAACGGAGCGGCAGCGCGGCATTTCCTTCGGCCTCGGCCATGGCGATCTTTGCCTCAGAACCGGTCAGCGCCGGCTCATCGTCGGCGAGCCCTGTCTCGGCCTCGGGGGCCGTCGACGGGAGCGAGCCGGAGATGATCTGTTCCATCAGGCGCAGGCCATCGAAGGCGTCGTTCGCGTAGAATACCGGACTCGTGGCGACGGCGCGAAGATCCTGTTCGACGTATCGCCGGGTCAACGCGGCCCCGCCCAGGATAACCGGGATGGTCAATCCTCGCTCGGCCATGACCTCGAGGTTCTCCTTCATGACGAGCGTGGACTTCACCAGGAGGCCGCTCATGCCGATGGCGTCGGCTTGGTGCTCCTGCACCGCGTGGAGCATCGCCTCCACCGGCGTCTTGATGCCGAGGTTGACGACCTTGAAGCCGTTGTTCGTCAAAATGATGTCGACAAGGTTCTTGCCGATGTCATGCACGTCACCTTTCACGGTGGCGATGACCATGGTTCCCTTGGCCCGGCCGCCGCTCTTCTCCATGTGCGGCTCGAGATAGGCCACGGCGGCTTTCATCACCTCGGCCGACTGGAGAACGAATGGAAGCTGCATCTGCCCCGAGCCGAACAGGTCGCCGACGACCTTCATCCCTTCGAGCAGCACATCGTTGATGATGGACAGGGCCGCACGGGTCTTCAACGCTTCGTCAAGGTCGCCGTGAAGTCCGACCCGATCTCCGTCGACGATGCGTCGTCTCAACCGGTCCTCGATGGTCCCGTCCTTCACCGCTGCCGACACCTTCTCTTGCTTGGCCCCCGCATAGAAGGCCATGAGCTCCGTCAGCGGATCTGAGGCGACCGTCCGGTCTTCGCCGGTTCCGCTGAACGTCCGCTCGTCGAAGACAAGACGACGGCAGAGTTCATGCGCGTTCGGATCGAGTTTGTACAGCGGAATGATCTTCGACGCGTGAACGATGGCCATATCGAGGCCAGCCTCGACGGCCGCATGGAGGAAGACCGAATTGAGCGCCGGGCGCGCGGGGGCCGACAGTCCGAAGGAGATATTGCTCACGCCGAGGATCGTGTGGACACCCGGCAACTCGTGCTTGATCCGCCGGAGTGCTTCGATCGTCTCGATGCCTGCGCGCCGGAACTCTTCTTCACCCGACCCCAGCGTGAAGGTCAGCGTATCGAAGATCATGTCGTGCGCCCGCATGCCGAACTTGACGACGGCCAGGTCGTAGATGCGCTTGGCGATGGCAAGCTTGGCGTCGGCCGTCTTCGCCATCCCCTGCTCGTCGATCGTCAACGCGATGACGGCAGCGCCATATTGCTTGCACAGCTTCACGATCCGTTCCAGCCGCTCCTCGCCGTCCTCGAGGTTGATCGAATTGACGACCGCCTTTCCGGCGATGCGCCGGAGGGACTCCTCGATCACCGGCGCCTCGGTGGAATCGATCACCAGCGGAACGGTGACCTGCCGGTTGAAGCGCGAGATCACCTCCGAGGCATCGGACCGCTCGTTCCGACCGACGTACGCCACGCACACGTCGAGGAGATGGACCTGCTCGCGCACCTGGTCCTTTCCCATCGCCACGATGCCCTCCCAATCCTCCTTCGCCAGGAGGTCGCGGAAGAGCTTGCTGCCGTTGGCGTTCGTCCGTTCTCCAACGAGCGTCGGTGGATTGTCGACCTGGAACGGAGAGGCCTGGTACAAACTCGATGCGGCCGGTATGAACTGGGGCGACCGAGCCTTGGGAGTCACTCCCTCCACCGCGGCCGCCAGCTGCCGGATATGTTCCTTGGTCGTGCCGCAGCAGCCGCCGACGACCGACACGCCGAGGTCTTTGACGAAGTGGGTCATCGACCTCACCAACTCCTCCGGCGACAGCTTGTAGTGGGCATGGCCGCCGATGTTCTCCGGAATGCCGGCGTTCGGCATGACGAAGATCGGCAGTGGTGAGATGTCGGAGAGCGTGCGAATGTGCTCCGACATTTCCTGGGGCCCCGTCGCACAGTTTAGGCCGAAGACATCGATGTCGAAGGGCTCGATGGCCGTCAATGCGGCCGAGATCTCCGTCCCAAGGAGCATCGTACCCATCGATTCGATCGTCACGGAGACGATCAGCGGCACCTTGCAACGGCTGTCGGCAAAGTAGCGTTGGATCCCATGAAGCGCGGCTTTCGCCTGCAGGATGTCCTGGACCGTCTCCACGCAGAGCAGGTCAACGCCCCCTTCGATCAATCCACGCGCCTGCACGTAGTAGTCGTCGGACAAGTCCATGAAGGCGATGTGGCCGAGGGTCGGTAGCTTGGTCGTGGGGCCCATCGAGCCGGCGACGAAACGAGGCCGGTCCGGCGTGGCGTACGACGAGGCGACGCGGCGTGCGATCTGCGCCGACAGGCGGTTCAATTCTTCCGTGCGGTCCTGGAGGCCGTACTCCGCAAGAACGATGCTCGTGGAACCGAAGGAATTGGTTTCGACGACGTCGGCGCCGGCCTCGAGATAGTCGGCATGGACACGCTCCACCGCGGATGGCTTCGAGATCACGAGGAACTCATTGCAGCCCGCCAGGGATTCACCCCCGAAGTCATCGGCCGTCAGGTTCTGGCCTTGCAGGTGGGTGCCGGTCGCTCCGTCAAAGACGAGGACCTTGTCCCGGAGTCGTGCGAGAAACGCAGAGGTCATGGATGCGTGAAAGAGGGTGACGAAACGAAGAACCCCGACCAGCGCGTCGGGGCACTCGAGTCCCGTCGACGCTTTAGCACTTGGAGAAGCGGTGGCGGCAAGCTGTCATCAAATCGCCACAGGCAAATGTACCACGAAGAACATCAAGAAGCACGAGAAGGATCACGGCCGACAGGGACCCCAACAAAACCGGGACTTCTGAACGAAGAGGGACTTTGTGCACTTCGTGGCAAACCCTCTCATGATCGTTCAGACCTTCAGCACCACCTTCCCGAACTGCTCCCCAGATTCTACGATGCGATGCGCCTCGCGCACCTCCTCCAGCGGCAGGTCGGCGTGTATCACGGCTCGGAGCTTCTCCTCGGCCATCAGTCCGAGGATCTTGAGCAGATCTCCTTTGCGCCCCATCGTCGAACCCAGGATACTGAGCTGTTTGTAGAAGACGTAGCGAAGATCAGTGACCGCCTCGTAGCCCGCCGTCGCCCCACATGTGACCAGCCGGCCGCCTTTGGTCAGTCCTTTGATGCTGATCTCCCAAACCGGCGTCCCCACATGATCGATCACAATGTCGGCGCCTCGCTTGTCGGTCATTCGGCGGATCGAAGCGAGCACATCCTCCTTGTTGTAGAGAATGACCTCCGCTGCCCCCAGCAAGCGCGCTTGATCAGCCTTGCGCTCAGAGCTGGTCGTGGCAATGACCCGGGCGCCGAACAGATGGGCGATCTGGATCGCCGCGCTGCCGACACCGCTTCCGGCCCCGTGCACAACGACGGTCTCTCCCGGCCGAACCTGGGCCTTGTCGACCAGCATCTGCCACGCCGTGAGGAAGACCAGACCCGCCGCCGCAGCCGACTCGAACGAGATCTCCGGGGCCAGTTTGATGATATTACGACCCGGCACGACGAGCAACTCTGCATCGGCCCCGTCACGATGCTCGCCGATCAGGATGTACTCCTTGCAGAGATTGTCGTGACCGTTCAGGCAGGCGGCACAATGCCCGCACGAGATCCCCTGCGCAACCGTGACCCTGTCTCCGGGATGAACATGACGGACCGCTTCTCCCACCGTCTCGACGACGCCGGCCGCATCGACTCCCGGGATGATCGGCAGCGGCACGCGGACGCCCGGCAATCCCTGCCGGACCCAAATGTCCATATGGTTGATCGACGTCGCGCGGACGCTGACACGCACCTCGTCGGGCCCGACCGGCGGCTCAGGGACATCGTCAAACTGCAGTTGTTCGGGGCCGCCGTGGGCATGAATGCGGACGCACCTCATCTCAGTTCTCCGAGAAGGCCGACAGGTCCATGGGCCCGAGGATCGACATGGCATAGACGTCGATTCCCGGTTGGGTCACGCTGAGCCGCATTCGCCTGTGCTCCGTCTGGCGTTCCTGGGCCAGATGATACAGCCGCGGTTCGGAGATCAGGACCGCCGCCGTGCCGTCCGGTCCCCGGCGTACGTCCGCGCCGAACACTCCGGGCGATAGCGGTCCGCCGTCCAGCTCGACGAACATCTGCGCGGGCGCGGAGGCACCGGCCACCACGAAGATATCGGAGCCGTCGTACTCAAGGCTGAGAGACGACCGTTCACCCAAGACGCCGGAAGACCGGAGCGATTCGCGCCCCGCCCACCAGATCCCATCTGCATAGACCCGGCCCGGAAGATACAGCCCCGGATCTGCATAGGAGCTGCGGGTCTCCGGGACGAGTCCTTCCACGTTGCCGATCGAGCCCCGCACATAGCCCAGGCGCAGGTCGCCGGTCGTCCGACGCCGATACCCGATGATGTCCTCCTCGCGCCGGAACGGCGGGATGAGCGGCTGCAACGACCCGCGATAGCCCGCATCGCGCAGCAGGACCTGGATCCCCCGTTCGAACTCGTGGTACCCCTCATTGCCCGACTGCATGAAGCGAACGTTCCCCGTTCGGTCGACGAGCACGCGGGTCGGCCACGCCTGAATGCGATACGCACCCCAGACGAGCGCGGCGTTGTCCAGCATGACGGGATAGCGAATGCCGAGCGCGCGAACGGCCGAAGCCACGCGCCCGTCGTCCGCGCCGAAGGCGAATTCGGGCGTGTGCACGCCGACGACCGTCAATCCCATGTCGCGGTAGCGGTCGTACCACTCCTTCAGGATCGGCAATGCCCTCAGGCTCGCGGCCGAAACCGAATCCCAGAAATCGACGAGGAGGATCCCGCCCTCCAAGTTTCTGAGCATCACGGGATCTCCGTTGAGCCAGGCCGAGCCGTACAGCTCTGGTGCATGGACGGTACCCGGTTCGAGTTCTGTCAACATCAGGCGTTCGCTTTCAGGAGGGCGCGCAGTTCATGTTCGAACTGACCGCAGTGTTCGGTCGTGATCGTCAGCGGCGGCAACAGCCTCAGGACCGTTTCGTGTGTGCTGTTGACAAGGATGCCGCGCGACATCAAGGCGTCGACGTACGGCTGGCTCGGCATATGCAGGTCGATGCCGATCATACAGCCGAATCCGCGCGTCTCTTTCACCATCTTCGGGAACTCGCGCCGCAGCCGGTCGCCGACCGCATGCAACTCTTCGCCGATGCGGGCAGCGTTCTGCATGAGCCCGCCGTCGACGACCTCGTCGAGAACGGCATTGCCCGCCGCGCACGCCACGGGATTGCCGCCGAAGGTCGTTCCGTGCACGCCATACGTGAAGGACTCGGCCACACGATCGTTGCCCAGCACCGCGCCAAGCGGAAGTCCGCCCCCGATGGCCTTCGCCACCAACACCACATCGGGCTGGAGGCCGACATGCTCGAAGCCAAAGAACTTGCCGGTCCGTCCGACACCCGACTGGATCTCGTCGGCGATGATGAGGAATCCGAATTCCTCGCGAAGCTCATTGAGGGTTCGGGCGAACGCCGGCGCCACGGGGAAGATCCCGCCCTCCCCTTGGATGCACTCCAGCACGACGGCCAAGGTCTCAGCGTTGATGACCTTCGTCGCGGCATCGATGTCGTTGAACGCCATCGATGCCGAATGCGGCAGGAACGGGGCGTAGCCGTCACGGTATTTGGGCTTGTCCATCAGCGACAACGCGGCGAACGTCCGCCCGTGAAAGGCGTTCGACATCCCCACGATGATCGCTTTCCCCCTGCCGTGTCCCCACTTGCGCGCCAGCTTCACGGCCCCTTCGAGCGCCTCCGTTCCGCTGTTGCAGAGGAATACGCGCTGAAAGCCCGTGGCGGCCAGCAACCGCTCCGCCAGCCGGATCTGGGGCTCCTGCAAGAAGAAGTTCGAGAGATGCAGATACTTGCTCGACTGGTCGTGAATGGCCTTCAGAACTCCCGGATGCCCGTAGCCGAGCGCGTTCACGGCGAGGCCCCCGAAGAAATCCAGGTACCGCTTTCCGGAACGGTCGTAGAGATAGGCCCCTTCACCCCGTTCGATCTCGACGGCGAGGCGCTTGTACGTATGAAAGAAGTGGGCGTGTTCGCGTTCGGCGAGTGTCGGCACGTTCATCCTTTCAACAACATCGTGCGGAGGATGGAGAGGGCAAATTGAACACGGGGTCCAAGATCCTTCAGGGTTCCGTCGTTCTCAATGACGATCGTCGATCGTCCGCGGTGTTGCTTCTGGGAACCTTGGGCAGCGATGCGCCGTCGGACGCTTTCTGCGTCGACGCCGTCCCGCTGCATGACGCGAGCCACCCGGACCTCTTCTGGAGCATCGACGAACAGGACGGCCTGCAGCCAGCGATCCATGCCCGCCTCGAAGACGAGTGCAGCTTCGACCGCCGCGATCGGATGTCCGGCCTTTTTCCATTCGCGCAGCTGATCACGAATGGCTTTGTCGGTGGCGGGATGGACGACCTCTTCGAGCGACCGTTGAAGCGCGCGGTCGCTGAAGATCTGCGAAGCGACGAACGCCCGGTCGTAGGAGCCGTCAACCCGGTAAGCCTGCGGTCCGAGGAGCGCGGTGATCTTGCGGCGAAGGGCCGGGTCCGAGGCGCTCAGTGACCTCGCGACCTGATCGGCCGAGCACACCGGGATGCCGGCACGCTCAATGATCGCGGCAACGGCTGATTTGCCGCTGCCGATGCCGCCGGTGATGCCGAAGGTCGGCAGGGCGGGTCTGGGTGGGGCGGCGGAGCGGCTCACTTGGCGATGGCGACGGAGCGAACCTCCCGGATCACGACAACCTTGATCTGTCCGGGAAATTCCAGCTCCTGCTGGATCTTGTTGGCGATGTCGTGGGCGAGCTGCTCGGCGACCGCGTCGTCGATCCGCTCGTGATTGACGATGACGCGGACCTCGCGGCCCGCCTGAATGGCGTACGTATTGGTAACGCCGTTGAAGGACTTGGCGATGCTCTCCAGACGCTCCAGCCGCTTCACATATTCCTCGACCGACTCGCGGCGGGCACCGGGTCGTGCGCCGCTGATGGCGTCGGCGGCCTGCACGAGCGCCGCGACCGGGTGCTCCATCGGGATGTCCTCGTGGTGCGAACCGACCGCGTTGCACACAAGAGCGTTCTCATTGAACTTCTTGCAGAGCTCCATGCCGAGCAGAGCGTGCGGCCCTTCGACGCTCCGGTCGATCGTCTTGCCGATGTCGTGCAGAAGCCCGGCGCGCTTGGCCAGCATCGGGTCGAGCCGCAACTCGGATGCCATGATGCCCGTGAGGTAGGCCACCTCGATGCTGTGTTGGAGCAGGTTCTGGCCGTAGGACGAACGGTATTTCATCTTGCCGACATGGCGGAGGATCTCGGGGTGGGCCGTATGGAGGCCGACCTCGAGCAGCGTGTTCTCCCCGGTGCGGAGGACCTCTTCTTCGAGTTCCTTGCGCACCTTCTCGACGACCTCTTCGATACGGGCCGGATGGATGCGACCGTCGGCAATGAGACGTTCGAGGGATTGCCGTGCGATCTCGCGGCGAAACGGGTCGAACCCGGTGAGAATGACCGCCTCGGGCGTGTCGTCAACAATCACATCAACGCCAGTGGCAGCTTCGAATGCCTTGATGTTCCGCCCTTCGCGGCCGATGATGCGGCCCTTGATCTCGTCGCTGGCCAGCGTCAGGACGCTGGCGGTCGTTTCAACCGTGTGCTCGGCGGCGGTCCTTTGGATGGCCTGGACGATGATCTTCTGGGCCTCCCGGCGTCCTTCGAGCTTCGCCTGGTCGCGGATGTCCTTGAGTGTCTGAGCGGCCTCGGTCTTGACGGTTTCAATGAGATTCTCGTTGAGAAGCTTCTTCGCCTCATCTCGAGATACTCCGGAGATACGCTCGAGGCGGGCCGTTTCTTCGCCGATCAGGCGTTCCAGCTCACGTTCCTTCTCGGACACCCGACGCTGGCGCTCCTGAATATCGCGTTCGACCTGCTGGACGGAGGTCTCTTTCTTGCTGAGCAGGTCAAGCTTCCGCTCGACGTTCTCCTCGCGGTTCTGGATCTGCTTTTCGTAGGCCTGAAGTTTGTTCCGTTTTGACTGGAGGTCGGCCTCGGCTTCCTTCTTGCGCTTGAACCATTCGTCCTTCGCCTCGACCAGTTTCTCCCGTTTGGCGGTTTCGGCCTCTTTCGCAGCATCCTCGAGGATCTGCTTCGCACGCTCTTCGGCCGTCGAGATCTTGTTCTGGCCTGCGCGTTGGTTCAGGAACCAACCGAGGAAGAACGAGGCCCCGCCGATGAGCGCTCCGATCACAATCAACACATACGGATCCATGCTTGCCTCACTGTCACCGACCGATCATACGAGATAAAAAAAAAGCCGCAACCATCGGTGTCATCAAGTGTATTGAAAGAACCTCATCAAGACACAGTGGGTACCCGCCTACGCATTTTGCGCTTCCACTGGACCCGCTCGCCTCAACGCTGCCTGCCGAAGCAGACGTCGTCGGGGGTCGTCGCGTGGCATTCCCCGAAGGGACGATGGCGTGCGCTCCACACGTATGAGTCAGGCTCCCATATTAAAAAACATCAGGTTCTTTAATATGGATGACAACAACCGATGGTGCGGTTCAGATCACACAGACTGACCGCTTATGGAAAGAACACCCTGACGTCAGGAGGAAGCCTCATCTTCGGCGATCAACAGGTTGTCCAGGTAGTTCGACAACTTCGTGATCTCGGACTCGGTCACCGACTCCAGCTCCTGATGACCGATCCGTTCCTTGAGAAGGTCTTCCGATATGTTCAACGCCGTGAGCACCGCGACCGTCAATGGCGGCTGCTCCGGGATCTTGTCATGGATCTTGGTGAGCATCCCGTCGACGTATTCCGCGACTCGGCGGGTGAAGTCTTCGTTCTCGCCGCGCAGCGGATACTCGGCTCCGAAGATCTTGACCTTGATGCTCTTGCTCGTCATGGGTGTCCTTCGTGCTTCCCTACAGGCGCGAATTGATCTTGGCGACCAGGTCCGTCACCCGCTGACGGATCAGCTCCTTTTCTTCCCGCGTGAAAGGACCCGCGCCGTTGGCGTTCAAACGGGCCGCTTCACGACGGGCTTCCTCGAGCTGGACTGTCAGGTCGTCGAGCGACCGGCGCAACGCCACTTCCATGTCCTCCAGCTGCCTCACCCGTTGGCGGAGGGTCGCCACCTCGTCCACCGAGTCGCGGCCCGACGCTTCCTGCTGGGCCAATTGGACGATGAGCTTCTCTCGCTCAGAGAAGATCTCACGGTTCGATTCCTCGAGCTCTCGGGTCCGGTCGCGCAGTCCAGCGTTCTCTTGGCGCAAACGGACAACGAGTGCCGAAACCCGGCGAGCCTTGTCCCACAGTTGCTGGAGGACGAGTTCGATCGATCGGGTCGAAGCGGAACGCTCTTCGAGGGTCTCGGTTGAGGGGTCAGCCACGGTCGTGGGGATAATGGTCCGACGGCTTAGCTGCGCAATTCTGCACCGCACACACTACGGGCCCTGTCGACAATCGCCCGTATGTGCGCATCGACCTCGGCGTCGGTCAGCGTGTGATCAGGGGATCGGAACGCCAGCGAATACGCCAGACTCCGTCGTCCTCCGCCTGTCTGAGCCCCTTGATACGCGTCGAACAGGACCAGCGATTCCAGCAAAGGTCCCGCCGTTAGGCGGATCAAGTCTTCCAAGTCTCCCTGCGGCATGGTGCGTTCCACAACAAACGCGAGGTCCCGCACCACGTGTGGGAATCGAGGAAGTGGACGGAACGTCCTGTCCCGGGTCCACGCTTGTTCCAACACCGGCAACGCTATCTCGCCAACGAAGATCGGGACTTCGATCTCAAAGCGTTTGGCGATATCGCGTCTCACCTCGCCGAACCAACCCCCATAAGTGCCGTTAATTTCAAGGCTCAGGGCCGATTCAGTTAAAGTGTTGTCGGCACGATAAGGAAGAAACCGGTATTTGTCAAGGCAGACGCGGCGCAGGAGGGCATCGACCTCGCCTCGCAGGTCCATCAGATCGACCTCTCTAGAAGGGCGATCGAAGGCGACGGGGGCCGCCACACCCGCCCAAGCCATCATCAGCCGGTCTTCTTCCACGACGTCTTCCACACTGGCCAGGTTCTCGCTGCTCCGTCGATAGACCTTTCCAATCTCGAATAAACGCAGGTCTTTGTTCCCGCGATGGAGGTTCAGCCGGACAATATCCAAAGTCCCCGGGATCATGCTGGTTCGCAAGGCCTGCATCTCGGCGCTGACAGGATTCAGGACCTTGATCGGGGCGGGGCCACCCAAGGATGCCACAGTCTCTGGCTGGAGAGAGATGGCCATGATCTCCCTCCAACCGGCACCGATCAAATGCGAGCGGGCCTCGTCAGCCACCCGAGCCGGAGCCGTAGGGATCGAGAAATCGATGGCGGACCTTGTCTGCGTCTCGATGTTGTTGTATCCATGTACGCGCGCGACCTCTTCGATGAGGTCGATCTCCTCCGAGATATCAACGCGAAACGACGGCGGCACGACGACAAGCTCCTCCTCCCCGTTCGCCGTCACGTGCGCACCGAGCCGGCCCAGGTACGACCGCATCGCTGAGGGTTCGATGTTCGTACCGAGGATCTCATTCGCGCGTCGCGGACGGAAGCGGATCCTGGATGCCTCCATGCCCTTAGGATAGACATCGATGAGTCCGGGATGTACCGTAGCGGCCGTCAGTTCTTGGATCAACTGGGCCGTCCGCTCGACCGCCAGCTTCGCCATCTCCGGGTCGGCGCCACGCTCGAATCGGTACGACGCTTCCGTCGACAGGCCGAGCGTCCGGGCGGTGCGGCGAATGTTGGACGGGAGGAAGTACGCGCCTTCGATCAGCAGACGCGTCGTCGTCTCGCTCACCTCGGAATTCTCACCGCCCATCACTCCCCCGATCGCCACCGGGCGCGAACGGTCGCAGATCATGAGCATGTCGGGCCGCAACTGGCGCGACCTCCCGTCGAGGGTCGTGAACTCGGCATCCGGACCCGCTCGACGAACGACGATCGCATGGCCGTCGAGCCGGTCGAGATCGAACGCATGCAACGGATGGCCCAGCTCGAACATGACGTAGTTGGTCGCATCGACGACAGCGTTGATCGGACGGACGCCGGCCAGTTCCAGACGGCGCTGCAGCCACTCGGGAGACGGGATGACCCTGACATCGGACAGGACCCGGCCGCAGTACCGCGGACACAGGTCCGCATCGCGGATCTCGATCGAGGCAAGCTTGGCCGCCGGCTCGCCGGATTCCTTCAGCGTGATCGCAGGCCTCCGCACTTCTCCGCCCGTCTGGATCGCGACCTCGCGCGCAACGCCAAGATGGCTCAGGCAATCGGGACGATTGGGCGTGATGCCGATCTCGTACACGACATCGTTCCTCTGCAACGCGATCGCGAGCGGCGTACCCGGCCGCGCGTCGGTCGTCAGGACCATGATGCCATCGCCATCCGTGCCGAGCCCGAGCTCCTTGGCGGAACAGATCATGCCTGATGAATCCACGCCGCGGAGCTTCACCTTGCCCAGCACGAACGGCTTGCCGTCGGGATCGTGCTGGCCATGCGGAACGGTCGCACCCACAAGGCCCACCGGGACGGTCTGTCCCGGCGCAACGTTGGGTGCACCGCAGACGATCTGGAGCTCTTCGCTGCCTACGTCGACACGGCAGACCGTGAGCCGGTCGGCTTTCGGATGCTTCTCGCACGACACGACCTTGCCGACGACGAACTTGTCGTACGTGGCGGCGAGGTCTTCGTAGCTCTCGACCTCGAGCCCGACCATCGTCAGATCGTCGGAGAACTGCTGCGGCGTCCACTCAACGTCGACGAAGTCTTTCAGCCACGAGGAGACGATCTTCATGCGATGGTCGACGGATCAGAATTGTTCGAGGAACCTGACGTCATTTTCGTACAGGAGGCGGATATCGTCGATGCCGTGGCGGAGGAGCACCGTCCGCTCAACGCCGAACCCGAACGCGTATCCCGACACCTCTTCGGGGTCATACCCGACGCGCTTCAGGATGTTCGGATGGACCATGCCAGACCCGACGATCTCGAGCCATCCTGAGTGTTTGCAGACCCGGCAGCCTTTGCCGGCGCAGAGATAGCATGTGATATCCATCTCGGCGCTCGGTTCCGTGAACGGAAAATACGAAGCGCGAAAGCGGTACTTGATCGAACTGCCGTAGTAGCGCTTGGCGAAGGCGACGAGGGTCCCCTTCAGCTCGGCGAAGGTCACCCCTTTGTCCACGTACACGCCGTCCACCTGGTGGAACTGGACGAGGCTTCTCGCCGAGACCGCCTCATTGCGGTAGACGCGCCCAGGCATGATGGCGCGGACGGGCGGTTTCCGCTTTTCCATGATGCGGACCTGCACGGGCGTGGTATGGGTCCGGAGCAGGACCGACGGAGACACAAAGAACGTGTCCTGCATGTCGCGAGCCGGGTGGTCGGGCGGGAAGTTCAGGGCCTCAAAATTATAGTAGTCCGACTCGACCTCCGGTCCTTCGACAATATCGAAGCCCATCGAAACAAAGACGCGCTGGAACTCTTCCAGGGTCTGGCTCACGAGGTGACGTGAGCCGGCGAAGAGCGGCCGACCCGGCAGCGTCAGATCGATAGAGGTGCGTTGTGCCGACGAATCGACCTTTTCTTTGGCGCCATCGTAGATGCCCTGAACCTCCGTGCGGAGTTCGTTGAGCGCCTTACCGACCGCCGGTTTGTCGGCGGCAGTGACATGGCGGAGCTGGTCGAAGAGGTCGGCGACGGAGCCCTTGCGGGCGAGAAAGGACAGGCGGAAGCGTTCGAGCGCGTCGGCGTTCGTGAGGGAGGCTGCCTCGGCGCGCGCCGCGGCGCGCACCTGCTCGATCCGGTCGTTCATGGGGTCGGAAGCGGTCATGGATGGTCAGCAACCGAATGCCGCGTGCCCGGAGTGCGGAAGAACAGCGGACGGGGGCGCGGCACGGCCCCCGTCCGAACAGAACGGGGTTCGCGCTACGACGTAGCGAACTTCACGACCTCGGCGAAGGCCTGCGGATGATGCGCCGCAAGGTCGGCCAGGACCTTGCGGTTCAGCTCAACCTTCTTTTTCGTGAGGCCCGAAATGAGGCGCGAGTAGCTCACGCCATGCTGGCGCGCACCCGCATTGATGCGAGCGACCCAGAGGCCGCGCATCTCGCGTTTCTTGGTCCGGCGATGGCGGTAGGCGTGCGTCCCGGCCTTCTCGACGTGGTGCTTGGCGATCGTGAGGACCTTGCTCCGGGCTCCCCAGTAGCCTTTGGCGCGAGCGAGAAGCTTCTTACGGCGCCGGTGTGATGCAACTTTGTTTTGCGAACGTGGCATGGTGCGTGATCTCCAAAAGAAGCCCTGGTGTATACGTTTCGCGCAGCGACGAAGCGCCGCTACGATCGATCCATCGATCTCCTGCCTCAACCCGCCCTGCGGCCGCCCTGTTTGTGGCGTCGCGGGTCGCCCGGCCTTGCTACGCCGAGAGGAAGCGCTTCACTTTGTACGCTTCCGTCTTGTCGACAAGACCCGGACGGCGCAGATGGCGCTTCCGCTTGGTCGACTTCGACGTCAGAATGTGGCGCCGGAACGCCTTGTGCCGCTTGATCTTGCCGGTCGCAGTGATCTTGAACGTCTTCGCCGCGGAGCGTCGGGTCTTCATCTTAGGCATGATCCTGTTCCTTCTCTGATTCCTTCGATTTCGAGGTCGTGACCTTCTTCTTCGTCTTGTCCGCGACAAACACGGCCACCATCTGCCGGCCTTCCATGCGCGGATCCTGCTCTAGCTTGGCGATGTCCGCCATCCGCTCCGTGAAGCGGGCCAGCATCTCTCGGCCCTGATCCTGGTAGGTGATCTGACGGCCGCGGAAGACGACCGTCGCCTTCACTTTGTGCCCTTCTTCGATGAACGCCCGGGCATGTCGCGTCTTGAACTCAAAGTCATGGGTGTCCGTCCTCGGGTGGAACCGGACCTCCTTCACCTGCGACGTCACCTGGTGCTTCTTCTGGAGCTTCTCTCGCTTCGACATCTCATACCGGTACTTGCCGAAGTCCATGATCTTGCAGACCGGCGGCGTGGCGGTCGGCACGATCTCGATCAGGTCCAGGTTGCGCTCCTGCGCGATCCTGATGGCCTCTTTCGTCATGAAGACGCCGAGCTGTTCCCCGTCCTCTCCGATCACTCGGACCTGGGGAACGCGGATCTCGCTGTTGACGCGGGCTCGTTCTTGCTTGATGGCGGTGTCTCCTCAATGTGCGTGGATATGGGCGTTCAGTGGGTCAGCGTCCGGCTGGACACCAGCCCCGCCAGAAGGTCGCGAAAAGCTTCGACCGGCTGAGCTCCGAGATCGCCCTTCTTGTGCTGCCGTACCGACACGGTCCCGGCGGCGCGTTCCTTTTCCCCGATGACGAGCATGTACGGGGCCTTCTTCGTCTCCCACTCGCGGATCTTGTATCCGATCTTCTCATTGCGCTCGTCGATCTCGACTCGCAGGCCGGCGGCCTTGAGCGTTTCGACGACCGATCGAGCGTACTCCATCGCAGCGTCTGTCACCGGCAGCACGACCGCCTGCATCGGCGCCAGCCACAGCGGGAACTCGCCGGCGAAGTGCTCGATCAGGATGCCGATGAAACGCTCGAGCGACCCGAACGGAGCACGGTGGATGATGACGGGCCGATGCTTCTTCCCGTCCGCCGCGGTGTATTCGAGCTGGAAGCGTTCGGGCATCACATAGTCGACCTGGACCGTGCCGAGCTGCCAGGTGCGGCCCAGCGCATCCCGGACCATGAAGTCGATCTTCGGGCCGTAGAACGAAGCTTCACCGATCCCGATGAAGTAATCGAGGCCCATCTCGTCGGCGACCTCTTTGATCTCTCGCTGCGCCTGTTCCCAGAACGCCGCCTCGCCGCCGTACTTTTCGACGTTCTTCTCGTCTCGGTACGACAGCCTGATCTTCACGTCCATCCCGAACGTGTTGAAGACGAGCTGCGTCAGTTCGACCGTCGCCTTCACCTCCTGCTTCAGCTGCTCAGGCGTGCAGTAGATATGGGCGTCGTCCTGCGTGAAACCGCGCACGCGGATGAGGCCGTTCATTTCCCCCGACTGCTCGTACCGATACACCGTTCCGAACTCCGCGAATCGCACCGGCAGGTCCCGATACGACCGGGGCTTGGCCATGTAGATCTGGTGGTGATGCGGGCAGTTCATCGGCTTCAACATGTACTGGTCGCCCTCGGGCATCTCAATGGGCGGGAACTGCGATTCCTTGTAGTACGGGTAGTGCCCCGACGTCCGGTAGAGATTCAGGTTCGCGATGTGGGGCGTCGTGACGAAATCGTACCCGCGCTTCTTCTGCTCCGCGCGCAGAAAATCGATGAGCGCTTCGCGTATTACGGTGCCCTTCGGCAACCAGAGCGGCAGGCCGCTGCCGACGTTCGGCGTCAGCAGGAAGATCTCCATCTCCTGGCCGAGCTTCCGGTGGTCGCGTCGCTTCGCTTCTTCGAGACGGAAGAGATGCTCCTCGAGCTCCTTTGGCGTTGGGAACGTGATCCCGTACACGCGCTGGAGCATCTTGTTCTTCTCGTTCCCACGCCAGTACGCGCCCGCAATGCTCAGGAGCTTGATCGCCTTGATCCGTCCCGTCGAGGGAATATGCGGTCCGTAGCACAGGTCGGTGAAATTCCCCTGATGATAGAACGTGATCGTCTCCCCCTGCAGGTCCTGAAGGAGCTCAAGCTTGTACGGGTCACCCTTCTTCTCGAAGTAGGCGACCGCCTCTTGCCACGATCGCACTTCGCGCTGATAGGGCACGTCGCGCGAGGCAAGCTCTCGCATCTTCTCCTCGATCTTCGCCAAGTCCTCGGGCGTCAGCGCGTGGCCGCCAAGGTCCATGTCGTAGTAGAAACCCGCCTCGATCGAAGGGCCGATGCCAAACCTCGTGCCGGGGAAGAGCGCCTCGACCGCCTCCGCCATGAGGTGCGCCGACGAATGCCAATACGCATATTTGCCGCCGGCGTCAGCCCACTTGAGGATCTTGAGCGACGCATCGGCATCGATAGCTCGGGAGAGGTCCCACACTTCTCCGCTCACTTCCACCGCCAACGCTTCACGCGCCAGTCCCTTGCTGATGCTTTCCGCCACAGCAAGCCCGGTCACGCCGCGGGGAAAGGTCCGCTTCGAGCTGTCGGGGAATGTGAGTGTGATCTGGTCCATGGGAAGAAAACAAAAAAAATCGGAGCTCGCTCCGATTGTCCTCAACGTCCTCCGATTGACGACTCGGCCTGAGAGATCTTCGGCGTTGCTCCTCTACGGGTTGAACGGCGACCGGAACGAACAACATGTGTCCGCAACGCCCGCGGGCGACGTGAAACTCGAACCAGCATCGCGGGGACTCCTCCGACAGCTGCGCATGCGCGCACGACGGTGTTCGGACGATCCGTCGGCCTAGCCCTGGCCCGATCGGCGATATCACGAATCCCCCGCCTCGGTTTGACCCGTGGGAACACCCACGTGCTGGTCTGATCAGTGGGTTCTATAGGACTCGAACCTATGACCTCTACCATGTCAAGGTAGCGCTCTAACCAACTGAGCTAAGAACCCAATGGGCGAATAATTTAGGCAGATTCTGGGCGAAAAACAAGACCTCGGGAGACGCAATGGAGAGGGACCGAGAACTCCACGATCGGACACGAGGAAGAAAGGGAGGACTGGTCGCAAAGCGATCGAGCGGCTGTCAGGACGACTGATTCTATGTCGTTCCGTAGAAATTCCGGTCCCAGCGATGGGCTTGAAGGGCCTTCAGGAGGGCCGGGCTGAGGTGCCGACCGTCCGAGATCGCCGTGTTCGACGCTACATGAGCCGCCGTCCGCATCCCAGGAATGATCGTCGAAACCGCCGGATGGCTCAGGGTGAACCGAAGAGCCAGTTCGGCAATGGACACCGCCTCTTCTCCCAGAAAGATGCGCAGTCGATCCACCCGGTCCTGGACCTGCTTCTTTCGGTCTCCTCGGAAGTAGTCCGTTCGAAAATCTCCCTTCTCGAATGTCGTTTCCGGCGTGATCGAACCGGTCAAGCCACCTTCATCCAACGGGACCCGAACGATCACACCAATCCCGTGCTTCTGACAATACGGGAACAGATCCGCTTCCGGCGACTGGTCGAAGATGTTGTAGATGACCTGTACCGCCCCGATCAGACCGGTTTCGAGAGCCTTCAGGACGTTCGACGGCTCGTGATCGTTGATCGAGATCCCCCAGTGGCGCACCTTCCCCTCTTCTTGCAACCGGAGCACAGTGTCTTGCCACTCGTGGTCCAGAGCCCATTCATCCGACCAGACATGGAACTGCTGGAGGTCGATCGTGTCAACGCCCAGGTTCCGGAGGCTGGCCTCCGTGCAGGTTCGCACATATTCAGCCGGAAAGGCGTCGCGAAGAGGCGTGCCGGAGGCCGCAGGCCACCTTAGATTCTTAGGCGGGATCTTCGTCGCAACGACGACTGGCACGGTTGACTCGCGCCGGACCGCGCTGACGAGTCGCTCGCTATGCCCTTCGTTGTAGGCGAGCGCCGTGTCAATGAAGTTCACACCTCCGTCGATGGCGGTCCGAAGGGCCGTTGTCGAGCTCTGGTCATTAGAACCCTTCCATAATCCCCCTCCGATGCCCCACGCACCGTAGCCAACCTCTGAGACAATGTATCCTGTTTTGCCGAACGCACGGAGTTTCATGGCAGATCAGAAGTGTGAGAATTGGAGTTTCACCGAGCAGCATGTGAGGGCGCGATGGCCATGCTTACTGGTGTGAGCGCGCCGTGATCGCAAGTCCGCCTCCGCCGATGCCGAGCATGATCACCGCTTGAACGAGCGTCTTGTACTGAACGCTCTCCGAAGCGAAACCGGCGGTGTACGCGAACCACACTCCGACCGCCATGAGCAGTGCGTACACGCCGAGCATGATCTGACGCGCCCGGGCGTTGGCCGCCGGCGTGTCGACGGAGAAGAATCGATGATACGTCATCAGCCCGGCGATCGCGACTCCGTCGAGGGCGGCGAACATCAGCCAGAAGCGGCGCACGGCTTCGGGAGCTTCGGGCGTTCCGACGAACGGCTTGAGCGAGGTCTCGTAGAGAGCGCCGCCAAGGTTGGAGCCCAGAAGACTACCCACGACGCCATAGAGAAACGCATAGCCCATGTAGACCGCTTTGCGGTCGGGAGGAGCGACAAGGCCCACGTAGCTGTAGTATTTCGGATGCGCCGTCATTTCGCCGATCGAGAAGACCACGATGCCGGCGATGAACACCCACACATTCAACCCGAATGCCAGCAGGACGAATCCGATGAGGCCGAGGGTCATGCCCAGGCTCATCGTGGGCAGAGGGCTGGCGTTCTTCACCAGGTTGCTCACGACCACCTGCAGCACGATGATGGTTCCAGCGTTGATCACGGTGACATGTTCGACGTCGAACGAGAAGGCGATCCCGAGCGACGCAAAGAACGCGTTGACCGGCGCCGGATCGATGAAGTCACGAAGGAACCACAGCACGGAACCGAAGGTCTGGAAGTAAAGGACCCAGAAACCGGAATAGAGTACGATCATGAGCATGAAGCGGGCATCCCCCAGCACCATGGCGGCGTCGCGAGCGACCTGCCCGAGGGATTTGAGACTCTGAGGACGTTCGGGGTCCTTGTAGATGAAGAGCGTCGGCAGCAGCATGAGCCCGCAGTACGCCGCCGATGCCGTAAAGATGTAGCTCCACGAGAAGCCCTTGAGATACGACGTGACGAGCGGCGCCAGGAACGCTCCGAGGTTGATCATCCAGTAGTAGATGCCAAACCCGAGGCCGGAGTTCGTCTGGTTCGTCGTGCGAGCGATCGTGCCCGTGATGATGGGCTTGAAGAGTCCCGAACCGGTGGCCATGATCAGCAAGCTCGTGAAGACCGCGCCGTACGAGCTCATGTGGCCCGTGGCATAGTAGCCCACGGTCAGGAACGAGAAAGCGGTCAGGAGCATTCGACGATAGCCATACCGGTCAGCGAGGGCCCCGCCGATGATCGGAACGATGTACGTGAACGCGTACACGAGCCCTTGGAGGAACCCAACCGACTGTTCAGTGAACCCGAGCCCTCCTTCCGCCGCGGAGTTGGTGAGATAGACGGCAAGGACGGCGTTCATGCCGTAGTAGGCGCCTCGCTCGAACAGTTCCATCACGTTCGAGATCCAGAAGACGCGGGGGAAGGATCGGAGGACCGATCCGCCGGTCACAGGGGTAGAGCTCATAGAGAATGGAAGTGGTGGACTACGATGGTTTGGGCCCGGTGGTCATCTTGCCCCACAACTCCTCCAGGTCCTTCTTGGACTTCGGAGGCTTGTATGTGGCATGCAGTCGTTGCAGCTTCTCGGCCGCCGCCGCGTCGAGATCTTCGTCGTCTTTGTGGCGTTGTTGGAGCCCGAAGAACGCTTCTTTGTCCTTCGAAGTCATCTTGTACTGTAGCGGCATCAGTTCTTCGATCAACCGGGACTGTTCAGTCCGTGTCATGTGCGCACCTTGAGCGGCCTCTTTGCTCCGGATCGACCGATCGTCTTTTAGCGATCTTGCCCGTGCTCCCCACTCCTGCTCCATCTCTCCACTTCTACTGTCTTGCATCGAACTTCTCACTTCTGACTTCTCACTTCTCACTTGCTCCGTGCCGCGGGCGGGAGTCGAACCCGCATGCCCCTTGCGGGACTTGGGATTTTAAGTCCCATGCGTCTGCCAATTCCGCCACCGCGGCGTACCATTGACCATTGAAAATTGGAAATTGCCCATTGGCACTGAAGTGCCTGTGCCGGGGCCATGCAAGATAGAGGTTTGTGACGCCGGAGGAAAGAGCGACGGGGGTGCAGAAACGACGAAAGGCCAGCCATTGGCCAGCCCTTCTTACATTTTACAATTCACAATGCTCAGAGGCGCCGGACGGATTCGAACCGTCGCATAAAGGTTTTGCAGACCTCTCCCTTACCACTTGGGTACGGCGCCATAACATCGAAGATGGAAAATTGCAAAGTGTAAATTGGAAAGGACGGTTCCAATGCGGCGCCAATCCCCCTGCATGCAACCTGAGACTCAGAATTTTCAATCTACAATTTACGATCTACAATGTTTGGAGCGGGAAACGGGACTCGAACCCGCGACATCAACCTTGGCAAGGTTGCGCTCTACCAACTGAGCTATTCCCGCATGAGAACTTCTGTAGCCGAACGAATTCACTCTACCAATGCCGCCGCAGTGGACTTCCCTCGGCCGGCGGCATCCTCGTCCCGCATGGCACTTGCTTCGCAAGTGCTTGCGCGACGGGACTGAGCCATTCCCGCGCAGAACCCCACAAGTGAAAATGTAGAAGGTGGAAGTGAGAAGTGAGAACAAAGGCCTGCTGGATCTTTCTTCAACTTCTACCTTCCTCCATCAAACTTTTCACTTGTTGAATATAGCCAATCGTCTCTTTCGCCGCAAGGGACGGGGCATCTCGGCGTAGGACCCGCCAATCAGGTCCTTCGTGCGGATGCCGAAAGCCTCCAGAAGAGCACGATAGAGCCGACGCGCCTGCTCCGCCCCATGGTCCATCACCACTTCAAACTCGATGAATTGCCCGAGGTGCTCGACCTCATCGAGGTGGATCCTGGCGTTCACGAAGAGATACACGACCCTCCGTTTCTTGACGACCTGAGCCACAGGCCGCGCACGCAACAGGGCCGGAACGCTGCGGCGGCGGTCAATCACGGGATACACGACGTAGAACGACCAACGACCGTCCTTCGAAGCGTTCGCCGGGCGGTCGTAGAAGATCAGCTCGGTCCGCCCTCCACGGACCTCCCTCAGCTTCAGTCGCCCCGACGGAATGTCAAGATACGTATCGACCTGATGCAGGACGTGCGACCTCCGGGCGCCAAGCCTGCGTGCCAGGAGCTCTGCGCGTTCCAGCGATTGGCATCGAGCCTTCAGTTCGAGGTTCCTGGCCACCGTTAGCGGTTGATCTCAAGGATCTTGTATTGCAGCGTCCCTGCCGGAACCTTGATCGTCACGGTCTCCCCGGCGGTCTTTCCAAGCAACCCCTTACCGAACGGCGACGTGACCGAGATCTTGTTCTTGTCGTAGTCGGCCTCTTCGGGCGCGACGAGCCGATACTCCGCAACTTCTTTCGACCGGAGGTCCTGCAGCTTGACGAGGGAGAGGATGTAGATCTTGTCATTCGGCAGGTCGGACGCCTCGATGACCCGGGCCCGCGCCAACGTTTCCTCGAGCTTCGAGATCCTGAGCTCCAGATGTGCCTGGGCCTCACGAGCGGCGTCGTACTCAGCGTTCTCACTGAGGTCGCCGTGTCCGCGGGCTTCCTGGATCTTCTGGATAACGTCGGCGCGACCGTGGATCCTGAGCTCCTTGAGTTCCTGCTCAAGCTCCGCCAGCCGCTCGCGGGTCAGATAGATGTGACCATTGGTGCTGTCGACCATACCGCTCTCCCTGAAAAAGCCGTTGCCCCCGGCTGGCCGCCGAGGGCGTCTTCAAACACAAAAGCCAACATCGCGCGATGGTGGCTTTTCACACCACAACGTAGCGCATTTCGTGCACAAGCGCAAGAGGGCTCAGAACCCGAGCCCCCCGGCTTTGGGTTCGATGAGGATCAAATGCCCCATCTTATCCCGCTTGACCTTGAGATAGCGCTCGTTATGATGTGTGGGATCGATCTCGAGCGGGACGCGCTCGACGATCTCGAGCCCATATCCGTGAAGCCCCACCACTTTCTTGGGATTATTCGTCAGCAAGCGGATGCTCTGGATGCCCAGGTCGCGCAGGATCTGGGCGCCGATGCCGTAGTCGCGAAGGTCGGCTCGAAACCCGAGCTTCTCGTTCGCCTCGACCGTATCGAGCCCGTCATCTTGCAGCCGGTAGGCCTTCAGCTTGTTCGACAGGCCGATCCCCCGGCCCTCCTGACGCATGTAGAGCACGACCCCGCGTCCTTCCTTCTCCACGCGCTCCATCGATGCGACCAATTGCGCGTTGCAATCGCACCGGAGCGAACCGAAGACGTCCCCTGTGAGGCACTCCGAGTGCACACGAACGAGCACCGGCTCCTCTCCCCCGAGATCCCCCTTCACGAGTGCGATATGATCCTTCTGATCCGTCGCACTGCGATAGAGATGCAGGTTGAATGAACCGTACTTTGACGGCAAACTCGTCGTCACGACCCGCTGGACCAGCGTCTCGCGCCTCATCCGGTACTCGATGAGGGACCGGACGCTGATGATCACAAGCCCATATTTCTGCGCGAGCCCCTGAAGCTGGGGAAGGCGGGCCATTGTCCCGTCCTCGTTCAGGATCTCTGTCAACACACCCGTCGGTTGAAGTCCGGCAAGCCGACAAAGGTCGACCACCGCTTCGGTATGGCCGGCGCGGCGCAGGACACCGCCATCCAAGGCGCGCAACGGGAAGATGTGTCCCGGACGAGCCAGGTCCGATGGTTTGGTGGCCGGATCGGCCAACGCCCGCACGGTCGCCGCGCGGTCGGCGGCGGAGACGCCCGTGGTTGTCCCATGCAACAGGTCGACTGAGATCGTGAATGGCGTCTCATGGATCGAGGTGTTCACGTCGACCATGGGATCGAGGCCAAGCGTGGCCGCCCGCTCGCGCGTCACCGGAGCACATAGCACACCCCGCCCCTCGCGCACGAAGAAATTGATCGTTTCGGCGGTCGCAAGCTCGGCCGCCGCGGCGAAGTCTCCCTCGTTTTCGCGGTCTTCGTCGTCGACGACAATGATGACGCGGCCCTGGCGAAGAGCCGCCAGAGCTTCGTCGATAGTGTTCATGGTCGGCACGGGCATCGATCCTACCACATGATCTCAAGATCCTCTGTGGATTCCACGACGGCCTGGCGCCCGACATGAACGCGGCGGGCACCACGCCGCCCTTCTTTGACGGCGGACCTACTTTGTCGCTGGCTCGGCTTCCTTGACGATCGTCGTCACGCTGCCTCGCTCGACCTTCACCTTGACGTTGTCGGCGATCTGAACGAGCAGGGTCTTCTCCTCGATGCCCACGACGGAGCCGTGGAGGCCGCCCGCGGTCACAACCTTGTCACCCTTCTTCAGCGCGGAAAGCATGGACTGACGTTCCTTCTCCCGCTTCTGTTGGGGTCGAATGATCATGAAATAGAAGATGGCGATGATGCTGCCGAAGAGGATCAGGTTGCTGATCAGGCTCGGGCCTTCCTGACCCTGCGGAGCCATAAGCAGAAGCGTGAATGCGTCCAACGGTCTCTCCTTAGGTGGATGCTGAAACGTTGTGCGTGAGGCCCGCCAGCGTCGTCGCTCTCCAGGCAGCGAATCGGCCTTCGAGGATCGCCGCACGCATGGCGCGCATGAGGTTCAGATAGAATGTCAGGTTGTGTATCGTGGCCAGACGCAACCCCAGCACCTCCTTGGCCATGAAGAGGTGGCGGAGATACGCACGAGAGTAGCTCCGACAGGTTGTGCAGGCGCAACGTTCGTCCAGCGGCCGTGGGTCGTCCCGATGCACGGCATTCCGCAGGTTCAGCGTCCCAGATGCCGTAAACACCTGCCCATTCCTGCCGTTGCGCGTCGGCAGGACGCAGTCGAACATGTCCACGCCGCGTGCGACCGCCTCGACCAGGTTCTCCGGGGTGCCGACGCCCATCAAATACCGCGGCCGGTCCGCAGGCAACCGCGGAGTCACGGCTTCAACGATACGGTACATCTCGCCGGCCTCTTCGCCGACGGCCAGTCCACCGATCGCGTGACCATCGAAACCCATCGACGCGATGTCATCAGCGCTCCGGGCACGCAGGTCATCGTAGACGCTCCCCTGGACGATGCCGAACTGCAACTGGGAATGACCATATCGGGGTGCTGTGGCCTCGAAGGCCCTACGAGAGCGCTCTGCCCACCGGGTGGTCAGATCCACCGAGCGCAAGGCATATTCGCGATCGCACGGGAACGGCGCGCATTCATCGAGCACCATCATGACGTCTGAACCGATCGATCGCTGCATCTTGACGACCTGCTCAGGCGTGAAAAGATGCGAGGAACCATCCAAGTGCGACTTGAATGTGACGCCCTCCTCATCGATCGTGCGGAGCTCAGACAGGCTAAAGACCTGGTAGCCGCCGCTATCCGTAAGGATCGCACCGTCCCATTGCATGAAGCCGTGCAGACCCCCGAATCTCTCCAGGATCTCTGCCCCCGGTCGCAGGTAGAGATGATACGTGTTCCCGAGGATGATACGCGCGTCCACTTCTCTCAGGTCACGCTGGTCGACGGTCTTGACGGTACCCTGCGTTCCCACCGGCATGAAAACCGGCGTCAAGACCTCACCGTGACCGGTCTGCAAGCGACCCGCCCGCGCGTTGCCATCCCGTCCCTCGAGCGTGAACATCGCAGTCGACCGACGTAGAGAATAAAAAACGCCGGGAGACGTTCCGGCGCACCAACTGAAGATAGCGGATTTTTTTCGGCAAATCAATCGGAGGCGGACCGCAGTTCTACGGAGCGACGTCGCCATGCGATCAGGATGACGGCCACCCCGGCGCCGAAAACGTCGGCGAACAGGTCAAGGTGGCTGGAAACTCGGCCCGGCACAAAGGACTGATGGAGCTCATCCGTCAATCCGTACAGCGTTGCGAACACGAGTGTGAGGATGATCGACCGCCGGCGAACTGCTTCCCACCAGTGCTGATGGTGGAAGGCCCGATGCGCCGTCCACGCGAGCACGCCATACACGACCGCATGAGCGAGTTTGTCAAGGTGATACGGCAGCGGGATCCGCGAGACTTGCGGCAACGAAGAGAGCACGAAGATCGTGACAGCCCATCCCACCAACGGACCCTGGTACCAAAGTGCCTTCTTCACGTCGGCTCACCCGCGTCTCGAAACGCTTGCGGAAGCTGATCGAGGAGGTCACCCGCCAGCAGAGAGCGTCCACCATAGCTCGCCTTGACCCGATCTCCCGCCCGGCCGTGCAGCCACGCGCCGGTCCACGCGGACGTGAAGGCGTCGATCCCCTGGGCACGCAATCCGCCGACGATCCCGGCCAGCACATCACCCGACCCGACCGTCGCCATACCGGCGTTCCCGGTGCTGTTGATAGCCACGAGTCCCTCTGGCGATGCGGTACACGTCGGCGATCCCTTGAGAACGATCGTCCGCCGCTGCCTTCTGGCCAACACGCGGGCGGTCTCGACCCGATCGTTCTCCACCTCCTCTGGTGAGACGCCTGCCAACCGACCACATTCGCCTGCATGCGGTGTCAGGATCCAGTCCTTGCCCTGCCACCGTCGGCGGTCCATACCCGCCAGCATCGTGAGTGCATCGGCATCGACCACCATCGGTGAGTCGCATTCCTCGAAGAGGGCCTCGATGAATGCTTGTACCGATGCCGTGCGACCGAGTCCGGGGCCGACCACCACCGCATCGGCCCAGCGACATCGCTCGAGCACCGCTGGCAGAGCTTGGAGCGACAGGGAGCCCTCGCTCGACGACGGAAGCGGCTGCAGGATCGGTTCCGTCAGCTTCTTCGACAGGACAGAATGGATCGATTCCGGATGGGCAACGACGACAGCGCCAGCCCCTGACCGAAGAGCACCCATGGCGGCAAGCGTTGCAGCGCCCGTGTAGCCCCGCGAGCCAGCGATGAGCAGCACCTTACCCGCAGCGTACTTGTGCAATCGGTGTGGCCGCGGAACAAGCACGCTCCTCAGGTCAGAGGACTGAACCATGCGCGTCCGGAACCTCCGCTCTCCCGTGACCGACGACGGAAGTCCGATATCCACGCAGGCCACTTGCCCCGCCCGCTCTCGGCCGTCGTTCAGCAGCAGGCCGGTCTTGAGCAATCCGAAGGTCACGGTCGCTGCCGCACGAACGGACACCCCCTGAGCGAGACCTGTAGATGCGTCGACGCCGGACGGAACATCCAACGATGCGATCGGCGCGCCAAGAGCGTTGATCCAGGCGATCGCCTTCGCCGGCACGCCGCGCGGAGCCCCTTGGAATCCGGTCCCGAACACCGCGTCGACCACCAGCGCCGGGGCCGGGAACCGGACGTTTCTGATGCGGGCGAACGGAACGATCGATAGACGTTCGGGGTTGGCGCGTGCTTCGTGTCGAAGGAGCGAAAAGTGGGTCGCGGCATCGCCTCGCAGAGCCGAGGAGGCAGAGGTGAGCACCACGCGAACGTGGGCGCCGTGATTGGCGAAGACGCGCGCGACGACGAAGCCGTCGCCGCCGTTGTTGCCGGGGCCGCAGACGATCACGACCGGTCGGCCGTCCAACGGAGCGAAATGGCGGAGGAGCCAGTGTGCCGCAGCCGTCCCCGCCCGATCCATCAGAAGGAAGCCGGGAACATGGAATCGGCGGATGGTGGTCTCATCGCACCACCGCATCTCCTCGGCCGAGACGACCGTCAGCATGGATGTCCTCGTCCGGACGTCACATCGCCGGCATGAAGAGCTGCAAGACCGTCGACGGCAGAACGCCGACGACGATCACGAGCGCGGCCGTGATGCCAAGCGCGATCATCACGGGGATGCGGGGCAACGGGATGTGCTCGCCGTCGCGCTCCCGGAAGTACATCATCACGATCACGCGCAAGTAGTAGAACGCCGAAACGGCGCTGGTCAACACGCCGACGATCGCGAGCCATGTCAGGTCGGCACGGACCGCAGCCATGAAGACGTAGTATTTGCCGATGAATCCGGCGAACGGGGGGATGCCCGTCAGGGAGAACATGTAGAGCGCCATGACCGCCGCTATGACCGGCTGATGCTGGCTGAGGCCGACGTAGTCGTCGAGCGACGTACCCTCGTCGTTCGTCCGTTCGTGCCAACCGATCACGGCGAAGGCGCCGAGCGTGGTCACCGTATAGGCCGTCAGGTAGAGGAAGACCCCGGCGAACCCTTCCGCCGTGCCGGCCGCCACCCCTGCCAGGAGGTAGCCTGCGTGGGCTACGGACGAATACGCCAGCATCCGCTTCAGGTTCGTCTGCGCGATGGCCACGACATTCCCAAGGACCATCGAGGCCGCAGCCAGAAGGGCGAGCACATCCGCGGTCGTGCTTCCGCCGATATCGAAGGTCCGGATCATCACGATCGCCAGCGCTGCGAATGCGGCCGATTTTCCCGCCGTCGCCATGAATCCTGTCACGACCGTGGGCGCGCCTTCATACACATCCGGAGCCCACATGTGGAACGGCACCGCCGCCACCTTGAAGCCAAGACCGACGATGAGCATGGCCGTTCCGAGGAGGAACAGCGGTTGGTTCGAGATCCCCGCGTAGGCCCTTGCGATCGCGTCAAGGTTGGTGCTGCCGACCGACCCATAGATGAGCGCAATGCCGTACAGGAGGAACGCGCTGGCGAACGCGCCGAGGAGGAAGTACTTCAGCGCCGATTCGTTCTGTTTGTCCTTCGTCCGTTCGAACCCCGCGAGAACGTAGAGACAGAAGGACATCAGTTCAATGCCGAGGAACAGCGTGATCAGGTCGTTCGCCGACGCCATCAGCACCATGCCGATGATGGCGAAGAGCAATAAAATGTAGAACTCGCCACGGTGGGCGTCGCGGTGTTCGAAATAGGGCCGCGCGACGAGCGCCGTCACGATCCCCGCCAATGACAAGAGGATCGTGAGATAGGACGATGCCGCATCGGTCGCGATCATCCCCTGGAAGGCCACTCCGCTCTCGCGCAGGTTCAGACCAGCCAGCAGCGACGTCACCAAGAGCCCGGTGATCGCCAGGAATTGCGAGAACCGCGCCCGGCCGACCCGGGCGGCCTCGGTCGCAATGATGAGCAGGACGGTCACTGTCAGCGAGAACAGTGGCATCGCGAGCAAGAAATCCGTGTACGTCAGCATACGTTCAAGCGTGATTGGGGCGTCGGGATCGACCGCCGATGGACCGCACCGTTGTCAGGCGCGGAAGAACAGGAACCAGACCAACGCATAGACCGGCAGCAACACCGGGACCGCGTACTTCCACACATATTCGAAGAAGCTCGGCGCCGGCAACTTCGACGCCTCCACGATCGACTTCACCATGAAGTTCGGGCCGTTGCCGATGTAGGTCATGGCGCCGAAGAACACGGCCGCGACGGACACGGCGACGACATACTGCGGCGAAGCGGCGGAGATCGCCAACGTCGCGCCGGGCAACGGGTTGCTCAGCCCGAGCATTTCGGGAGCCGCACTGCCCAGCATCGCGAGCATATGCGCCGGATTGTCGATCGACGCGCCATGGAGGCCGAATGCCGTGCTTAAGAAGTTCAGATACGTCGGGGCATTATCGAGGACGCTCGACAGAAGCCCCGTGGCCCAGAAGAACTGGCCCGGCGTCGCAAGACCCACGGACGAAGCATGGAGCTCAAGCCAGTCGAGTGCTGGGATCATCGTCAGAAAGATGCCGGCAAAGAGATATGCGACCTCGCGCACCGGAGTGAATGTGAACTCGTTGCGATGATAGACGTCGCCCCGCGTGCTGACGAGCGACGCAATGGCCGCGCCCCACATGACGACCTCGCGCAGCATCCGGGGAGCCGGGTACTCGATGAACACCGCCGCAATGATCACGAACAAGAACACGATGTTGTGTACGCCCGACACTCGAGTCTCATCAGGAGCGTGTGCCGCCTCCTGAGAACGATGCGGGAGCCGGCGGAACGACCATCGGTCGACCGCGTAGAACGACGCCAGGACGAGCACCATCACCAGCAACCAGATGATCCCGGCCCGGTCAGCCACCCAGAAGAACGGGATATGCTTCAAATACCCGAGGAACAGCGGCGGATCCCCGATCGGCGTCAAGCCACCGCCGATATTGCTCACGAGGAAGATGAAGAAGACCGCGTGGTATCCCTCAAATCGCTGACGGTTCATCCGAATGAACGGCCGGATGAAGATCATCGAGGCACCGGTCGTTCCGAGAACGTTGGCCAGCAACGCCGCCACGGCCAGGACCACCACGTTTTCTTCAGGGGTCGCCCGGCCTCGGACACCGATGTGGATCCCGCCGGCGACGACGAAGAGCGATCCGATCAGGGAGATGAAGCTGACGAATTCCGCGAACGTGTGCGCGACCCGTATGCCGGCGCCATAGAAGATGACATAGATGGCCGCGACACCGACGCCCAACGTGATCGCCACCGAAGCATAGTTCGCCTCCCACCAATGCCGATGGATGAAGGGCGCCACAGCGATCGAGAGCAGCAGCAGGGCGAACGGTGCCGCCAGCCACGGGCTGGCGTCGATCGCGTGCGTGCCTTGCCACACCTGCGGAAACGCATTGGCGATCGCCAGCATCAGGAGCGAGAGCCCCGCATACCATGCGACCAAGACCCGCCGGCGTTGCTTCAAGACCATCAACGGCCCACCGGGACCTGCGACGTACCTGCCGACGCCACGCGGGGCAGATCCCCGCGCCGGACTTGATCGATCATTGTCACCACCTTCTTCGCCGCCGGGGCTGAGATGCGCAGGAACGTGCCCGGGAAGACGCCGATCCACACGACAAAGACAACGAGCGGAATGAGGGAGCCGATCTCGCGCTTGTCGAGGTCGAAAACGAATTCGCCGTGGTATTTTCCACCCTCTCGCACCGGTCCGAGGAACACCCGCTGATACATCCACAGCATATAGACCGCCGACAGGATCACGCCCGTCGCGGCGACCACGGTATAGGCGACCGAACCAAGCGCGACCGACCGGAAGGCCCCGAGCAAGATCAGGAACTCGCCGACAAATCCGTTGAGGCCCGGCAGACCGATCGACGACAGCGTCATGAACATCATCGCGACGGCGTAGACAGGCATCACCTTGGCGAGTCCGCCGTAGTCGGCGATCATCCGACTGTGGGTGCGGTCATAGACGAAACCCACGAGCATGAAGAGAGCCCCGGTGGAGAGGCCGTGATTCACCATCTGGATGATCGCCCCCTGCATACCTTCCTCGGTCATCGAGAAGATGCCGAGCATCACGAACCCCAGATGCGAGACGGACGAATAGGCCACCAGTTTCTTGATGTCGGTCTGGACCATTGCCACCAGCGCGCCGTACACAATGCCGATGACCGCAAGCACCGCGACATACGGCATGGCCTCAAGCGAGGCGTTCGGGAACAACGGCAGGCAGAATCGGATGAAGCCGTAGGTCCCCATCTTCAGCAGCACGCCGGCCAGCAGGATGCTTCCGGCGGTCGGCGCCTGCACGTGAGCGTCGGGCAACCACGTGTGAAGCGGAAACAACGGGACCTTGATGGCGAAGCTCAGGGCGAAGGCGAGGAAGAGCCACATTTGAACGCCGGCCGAAAGCCGCGGCCCAACGTTCAACAGCACGGTCAGGTCGGTCGTGAACTGGCCACCGGGTTGTTGCGATGCATAGAAGCCAAGCGCCAGGATCGCGACGAGCATGAGCAGCGACCCAAGGAGAGTGTACAGAAAGAACTTCACCGCAGCGTAGACGCGGTCCTGACCGCCCCAGAGTCCGATGATGAAGACCATCGGGATCAGCATCGCCTCCCAGAACACATAGAACAGGAACGTATCGAGCGCAGCGAAGACACCGACCATACCGACCTCGAGCGCGAGGACCATCATCGTATAGTCGCGGAGGCGGTGTCGGATAGACTTCCACGTACCGATGAGCGCCACGGGCGTGAGAAACGTCGTGAGCACGATGAGGACCAGGGCCATACCGTCGATGCCGACATGATAGCTGACATTGAGCGACGGGATCCATGCCACCTTCTCGACGAACTGGAACGCAGGGTTTTCGACGTCAAAGCCCGTCCACAACGCGAGGGACACGGCGAACGTCGCCAGCGACACGACGAGACCCGTCATCCGGGCGGCACGCAGGTGGTCGTTCTTCATGAACAGCAAGAGAACGATGCCGGCCAGCGGCAGGAAGATGGTCAGACTCAGCAAGGAGGAGAACATGACTCAGGCCAATGGTCGTTGTCAGAAGAAGAGAAGGGCCGAAACGACGACAAGAATACCACCGACAAAGATGACCGCGTACGATTGGGCCACGCCGTTCTGAACCTTGCGCAGCCATTGGGCAGCGGTCTGGGCGAGCCACCCCGAGCCGTTGACCGCGCCGTCGATGATCTTCATGTCGAACACCTTCCACAGGAAGGCATCGGACAATCTCTGGATGGGCTTGACGACGGCGGCGTCGTACGCCTCATCCACGTAGTACTTGTTCCATAGCAGGCGGTAGAGGCCGGCAAACTTGGCGGCCATCGAGTCAGGCACATCCAGATGTTCGAGGTACCAACGCCGCGCCAGGTAGATGCCGCCCACCGCAATGAGTACCGAAACGGCCATCAGGATGTATTCAGCCGTGTGGGACGCATGGGCCGACAGCATCAAGGTCCGTTGCGCCGGGGCGAAGACCGGGGCGAGCCAATGCTCGATGATATGACCGCCCCCCAGAGCAGGCGGCACGCCCAGGAATCCGCCGACGATGGAGAGGAACGCCAGCACCATCAGCGGGATCGTCATCGTCTTCGGCGCCTCGTGCGGGTGCACATGGTGATGGTCGAACCGCTCCTTGCCGTAGAAGGTAAGATACACCAAGCGAAACATGTAGAAGGCGGTCATCAGCGCTCCCAGGGCGCCGAGGAGCCAAAGCGCGGGTGAGCCGAGGTCGCTCGAGAAGGCGTACCAAAGGATCTCGTCCTTGGAGAAGAACCCGGCGAACGGCGGGATGCCGGCGATGGCGATCGCGCCGATGAGGAATGTCGCCCAGGTCACGGGCATGTACTTCTTCAGTCCGCCCATCTTCTGGATGTCCTGCTCTTCGTGCATGCCGTGGATGACGGCGCCCGAGCCCAGGAAGAGGAGGGCCTTGAAGAACGCGTGCGTCATGACGTGGAAGATGCCGGCGCTGAACGCCGCCACTCCCATCGCGAGGAACATGTAGCCGAGCTGGCTCACCGTGGAATAGGCCAGTACTTTCTTGATGTCGTTCTGGACCAGTCCGATCGTTGCCGCGAACACGGCCGTGACGCCGCCGATGACGGCCACGACGAGGAGGGCGTCGGGCGAAAGGGCATACAGCGGTGCACAACGGGCCACCATGTACACGCCGGCCGTGACCATCGTCGCAGCATGGATGAGCGCGCTGACGGGTGTCGGGCCGGCCATGGCGTCAGGGAGCCACACGAAGAGCGGGATCTGTGCCGACTTGCCCGTCGCTCCGATGAACAGGAGCATGCCGATCCAGAATGCGACCGACGTTCCGGCCGTCATGACGCTCGCGCCGCTCATCACCGCCGAGAACTCGAGAGTGCCGAAGGTCTTGAAGATGAGGAGCATGCCGAGCAAGAACCCGAAGTCGCCGATCCGATTGACGATGAACGCCTTCTTCCCGGCGTCGCCCGTGAACGTCTTCTGATACCAGAACCCGATGAGCAAGTACGAACAAAGGCCCACGCCCTCCCATCCAAGGAACATGAGCAGGAAGTTGTTCGCCAGGACGAGGTTGAGCATCATGAAGATGAACAGGTTCAGGTAGGCGAAGAAGCGCCAATAGCCTTCGTCGCCGTGCATGTAGCCGATCGAGTAGACGTGAATGAGGAAGCCCACGCCCGTCACGATGAGCGTCATCAAGATCGAAAGCTGGTCGAACTGATAGCCAACGGAGATCCCGAACGACCCGGCCGTACCCGTGAACGTGTCGATCCAAGGGAACAGGTCCACCGACCAGCTGCGGGCGTCGGAAGGCAGGGCGGCCATCTCCAGCAGCACTCCGACGGCGAGGGCAAACGACAGACCGACCACGCCGCTGCCGACGATGCCGATGAGCCGTTCGGAACGGTATTTCCACCCCGCCAGAGCGATCAGCAGAAAGCCGACGAGGGGGAACAAGACGATCAGCGGAGCGTACGGGATCATGGCGTCAGCGTCGGATGATTACCATTTCAGAAGATTGATCTCGTCGAGGTTCACCGTCTGCTTGCGGCGGTAGATGGCGATGATGATCGCCAAGCCGACGGCGGCCTCCGCGGCGGCCACCGTCATGACGAAGAAGACGAGCATCTGGCCGGTGACGTTGCCGAGGAAACTGGAGAAGGCGACGAGGGTGAGATTGACCGAGTTGAGCATCAGCTCGATCGACATGAAGACGATGATGGCGTTCCGGCGGGTCAGGACGCCGACAGCACCGGTCATGAAGAGGACGGCGCTCAGGAAGAGGTAGTGGCTCAGGGGGACCATCGCTGTCAATCCAGTTTCTTCTTGGCAAGGAGCACGGCACCGACGATCGCCGCCGTGAGCAAGAGCGACGTGATCTCGAAGGGGAACAGAAATGTCGTGAAGAGCTGAACGCCGATGACCTCCACGGTGCCCGTCGAAACGGCGAGGGCCTCGTCCTTCTGGGGAAAGCCGTCGGCCGCGCTCATGAGGATGTAGAGCACCTGGAGGAGGAGCCCGAAGGCCAGTCCCGCGCCGATGATCTTCCGGGCCGATAGCCTGTCCGACAGTGCCCGTTCATCGCGCAGGTTCAGCAGCATAATGACGAACAGGAAAAGCACCATGATCGCGCCGGCATACACGATGATCTGGATGACGGCGATGAACTGGGCGTTCAACGTCAGGTAGAGTCCGGCCAGACAGAAGAAGTTGAGGACAAGCGACAGGGCTGACATGACCGGGTTCCGCCGGGTCACGACCAGCAGGCCCGACCCGATGCCCACAGCCCCCAGTCCGTAGAACATCAATTGTTCAAGAGTCACGGCAAGTTCCTTTGAGATCCGCGGTGTTGCATGATCATGAATCGTCAATCGAAGCTCGAAAACCTCAACCCTCTCTCGCCCACATCCACAGCTGGCGGAACGACGGCCGCTTACCGTAGACAAGGATCGCGATCCTGAAGATCTTGCCCGCCACCCACATCATCCCGACCGCCGACAGAGCGAGCAGGCCAAGCGTAGCCCCGATCTCCCACGTGGGAGGCATCTGGATGGGCATTCGCAGGACCATGAAGGCCGGCGTCAACAGCGGGATGAACGACAGCACGCGGATATAGGTCGCGTCGGGATTCTGCATCGCGGGGACCGCGAGCACGATCGGAAAGACGAGCATCAGACTGACGTAGCTCGTGATCTGCTGCGCCTCCTGCTCCGTCGTCACGGGCGCCCCGGCGGCAACGAAGATGCCGGCGTAGAGCATATAGCCGAGCAGGAAATAGGCGAGCGTGAGCAGCATGACATCAGGCGCCGCCACGAGTTGTCCCGTCTTGAGCATGACCGCGATGAGGCCGAGCGCCCATAGACCCAGTTGCACGAGGCCAAGTCCGCTCAGTCCGAGGATCTTGCCCGCCATGAGGTCGCGCGGCGAGCACGACGACAGCAAGACCTCGATCACCCGGTTCTGTTTTTCCTCGACGACGCTACGGATGAGCAGTTGGCCCGAGGTCATGACCATGAACATCAGCATCATCAACGCGATGTACGACGTGAAGAAGGTCTGGAGGAAGCCCGTCTCCGACTCCTCGCCCTTCTCATCCACCTTGATCGAACGGAGGCTGATGTCGGCCGTGAGCTCCCGGATACGCCTCACGTCGAGACCCTCGGCCGACATGCGTTGCTCGGTGATCAGCTCTTCGATCGTCCGGGAGAAGCGCTCCTGGATGCGAAAATTTCCGACATTACGGGCGCGATAAATGACCTGGCCGCTGTCGCGGACCTCAGACGGAATGACGAGAAAGCCTTCCAGTTGGTCCTCCGACAACAGCCGGACGGCCTCCGCGCGGCGGAGATCGCTCCCCCCGTCGGTACCCAGATTTCGGACGAGGTACTGCGGCTGACCGACTTCGTTGCGATACTTCTCCTCGATGCGTTGCGCCAGCGGGCCGGCAAGCGCGCCGGTCTCGTCGATGACGCCGATCGCGAGCGTGCGATCATCTTCCTTTGACGCCAGGAGGCCCGGCAGCACCCCCATGCCGACAACGATGAGCGGCATCAGGAGCAGCGAAATGAGGAACGCCTTCGACTTGACCTTCTCGATGAATTCCCATTTCGCGACGGTGAAGAGCTTGCTCATGGGTTCCCCCCCGCCGCCGACTGTTCGGCTTTCTTGCGCGCTTGCACATAACGGAATCCGGTGAAGGCAAAGACCGCCGCCCACAGGGCGATCATCGACGGCTCCAAATGGCCGTCGACGAATCCCTTGCCGATGAAAAAGGCCGCCAAGACGAGGGCGATGATCACTCCGCGCAGGGCCTTCTTGACATCCTGATCGCCGGCCACCGAGCGGCGAGGAACTGCCGCTTCGATCTTCTGCGCGGCCGCTTTCTCAAGCGTCTCGCGCCCACCCACCGAACTCACGAAGATCGACTCCAGCGAGGGCTCGAGCACCTCGAATCGCTTCACCCGCAGTCGGGCAGAAGCCGCCTGAAGTATGGTCTGGCTCTGCGCCGGGTCCGAGAGCTCCAGCTCAGCCTCGTTCGGGTAGACCTCCGCACGCGTGACGTGGTCGATCGACCGCAGGAACGAACCGTCCCCTTCGAACTCGAGGTGGACGGTATTTGAGCCATGCGCCTTCTTCACGTCACGGATGCGACCCTGGACGACCGCGCGTCCTTTGTTGATCAGGATGATCTCATCGCAGAGCTTCTCCACCTGCTCCATCTGGTGCGTCGAGAAGACGATGGCGATATTCTGCTTCCGCAGGTCCTGAAGGATGTCCTTGAGCAGGATCTGGTTAACGGGATCGAGGCCGGAAAATGGTTCGTCGAGGACAAGGAGCTGAGGGCTGTGGATGAGGGAGGTGATGAGCTGGACCTTCTGCTGGTTCCCTTTTGACAACTCTTCCACGCGCCGGTGGGCGGCGTCGGCAAGCGCGAAGCGTTCGAGCCATTGAGCGGCCCGGGGCTTCGCTTCGGCTTCCGTCATGCCCTTGAGCGCGGCGAAGTAGAAGATGGCACTAATGACCTTCGACTTCTTGTAGAGCCCCCGTTCTTCGGGCAGGTAGCCGATCTGGTTCCACATCTCCTGCGAGAACGGCTGCCCGTCGAAAGTGATGACGCCGCTGTCGGGCTTGATGATATCAAGGACCGTTCGGATCGTCGTCGTCTTCCCGGCCCCGTTCGGGCCCAGAAGGCCGAACAACTCGCCGCGTCGGACGTCAAACGAGATCCCGTCGACGGCGACGACACGACTGAACGACTTTCGGAGGTCGCGGATGGATAGCATGGTCAGGGCGTCAGGCGGTAGATCATGCGCGGGAACGGCACCGTCTCGCGGATATGCTCGAGGCCGCAGATCCATGAGACGGTCCGCTCGATGCCCAGCCCAAAGCCGGCATGCGGCACCGACCCAAAGCGGCGCAGGTCGAGGTACCATTCGAACGCTTCGCGGGGCAGTCGATGCTCGTCGATGCGCTGCAGCAGGAGGTCCAGGTCGTCTTCACGCTGGCTGCCGCCGATGATCTCGCCGTAGCCTTCAGGGGCGAGCACGTCAACAGCCAGAGCCACCTTCGGGTTCAGCGGGTCGCGCTTCATGTAGAACGCCTTCACGGCCGACGGATAGCGGTGGACCATCACGGGACGGTCGAACTCCTCGGAGATGAGCGTCTCGTCCGTACCGCCGAAATCGTTGCCCCACTCGAACGCCACCCCCTTCTTCGCGAGGATCGCGACCGCCTCGTCGTACGAGATGCGCGGGAACGGCTTCCGAACCGATTCGAGCTTCGCCGTGTTCCGCTCGAGCGCTTTGAGCTCCGGCCCGCGGTCCTTCAAGACGGACTGGACGATATACTCGAGAAACTCCTCGGCCAAGTCCATGTTGTCGTTCAGGTCGTTGAAGGCCACCTCAGGTTCGACCATCCAGAACTCGGTCAGATGCCGACGGGTCTTCGATTTCTCCGCCCGGAATGTGGGCCCGAAGCAATAGACCTTTCCGAGGGCCATGGCGCCGGCCTCGGCGTAGAGCTGCCCGGATTGCGTGAGGAAGGCGCTCCCAAGATCGAAGTAGGGGGTCTCGAACAGCGTGCTCGTACCTTCGCACGCGGCCGGTGTGAGGATGGGACTATCGACGAGCGTGAATCCCCGTCCGTCGAAGAAATCGCGGATCGCCTTGATGATGCGATGCCGGACCCGCATAATGGCATGCTGGCGTGCGGAGCGCAGCCAGAGATGGCGCCGGTCCGCGAGGAACTCGATACCGTGCTCTTTGGGAGTGATCGGGTATTCCTTGGCGATCTGGTAGATCTTGAGGCCGGTGACATCAAGCTCGAACCCGCCGGGAGCGCGGTCGTCCTTCCGCACTCTCCCCTGCATCATGAACGAGGATTCTTGCGTTAGCTCGTCGGCCAGAGCGAACATAGCCTCATCAACCTGCCCCTTCACCATCACGCCCTGGAGAAGGCCGGTGCCGTCTCGAAGCAGCAGGAACCGGATCTTCCCACTGGAGCGCTTGTTGTAAAGCCAGCCGTGGAGTTGCACTTCATCCCCGACGTGCTGGCTGAGGTCCTCAATATATGTGCGTCCCATGTCTCCGATCGAATTCGTTACAATCGCAAAAATATGGGGGATTTTTTCAAGAATACCAAGAAGTGAGGCGGGAAACAGCGAGGCGGGGCAGGCGGAGAAAACGGTCAGGGACGGCGTTCCTCCTCCGTGAAAGAAGCATCTTGAACGTCGCGGTATTCGACCTTTGGTCGATCAGGCTTTCCCTTCGGAGCGGGTCGCTCGACCTTCGGACCGCGCAGTCCTTCCCAGAAGGAGGTCCAGGCGCGGCGAAGCATCTTTCCGAGAGCGAACAACAGCACGACGGCCAAGATCGACCGCAGGATGACCAACAGGGTGAAGCGCAGCATCAGCGGCTTGGCGATGGGTTGTAGTATTCGACCGGAGCCTTGTTCGGCCGAAGGATCTGGTTCAGGAGATCGTCAAAATCCCCCTTCTTGTTCACGAAATCGATGTCCGTGGAGCGGACGATGAGAAGGGGCGCCGACTTATACCGAAAGAAGAAGTAGTTGTACGCCTCGTTCAATTCGCGGATATATTCCTCGGACATGTTCTCTTCCATCTCGCGTCCGCGCATGCGGATGTTCTTCATGAGGCGGTCGACGCTCGACTGCAGGTAGATGACGAGGTCGGGTTGCGGGATGTTCTTTTCGATCGATCCCAGGAGACTCTCATACAGCTTCAGTTCCTCGTCCTGGAGCGTCAGATACGCAAAGATCTTGTCCTTCTCGAAGATATAGTCGGAAATGACGTGCGAATGGAAGAGGTCGGCCTGGAAGAGGTCCTGCTGCTGACGATAGCGGCTGAGGAGGAAGAAGATCTGCGTTTGGAACGCATATCGTTCGGGGTCCTCATAGAACTTCGGGAGGAACGGATTCTCCTCGAACTTCTCGAGCACCAGTCGCGCGCGGAGGCGCTCCGAGAGCATCCGCGCCAGCGTCGTCTTCCCGGCGCCGATCACCCCTTCGATGGCGATGTGCCGTATCTCGGCGGGCAGTTGCAGCTTGGGCTCTTGATCCGTCATACGCTTTCCTGAATGACCGACACACGTTCTTGCCCTGGACAGGCCTGGAGCAGATCGATGAACCTCTTGCCTGTGCGTGGGTCCGTGACCAACGGCGAGATCTCCGCCAGCGGAGCCAACACGAACCGTCGACGCCATGCCTCGGGATGCGGAACATCAACCGGAGGGCCGGTGAGCATCTGGTCGCCCCAGAACAGCAGGTCCAGGTCGATCTCCCGGGGACCCCAGCGCTCCGAAGCCGTCCGCCCAAGCCGCAGCTCTACATGCTTCAGCCGTTCGAGGAGCACCGCCGGCGGAAGCTCCGTCCGAATCTCGGCCACGGCGTTCAGAAAGTCGGGCTGGTCCTTTCTCCCCACAGGCTCGGTCTCGAAGATCGAGGAGACCTTGCGCACCTCCACATCGAGCATGGCTTTCAGCTCGCCGACGGCAGACCGGAGATATCCGACACGATCTCCGGTATTCGATCCAAGTCCGATGTAGCAACGCGCCATGGTGCACGACCTCGATCAGCGTGGCCAGGATCATGAGATCATGACCGGGCCGCAAGTGGTCGAATACTACTTCCTGCTCCCCCTGCTTCTTGTGACCTCCACTTCCACCGTATCCACCACGCCCTTGATCGGAGCCCCGGGCTTCCGCACACGCACGGTGACAACTGAGATCTTCCGGAAATCCTTGAGGATCGCCCGAGCGATCGCCTCACCCAGCGCCTCGAGCAGAAAGTACTTCTTCCCCATCACGGAAGCACGGATGGCTTCGTAGACAAGGGTGTAGTCCACCGTGTCCCGGAGGTGATCGGTCGTTGCGCCGCGCGAAAGGTCGCCGAAGAGATCGACGTCGACCTCGAATTTGCCGCCGAGGTTCTGCTCGTCCGTGAGCACCCCATGATAGGCGTAGAAGACGGCGTTCCGAAGCCGGATCACATCAGGTGGGAGTGAAGGAGCCATACTCAACCCAGGTTCGTGATCGCGTGACGAAGTCGGCGGAGGACGGTTTCCCGGCCCAGGAACTCCATCAACTCATAGAGACCCGGACCCACCGTCTTGCCGGAAAGCGCGTACCGGGTCGGATGCACGAGGAGCCCCGGCTTGATCTGCAGGTCCGTCGCAAGGTCCTTCAGCGCCGCCTCGATCGATGGGTGGTCGAAGGTCGAAAGGCCCTCGAGTCTGTCTGCAAGCCGTCTCACCCGATCTGCCGCTCCTTCGGGCCAGCTCTTAGCACGCGCCTCAGGGTCGAACTGGTCCGGATCGCGGAACAGATAGTCGCTGAATTCGACGAAATCATGGACGAACGTGACCCTCTCGCGCATCAGATGGATGGCCCGCTCGATCGCCGCGTCAGGCGGGACCGTCCAGCCCCGGTCGACGATCAGCTGTCGTACCTGCGGCACGAGGTCAGCCGCGCCCTGGCGGCGAAGATGCTGCTGGTTGAGCCACTGCAGCTTCTCGACGTTGAACACCGCGCCGGCTTTGCCCACGCGTTCGAGCGAAAAATCACGGACGAGATCCTCGAGCGAGAACAGCTCGCGTTCGTCTCCGGGATTCCAGCCGAGGAAGGCCACGAAATTCACGATGGCGTCGCGCAAGTAGCCCTTGGCCCGGTAGTCTTCGACCGCCACGTCGCCCTGTCGTTTGCTCAGCTTGGAGCGATCGGCATTTAAGAGCAGCGGCAGATGCGCAAACTCAGGAGCGTCCCACCCGAAATACTGATACAGCAGGATGTGCTTCGGCGTGCTGGGGAGCCATTCTTCGCCGCGTATGACGTGCGTGATGGCCATGTGATGGTCGTCGACGACGACGGCCAGGTGGTAGGTCGGAAATCCGTCGGACTTCAGGAGGACCTGATCGTCGATGACCTTGTGGGCGATCGTCACCTTGCCCCGGATCCGGTCTTCGAACGTCATCTCGCCGCCGATCGGTACCTTCATGCGCACGACATGGCCTTCGCCGTCGGCAACGCGCTTTGCCGACTCCTCTCGAGGAAGGTCGCGGCAATGCCGGTCGTACGACGGAGGGAGCTTCAGGGCCTGTTGCTTCTGACGAAGTTCGTCCAGCCGTTCGGAAGTGCAGAAGCAGTAGTACGCCTTGCCGCTTTCCACAAGCCGCGTTGCGTGTTCCCGATAGGTGGAGAGTCGCTCGGACTGCACGTACGGTCCATAGGGTCCCCCCTTCTCCGGCCCTTCGTCGTAGTCGAGTCCGGCCCACCGCAACGTCCGGATCAGGTTCTCAACGGCGCCCTCGACCTTGCGTGACTGGTCGGTATCCTCGATGCGAAGAACGAACGATCCGCCATGGTGCTTGGCGAACAGATAGTTGTAGAGCGCGGTACGAAGACCGCCTACGTGGAGGTACCCGGTGGGACTGGGGGCGAAGCGAACGCGGACCGACATACGGGGGGGGTTGGGGATTCGGCGTATATGAGAAAGGCGACGCAGGGTCGCCTGTCAGAACTCTCGTCACTTCATGCGTGTCTCAAGCGCCACTCCGAAGATCACGCGCCTGCGCGACGAAGTCCCATCGAAGCTCAGTTGGGACGTAGTCGTGCGGAGAGGGAGGGATTCGAACCCTCGATAGGAGTTGACCCCCTATGCAGGTTTAGCAAACCTGTGCCTTCAGCCACTCGGCCACCTCTCCGGCTGAGATTACTTCTGTTTCCCCTCGATGAGCCGGCGGATGAACAACCGTCCAGCCCGACTCTTAAACCACTTCTCGCGC